>JAMLHJ010000015.1 GCA_023957245.1 Chitinophagales bacterium
CCATTCCTAATTCATAATTCATAATTCGTCATTCCTAATTCATAATTCCTAATTCATAATTGATTACACCACTCGCATTTCCGTATTTGGAGCCAACTGTTTCAACAATTGTTTTACATTTTCCTTGGCGGTATCGTCTTTGAAGCCCTTGTCGCGGAAAACGATACGCAAAGCTTGGTCTTTTGCCACTTCTTTGGCAAAGGCTTCGTCTATTTCGGTATCAAAACAGCAGTACAGCGAATTGCCAGCTACGGCAAATACTTCTTTGCCGGCAATGGTTTTGCGCTCAATGGGTAAGGACAATTCTAAGCCCCAATCCAGCATGATTTGAGTGACCAAATCTTCGGCACTGCGGTCTGGTTTTACATTGTCGGCAAATAGATCTAAGTTGGCTTGTTGGTAATCTTGTGGTTTGTAATACACCTCTTGCATATTGGAAGAATCTAGGCGATAGACACGGAAACCAAAGTCTGGACCATGATTTTCTTGATTGGTTGGATGAGCAGGATTATTTTTGTCTGAATTATCTTGATTTTTATCGGAAAATAAATTTTGCGAATCCTTTTTATCTTGTGAATCTTGGTTAAGACGAATTTGCTTTGCTGCTCTTCGTATTCTTTCTTTCCCTATTTCACAGATGTTTTTGTAACCCGCTTTGTAGGCTTCGCTTTTTTCATCGGTGGCTTCGGGTAGCTGTACCATGATGTATTTTCTATTGCCGGGCACTGAGCCTGTCGAAGTGTCTGCATTGAGTTGCATCACCGCATGGGCGGTGGTGGCGGAACCTGAAAAGAAATCGAGGATGATGTCGTTGGAATTTAATCCTATAGAAATAAAGTCAGAAATTAATGATATAGGTTTGGGGTTATCAAATAATCTTCCGTCAAATAACTTTTGTAAAATAGAAGTACCGTTTCCACTACTATATTCTGGTTTATAAAATAAAGATTTAGCTTTTTTGCCATTTTTTAAATCTTCTAAAAGTCTTTGTTTTTTATAAAAGGTTATGCCATTATTAGTTTGTTTAATAATAAATTCATTTAAAGTTTCATTTAAAAATTCAGGTGAACGTCGCCATGACATTTCCTTACCATTTGAAGTTTTAGGATAAACTATATAATCATTTTCATTGTTTTTCTTCAGTGAAATTGATTTTAAATCATTTGAAACATAAATAGGATAATATCCTTTGGGTCGTTTTTCTCTAGCTCCCGCCTCTCCTGTTCTCATTAAAGTTGCACCTTGTTTGTATGCTCCCAATTCATCAAAAGAAGAATATTCTTTTTCATCTTCTTTATCTAATGGAATTCCATTTAAATCTGAAATTGATATTTTTGATTTTGCATAAACAATAGTGAATTCATGTGTTCCAGAAAATCCGAATTCATCATTATTACCTTTTAAATTCATAATTGTAGGTAAACATCCTACAAAATTCTCTTCCCCAAAAATCTCATCACAAATTTTGCGTAGGTTATGCACTTCATTATCATCAATAGAAATAAAAATAACGCCATCTTCTGTTAAAAGATTTCTTGCCAGTTTTAATCTTGGGTACATCATGCTCAGCCAATCGCTGTGGTAGCGGCCGCTGGTTTCTGGGTTGGCTTGCAGGCGTTGTCCGTATTCGTCTTTTTGTCCGCTCTCAAAGAGTTCTTCTTCGCTGCTTCGGGCAAAATTGTCTTTATACACAAAATCTTTTCCGGTATTGTAGGGCGGGTCTATGTAGATCATCTTAATCTTGTTCAGGTAAGATTCTTGCAATAGTTTCAGCACTTCCAGGTTATCGCCTTCTATGTAGATGTTTTGGGTGGTGTCAAAGTCCACGCTGTCTTCACGCACCGGTCTTAGGGTGTTGGTGGTGGGTAGGTTGGCGGTAACTATGGCTTCGCGTTTGCCGGGCCACTCCAGTCGGTAGCGTTCTTTGTTGCCCTCTACAATTTCGGTAGAGAGTTCTTGTTTTAATAAATCAAAGTCAATGCGTTTTCCTTCTGCGGTTTCGGTAAGGCAGTTGGGGAAAAGTGCGGCTATTTTATCGATGTTCATAGCGCTTATATCGGGGGATTGAAGGTCTAATTTATCGTTCATGTTTATTTTTTTTTACCACATAGGTACATAGGTTTTTGTTTTTTTCTATGTGAATTCTATGTTTCTATGTGGTTTATATTCATAATTTATGTGTTTTGTTTTTTTTTACCACATAGGTACATAGGTTTTTGTTTTTTTTCTATGTGAATTTTATGTTTCTATGTGGTTTATATTCATAATTTATGTTGTTTCCTAAATTCTAATTAAATAAAAATTCATAATTCGTAATTGATTATTCATGATTTGGGTGATCTAATTTTTCTATTTCTTTTTTCACTTCATCAATCAACTGTTGTTCTGTGGGCAAATACAATTGGTATTTACTGGCAATGATGGTGTTGTTATTAGTGGGCAAGGATATTTTTACAACGGCATCGTTTTTATCCGTACAAAGCAAGATGCCAATGCTTGGGTTTTCAAAATCTTGTTTCTCATAGCGGTCATAGTAGTTGACATACATTTGTAATTGTCCTAGATTTTCGTGTGTGAGTTTTGTCGTTTTAATTTCTATAAGCACAAAGCATTGCAACAGTCTATTGTAAAAAACAAGATCTACAAAAAACTCATCACCGTCGATATGAATGCGTTTTTGCCTTGCCACAAATGAAAATCCATTTCCTAACTCAAGAATAAATTCTTGTAAATGGGTAATGATAGCGGTTTCTAAATCTTTTTCGTAATAAGCAGTTTCTCTTCGCAAGCCCAAAAATTCGAGAATCATCGGATCCTTGATAATTTCTTTGGCATTTGTTGGTGTTTTTTCTTCACGAGCGACAGCCAATACAGATGCAACATCATTACTCATCAATAATCGTTCAAACAATTGGCTGTTAATTTGCCTTTCTAACTGTCTGGCTGACCAATTATTTTTCTCGGTTTCAGCGATGTAAAAATCTCTTTTATCTGGGTTATCAATACGAATAAGCATCCTATAATGGGTCCAGCTGAATTGCGTACGCAGTGCGTTCGCAATTGGAAAAGTACGATAGAACTGTCTGTTCATCTCTAATTGCCTAACAGAAAAACCACTTCCAAACTGAGGTTGAAACTCATCCGAAATAGTTTTAATTAAAAAAGTGCCATAAGCTGCCCTCTCCTCACCTTGTTGTTCTTCTTCAAATATCAGCTTACCAATTTGCCAATACATCAGCATCCGCTCCGTATCTACTCTACGCACAGCATTGCTGCGAGCCGTATTGACGATAATGAGTATCTGTTGAAATATATCTTTTTTAATTTCCATTATTTTTAATTTCAAATATGAATATTCTTTAATCACATGGTTTTATTCGTTTATTTTTCTATGTGGTTTATATTGACAATTCATGTTGTTTGTTTTTTTACCACATAGGTACATAGGTTTTTATGTGGTAATATTTTTTTAAGATAATTCACTAAAGTATTTATTTACGAATGTTTTCTGTCCTTCCTTAAAAATATTACTACAATTGAAATTTATCAAGATGCCTTTTGGTGCTTTTAGAAGGTTCATATAGTTCAGAAGCTGCGCTTCATGAACCGGATGCAACTCTTGAACTGCTTTTAATTCGACTACCAAATAATTTTCTATAAATAAATCACAGCGAAAGTCAATATTCAGACTATTCTCTTTATACATTACGGGGATAATCATCTCTGTCTGAAAGTTTAATTTTCTAATTTTCAATTCCTCGATCATACATTGATGATAAACACTTTCGAGCAAACCTCGCCCCATAATTTTATGTACCTCAATTGCTGCACCCAAAACTTGATAGGTTAAATCGTCTATGTATTTTTTTGTAAGCATCTTATTTATTTTTTTACCACATAGGTACATAGGTTTTTTCTTTTTCTATGTGAGTTATATGTTTCTATGTGGTTTATCTTCTTAATTCGTAATTCATAATTCCTAATTCCCAATTCCTAATTCGTAATTCATAATTAATCACTTCAACTCCGCCACTTCTAACAGTTTACTATAATTACTGATCACATCAAATTTCACTTCGCCATTGCTGATGGTTTTAAAATGCTCTTTGGCACAATGGATTTTCAGGGCTTCTACGCTTCTCAAATCATTGATGTTATCAGAGCCTTTGGTTTCGGCTACAAAATAAATATGTTTTACTTTTTCGTTGTCTAACACTATTGCCCAGTCGGGGCTGTAATTGGCTACCGGTGTGGCAATATAAAAACCTTTGGGCAGCTTGGCATAAACAACAACTTCTGTGGCTTGTTCCAAATTTCGGGTAAACTCGCGTTCTATCTGCGAATCGGTTTCCAAATAATCGTAAATGTGTTTTTGGAGCAACTCGTTGGTTCGCAATACGCTTTGGGTATTGGTAAACACGGTTTTGGCATCAAAAGCAGCATCGGTTTTATGGTAGGCTATGTTGTTGATGATGAGCGAAGCTTTGGTTTCATTGATGAGTTTGGCCGATTTGGCTATGAACTCTTCAGGGTTTTTTCTGAACAGCGCAAAGGTATTGGGACTTAGCTTTTTCAGAATTTCTACCACCGTGCTTCTTTTCAAATTGGTAAGTGCTTCTATTTCGCCCACCATATCGTAAGCTACTTGGGTGTATAAATCTGAACTAAGTTTTTTAGAATCGGTTTTGGTGATGCTGATGGCAGTACCTTCTTTCAATTCTTCTTTAGAGATTTCCTCTTTCTGTCCACCGGTTTTTATTTCGTAACGGCGTTCGGAAATATGCAAATCGGCATTCAATCTAATCGTACTTTCATTAATTAATTTTTCGGTATCAAAGTTGACTTCATAGACGGTTTTTAGACTGATTTTTTTCCAGAGTTCTTGAAATTCTTTTTTGGCAAAATTTTTATTGACGACAAGGTTCATGGTTTTCCTTTCGTCTTCGGCTTTGATGCCATCGCCATTGTACACTGATTGCAGCAACTGGGCTACCGCAGTGGCATAAGCAGTAAGGGTTTCGGGTACAGGCACTTCATTTTTTTCGATAAGGATTTTGCCATCGGCGGTGATTTTATCGTCCTCATCTAGGATGTCGTGTTTGTACAAAAATTTATTGAGTTTTTTGGCTTCGTCATCGGTCAAACGCAGGGTTTCGCCCAATTCGTTGGTCAGCACTTTGCCCAGGAAGAATTTGGTATCGGCTTTCACCGGTCTTTCTTTCAGCGATTTGGCAATTTCGGTTTGTAGGCCTTTGGCAAAATCTTCATAACTTTCGGAAGCGATGACGGTGAGCACATTCACTTGATGCACTTGCTCGCCCAGGAGTTCAAAATCTTGACGAACGCCGTGTTTATCCACACACAAACGCATACCACGCCCTACCTCTTGTCGGCGGCGGGTTTGGCTACCAGCATCTATATTTTTGAGTGCACAGATTTGGAAAACATTGGGATTGTCCCAACCTTCTTTGAGTGCCGAGTGGGAAAAGATAAAACGGGTAGGCTCTTCAAAACTCAAAAGCCTTTCTTTGTCTTTCATGATTAAATCATAAGCCGATACATCATCCGAATCTTCGCTACCTCTTTTGATGGTAGAATCTACAGGGCGGCCTTTTTTGTCGATGGAGAAATATCCGTTGTGTACTCTGTCGGCATCATCGCGTTGTAAATAACCCAAATAAGAACCGGGAGCATAAGCTTTGTGCGCTTTATGGGCATCGGTTTCTAATACAAAATCGTTGTAGTCTTGAGAGAAAAGATCCATAAATTCATGAACAACTTTTCGGTATTCTTCTTCAAAGATCTGAGCGTATTCGCCTAATTCTTCTTCGCCCATCTCGTTATAGCGTCTGTATTTTTCTACCGAATCGATAAAAAATAAGGACAATACTTTGATGCCTTTATCAAAAAGCGCTTTTTCTTTGTGCAAATGGGAGAGTATGGTTTCGCGAATCTGAATGCGACGAAAAACCAATTCGTCATTATCATTCAACACATCACCGGGGTAAATATCTTGTCCATTGATGACGATTTTATTTTTATAACCATCAATTTCAGTAATCAAACAGTTTTGATACGCTGGAATGCCACCAGAAATTTCGAACAAATCGGTACCCTGAGCTAGTTTTTCACGCACCCTTTTCACCCCGTTGCCACTTCGTTTTTCATATTCCAAATACGCCAATGGCGGCTTGTTGGCAGAAAGTACAATTTGCTCTAGGTACAGGTAACCGGTAGTTCCAGAAGAGCCTTTGAGGTTGATGCCTTTGACTTGGATTTTCTTTACCAGCTTTTTGTTGTAGGCATCGAGTGCATCTAAACGGAAAATTTTATTGTATTCTTCCACATGGGTGGCAGAATAACGAAGGGTGAAAAGTGGTCTGAAATCTGCCATGCTCGTAAGGGTTGCAGAACCTTCACGCCCGGCAGATTGTGGCTCATCTATGATGATGATGGGATTGGTTTGTGCTATAATATCAATGGGTTTACGCGAACCAAACTGATCTAACTCTTGGTAAATTCTTCGGGCATCGGCACCACGAGCAGCGAAAGCTTGGGTATTGATGACCATCACAGAAATACGGCTATCACTGGCAAAAGTTTCAATATCTTGCGGACGGGAAGAGTTGTAAATAAACGGCGTAATCTTATGACCATAAATCTCTTGAAAATGCTCTTGTGTCAATTCAAAAGATTTGAAAACCCCTTCACGAATGGCGATGCTTGGCACGATGATGATGAACTTGCTCCAGCCGTATTTTTTATGCAAATCGTACATGGTACGGATATAGGTATAAGTTTTCCCGGTACCGGTTTCCATTTCTATGGTGAAATTAGGTCCGATATTTGCACCTTTTACCGTATCTAATTTTTGATTTTCTATGAGATAATGTGCTCTTTGAGTACCTACAATATTTTCAAGTAATTGGGTTTCGGTAATCTGAATGGCCGTATTTCGGTAACCAATCAATTCATCTACACCAAAATCTAGGGTGCTTATTCCGCTAGCTTGCTCTTTGGCCTTTCTGAGAATATCACTTGCTTTTTCAAGTGTAAAATGATTGGTTTTCAAGGTTTGTCCTTCAAAACATTTCTGTACGGCTTCTACAGCTTGTAATTGAAAATTTTGTTCTTTAAATTGAAGTTTCATGAATGTTTTACTTACTCGAGTTAATCAATTCTTTTACATCTACATCCAACAGTTTGGCAATGGCTAAAAATGTTTCTATTGACGGTTGGATTTCATTGGTTACCCAACGGGAAACAGAAACTTCACTTTTCCCCAATTGCTCCGCTAACCACTTGTTGGTTTTACTTTTTTCGGTAAGAATAACTTTTAACCTATTGATTTTCATAGATTGTTATTTGATTAACATAAAACGATAAATATAAAAATAAAAGTTATCCTATTTATACGAGTTTTGGATGCGATTAATGCTAAACTAAAAATTGTCTAAATTAGTTTGAAGATATATTGTATCAGTATTTTTTTGCACTAATGTTGTACTTGCTGCATATAAAAAATCCCCTTACTCATTAAGCAATTCATTTATCGCCTTAGCCAAGTCAATATCTTTCTCAGTTATCTGATTGTGTTGATCATGAGTCTGTAGCCAAATTTCTACAGTATGATAAGTATTTTTCCATGTCGGATGATGGTCTGACTTTTCTGCCAAAATAGCTACTTGAGTCATGAACCCAAATGCTTGAACAAAATCTTTAAAAACAATCTTTCTGTAAAGGCCATTCTCTGTAACCTGCCAATTATTCTCAATATCCACTTCCATAAAACTTCCATTCATTAATATTCTACTAAAAAATACTCCTTATTTATTGCTCGAACGATGAGGATAAGGGCATTTTGCAACTATTTTCTCAGGGCCAATTTCTTCCATCTGATAACCATCTTTATAATACTTACGTTTTGCCATGGTACTTCGATAGAATGGCTGACTCCTAGGCACTAGACTTTCTAAAAAACTCCTAGTTCTTAATGCGTTCATTACAAAATCACGTATAGGTTTGGCTGGTTCAGGATGATGAAATGCCGCTAATAAATGAGGTTCCATTAACGCATGAATAAATGGGCGGAAAGTGTCAAATAAATTTTCAGGGAGATACCAACCAAGATACATATTCTCGGTAGCATTAGCCAAGAGAACATTATGCTCGCTATATCTGAAATTATTTTTCTCGTAATCAATATGAAATTTCTCTAAAGCTTCGTAAGTATCAGGTATATTTTGAATACCCATTGCTTCTCCAATCTCTAACCAAACATAATATAATGCCAACTCTTCACTACGTATTAATTTCCTATATCCAAATTTATTAATCCACCTCCTACTATCGAAAACAAATGTTGTCAACACATAAATATATTCATCATTAGAAATTTTAAATTGCTGATGAATCCAATTCATTCTATCTAAGGCTTCTTTCCCCTTGCCTTCTTTTAATCCATGTTCTATTATAAGACTTAATAGTATATCTGTATCATCATAACGTTTCTCTGTATTCCTCTCTAACTCTCTAGTCTGATGCAAAACCTTAGATATAGATGGAACGGCATAAGTTTTATATAAAGCCAATTCTAATGCCCGCTCCGCATCCCAAGGAAATTCATAAAACAAAGCAAGACGAACGATTTCCCAATAATCTTTTTTAGGATCAAGTTTTTTTATCTTTTTAAATACCTTACTTTCAAACATTTACTAAAGTTATTCAATAAAAACAACAATGTAAATAGTTCTACTTTCTATAAGCTCTTTAAAATTTTAATGAACACAATTCCTTTTTTTGAAGTTATCTTTTTAAATCACAACAAAAAAGGGTATCAGATTGCTCTAATACCCTTACTATCATTTATCTATAAAATTTATGAATACAATGGATAAGATTGCATTTTTGCATGTATTTTACTACGAATATCTGCAATTAATGCATCATTAGTAGGGTTCATCATCGCAGCATCCATCCACTCTACAACTTCAACACAATCCGCTTCATTAAATCCTCTGGTTGTAATAGCAGGAGTCCCCACTCTAAGACCAGAAGTGATAAAAGGAGATCGAGTATCATAAGGAACCATATTTTTATTCACAGTAATATCTGCTAACCCCAACACTCTTTCTGCGTCTTTACCTGTAATATCTTTATTTCTTAAATCTATTAACATCAAGTGATTATCTGTTCCTCCAGAAATCACATGATAACCTTTTGCCATAAATGTATTGGCCATCGCTTGAGCATTAGCAATCACTTGATTGGTATAAGAATCAAAATCATCTGTCAATGCCTCTCCAAATGCAACCGCTTTAGCAGCAATCACATGTTCCAAAGGACCGCCTTGCATACCTGGGAAAACACCCGAATTTAAAATTTGTGACATCATTTTCAATTCGCCCTTAGGTGTTTTTTCACCCATTGGGTTTTCAAAATCTTTACCCATCATGATAACACCTCCACGTGGACCTCTCAATGTTTTATGAGTAGTAGAAGTAATAATATGACAATGAGGCAATGGATTATTCAATTTGCCTTTTGCAATCAAAGCAGCAGGGTGAGCAATATCAGCAAGTAATAAAGCACCTATACTATCAGCTATCTCTCTGAAACGTGCATAATCCCAATCTCTAGCATAAGCAGATGCTCCACAAACTATCAGCTTAGGACGATGCTCCTCAGCAAGTGCTTGAACCTTGTCCATATCTATCAAGCCTGTTTCTCTTTCTACACCATAGAATACAGGACGATAAACTTTACCAGAAAAGTTTACTGAAGAACCATGTGAAAGATGTCCACCATGTGATAAATCAAATCCCAATACTGTATCTCCAGGATTCAATACTGATAAGAAAACCGATGCATTGGCTTGCGCTCCAGAATGGGGTTGAACGTTGGCATACTCAGCACCAAAAAGTTGACATAACCTATCAATAGCCAATTGCTCAATCTGATCTACAATCTCACAACCACCATAATATCTCTTACCTGGGTATCCTTCTGCGTATTTATTAGTTAAGCAACTTCCCATTGCATCTATCACTTGTTGGCTGGTAAAGTTTTCAGAAGCTATCAATTCAATACCATTTCTTTGGCGATGTAGTTCTTGTTGAATCAAATCAAAAATTATATTATCCCTTTTCATGCTTAGTTCAATTGGCACAAAGATAAGTTTTTGTGATTTCTTAAAAGATTTAAATCTCAATTATCTCTTTAAATCCAATAATTTTATATTTTCACATCAAACACAACAAACCTTATGGTAGCTATAATTCCGGTTGCGGGTGCAGGAACCAAGCTGAGGCCGCATACCTACACTCAACCTAAATCATTGATACCCATTGCTGGCAAACCTCTGATTGGTTATATTATCGATCAATTATTAGAGGCAGAAGTAGATAAATTTGTTTTCGTTATAGGATATCTTGGTGACAAAATCAGAGAATATATCGATGAATCTTATCCTCATATCAAAAAGCATTATGTCGTCCAGCAATTAAGAGAGGGATTGGGTCATGCTGTATGGCTCACTAAAGATGTCATTAAGCAGAAGGAAAAGGTAATCATCGTTCTTGGCGATACGATAATGGATATCGATTTGAAAAAAATCATTAAATCACCTCAATCTGTTATCGGTGTCAAAAAAGTAGATGACCCTAGATTATTTGGAGTAGCAGAATTTGGCGATAACAATATTATTACCAAACTATCTGAAAAGCCCACTATCCCAATGTCAAACATGGCAATGGTAGGTTTATATATGGTTAAAAATTTTGGGAAGCTTTACCAAGCTATAGATTATAATATAACAAACAATATCAGAACACACAATGAGTTTTTCCTCACCGATGGTCTTCAAAAAATGATTGAGGAAGGTGAAATATTTATTGCTGAAAAAATTGAACATTGGTATGATTGCGGCCAGAAAAACATTCTCTTGAAAACCAACAAAATAATGCTTCAGAGAGATAAAAATGACTATTCTAATCATGAAGGACTTAAGAATACAATAATTATCAACCCAGTTTATATAGGCAAAAATGCCATTATCAAAAATAGCATTATTGGACCCAACGTTACTATCGGAGATAATGCTGTTGTAGAATATACCATTTTAAGAGATAGTATTATCGGTAATTATACTAGGCTTCAAGATGTCGTTTTGGACAGTTCTTTGATAGGCAGTGATTCCGAGATTTATGGTTCTACTCAAAGTTTGAGTATCGGCGACAACACTGAATTAGATTTGAGATAGGTTTTTATTTGAAACATAAACGATACTTCAATATCTGTAGTTTTAGTATTGGACGGATTACAATTTGCCCTTACAAAATCTCTTTCTTCTTTCTCACATTTCTAAATTACTTCATTATTTAATTTCCTAATTATCAAGCTATTACACAAAAGACACTAAGAAGGCACAAAAGACTCAAAGCAAATTCTTTGTGAAACTCAGTGCTTCTTTGTGAAACTTTGTGGAATGACTTAGCGTTCTTTGCGGTTAAATTGTATTTCTTAGAGCAAAATGTACAAAAAGAGCAATGTCATTCCTGCGGAAGCAGGAATCTCATGAAAGGGAAATTAGGTTGGAGATTCCCATTTTCATGGGAATGACAAAATAAGGAGATAGGGCTTCGACAACCACCAGCATGTTCCACACCTCCACATTACTTCATTAAACTCCGTGTACTTGGTGTAGAAACTTGGTGAGCTTTGTGGTTAAATTTTGGACTACGATATTCTTGAAATCAATAAAAGGGTAGCTCCTACGGAGCAATAGTTGGTTGATTATTAATTTTTACCAAGAGGTAGCCTCTAACGAGGCAAACTCATACTCCACAATTTTCATTCGTACTTCGTACTTTTAACTTCTAATTTTTCAATCTTCCCCATGGTTTCGGCAGGTTGTTGCTGTGTCTTGTCGAAGCACTCAACCGCCAGCATATCTCACATCTCCACATCTTCAAATTTCCACATCTCCACATTATTTCATTAAACTCCGTGTACTTGGCGTAGAAACTTGGTGAGCTTTGCGGTTAAATTGTATTTCTTAGAGCAAAATGTACAAAAAGAGCAATGTCATTCCTGCGGAAGCAGGAATCTCATGAAAGGGAAATTAGGTTGGAGATTCCCATTTTCATGGGAATGACAAAATAAGGAGATAGGGCTTCGACAACCACCAGCATGTTCCAAATCTCCACATCTTCAAATTTCCACACCTCCACATTACTTCATTAAACTCCGTGAACTTTGCGTAAAACTTAGCGTCCTTTGTGGTTGGCATCGACAGGCTCAGCCACCAGCAAATTTCATCTTACATTTTTCTTCTCACCTTTCACTAAATCTTCACATTTCCAAATCTCCTCTTTAACCCAATTCTAACTTTGCCATCGTCCACCATTCTTCTAATACTTCCAATTTTGTTTCAGATAGATTGTATTGGTGACTCAGGGCATACTTTTCCATCCATTGAAAACGGCGGATAAATTTTTTATTGGTCAATTCTAAAGATTTTTCAGCGTCTAAATTCAGCAATCTCGCATAATTAATCATGGCAAATAGTACATCTCCCATTTCATTCTCTATCTGAGTTGCATCTTGTTGATGAACAGCTTCTTTTAATTCATTGAGTTCTTCAAATATTTTATCTACAACCTGATGGGCATTTTCCCAATCAAAGCCTACTTGGCTGACTTTATCTTGTATTCGCTGAGCTTTTACCATGGAAGGCAAACCTGAAGGCACTCCCTCTAAAATAGATTTTTTACCTTCCTTTAGTTTCAATTTTTCCCAATTGCGCTTCACATCTTCCTCATTTTCAGCTACCACATCACCATAAATATGAGGGTGTCTATAAATCAATTTATCACAAACACTATTTAAAACATCAGAAATATCAAAACGATTGGTCTCAGAAGCAATTTTGCTGTAAAAAACGAGATGCAACATGATATCTCCAATCTCTTCTTTGATATTATCATCATCCTCATTTATAATAGCATCAGAAAGCTCATAAGTCTCTTCGATGGTCAATTTTCTTAAAGATTGTATAGTCTGTTTCTTATCCCAAGGACATTTCTCACGCAAATCATCCATTACATTTAATAAACGTTCAAATGCTACTAATCTCTTATCCATCTTATTTTTTGGTATAAAAATACTACATTAGTACTATGAATAAGAACTTACTTCAACAACTTTACATAGGAAAATTTAGCCCTATAAAAATACTAGGGTTATTTCTATTGTTCCATATCCTATTTGCTATTTCGATATTAGTTTTCAAAATAGAACCTGTCGGAGTATGGATAGGATTTCAGACAATTTTATTATTCTATTCTTCTTCAAGTCTTATCATTGGAGCAGTTTCAGAGATAAAAGCCTATTTATACTATCCTCTTATCATTTTGGGCTTTATTGTTTTTTATTTTTTGGGAAAAAATTTGGCTCAAATATTGTCGAAGACTAGTATCGATGACTTTGAATATCTTAAAAACTTTATAGTCCTTAACTTTTTATATTTTTTTATATTAACCCTCCTCTCTAATATTTATAGAAAAGCCAAAAAAGCTTTAGAAACTATGTAACAAATTTTCAGCTTTAAATCCACTTTGATTATATCCCCAAAAAATGAATAGAGTAGCTCTCAGAACCCTTATTATACTGGCATTTTTGTCAGTAAGTGGTATCATTGCAACTCAATTGTATTGGGTGAGAAAATCTTTGGATTTGCAAGATGACCAATTTAATCATAGAGTACATGTTGCTCTCAATAATGTTTCCCAAAAACTCATCGCTAATACCAACAAAAAAATTGAGATTGAAACCTTAAATAGGATAAGTAATAATTACTATACTATTGATTTTACAGCTCCTGTCAAAGTGCGAAACATTGAAGAATATTTGGTGACGGAATTCAGAAATCAAAGCCTATTAGAGCCATTTGAATATGCATTATTTGACTGTACTACTGATACCCTCATTTTTGGAAAATATATTTATTCACTTGATATTCAGAATATTGAACACATAAAAATTCAATTTCCGCAAGATGAAAACTATTATTTAGGGATTTTATTCCCACGCAAAAAATCATATTTCACGGATGACTGGACAATTTTGGCCGTATTTTCAATTGTATTCATCATAGTACTTCTGTTTTTTGCATATTCTATCCTCACCATTTTAAAACAGAAACAAGTTGGGGAAATCAAAAATGATTTTGTCAACAATATGACGCATGAATTCAAAACGCCTATTGCAACTATAGGATTGGCTTCAGATGTTTTGATGAGAAAAGATATTTCAAAATTTCCTGAAAAAATATTTCATTACGCCAAAATTATTTCAGAAGAAAATAAAAGACTCAAAGGGCAGGTAGAAACAGTATTACAAGTAGCACTTACTGATGCTAAAAAAATACAATTAAAAATTGAGGAACTTGACATTCATGATATTATAATGCAAAATGTCAATAATTTTGAAGTCAGAGCTCAAGAAAGACAAGGTCATATATCCACAAATTTAAATGCCCAATCCACCCATATCATGGGAGATAAGATACACATTACCAATATTTTACACAATTTACTAGACAATGCATTAAAATACTGTGATAAGACACCCCAAATATTAATAGAAACCAAAAACAAAGGAAATTATATCGAAATTGCTATCCAGGATAATGGAAAAGGAATTGCTGATAATAACCTCCATCAGATTTTTGAAAAGTTCTATAGAGTCAGCAGCGGTAACCGTCATGACGTAAAAGGATTTGGTATAGGGTTGTTTTATGTTAAAAATATGATTATAATGCATAAAGGTTCTATTTCCTTGAAAAGTAAACTTGGGCAAGGAACTACATTTTTTATTAATTTACCTATCAAAAAATAAGCGTTATGGCAAAAAGAATTTTGTTAGTCGAAGATGACCCCAATTTGGGTTTTATAGTCAAAGACAATTTAGAAGATAGAGGATATCTTGTCACGCATTGTGAGGATGGCAAAATCGCTGATGAGGTATTGAGTAGAGAGACATTTGACCTTCTTTTATTTGATGTCATGATGCCCAAAAAAGATGGCTTTACCTTGGCAGAAGATATTAGGAACAGAAATATTCATACGCCTATTATTTTTATGACGGCAAGAGAAATGCTTGAAGATAAAATAAGAGGTTTCAAGGCTGGCGCTGATGATTACATCACTAAGCCATTTGATTTTGAAGAACTTTTCATGAGAATTGAAGCGGTGTTGAAGAGAAAAAATGTTCAAGAAAGCATTGCTCCTCCACTCAGCAACGAATATACAATTGGACAATTTAAGCTGATAGCACCTGAACTCAAATTGGTGGACGGACAAAATAATGTTATCACCATGACTAAAAAAGAAGCTGGATTACTTGAATATTTGGCTAGATATGCCAACCAACCTGTCAAACGGGAAGATATTTTACTTTCAATTTGGAAAGATGATAGCTATTTTGCTGGAAGAAGTATGGACGTGTACATCACCAAACTCCGAAAATATTTAAAATCAGACCCGAATTTGGAAATTCAAAATGTTCATGGAGTAGGTTTTAAGCTACATATTCAATCTTAATTGACAATAAACAGTGAAAATAACATTGAGCTAATTTTGATTGCATTTATTATATCTAACTTAGCTTCTTCATTGAGTATAACATCATGAAAGTTTCTGAACTAAAAGCCCCAATCGATGAGGAGCTGCGTATTTTTGAAAAAAAATTTCGAGAAGCAATGCGTAGTGATGTGGCGCTATTAGACAAAGTCACTTATTATATATATCAGAGAAAAGGCAAACAGATACGTCCAATGTTTGTATTCCTAGCTGCAAAAATGTGTGGTGGAGTTACAGAAGCTACTTACACAGGAGCATCTCTTATCGAGCTACTGCATACAGCTACCTTAGTACATGATGATGTGGTAGATGATGCCAATGAACGGAGAGGATTTTTCTCCATCAATGCTTTGTGGAAAAACAAAATTGCTGTATTAGTAGGTGATTATTTATTATCCAAAGGCTTATTATTATCGTTAGAACATCAACAATTTAGATTACTGCAAATCGTCACTTCGGCAGTTAAAGCTATGAGTGAAGGTGAGCTTTTACAAATTGAAAAAGCCAGAAAATTAGATATTACCGAAGAAGTATATTTTCAAATTATTACTGGAAAAACAGCTTCATTGATGGCTTCGGCATGTGCCACAGGAGCAGCATCTTCAACAAATGACGAAGAATTAATAGAAAAAATGCGCCTGATAGGCGAATACATCGGTATATCTTTTCAGATTAAAGATGATTTATTTGACTATGGGGAAGCAGACATTGGCAAGCCAAGAGGTATAGATATCAAAGAAAGGAAAATGACACTCCCTTTGATATACACCCTTAACAATTGCACTCCAAAAGAGAAGAAATGGATTATCAATATCGTAAAAAATCACAATGAAGACAAAGCTCGTGTGAATGAATTAATTCTTTTTGTTAATCAAAAAGGAGGGATACAATACACCATCCAGATGATGAACCAATACAAACAAAAAGCATTTGATGTCATTGCAACTATACCTGATTCAGAAGCCAAAGAAGGCTTAATTGAATTGGTCAATTATATTACTGAAAGAAATTATTAGCATGAAATTTCAATTTCATAAGAATGACAAGATAAACACCCAATGGTACATTCTCCTGCTAGGTATTATCTTGATGATTTTGAAATTTATCGCTTATTTCCATACACATTCCAATGCTATTTTATCTGACGCTTTAGAAAGCATTGTCAATATTATTGCTGGAGCATTCGGTCTGTATAGTTTATATCTTTCTGCCAAACCAAGAGATTTTGACCATCCTTATGGTCATGGGAAAATTGAATTCATATCATCTTCTTTAGAAGGTGGAATGATTTTATTTGCAGGATTATCAATAGGACTAAAAGCCATCTATGGTATCATACATCCATCACCAATTTACAAACTGGATATAGGTATTTTGCTAATTGCCATTTCGGGAGCACTCAACTATTTAATGGGTGCTTTTGCAGTAAAAAAAGGAAGAAAAAAACATTCTCTTGCATTGGAAGCGAGTGGAGTCCATCTCAAAACAGATGCATATACGACCATAGGTGTTTTAGTTGGACTTGCTATTATCCACATTACTGGATTTGTCATTTTAGACAATATCATCGCATTACTAATGAGTTTCCTTATTATTTTCAATGGCTATTTCATCCTCAAGAAATCGATGTCTGGTATCATGGATGAAGCTGATTTCGAACTCAATAAAAAAGTCATTCAACATATCAATTCCAATAGAGTTCCTGAATGGATAGACGTACATAATTTTAGAATTATAAAATATGGAGAAATCATACACATAGATTGTCATATGACTATGCCATGGTATTTTTCTTTACAACAAGCACACGATCAAATGAAAGATTTTGAAAAATGCTTACAAAATTCAGTTCTTAATCCAGTTGAAACTTTTATACATATTGACCCATGTATTCCCAAATCTTGCTCTATTTGTTCAGTTGAAAATTGTGCATACCGAACTGCTCCTTTTAAAGAAAAGATTGAATGGACTTTGGATAATATAACAAAGAACCAAAAGCATCAGTACAGTCAAAATAAATAGAAAAAAATTCTACACTATCAATATTACTTGTAGCTATTCCTTATGGCTCAACAGTATTTTTATTTTTGTGTAAGTGAGGCACTAAAATACCCACTGTTGCACCTACAATATACCCAGTAAGAATATCTGTCCAAAAATGCTTACCACCACTATATCTCAACATTCCCACTCCTAAAGGAAACATAGCCGCTCCTGTCCAAACCAAAGGCTTCCAACGGCTATTGGGATTCATATCAGCATAAATTTTAGCAGTAAAAAAAGTACTTGCAGCTGTCATGGAAGTATGTCCTGAGAAAAAAGAAGCACGAGCCTCTTTCTTCATTTTTTTCTCCAAAGGAACATCATCATAATACACATAAGGCCTTGTTCTTCTAACCAATTCTTTTGTCATACCTGTTAAAGCATAAGTCAAAGCAAAAGTTTCAGCCCACATCGGTGCTATATATCTTAATTCAGTCTTATTTCGTACTTTGCTATCTATCAATAAAAGAAGTGGAGTTGCAACCGCAGTCATCATTCCTATATCACTCACCAAATGAATCTTCTTATTATATGAGCGGTTGATAGAAGAATGATCAAATTTATTGACATTGAACTGCAATTGTTGTATTTCACTTTCTGTAAACCCTTGATTCTTCTTTTGTTTTATCAAAGCAGTAGTTCCTGCACCCACAGTAATTGTCCCCAATGAAATATCCACACCTATTCTATGCTTATAGGTCTGTGCAAATGAAAAATGTGTTGAAAATAAAAGACAAAGTGTTATTAAAGCAAAAAGATTCTTATTCATATTTCAAAAATAGACATTAATGTATTTACTTTACACTGACTCGTAGGAATATATTCTACAAATTAAATTAAATGGTTGTGAGAAGAGTTCTGTCCTTGATTTTTTTTCTGTGTGCTTTCAAAAGTTATGCTATTACTTTTAATGGACACATATATGATATGGATACAAAAGCTCCAATTCAATATGCTTATTTATCTGTTTTTATAAAAGGCACTAATGAAATTTTCAATGCTGTTTCAGATAGTAATGGATATTACTCGATAACAGTTCCAGATACATGGATAGAAGCTGAATATGGCATGAGGTTAGAGCATGGGCTATATTATTTAGTCAATGGAATTGTATTGGTCAAAAATGAAGCTGTTAGAGATTTTTACATGAAGCTCAAAAACATCGAAACAGTTGAGAATCTGCAAGAAGAAAAAGTAGTAGAAGAAGCTCCAATGCCTACTAGCAATATTGTTTTCCTCATTGATGTTTCCAAATCTATGAATGAAGACCATAAAATAGATATGCTAAAAGTAGCAATGAAAAAATTGGCTTCATTATTAAGAGATACAGACAAAATCAGTATTGTCACCTATTCTACAGATGCTCAAATCTATATGAAAACGACTACTGGAAAAGAAATTGATAAGATTAACGCAGCCATAGATGCTCTTAAATGCAATGGAATAACAATGAGTGGATTGGGCTTAGAACTTGCCTTTTCAGTTGCAAAAAAGAATTATATCAAAGGTCAAAATAATAAAGTGATTCTCAATACAGATGGAATTTTCACTAGCACACAGAGTAAGCAGTACAAAACCATGGAAAAATTGATTGAGAAAATGCGTTCCAAAAAAATTGCACTCACTGTATTTTCTTATGGAGATTTAATGCCTAGAACAAAAGACAACCTTAGAAAAATGTCTGAATTGGGTGGTGGCACTTATGCACATATTGAAAGCAACCAAATGGCAATCGAAGAAGTTGTTGATGAAGCAAAAAATATCGGAGTTTTCGGTAAATAGTTATTTTATTGCAATTTCATTTCCTTTTCAACTTGAAATCAAGCATTTTTTTATAATTTCAAGTAATGAAAAATATTTTACTCACTATTATAGCATGTCTGAATGTCTTTTTAGTATTTGCTCAAGGCACTTACTATAACGATTTAGATAGCAATAAAAGATGCCAAGAACTCAAAAACGAGCTAAGTCAGAAATTAAATAAAAATGTATCTACATTATCATACGATATGGTATATAATTTTATGTCTAATTATGACCTCATCAATATCAATGGCAAAGATTACATTTGGGACGTTTACACATATATTCCTAGTGGTGCACAGCAAACTTTATTTTTTCCTGGCGACAAATGTTCCAATGACAATGCTGGAAGTCAAGTAGGAAAATGTTGGAACAGAGAACACGTTATGCCTGCATCTTGGTTCAGCAATGCTACACCTATGTACAGTGATTTTCACAATTTGCTACCGACCGATGCTTATATAAATAGCAAACGTAGCAATATGCCTCACGCAACTACCAATAGTACAAAAACATTATTTCCTAATGGCAGTATTATTGGTAATAGTAATATTCCATTGGTTGTTGGAGATGTTTTTGAACCTATAGACGAATTCAAAGGAGATATAGCTAGAATTCTTCTCTATATGTCAGTCCGTTATCAAACTCAATTTAAAGAATGGATCGGCACTGATTTTAATAAAGTCAAAGGGACAGACGATTTGAAAGGTTATAGAGAAGATTACCTCAATATGCTTATCAGTTGGCACAATCAAGATCCACCTTCTCAAAAAGAAAAAGATAGAAATAATAGAATCTTTTCACAACAAGGCAACCGAAATCCATTTGTTGACTTTCCTCAATTTGTAGAATATATTTGGCAAACTTCTAATTGTAAAGCCGTAGGGATACATAATTTTGAGCAACTAGAAGTGAATTTATTTCCCAATCCTGCCAAATCGCAAATTACTTTAAGCAGTATTTTTCCTACAGGTCAAGATTATTACATATCTGATATTGCAGGAAAAACAGTACAATCTGGAAAATTTTCACAAAGCAGTATCAATATTTCTAATCTCAACAATGGCACATATTTCCTTATATTAAATGAAAATGGTGTCAATATGTATGGTAAGTTTCTGATTACTCAGTAGAAATTAATATATTTAGTCTAACTTTGAAAATTTCAACAAAGGGTTTATGCTCTTTGTTTCAACATAAATTATAATAAAATGGGATGTAGTGGTTGTGGAACAACTCCTGGAGGCTGTAAAAGTAAAGGAAGATGTAGCTCAGGGGGTTGCTCGAAAATGCATGTTTATGACTGGCTATCAGATATAGCCATTTCTCCATACGATGATTTCAATATTTTTGAAGTCAGTTTTAAAGATGGCGCAAGAAAAGGATTTTTTATCAACGAAGAAAATCTTGACATATATACTGGCGACCAAGTGGTCGTAGAAGCTTCAATGGGATATGATATTGGAACGATTTCGCTAGGTGGCGAATTGGTGAAAATCCAGATGAAGAAAAGAAAAGTGAAAGAAACTGATGAGTTTGCTAAAATCTTAAGAATTGCCAATGAAAAAGAATTAGCTCTTGTTGAAGAAGCAAGGTCTAGAGAAAAAGAAACCATGCTCAAAGCTAGAATAATGGCAAGAAGTCTAGGTTTGGATATGAAATTAGGCGATGTAGAGTTTCAGGCTGACTGCAAAAAGGCAACTTTTTATTATACTGCTACTCATAGGGTCGATTTCAGAGAATTGATAAAAGAGCTTGCAAAAGAATTTAAGGTGAAGATAGAAATGCGTCAAATCGGTGCACGTCAAGAAGCCGCAAGAGTTGGAGGTATTGGTAGTTGTGGGAGAGAACTTTGTTGCTCTACTTGGATGAACACCTTCAAGTCTGTCAATACTTCAGCAGCTAGATATCAAAATCTTTCTATCAATCAGACTAAATTATCTGGACAGTGTGGTAGATTGAAATGTTGTCTCAATTTTGAACTTGATACCTACCTTGACGCTTTAAAAGATTTCCCTGAAAAAGCAGATTTCTTAGAAACAGAAGCAGGAACTGCAAAGTTAATGAAAACAGATATTCTTAAAGGTTTAATGTTTTACGCATATCCTAAGCAAGGCATCTTCTACCCTATTCCAATTGCGAAAGTAAAAGACATTCTTAAAATGAATCAAGAAGGTAAAAAACCTGCTGATTTGTTAGAAATGGCTGATGTACAAGAAAAAGAAGAAAGCATTGAATTTGTTGATGTTGTAGGTCAAGTATCTTTAAAAAGTCTTGAAAAAACCGAGAAGCGCACTAAAAAGAAAAAACAATCTGGAAACAATGCTCCTCAAAATAGAGAAGTAGCTCAGAACAAATCAAATGATAATGCCTCGCCTTCTTCTGAAAAAACGGACAATCCTTCAACAGGAAATCCGCAAAAGAAGAATTTCAAAAAATGGAAAAACAACGGTCAAAATAAAAACAAAACTGGAGAATAGATTTTTAGGGGAAGTTTTAAAAGACTATAGCTTAGTTTGTATTGTATTTTATATTATTTATAGAACATCTTCTAACTAATTGGTGGATTGAATAATTAAGTATTACCCTCCAGATTGTTTGGCATATTGGACGATATCATTCATAATATTCTTACCCAAAATTGAAGAAGCTGTCAAAACACCACTCATTAATGCACCTGCAATACCTACTGTAACAATATCTTGTCCAGTAATAAATAAATTTTTGATAGGTGTTTTAGGTTGAAGGAAGTCTGCATCAAATCGCTGAGGATCATGAGATAATCCATATATTTCCCCTTTCTGATAGTTGCAAAAGTTTTTGGTAGAAAGAGGTGTTGACAGTTCATAAGTATCAATTTTACCCTCCAATTGAGGTTCCATCTTGTATAAATGAGCTAGCAAACGCTGAGAGATTTCTTCTTTAAAAGCATCGTAATCTTCTCCCCTTTTCTTCCAACGAGAACCTTCCCACTCCTTGAACCAATCATAATTGGCTACAGAAATAATTTCTATCGTTGACCTTCCAGGGTATTTTTCCAAAAATTTAGGATTCTTGGCAGACGGAAACGAAATATAAACTACAGGAAATTCTTGTTTGTAGTCATTCAAATATTTCTCTACTGCTTCATCATGATTATTGCCACAAGGGTAAATCCAATAATTGGCTTTGGGGAGATTCAATTCCTCTGCCGTCTGCTTCAATCCAATATATAAACTAAAATGTGCATTAGACGGTTCTACTTTTTTCAATGTCTTAAGAAATTTTATTTTTTTCTGATTTTCTTCATTCAATAACTTCTCAAAAGTAAGATGTACTCCCGCTCCACTCACTACTATATCAGAAGTAATTTTCTTGCCATCAGCCATTAACACACCTATTGCTTTCCCTCCTTCTACTATAATTTCTTTCACTTCTGCACTGATAACTGTTTTTCCTCCTGCATTAATCACACTAGGCATTATGGTATTGAAAATTTCTTCAGAGCCACCGATTGGATAGAAACCACCATTCATGTAATGCAAAGCAACTGCTGCGTGAATCACAATGCTACTTTGTGCTGGAGGCATTCCATAATCACCAAACTGAGCTGAAAGAACAGCTTTAAGCTCATCGTTATCCGAAATACTATCTAAAATTTCTTTTGTTGTTCTACTGGAAAATTTCTGATAAGCTTTAGATAAAAATGGACTAGAAAAGAATTGAGCCAACTTTGGCAATGCCTTCAACATATAAAAATTCTTAGCAGCCGCATTGACAGCAAATAACAACTCTACATACTTATCTATTGCCCTTGCATCATCTGCAGTAGGGAAATAGAATTTCATTCTTTCCTTCCAATTATTCAAACCTTTGACATAATCAAATACTTTACCATTGATAACTACTCGGTCATACACTTCGCCCATGTCTGCCCATTTCAAATTTTTATCTGTAATGTATTCAAAGATAATTCTGAGTGCAGAACCCTTCCGATCCATATCTCCCACATAATGCAATCCCACATCCCACTCATAATCATTCCTTGTAAAAACATGAGTATATCCTCCAGGCGTATAATGTCGCTCACAAATCAATACTTTTTTGCCATTTCTAGCCAATAATGATGCAGCACATAATGAACCTAATCCAGAACCAATAAATATAGCATCATAATGCTCATCTAATTGAGGTCTCTTTTTATAGGAATAAAATAAAGGAGTGGCGTGTTCCATAATTTTCTTTTTACCAAATATAGAGAATCAGACCTTAAATATTTACGAATAGTAAGGAAATAAAACAACAGATATAAATCATTATTAATTAAGGCATAATACTGGAAAATGGTAAGTAAAATCCCCCTATTAGGCTTAGGTATAAAGGGACAAAATAAGGCTTTATGAGTCTATTTCATAAAACTTTTACCCTATGATTTAACTGTTTTCAGTTGAACAAAAAATGTCGAACCTTCATTTTCAGCTCCAGATTCAGCCCATATTTTGCCATCAACAGATTCAATAATATTTCTGCTAATAGCCAAGCCAAGCCCTGTACCTGATGATTTGGTCGTGAAATTTGGTTCAAAAATAATATCTATACGTTCGGGTGGAATACCTATTCCATTATCCTTAATAGAAACTATGCAATAACCATTATACTCTTCCACTTTAATGAAAATAATCACTTGTTGTTCTTCTGGAATGGACTGAATAGCATTTTTAATCAAATTGGTAAATACTCTGACTATCTGATCTTTATCAACAAAAACATTTATCGTATGTTCTGGAATTGATGTAAAAATATTAACATGTTCAGATGTCTTAAACAAGTCAACCAAACTCAAAAGAATAGGAACAATATTTTCATTTTTCGGCTGACCAATAGGCATTTTAGCAAAATTGGAAAATGCAGTTGCGATGCCTGACAAAGTATCTATCTGTTCAATTAATCGAGACGCAATCTGTTTAGTCAATTCTTCTTTATCATCTCGGTTTTCATCTATTGCTCTCTGCATATATTGAATACTCAATTTCATTGGAGTCAAAGGATTTTTAATCTCATGAGCTACCTGTTTTGCCATTTCTCGCCATGCACCTTCCCTTTCAGACTTTGCCAACAATCCCACACTTTCTTCCAACTCATCAATCATTCGATTGTATTCATTGACTAGATGTCCAATCTCATCTTTATTCTTCCAAATAATATGGCTATTCTTCTTTCCCAACTGTACATCTTTGATGTTTTCTGTTATGATACTCAAAGGTTTTACTATTGCTCTAGATACCCAAATCGAAATAAATACAGCTCCAATAATCAAAAGTGCGTAGATATTAATCAATGACATCAAGAAAAAAGAAATATCATTCTTGATATTCATTTCTTTGCCATAATAAGGAAAATTAATATAAGCCACTAATTTTCCATTGGGATCTGTTACTGGCAAATATGCCGCCATATACTTCAATTTCCCAATTGATTCTTCATGGATAAAACTAGAATACTCTTTAATTTTCAAAGCTTTGTAAGCAGCAATATTCATCAAATTTGACAATAAACCACCTTTGAAAATTTCTGATTGCGAGGAATACAATAACTTACCATTCAAGTCATAAGCATTCATATCAATAGCAAATATTTCCGACAGTTGCTTCATCTTATTTTTAAGAATATTATTAAAAATCTCATCATGATTTTCAACAAAACTTTCTGCATATAATGCTTCTAATGCATCTACGACTGAATGCCCCCTCTGTTTCAAACTTTCGTTATGCATGTGATTATACTGCACATTGAAGAAAAATACAGTCATAGAACCAATCAGTACCAAGGATATTAATACCTGACTGACCATAGAAATCTGTATCTGTTTTTGTAGAGAATTCAACTTAAATTTTCTTTTCAATTGCCTACCCAATACCCAAAAATTACCATAATCTGTAGATAGACTCAATAGATAAAAAAACAATATTTGGATAATTAACAAATAAGAGAAATAGGAAAATGAACTCAATATGCCAATATCTTTATAACTGACCACCACTTGCTTTTCATCCATTCTATATATCACATGATGATAATCACCCTCTTTCTTATAAAGATATTTACCAGAGATAGGTATTGAAAACTTAAAATTAATAGGATAACTATAGTTGCCATTTACACTCATTAATCGTTTATTACGATAAATAGCATAAGACAGATTCGAAATCTTTCTATCCATTGAAAACTCTTGACTTGTCTTGAGTAATTCTGGATAGGCACTATAAGATGTGAAAGTTTTAGGCGTAAATACAGTCACTAAATATCCTATCAATTTATCTTCATTATAATATTCGATAAACGCCATATACTTTTCACCTCTCGGTTTCACAGATAAATAATAGATATATGGAGAGATTTTTTGAACACCCTTCTCATTTCTATTCGTTTTTAATGCATAAAAAGTTTTGCTTCCCTCGCCTTTCAACTGCATCCCTTCATTGTTAAATGTATGGATAGAGATATTATATTTACCTTGATATTTACTAAAATACCTTTGCAAAACTCTTCTATTAATATCGAAAGACGACAAATAAGGATTTTCAAAATAGGTTTTAATGAAGTTATCTACCTTGATTTCTTCAACAATATTGGCAATATCATATTCTTCCGCATAGTCTCGTTCAGAAGCCAATTCAACTGCATAATGTTGAACTAAGTCTTTCTTGCGTTCATTTGTAAAAAATAATATACAATAAGCACCTAGCAATGCATATATAGATAAGAGAATAACACTCATTGAGAAACCTTCTCTAGTTCCTTTCTCCTTGTCAGAATTTATCCATTTCAATACTCTAACATAAACTAGGTATATTATTAATGAACCTATAACAAATTGAATATTTTCAAAAAAATGTAATAAATAACCTAAATAAATAAGTGAAATATGGAAAGGTATTTGAAATAGAATAAATCGTTTATCGAAATCTGAAGGTTGAAGATATCTAACTGGAATAAACATTATTCCAAAAGAGAAATTGATAATCAAAATACCAATAAATGTGCTTAAATCAATTTGGTCAAATCTATATAAATCAAAGGAAACTATTGAGTTATGTAGTAAACTACCAATAATAAAAATGAGAAAATAAAAAGTAAAAGGTAGATAAAAGGAAAAGAATACAGTTCTCCAAAATTGTTTACTTAGCTTTCTCTTCACAAATAAATACCTTATCCAATGTCTTAATCCCCAATGTAATAAGTGAACTCTAAAAAGCAATTCTCCTAATGAATCTGACCAATCAGAAGCATAGCTATCATATTGAAAAATATTTCCAATCGCAGTGAAAGAAGGTATTTGAAGCCAATTGACATATACTTCAATCCACAAAAAGTAAATTGCCGTAACAAGCACTCCACTCCAGATATGGTTATTGAACAGAAAATATCGCAACCATCGATTGACTATCATAAATATCATAGCCATCATGAGTATTTCAATAATAGCTATAGGAATAATCACCAATCTTTTAGCTATCGGATTGTACTTTACATAAAAAAGAACTTTTCCTGACTGCGAATAAACAGGCAAAGTCAATTTGCCATGAACATCTTGCCTTCCTGTGATAATCGTTCTTTTTAGTTCAGAATTCTGCAGTAAATAACCAGATTCAAGATTGCTATTTTCTACTGGATAAGTCTGATAAATAGTCAATAAAGAAATAAAGCTATATCCATTCTGCAAAGGAGCGACCTTCATCAAATGGTACGCATTATTAATTTTTATCAACTTCTCTTCATTCCCAAAAGTAGATATATTGGATACATTAGGAATGACTTTATTGGATGACCAATATATCAATTGTTGGTCTGGATTGGCTATATAAATCTTAGTCTGAGTACTACTTATATTTGAATCAATAATATCAAACAGATTTGAGGTAGAACTTAACTGCTTATCTTTTTTTAAGATTTGATAAATTTTATCAGCACTAGCTTCTTCTTGTTGAATCCATCTTGAAATAATTTTGACCGATTTACGGACAGCAAAATTTTCATTGTGATATTGATTAAAAGCATAAGAAAATATTAAAAAAAACACTCCTATCCCAAATAAAATATAATAATAGGACTGTCTCTTATTTAAAATCTTCATTACAATTATCCATCTAATTCTACAAAACTAAATTAATATAAAAAATCTAAAGCATGCTATTCTTTACCCTGTACTAATAAAAGAAGTGTTCCTCATTCAAAAAATGATGAAAAACAAAAAAACCCTAAGTAAAAACTTAGGGCATTTTAAGAGGTCGATGGCGGATTCGAACCGCCGTACAAGCTTTTGCAGAGCTCTGCCTAGCCACTCGGCCAACCGACCCTTTCAAGACTGCAAAGATATACATTTATTGAAATTAAAAAATCTAAGACCGAAAAATTTAAATAAAAACTTCAACAGAGCTTGATTTTATCTCTCCTTCCAATGGTGGATTCAACTTGGATAGCTTCAATTTAACACTTTTCAATCTATTATCTGTAGATTTAATCGCATTGGCAATAATGATTGCTTTTTTCTCCAACAATGCACATGGTATCTTCATTTCTGAATGAACAATATTTGCAATCCATTCATAATTATATACAGATTCTAATTTATCTTCCAATATTTCTGCTTCAGACAAATCTGCTACAACTTCTACATCTATTGTAAAATAACGACCTTGAACTTGCTCATCATGATAAACTCCAATATATGCCCACACTTTGATAGCTTCCACTCTGATGACAACATTCATTTTTAAAATTTTAAAACACTAATTTAGCAAATCTTAAAACTATATCTATGCTTAACATATATGCTCAGACTTATTCAGGATTTGATTATGCAATGATTGATGAATTATTAACCGAAGAGCAAATCAATATCAGGCAATCTATTCGTGCTTGGATCAATAGAGATATCATTTCTCATATTGAGGACTGGGCACAAAATGCAACATTCCATCCTGAAATTATGCAACAACTGGGACAGATGGGTTGTCTAGGACCACATATCCCTAAAGAATATGGAGGAGGAGGACTTGATACTATTACCTATGGTATTATCATGCAAGAATTGGAAAGAGCAGATTCTGGTATCAGAAGTTGTGCAAGTGTACAAAGCTCATTAGTTATGTACCCTATTTGGAAATTCGGTTCAGAACAACAGAAACAAAAATTTTTACCCTTACTCAGCACAGGAGAATATATTGGTTCATTTGGACTGACAGAACCCAATCATGGTAGTAATCCCAACGGAATGGAGTGTCGTGTCAAAAAAGTACAAGGAGGATATCTTCTAAATGGCAACAAAATGTGGATCACCAATAGCCCTATTTGTCACCTAGCAGTAGTATGGGCAAAAGATGAAAACAATTATGTAATAGGCCTGATTGTCGAAAGAGCAATGCAAGGATTTTCAACCCCAACTATTCATGAAAAGTGGTCTTTAAGAACATCTATCACAGGAGAATTGGTATTTCAAGATGTATTTATCCCTGAAGAAAATATCCTTCCAAACGCAAAAGGGTTAAAAGCTCCTTTAAGTTGCTTATCATCAGCTAGATATGGAATATCATGGGGCGCAATAGGCGCAGCAATGGATTGTTTACATTCAGCTCTTGAATACAGCAAAGATCGCTATCAGTTTGATAAACCATTAGCTGCATTTCAATTGACTCAAAAAAGATTGGCAGAATTTATTACAGAAATCACTCAAGCTCAACTCTTATCTTTCAGAATTGGACAATTAATTAATTCTGGAAAAGCAACTCCTGCACAAATCTCAATGGCAAAACGCAACAATGTGGAAATGGCATTACGCATTGCTCGTGAATCAAGACAAATATGTGGCGCAATGGGTATCACTGGAGCTTTTCCAATGATGCGACATGCCATGAACTTAGAATCTGTAATTACTTATGAAGGCACACACGAAGTTCATTTATTGATAACTGGAATGGACATTACAGGTATAAATGCATTTTAATTATTGACTAACAATGCATTACAAAAAACCTACCGACACCTATAACTTAACAACTCTTTTAATATAATTCCCATTTTTCGTAATAAACTCTAATAGATATACTCCTTGAGAATAATTATCAAGGTGAATATTTATATTATAGTTACTATGATGGTCGAATTTCTGAAGCACCCTTCCGTTAATATCTCTTAATAACAAATTTTGAACACCCAAGCCTTCAGTGTTTTCAATCTTAATATAATTGCTCGATGGGTTTGGATAAATAAGTATTGCAGAAAAATTTATATCTTCTAAACCTGTAGCTATAAATGGAATACATTCACTAGTAAATGACACTTGAGGGCAGATTGTCGAAGTAATAATAACTTTATAATGCCCATTCTTTTCAGGTGAATAGCCAGAAGTCGTTACACCATCTATAACTTGGTTATTCTCACAATCTATCCAGATATATGTTGCATTTTGTTCGTTTACAATCAATGAATTGCTATCAATAGATATGATTGTATCTATTACTATTCTATTCACCGTAACTGTCATTGTAGCCGAGTTCGCACATTGTCCAGCATTGGGAGTAAATGTATAAGTTGTGGTAGCGTTGGTATTCACTACTGGTGACCATGTACCTGAAATTTGTTCATTTGAGTAAGTAGGTAAATTAATATTTTCACCTTGGCAGATAGGTTGTATTTGGGTAAATGTTGGAGTTGTCTTGCTATTTACTGTAACTGTCATTGTAGCCGAGTTCGCACATTGTCCAGCATTGGGAGTAAATGTATAAGTTGTGGTAGCGTTGCTATTCACTGCTGGCGACCATGTACCTGAAATCTGTTCATTGGAATAGGTAGGTAAATTGATATTTTCACCTTGGCAGATAGGTTGTATTTGGGTAAAGGTTGGAGTTGTCTTGCTATTTACTGTAACTGTCATTGTAGCCGAGTTCGCACATTGTCCAGCATTGGGAGTAAATATATAAGTTGTGGTAGCGTTGCTATTCACTGCTGGTGACCATGTACCTGAAATTTGTTCATTGGAGTAGGTCGGCAAATTGATATTTTCACCTTGGCAGACAGGTTGTATTTGGGTAAAGGTTGGAGTTGTCTTGCCATTCACAATAACTGTCATTGTCGCTGTATTGGCACATTGTCCAGCATTCGGAGTAAATGTATAAGTTGTGGTAGCATTGGTATTCACCGCTGGCGACCATGTACCTGATATTTGTTCATTGGAGTAGGTAGGTAAATTGATATTTTCTCCTTGGCAGATAGGTTGTATTTGGGTAAATGTTGGAGTTATCTTGCCATTTACTGTAACAGTCATTGTTGTCGAGTTCGCACATTGTCCAGCATTTGGAGTAAATGTATAAGTTGTGGTGGCGTTGCTATTCACAGCTGGTGACCATGTACCTGAAATTTGTTCATTGGAATATGTAGGTAAATTGATATTTTCTCCTTGGCAGATAGGTTGTATTTGGGTAAATGTTGGAGTTGTCTTGCTATTTACTGTAACTGTCATTGTCGCTGTATTGGCACATTGTCCAGCGTTCGGAGTAAATGTATAAGTTGTGGTAGCATTGGTATTCACCGCTGGTGACCATGTACCTGAAATTTGTTCATTGGAATAGGTAGGTAAATTGATATTTTCTCCTTGGCAGATAGGTTGTATTTGGGTAAATGTTGGGATTGTCTTGCCATTTACCGTAACTGTCATTGTTGTCGAGTTCGCACATTGTCCAGCATTGGGAGTAAATGTATAAGTTGTGGTAGCGTTGGAATTCACGGCTGGCGACCATGTACCTGAAATTTGTTCATTGGAGTAGGTAGGTAAATTGATATTTTCTCCTTGGCAGATAGGTTGTATTTGGGTAAATGTTGGAGTTGTCTTGCTATTTACTGTAACTGTCATTGTAGCCGAGTTCGCACATTGTCCAGCGTTTGGGGTGAATGTATAAGTTGTGGTAGCGTTGCTATTCACTGCTGGCGACCATGTACCAGAAATCTGTTCATTAGAATAGGTAGGTAAATTGATATTTTCACCTTGGCAGATAGGTTGTATTTGGGTAAACGTAGGTGTTGTCTTGCTATTTACTATAACTGTCATTGTAGCCGAGTTGGCACATTGTCCAGCATTGGGAGTAAATGTATAAGTTGTGGTGGCGTTGCTATTCACTGCTGGTGACCATGTACCTGAAATTTGCTCATTGGAATAGGTCGGCAAATTAATATTTTCACCTTGGCAGATAGGTTGTATTTGGGTAAACGTAGGTGTTGTCTTGCCATTGACCGTAACTGTCATTGTCGCTGTATTGGCACATTGTCCAGCATTGGGAGTGAATGTATAAGTTGTGGTGGCGTTGCTATTCACAGCTGGTGACCATGTACCTAAAATCTGTTCATTAGAATAGGTAGGTAAATTGATATTTTCTCCTTGGCAGATAGGTTGTATTTGGGTAAATGTTGGAGTTATCTTGCCATTTACTGTAACAGTCATTGTTGTCGAGTTCGCACATTGTCCAGCATTTGGAGTAAATGTATAAGTTGTGGTAGCGTTGCTATTCACTGCTGGTGACCATGTACCTGAAACCTGTTCATTTGAATAGGTAAGTAAATTAATATTTTCTCCTTGACAGATAGGTTGTAATTGGGTAAATGTTGGGGTTGTTTTTCCATTGACCGTAACTGTCATTGTCGCTGTATTGGCACATTGTCCAGCATTGGGAGTAAATGTATAAGTTGTGGTAGCGTTGCTATTCACTTCTGGTGACCATGTACCTGAAATCTGTTCATTGGAGTTGGTCGGCAAATTGATATTTTCTCCTTGGCAGATAGGTTGTATTTGGGTAAATGTTGGAGTTATCTTGCCATTTACCGTAACTGTCATTGTAGCCGAGTTCGCACATTGTCCGGCATTTGGAGTGAATGTATAAGTTGTGGTAGCGTTGGCATTCACTGCTGGTGACCATGTACCTGAAATCTGTTCATTGGAGTAGGCAGGTAAATTGATATTTTCTCCTTGGCAGATAGGTTGTATTTGGGTAAATGTTGGAGTTGTCTTGCTATTTACTGTAACTGTCATTGTAGCCGAGTTCGCACATTGTCCAGCATTGGGAGTAAATGTATAAGTTGTGGTAGCGTTGGTATTCACGGCTGGCGACCATGTACCTGAAATCTGTTCATTCGAGTAGGCAGGTAAATTAATATTTTCACCTTGGCAGATAGGTTGTATTTGGGTAAATGTTGGTGTTGTAACAGTAGGGCAATCGTCAGCCAATATATAAATACCATAATCTTCAACGTCACCGATTAAAAAATTGCTACTGCATGACCTTTTACCTGCTGTAATAGCTTGAGCATCACCTATCACCCTCATCCTCAAGACTCTATTTGTCATTGCTCCACTCGTAGGTATCGTCACATTTCCTGAAATCGTTGCTGTTTTATTTGCAGTCCCTACTCCAGAAAAGACCAATTCATTACTTTCAAAATTTCCGTTATTATTATAGTCAATATACACTTCACATTGTTCAATATTAGTTCCATAAGACATCATAGAGATTTGTATAGGATATGTTAGGCCAGGTTTCACTATCGTACTCAATGAACAAGAATAATCAGTATATCCTTCATTCGAATACACACCAGTTGCGTTATTTATAGTATTGAATTTTACCTGACTTACACATCTACCATAATTTCCAATATTGTTAGTAGAAGGAATACAAGCACTAATAGGACTATTAGCAACATAAATATAATCATTCACTGTACGAGCATGAGTTCCAAATGCATTAGTTACCTGAAGTGTAACATCATAAGATCCAGGTGAATTGAATGTAAAAACGGGATTTTGTAAAGTAGAATTCAAAGTTTCAATCCCATTTGTTAGTGTCCATTGGAAGGATATATTACTCCATTCTCCATCAGCAAGCATAGTATTGGGAATACACGATGAATTATCAAAAAATTGTACACTATTTCCTAAACATGCAGAAGATGAAGGAGAATAAAAGTCTGCTTGAGCAATGGCAGGAGGAGTTAGAGATAAATTTCCTTGAGAAGCTAAAAATGATTTTCTAGTAGTATTCATTGCAGAAATCACTCTATCTTTTTGACCTTGAGTAAATAAGGTCGTATTGGCATCGCTACAATAGCTCATGTAGTTGTTGAGTGAATTATTAATATCTGGAGATGAAGAACAAGTCGTCGAGCTACAATCATCCATTTTGTGAGGAGGTGTATCACAGACTCTATCTCCTTGAGTACTACAATTACCATTTGCAGGGCAAGAACTCCCATTACCATCTCCTTCAAATGTATGATAAAGATTAAAAGCATGTCCTAATTCATGAGCCAAAGTATTAGAACGAGTATTTTTAACTGTATTGACTAGCATCACAGCACCATCAAGATTTGATCCATGCGATGAGGCAAAATAAGCATACCCTAAAATTCCTAAGCCTCCTTCATTATTATCAATTTCTGAAACCAACCATAAATTATAATAGAGATTGGGATTCCATCTAATTGTATTTTTGAGTTGCAAATCAGTTATCCCTACATTCCCCTCTAATCTGACACCATTATTCATATAAGCAGTATTAGATGACATATTGGTATAAGTGATACCATTCGTACAATTTCCATTAGGATCTCTCACAGCTAAAGCAAACTCAATACCAATATCCACACCATTACCATCTCCAATGGAACCAGGAACTTTACGGTATCTTTGATTCAGCACTTTTATTGCTTCTTGTATTTGTTCTACAGAGATATCTGTCAAATGGTTTCCAGTGGACATCACATGAACAACTACTGGAATAACAATTGTTGACGCACTCTTTGAATAAATTGATGATTCAGATGATTGAACCAATTCTTCAAAAGCCTGCATCTTTTTTCGATAATCATTATTCTCAAGCATCATCCGATTATGTATGATATCTGTTCCACATCTAGTCGCATGACTTAAATTTGACATTGATTGGGGAGAAGAATTTTGAGCTTTAATAAAAGTTGAAAAGCATACAAAAGCTATAATAAAAATGACCCATCTTTTCATTATAAAGAATTTTAAAGAAAATTAACTAAATTTTAAATAATTGGAAAATATTTTTATTTGATAGTTAATTTTATCTCCTAAGCTCAATTTTCAAAAGAAAGCTTTTCCCATTTTTCTGAATAAATTCAAAATAAATATTATGCTAAATGAAATAGCAGAATTAGAAATAAAACTAAAAATCATTAGTCAAAATTCATTCTCTGTATCCTTATTGCATTTAATATTGCCAATAAAGCCACTCCTACATCTGCAAATACAGCTTCCCACATTGTAGCAACACCTCCTGCGCCAAGTATCAAAACAATCGCCTTCACACCAAATGCTAATGCAATATTTTGCCATACAACTTGCCTAGTACTTTTCCCAATCTTTATTGCCAACGGAATTTTTGATGGTCGATCATCTTGTATAACAATATCAGCCACCTCTATTGTCCCATCACTACCCAAACCTCCCATGGCGATTCCAACATCACTCAATGCAACAACTGGTGCATCGTTTATACCATCACCAACGAAAGCAACACTTTCACCAGATATCTTTATCTCTTTGACTTTCTTAACTTTATCATCTGGAAGTAAATCTCCATAATAATAATCAATTCCTAAAGTTTCACCTACAAGTTTGACAACAGTAGATTTGTCACCGCTCAACATTGTCGTTTTGACACCCATTGTATGCAATTTCTGAATTGTCGAAAGTGCATCTTCTTTAATCTGATCTGCTATTGTAATATAACCCACAAATTTACTATCATAAGCAACAGCAATAGTAGTATTCACGATTTCAGATGGCTGAATAGGATACAAAATTCCAAACTTATCCATAAGCTTAAAATTTCCAGCCAAAATCTCTTTTTCATCTACAATTGCACGCAGACCATGACCAGAAATTTCTTCAATATCTTTAAGTGCTATTGAAATATCTAATTCTCCTATATACTCATGAATAGCAGTAGCAATGGGATGAGTACTATGATGTTCTAAAATATTGACAATCTTTAAAATGTAATCTTGATCAAAATCACTATTAAAAACCACTTCTTGCACTTTAAAAACACCTTCTGTCATAGTGCCTGTCTTATCCATGACGACATGTTGTGTTTGGGCAATAATGTCTAAAAAGTTACTCCCCTTAACGAGGATACCATGCCTACTTGCTGCACCAATCCCTCCAAAATAACCCAAAGGAATAGATATTACCAATGCACAAGGACAGGATATTACCAGAAATATCAGCGCACGATAAAGCCATTCATCAAATACATAATTGGCTACAAAAAAATAAGGTAATAAACACAAAGCTACTGCTAAAGCAACAACAATAGGAGTATATATTTTTGCAAATTTGCGTACAAATAATTCAGTCGGAGCCTTCTGCTTAGTGGCATCTTGAACTAATTCTAATATTTTGCTCAATTTACTATCAGAATAAATTTTACTCACCTTTACTAATGTAACTTTATTCAGATTCAGCATGCCCGCAAGTACTTCTTCTCCTTTATATTTGGTATCAGGACGGCTTTCTCCAGTCAAAGATGATGTATTAAAAGCTCCTGAATCTGACAGTACAATACCATCTAAAGCTAATTTCTCTCCTGGTTTTAATTGTATAGTCTCACCAATTTGAACATGCTTAGCTTCCACATTTACTGCCTGTCCATCTCTAATAACGGTAGCCACATCAGGTCGCTGATCCAATAATGATTTAATATTTCTTTTGGCTTTGGAAACAGCCATCGTCTGAAAAACTTCACCTATCGAATAAAACAACATCACCGCAACAGCTTCTGGATATTCTCCAATAAAAAAAGCTCCTAATGTAGCTATTGTCATCAGCGTGAATTCTGAAAACCACTCTCCTACTTTGATACTTTGCCATGCATCTTTAATTACTGGAATGCCAACAGGTACAAAAGCCAGTAAATATCCCGATAGTTTTATTGGAAAAGTGAACCATGAAGGTTGATAAATATGTTGCAAAAACAATACAGTAATTAGAACCACAAAAGAAACTATCGCTGGGAAAAATAATCGAACAACACTCCCATCTTCATCATGATGATGACTATGATCATGATCATGATGATGACTATGATTGTGTTGTTGAAGTTTATGATTGTGCGCTTCTGCTTGCGCCAAAATCTTTTCTTCTCTCAAGCAACACATTTGCTTACCATTACTATCATATAAATGTTGATGAGCCATATTTCCCTTCTAATAATATTTACAAAATACAATTTTGAACACTAATAATCTCCGCAAATTTGAATCTTCAAATCATTGTTAATCAAAACTTCAAATTGAAAACAATATAATAAAACTGACTTTAAAACTGTTTTTTTTAGATTTACAGCCTTAAATATTTCAATGGAATCTAATTCAACATCAGCATTTACTGAAGAAAAGAATACTTCAAAAAAGAAATACATATTTATCGCATTGATACTAGTTATTTTAACAGCTGGAATTTATTACGGATATAGCAAATACCAATTTGGTCAATCTCATCAAGAAACAGACAATGCACAAATCAATGGAGACATAGTGCCCGTTGTATCAAGAATACCTGGATTTGTAGATAATATATTAATCGAAGAAAACACTCCTATACGTCAAGGAGAAATTATTGTCAGGTTAGATGATAGAGAAATGCAAATCCGCCTAAAACAAGCTCAAGCAGGTTTGAATTCTACACAAAAAAATGTGGATGTCACTAAATCTAGTTTAGGAATTTCTCAAGCAGGAGCCAAAGCTTCAAATGCAAATTTTAGTGCTATCAAACAAAATCTTCTTTCTGCAAAAGCTCAAATTGATGGAGCTAAAATAAAGGTAGATGCAACTGAAAAAGAATTTAAAAGGTTTGCAAACCTTCTAGAACAAGGTGCTACAACTCAACAAGTTTATGATAGAATCAAAGCTGAAAGAGATGGTGCATTAGTTCAATATGAAGTAGCTAAAAACCAATATGAAGTACTATTAAAGCAAGTGGCTGCTGCTCAAGATCAGTTGTCTGTCAATCAAGAACAAGTCATTACAAGTTCAAGTCAAGTCAGTGCTGCTAATTCTGGTTTATCTCTAAGAGAATTAGATATTGAATTAATTCAATTAAATCTTGCACATACTATAATTACTGCTCCTGTCAGTGGTATTATTTCTAAAAAGAATGTGCAATTAGGTCAGTTTATCCAACCAGGACAATCTTTATTTGCCATTATTAGTGATTCATCTTTATACATCACTGCCAATTTTAAAGAAACACAAATAGAAAATATGGAAATCGGACAATCTGCAACTATTACTTTAGATGCATATCCAGATATTCCACTTGAAGGAAAAGTGGTTTCATTCTCTCCTGCTACTGGAGCCAAATTTTCATTGCTCCCTCCTGATAATGCAACAGGAAATTTTACAAAAATTGTACAAAGAGTGCCTGTGAAAATATCAATCAACATACCTGAGTCATTGAAAAATAAACTCAAACCAGGATTGAGTGCAAAAGTGACTGTTCGCACTAAATAATTTATTTTACAACAACACTTTAAAGCTGTGGAAACCAACCCTTTAAAAAGATGGATGATTACAATCACTGTAATAATGGCAACATTATTAGAGTTGATAGATACCACAATTGTCAATGTTTCACTACCTCAAATAATGGGTAATCTCGGTGCAACACTCAGCGAAGTGGGTTGGATTGTAACTGGATATGCAGTTGCCAACGTAATTATTCTCCCTATGTCAGCATGGTTGAGTTTAAGGTTTGGGAGAAAAAATTATTTCATGGCATCCATCACCGTATTCACAATTTCTTCTTTTTTCTGTGGAGAAGCATCATCAATAGAAATGCTTGTCTTTTTTAGAATTATTCAAGGATTAGCTGGTGGAGGATTGTTATCTACATCGCAAACAATACTTGTAGAAACATGGCCTAAAGAACAAATAGGAATGGCTACTGCCTTATTTGGATTGGGTGTTGTCGTAGGCCCCACTATTGGTCCCACTATTGGAGGTTATATTACCTATCACCTCAATTGGTCTTGGATATTTTTTGTCAATATACCATTAGGAATTTTAGCACTTGCTATGTCCTATTATTTTATCAAAGCTACTCCTGGCGAAAAGGAAAAAAGTATCGATTGGTGGGGAATTTTATTTCTTGCAATAGGTATCGGTAGTCTTCAGGTATTACTTGAAAAAGGAGAAGAGGAAAGCTGGTTAGAAAGCAATTTTATATTGACCTTAATCATGACTTCCACATTGGGTATCATCATTTTCATTTGGCGGGAATTGAGTATTGACAATCCTATCGTTAATTTTAAGGTATTGAAAGATAGAGATTTAGCAATTGGAATGGTCACCTCATTTATTTTGGGAGTAGGTCTATATGCTTCGGTATTTATTTATCCAATATTTGCACAAAATCTTTTAGGATTTACTTCATTGAAAACAGGAGAACTTTTATTCCCTGGAGGTTTGGCAACAATATTTATGATGCCTATAGTAGGTATATTACTGAAAAGAAGATTTCCGCCACAAATATTAGCGACAATAGGATTTATCTTATTTTTTGTCTTTACCGAAATGCTGGCAAAGTCCACTTTACAAACAGGTGAAAATGACTTTTTCCTTCCTTTAATCATCAGAGGGATAGGTATGAGTCTATGTTTCGTACCTTTAACAAGCCTTGCATTATCTGGATTAGAGGGAAAAGATATAGCACAAGGTGCAGGTATCAATAATATGATGCGACAATTGGGTGGTTCTTTTGGAATAGCCATCATCACCACAATGATTAATAAGAGAGTAGCTTTTCATCGTGGGCATTTAGTAGAAAATATCAGTGATTATAATCCAGTTTCTGTAGAAAGATTTCAAATGCTATGGCAAGGAATAGTATCACGAGGTATTGATGGTATTACAGCAAAAAGTATGACTTTAAAATCTTTAGATGGTATCGTTACACAACAAAGCTATCTTTTGGCATATATGGATGGATTTTATATAGTAGGCTTTTTTATGTTAATGGCTATTCCATTTATTTTCCTACATAGATTCAATAAAGAAATTAGGCTTCCGATGGATGCACACTAATTTCATCCTATTTATCTTTCTTAAAAGATTTCACATGCCATAAGTAGGCAAATTGAAGTTGGAAAGTAAATTGATGTTGATTTTGATTGATATACCCTATCCTATCTAATTTATAAATATCAAACAATCCAATATTTGTCCTAAATCCTGCATGTAAAAGACCAGGACCCAATGACACACTCATTCCTGCTCCTATTAATACACTCATATCAAATCTGGAAGTAGGCAATGGCAATGGTCGGTTATATATCAATTGTTCTGAGCTGGTAGCCACTACTTCTTTATTAACAAATTGAGTAGTCTGATCATAAATACCTGATACATAAGAAGGTGCTATTCCTATTTCAAAAAACTCATTAAATTTTTGTGTTCCTAAAGATGTATGGAGCAATACTGGAAATTCTAAATAATGTAACCTTCTCTGATAGATGGTCAATGTATCTTTATACTCATTATTAAATCTTATACCTTTCAAGGAATAATTGGCTTCTATCATCAATCCTATATGTTGCCTAAACCTTACCCATAGTGAAGTTCCAATATTGGGATTGAGTGCAAATTTTCCATCTTTACCATTAATAACAGTATTTCTTTGTTTAGCCCCTCCAAACCCAAATCTAAAACCTGAGTATAAGCGTATATTATCAGACCGAGTAGTACTATCTGCACTTTCTCCAAATACCATTATACATGGCAATAAAAACAAGAATGTAACAATCCATTTTTTCATCAATTCCAAAGATACATTTAGTAATTGAGTAACAAAACTCTAATTTTATGTTAAATTCAAAAAAATAAATCAAAAAAATGAGTGCAAATATTCAATCAGGCATTAGATTTGAATAGACTCAATAAAACTAAAAGTATTTTATATGAAAAAGCTAATGTTATCATTAACCCTGCTATTGTCAGTATTTGTAGTTGCTAACGCACAAACTGAGGCAGGTCCTTCTATTAAATGGGAAGCGACTACTATTGATTACGGTACTATCAACCAAGGTGCTGACGGAAGTAGAGAATTTACCTTGACCAACACAGGTAATGCTCCATTAATTATTTCAAAAGCTACAGGATCTTGTGGATGTACTGTTCCTCAATGGCCGAAAGAACCTATCCTACCTGGTCAAAAATCTTCTATCAAAGTTCATTATGACACTAACAGAATCGGTTCTTTTACTAAAACTGTAACTGTAGTTAGCAATGCAACTAACAATACTGATGTATTACAAATCAAAGGTAATGTATTAGCTAAAGAAGGTGCTGCTGGTCAATAATTTCTACACTTACATTATTCATAAAAGCTACTCCTCAAAGGGTAGCTTTTTTTATTGGCTATCTGGCTTGGAACTGGAATCAGGAAAAAGAAGTTCCATTAGCCATAGATAAATAACTCTCGATACTCTAAAAACTATAGGCCATAATCCTACTAAAATAATCGAATTGGCTATCAAATAAGGAACAATCGGATCAAACCCGAAAAATAATAAATAGATAAGAAAATTCACTCCTGACAATGCCACTCCTAGCCCATAACTCACATACATAGCTCCAAAATAAAAACCTGTTTCATTTTCAAAGTCTAGATGGCATCCACTACAATATCTATTCATCTTATCGTAATTATATAGATGATATGGATTGGGATCTTTAAACATTTCACCTTGCCCACATTGCGGACATCTCGCATGCCAGAGTATCTTAAAAATATTTCTTTGGGGAAATTTTTTATCTTTTTCTTCCATTAGTCATTTATACTTGCAATCAATAAAATAAGGCTTATTCTATGATTTTCTCAATTTAGCAAAATCTTTTGCGCCATAAGAAATAACAATATCAGCACCAGCTCGCTTTATAGAAATCAATGTTTCTTCTAGGCTTTGATGATAATCCAACCAACCATTCTGAGCAGCAGCTTTCAACATGGCATATTCTCCACTGACATGAAATGCTGCCAATGGAAGATTAGTCTGTTCTTTAATTCTGTGTATCACATCTAAATAGTGTAATGCAGGTGTAACCATCAAAAAATCTACATCTTCTGCAATATCCAATTGGGCTTCTCTAATTGCCTCACGAATATTTGCTGGGTTTAATTGATAACATTTCTTAGAATTATTGTCAATATTAGATTCCATCAAATTTCTAAATGGTTGATAAAATGATGAAGCATATTTTACAGAATGTGCCATTATAGAAATATCTGAAAATCCTTGATCTTCAAGCACTTCACGAATATACCCCACACGCCCATCCATCATGTCTGAAGGAGCCAAAATGTCAATTCCTGCATCACATTGTGCCAATGAGATAGCCGCCAATATAGGAAGTGTCCTATCATTATCAACTTTATTGTCAATGATGATACCATCAGCGCCAGTAGGATGATAAGTATTCAATGATACATCTCCAATCAAACAAGTTTCTGGAAACTCTTGCTTAATCATCCTTATTGCATGAAAGAAAAAATTTCTAGGATGATGACTATAAGAAGCATCATCATCTTTCAGGCTTTGTTCTATAATAGGGAAAAGAATAAAATTTGTTAGATTCAACTTCAAACATTCTTCTACCTCACGCAGGATATTATCTAGACTGTATTGAAAAATTCCTGGAATAGCAGAAATAGATTTTTGAACATTATTAGCATCTGCTACAAAAAGAGGCTGCACCAATTGTTGCACAGAAAGCGATGTTTCGGCAACCATACTTCTTATTGAAGGAGTCAATCTATTTCTCCTAGGTCTAATAGGCATAAAAAATCTTTCTTGTGCAAAGCTACATATAGATATGGAAAGAAAAAAAGAGCACCACACTTTTAAGGCTAACTAAACCTAAGAACATCAATATCCTCAATAAGAAATTGCTTATTAAAACATAAACATCTTAAAATTTGAGAAATAGGGTTCCATTTTATCAATACTCAATAAAAAATACGTCAAATGACGTATGAAAATTAATCAAAAAAGATTGAGCTTTAAATAATGAAAAAAACGAGTATCCCATTTCCCCACAATAGCCAAACCAATAAAAAAGTTTGCATGATTACAAAAGCTTTTTACTGATATCTCCTTCTACAATATAACAGATTATATTCTTTCATCACACTGTAGAGCAATATCTAGAAAAGGAGAAAAAGTATCGTAAAAAGTAAAAGGAAGTTCCAAAAGAGCTTCCTTTTTTCGTTATATCAATATAATATTCAGTTTATAAATGCAGGTAAAATAGCTTTAAGGAAGTAGTAAAATTTGTTTTCATAGAACTATTATAAAGTTTTAAAATTTTAATGGTATTAAACTTTATATTTGCCTTACAGAAAATTTTACATGGAGAAGTTAATCACTTTAGACGAATTCATTATACAAAGTCAAAAAGAAGCCAAAGAAGCTACTGGCGAACTTTCAAGATTGCTTAGAGATATCAGTGTAGCAGCAAAAATCATTAATAGAGATTTGAGTAAAGCAGGATTGGTAGAAAATATTTTAGGCGAGACGGGAGCGACAAACATACAAGGTGAGGAAGTCAAAAAGTTAGATGAATTTGCCAATACTATCTTCATTAAATATCTCAAAACCAGTGGAGAATGTTGCGGAATAGCTTCTGAGGAAGAAGATTCTTTTGTATCTTTTCATGATGAGCCTCAATGTCAAAATGCGAAGTACTTAGTATTATTTGACCCATTGGATGGTTCTTCAAATATTGATTGCAATGCATCTGTTGGTACAATTTTCTCAATTTATAGAAGAATATCTCCAATAGGAACACCATGTACAAATGCAGATTTCCTTCAAGAAGGCAACAAACAAGTAGCTTCTGGATATGTCATTTATGGTTCATCTACTATGCTTGTTTACACTACAGGCAATGGAGTCAATGGCTTCACTTTAGATACAGCGATTGGAGAATTTTGCTTATCTCATCCCAACATCAAAACGCCATCAAAAGGAAAGATTTATTCAATTAATCAAGGCAATTATCATGACTTTAATAAAAATGTTCAAGATTATATTGATTTTTGCATATCCACTGATGAAGACAAAAAACCTTTGTCATTAAGATATATTGGTTCAATGGTTGCTGATTTTCATAGAAATTTATTGAAAGGAGGAATATTTATTTACCCACTTAGTAAAAAATCAGGTAAAGGCAAATTGCGCTTGATGTATGAATGTAATCCAATGGCATTTATCCAAGAACAAGCTGGAGGAAGTGCTAGCACAGGAGAGATTCGCATTTTGGATGTTGTCCCCACTAAACTTCATCAAAGAGTACCGATATTTATTGGCTCCAAATCCAATGTAGAAAAAGCATTGAGTTATTAAGATTTTAGAATAGCTTTTACACTTCCATAAACTCTTTATCCTAAACTAGATTAGGGTATTCGTTTAGTTATGTATTTTAATGAATTTAGAGATGCTTATCAGCATGAGCCAAGATAATCATTTTTGCGAGGAACGAAGCAATCTATATCTACTCATTACTTCATTAAACTCCGTGAACTTTGCGTAAAACTTAGCGTTCTTTGCGGTTAAATTTTGGATAGTATCAGCTATTTCTTCAAAACTCGACTTCGTCTCAAACAGTTGAAGAAATCACGCTTTCTTCGTATGCTGGGTACCCAGCATCAAAATCTATGGTGCAGGGCGCATACGCAATGTGTAATACTATCTATCACTTCGTGAACTTTGCGTAAAACTTAGCGTCCTTTGTAGTTGGTTTCGGCAGGTGGTTGCTGAGTCTTGTCGAAGCACTCAACCACCAGCATTTTTTATTCGTACTTCGTACCTCGAACTTTTTAATTTATATTTCACTTTTCACCTCTCACTTCTTCTGTGGAAAAGTACCTAAATGCGTCTTCTCTACACCATTCCTTTTGTCTTCAAAATATCTTTTCAGAGCAAAATAAGAAGAAGTGAATGCCATATCATTCCAAGGAATTTGTTCTTCAGTAAATAAAGCTGTTTCTATACTTTCAGGTCCATTGGCATATTTGCCGTCTTTCAATTCGCCTAAAAAATGAATATACACTTGGTTGGCTTGTGGAAGATTATATACAGCATGTACACCTTTCAAAATAAACTCAGCTCCTGCCTCCTCCATGACTTCACGAGCCGCTCCTTCTTCCGAAGTTTCACCATCTTCAAGATAACCTGCTGGCAAATTCCAATATCCAAAACGGGGTTCAATAGCTCGTTTACACAGAAGCACTTTATCTTCCCAGTAAACTAAAGCACCTGCTACTACTTTCGGATTGGTATAATGAATTGTTTTACAATTATCACAAACAAATCTTTTTCTATTATCACCTTCTACATCAATAAAGTGGACATCGGCGCCACAATTACAACAGTACTTCATCAATTGCATCATCTCTTCTAAAATTAAGAAGAGACGATGACTTTTAATAATTTTATCAGTATTTTAAAACAATATTACTAGGGAAATATCCCACGTTATATACGCCTTTAACTGTTTTATTCTTGAGATCAACTCTCAACATCTCCCCTTTCTGAGTACCATCAATAGCATCTAATACAATCAATTCATCTTTAAGCTCATCAATATGAAATCCATAAATATATCTTTTAGCACCACTAAACAATGCTTCTGTTGGTAATTCAGTAGCATTAATCGGCATTTGAAAAATATCAAATTGCGTATATGAACCAACAGCAGCCAAAGCGAAATAAATAGTGTTCTTAGATGAATTTAATCTTAACGGAGCACCAAAATAAGCTAAGCGACCAAAATCAAAAGTATTCTTAACTTTATAGTTTGCCCCATCAATTTTATACAATTTACCAGGAGCATTATTGCCCCAAAAGCCTGTGCAATACACCCAAATATCATTGTTATAATCTGTTTCTACGTCCACAGCACCTTCAGATAATTTAATGTATTTCTCAATTTTTTCTGTTTCCGGATCTATAATTAAAATACCTTGTTGATTATCAGCTGTATATTCAACAGATTGATTGACAGCCACTATCAACTTACCATTACTCAATAAAATATCTTCAGTAGAACCATTCACTTCAATAGTAGATTTTTTCTCGAATGTTTCTGAATTGATAATAGTAATCACATTGCTATACAAATCTGTAACAAATGCTTTATTCTTATAAAATTCAATATTCTTAGGAGATACAAACCCTTCTATCGTCTTGATACTCTTCATAGAAGCACTATCTACCACTTCAATTTTTGCTGAATTATTGACAACCAAATAGCCTTTGCCATTATTAAATTTCAAATTTTGAAACACATCACCTATCGGTCTAGTATTGATACGCTCAAATAAATCATTTGTAACTTCATTTTTGTCAAAATCAAAAAAGCTCAAACTAGAATTACCCATAGTAAAAGCACCTTCATTGATAATATAAAATCCTTTTGCAGATTTCAAACCATCTTCTTCATAGAAAACCTCTGTTTTCTTACAACTGGATAATAGGACAAAAAAGCCTAATACCCAAACTAAAATTGGACTATTTTTTTTCATGTTTCCACGTTATTAATAATGTAAATAAATAATTTGTTCCTGGCATCGGGCGATACTTCACTTCCTCATAATTACTATTCAGTATATTATGAAATGTCATCCGCCCTTCTAATTCTATTTTCTTAATTTTCTGCAAATAAGCTATTGATGCATTGAGTATAGTGTATGCAGGAATATACACACCTGCATCTCTAGTTACAAATCGTTGAGAATAACTTTGCCCATCAATATCGAATGTCAAATTCTTCCAATTGTATATCATTGCCAACTTACCTGAATGTATCGGATAATAAGGCAATTGCACCCATTGAGTTTTATCGTTATTTTGCTTCTTTTCAATATTACCTGATCTATTAAAAGAGTAATCTGCTTTAAAAATAATTTTATGAAATCCACTTAACCAATTGATAGACTGTCCAACATTAAAACCATAAGCAAATACTTTGCCCTCATTTTGAGGTTGAAAATACCCTCTATTGGTTGGCAGCCAAAGAATCATATTGCTAATCTTATTGGCAAAAAAATCTATTTGATGATTCCATTCCCATTTTTCTTTAATAACATGACGAAATGAAACTCCAGTAGAAACGTTGATACTCGTTTCTGTTTTCAAATCTTCTTTACCACCAGGAGCCCAATACCTATCATTGAGCGTAGGAAATCTTGCATCTTTGCCAATCCTTCCCCAAATTTTCCAGTTTTGATTTTTTCCTTTAAAAGTGTTGGCTTCTATAAAAAATGGCAATACCCATTGCAATTGACTTCTATGGGATGTTTTCAACAAAGCTTTAATTTGGGAATTTTTATTGGGAGAAAATGTGGTAGATACAAAAGCATCCCAAGCCCATTCTTTAACTCCAGATTGATAATTTTTAGTATTGACAGCAGTTAATTTAATATCATTTCCGTAAGAAAATTTCCATTTGGGATGAACATTAACTTCTCCTTGATATCTCAAAAACCCTTGATTTTCTTTATTATCTCTTTCTCTATTAAGAACAAAATCTTTATAGTACAAATTCTGATATAAATACATACCACTAAAAAGATGTTCAACTTTATTTTTCTTCATACTCCATTTCAACATCTGCCTAGCCACCATATCATCTTGGTTCAACAAATTATTGGGCGACACCAAGTAAGGCGGTATCTCACGATGGATAGATAAAATCTCCTGATACCAATACAAATGGCTACCATTTTTGAGCGTCATACTCCATTGAGGGTAAATATTCCATTTGTAATAAGCACCATGCTGTTGATTCCTTTTCACATTTGGGAAAACGGTATAATCTGTATATGAAAAATTATTTTTTGCTTTTTCATAGTTGACCATAATTGACCAAGAATGTCGCTTTTTCATTCCTTCATAATAGATTCCACTTGACAACAGTCCAAAAGAACCAATAGATTGTTTAAATCTTAAAAGATTGTCATTATCACTTCCAGACCCATCTTTAATATTAACAATACCTGCCAATCCTCCTGTTACAAATTCCTGACCCTGAATAGAATAATTGACCTCTTGCCTATATCCTATTGAAAATAATGACAAATCTGCCACTCCCAACATACCAGAACTCACAGGTACATCATTCCATAAAACTTGCACGTACTGAGAAGTCAATCCTTGAGCTGAAACAGACTGTACACCACCCAAGGTACTTGTTCGAACAAATACACCTGGTTCAGATTTAAGCACATCTCCTACTGTACTTTTTGAACTATTTTCAGCTGAAAGAGTTTTTTTCACTACTAAGGTATCCAACTCAATAGAATAAGCAATACTATCCTGAGGATTTGCCGATACCCAAGTCGCACTCATAAACAATAAACCTATCAACCAATTGATGTTCTGCATTTCTATTTTTTGTCTCAACAAAAAGGAATGTAGCAGATATACAGCGAGTGCAACCACTTCATCCCCTTTGCCTCGAAAGTTCCGAATTTATTGTGCTCATGGCAGGTCTTCTGACTTGTTTCCTTCTTGACACCTTCCCGCAAAAAGCAGTGGTATATCGTCAAAAAGTATAAAAACTTACAGCAGCGAGGACTGTCCCGGACTTGCACCGGAGTTCCCTTTTAATTTTCTATTTTTTACAAATAGAATAACCATTTTGCATGGCAAAGATATACTTTATTCTACAATACTTTTCTTTAAAATGGAAAATAAATTTTATTGCAATAAGCAATTGACAATTAAATATATATACAAATTAAATCAAAAGGTAAATAATAAAAAATACAAATAACTTAATAATAAGCTTGCGCAATTCAAATAACTATTCTACTGCGTAATACAAATAAACTTTTCAAACCTCACAATAAGTCAATGCATTTTTTTATAATTTTTACTTCATTACATAGATTGGCAATAGTTTATAATCTTTCAAAAATAGTTATAGAAATTTTTGACTTTTTAATTGAACTGCGTATATTTGAGAGTTACAAGCAAGCCTAAAAGACGACACAACGACCTTCAACAAGACATCCAAAAAATCGACTTTTGAAATCCTTACCAGAATTTTCAGTCGACCTTAACTCGACAGACAATTTCGCTGTACCTTGACACAGTACAACAGACCAACTTGGCGACACACAAGCTGACCCAAGAAAAAATAAAACACCCCACCGCACAAAAAAATGAATTTCTGCCACCTCATAAGTGGCACATTTGGCTTTGCCCTGCCCACAATCCGACCCTTCTGCAATGCCAAAAGAGCCACTTTTACCCTACGCACAAAAGGCAGTACAGACGAAGCAACTTCAATTTGTAGAACCCCTACTTAAAATTATTTTAATAAAAAGTTTGGTAATAAGAAAACTTTACCTACTTTTGTAGCATCATTACAAAGGAATAAATTTGAACACACTAATAAAAGATATCACAAACATCCAAACCGGACTCTTTGCAAAGCCCGCTGGCTTTGGCGAATTGGTGTATCTACAGTCTAAGCATTTTGACGAATTCGGACAGTTACATTCAATTCTTCACCCCGATTTGCCGACTGAGGGGATTTCTGAAAAGCACTTGCTAAAAGACGGTGATGTGCTTTTTGCGGCTAAAGGAACCAAAAACTTTGCAGCCGTTTTTGAAAACCACAACGAACCATCTGTGGCCTCCACTTCATTTTTTGTTATCAGACCAACAGACAACAAAGTGTTGCCTCAGTTTCTGGCTTGGTTTCTAAATAGCCATACCACACAAACCCTTTTAAAAGGACAAGCCATTGGCACTTCTATCCCTTCTATCTCAAAACAGGTTTTAGAGAATTTGGAAATACCAGTTCCAGATATTAAAACGCAAATGGCAATTGTAGAAATTTCAAAACTCCGCAACAAAGAAAAATCCTTGAAGCAGAAAATTGAAGCACTCAGAGAAAAACAAATTCAACAACAAATAATCAACGCAATAAAATAAATATCATGGCTAAAATAACTCAGAAAGACATCAACGATGCAGTTTGGAAAGCTTGCGACACCTTTAGAGGCAGCATTGACCCAAGCGTTTACAAAGACTATGTGCTTACTATGCTGTTCCTAAAATATCTCAGCGATGTGCATGACGATAAAATGGAAGGCTACTTAGCCAAATACAACGGTGATGTGGAACGTGCCAAACGTGCCATGCAACACGAACGCTTTATTGTGCCGGAGCATAGCCATTTTAAATATTTATACGACCACCGCAATGAAGCCAATATTGGTGAACTTATCAATATTGCTTTGACTGATTTGGAAGAAGCAAACCGTGAGAAACTATACAGCGAAGACGGTGCAGGGATATTCCAAAATATAGACTTTAACAGCAGTAAGTTGGGTGAGCCAAAGGATAAAAACACCCGATTGAAAACCTTGCTGATTGACTTCAAATCCGACAAGCTGGATTTACGACCTTCTCATTTAGATGGTAATGACATTATTGGCGGGGCTTACATGTTCCTGATTGAAAATTTTGCCAGTGATGCCGGAAAAAAAGCAGGTGAATTTTTTACGCCAAAAGAAGTTTCTACGCTTATTGCTAAACTCACCAAAAGCAAACCCGGTTCACGTATTAGTGATCCAACTTGTGGTTCTGCTTCTCTTTTAATTAAAGCAGGTGAAGAAGTGGGTTCAGATAATTTTTCATTGTACGGACAAGAAGCCAACGGTAGTACCTGGGCTTTGGCAGTAATGAATATGTTTTTGCATGGTTTCGATAATGCTACTATCCGCTGGGGCGATACTATCCGCAATCCCAAACTGAAAGAAGGTGATACCTTGATGAAGTTTGATACCGTTGTGGCAAACCCGCCATTCTCTTTAGACAAATGGGGAAAGGTAGAAGACAAGGATGGTGAAAAAACTACTGTGAGCTACGACCCTGAAAGCGATAAATACAACCGCTTTTGGAGAGGTGTGCCACCCAAAAGTAAAGGCGACTGGGCATTTATAAGCCACATGATAGAAACGCTGAACGAACATGGCAAAGCAGGTGTGGTTGTGCCGCATGGCGTATTGTTCCGTGGTAGCAGCGAAGGTCGCATACGCCAACGCACCATAGAAGAAAACCTGCTCGAAGCAGTAATTGGCTTGCCTGCAAATCTGTTTTTTGGTACAGGTATTCCGGCTGCTATTCTCATTTTCAACAAGCAAAAAAACAGCAACAATGTATTGTTTATTGATGCCAGCAAACACTACGAAAGTGCCAAAAACCAAAACAAGCTGCGTGAAAGCGATATTGAACACATTGTAACAACCTATCGTGATTTTGCAGCCGGCAAACTGCAACCCGGTGTGGTGGAAGACAAATACAGCTATGTAGCCACTCCCGAAGAAATACAGGAAAACGACTTTAACCTGAACATCCCCCGCTATGTGGACACCTTTGAAGAAGAAGCAGAAGTGGACATTGCTGCAGTGCAGAAGGAGATTGAAAAATTAGAAGATGAATTAAAAACGGTGCAGGCTGAAATGGATAAATACCTAAAACAATTAAATGCTATTTAATTATGCTTACAAAAGAACAAAAACAACAATTCAGCGATATTCTGGAAGAGTTAGGAAAGACGCTTGACATTCCAGAAACGCAATACGAAGCAGCCGTTAAAAGCTACGAAGCTGTTGGCAATTGGCTTGCAAAAGAGGATTCCACACTTGCACCTTACTCGCCTGAAATATTGCCACAAGGCTCATTCATGTTGGGTACAATGGTTAAGCCAATCAATGATAAGGACGATTTAGATATTGATCTTGTATGCCAATTGAAAGGTAAAAATCCTGACTGGACACAGGAGGATTTAAAACATAAAGTAGGCGACCGATTAAAAGCACACGGAACCTATAAAGAGATGCTTGATGAAGAAGGAAGGCGATGCTGGACTTTGGTTTATTCTGATGATGCAAATTATCACATGGACATTCTCCCTTCCATTGTTGACAAAGGCTACAGAATGATTTTAGAAAAGGCCTTCTCTGATACTGAACTAAAGGATATTGAGAAACTTGGCATTCGCATAACCGATAATCAAACAGACAACTATGAATGGGAAACCGATCATTTAGAATGGCTAAAGAGTAACCCTTTCGGTTATGGTCGTTGGTTTTTTCAGCAAGCAACTCTTGATTTCAAGAAATCATTTTCTCTGAATGAATCAATAGCACCTGTGCCTAAATACAAAAAGGAAAAACTTCCCTTACAACGAGTAGTTCAAATTCTAAAAAGGCACAGAGATATGCTATTTAATGGAAATGAGCACAAGCCAATATCCATTATCATCACAACCCTTGCTTCAAAAGCCTACAACAAGGAAACAGATATTATAGAGGCACTAATTAATGTGGTTAACACCATGGAAAACTACATTGAAGAACGCTGGTCAGATGAACATGGTAAAAGGATAAAGTGGATTTCAAACCCTGTTAATGATGAAGAAAATTTTGCTGATAAATGGCAGGAATATCCGCAACGTGAAAAGAATTTTTACCACTGGCTTAGTGAAGTAAAGAAAGACCTGAACAACATAATTGGTCAAAGCGGAAAGGGTTTACAGTTCATCAATGAATCAATGATGAAGCGATTTGGTAAAGATGCAGTTACCAAAGCATTCAGTAGTTATGGTGAAAAATATTTAAAGCAACGTGAAAGTGGTGCAATGAAAATGGCAGCAGGAACAGGAATGCTTGGTGAAACCGGAAGAACTTCTGTCCCCCAACACAAACCTTTTGGTAAGAATGAGTAGAAAGTCGCTTTTAATACAAGAAGGTACTCTAAAGTCTTATTTCCCAGGAAGTCAAATAAAACGAAAAGGGGAATCGGAACTCACATGGATTGGAGTTGTTACTCCATCTCCTCTGAGTGCTACCTATCAATTAAAGCTGCACTACAAATATAATGAGGGAGCTAAGGTATATGTAATTGACCCAAAGCCATTGAAACTGGCAGAAGGGCAAGTTGTTTTACCACACGTTTATAGTACACCAGAACAACGCCTATGTCTGTATTATCCTAAAGACAAAGAGTGGAACACAGGCATGCTTTACGTACATACATTAATCCCATGGGCTTGTGAATGGCTTTGCCATTATGAATTATGGGTGGCAACGGGGACTTGGCATGGTGGAGGAGTACATCATCCAAATGAGGCTGAAAAACAAGCCAACAAACAAAAAGAAAAAACTAATGAAGCAAGCAGCAGCAATAAATAAAGTTAGTGGAAATAAAAAGGTTTTATTCCAGACTGAAATCCCAAGTGAATGGGATGTTTTTGAATTGGGTCAATTGTTTGAATTCAAAAATGGAATTAATGCCGGAAAGGAAAGCTACGGAAAAGGTGTCAAGTTTATTAACGTAATGGAAGTCATTTACCATGATTTTATTACTCCTGATATGATACCCGGGACAGTCCAAATATCAGATGAGCAGAAAGAGCTATATCTTGTTAAAGACGGTGATGTTCTTTTTAACAGAACATCTGAAACAATTGAAGAAATAGGAATGTCTGCCGTTTACAATGGTAACGAAGATGTTGTATTTGGAGGCTTTGTAATTAGGGGTAGACCTATTTTAAATGCAATTGACCCTGTTTATAAAAGATATTGTCTTCGTTCAAACTTAGTAAGAAATCAAATTATTAAAGGTGGACAGGGAGCAGTGCGTACAAATATTGGTCAGGGTGATTTATCACTCGTTAAAATAGCACTCCCCCCAATTGCCGAGCAAAAAAGCATAGGCCAGATATTGTGTACAATTGATTTGACTATACAAAAGGTAGAACAGCTTGTAAATCAAAAAGAACTCCGCAAAAAATGGCTCATGCAGGAGTTGCTTTCGGGAAAAAGAAGACTGAATAGCTTTAATGGTGAAGTAAAACCAAAAGTTGTAGGACAGTTTATTAAAGAAGTTTCTGAAAGAAATAAGGAATTTAAGGTTACCAGAGTTCTCTCTGTTACCAATTCAAGAGGATTTATAAACCAGTCTGATCAGTTTGACAGGTCGGTTGCGAGTGAAGATGCATCAAATTATAAAATTGTGCGGAAAGGGCAATTTGCATATAACCCTTCAAGGGTTAATGTTGGCTCACTTGATTTACTAAGGAATTTTGATGAAGGGATTTTGAGTCCAATGTATGTTGTTTTTTCAACAGACGAAAAACATCTACTTGCTGACTTCCTATACTTTCATCTAAAAACACAATGGTTTTATGGTCATATTCCAATGTTCGTTCAAGGGAGCGTTAGAGATAGTTTATCATTTGAAGGACTTTGCTCAATGAAGTTTTTTATTCCAACCACAGAAGAGCAAAAAGCCATTGTTAAAGTGCTGCAAGCCGCAGATAAAGAAATATCACTTCTGAAATTGAAAGCTGAAAAACTGCGAGAAAAGAAAAAAGGCTTAATGCAGCAATTATTAACAGGAAAAATTAGGGTCAAATGAGTGTAACAAATATTTCATCAGCAAATAGATACATTTTATGGGGTAAAGCTGCAGGAAGGTGCCAATACAGAGGATGTAACAAACCTTTGTTCGTGGATGCACTTACAAAGAGTGAATTTAACCAAGCATATATAGCTCATATTGTTGCAGACGTGCCTGGTGGCCCTAGAGGAGATTCGGTTAGATCTGAATTGTTAAAAGACGACATTTCTAATCTTATGCTTCTATGTGATGAACATCATAGACTAATTGATAAAAAGGATGTTGCAGGTCATCCTGAATCATTACTGTTAGTAATGAAAAAGGAACATGAAGATAGAATTGAAAAAGTAGCTTCAATCAATCCAAACATGCAAAGCCACATTGTTACTTACAAGGCAAATGTTGGCATTCATACTCCTGCTATCTCCTACGAATCGGTTCGTGAATTCCTGTTGCCTTCACATTATCCGGCACAGTCACAGGCAATAGATTTAAGTTTGAGCAATAGCCCTCAGCGTGACAAAGACGCAAGCTTTTGGGCAACAGAATTAGAGAATCTTGAGAGTCAGTTTAATGAACAATTAAGGATAAAGTTTAGGAAAGGAGAAATCAATCATCTTTCCGTGTTTGCATTTGCCCCAATGCCTTTGCTCATAAGGCTTGGCACGCTTATAAATGATATTCAGCATGCTGAGATTCACCAGCCTGTAAGAGATCCAAAAACATGGAATTTAGATGATGATGCAACTGAAACACTGTATAAAGTCATTGAGCCGACTGAAACGTTTCCAATAGTTGCCTTAAACATCTCATTAAGCGCTACAATCAACAATGATCGAATCACTTCAGTTTTAGGAAGCGATTGTTCCATTTACACCCTAACTATTGATGCACCGTTCAATGACTTTTTAAAGTCTAAAAAACAGCTTCAGGATTTTAGTATGGAAATGAGAAAGCTGCTGAATTATATTAAATCAAAGTGCGATGCTCAAACCCCACTGCACGTTTTTCCGGCCATGCCCATTGCTACAGCAATTGAATTTGGCAGGGTTTGGATGCCAAAAGCAGATATGACTTTGCACATCTATGATGAGAACACAGCCAATAGTGGTTTTTTCAAAGCATTAGAAATAACAAATTAGAAAATATGGCACGAAAAGAAAGACATGTAGTTCCCAATTCTGAAAAAGGCGGTTGGGATTCGAAACGAGAAAATGCAGAAAGGGTTTCCAAGCATTTTGAAACCAAAAAGGAAGCTATGGACTGGAGCCGAGAAAAATCAAAACAGGAAAAGTCTGAATTGATTCCACATGGAAAAGATGGAAAGATTCAGAATCCAAACAGTTATGGAAATGATCCCAATCCGCCAAAAGATAAAAAGAGATAATAAAGCAAAATCCGCACAATAAAGTGGATGGCTTTATTGTGCAAAAACAGAATATAAAATGCTTATGACCATAGCAGAACTAAAACAGCTTAAAGAAAGCGAAGATAAAGTAGAGTTTAAAGAGGCAAAAAATCAATACGCCTACAACAGCAGCCGCAAGAGTGTGCTGGGCTACACCGTAGCATTTGCCAATGAAAAAGGTGGTTATTTGGTATTTGGGTTGGAAGATGCACACCCACACACGGTTTGTGGCTCAAAAGCTTATGAAGGTAGAGAAGGTCAATTGGAGCAAGATGTTTACCGTGATACCGGAGTAAGAATACAAACAGAAGTTTTGTTTGAGGGAACGAATCGGGTGTTGGTTATAAAAATTCCATCTCGTCCCGTAGGTAAACCACTTTATTTTAATGATGTGCCATTGATGAGGGTTGGTGATGGTTTGGATAGAATGTCGGAAGAAATGTATCTCTCCATCATCCAGGAACAAGAACCCGACTTCTCTGCCAAATTTTGCGAAGGCATCAGCATTGCTGATTTGGATGAAATGGCCATCAAAAAAATGAAAGAGAGCTATGCCCGCAAACAAAAGAATCCGGGCTTTTTGCAACTTAGCACCGAGCAGGTTTTAACAGATTTAAAATTACAAGACAATGGTAAGCTCACCTATGCCGCCTTGGTTTTATTGGCTAAAAAAGAAGTAATTCATGCTAAACTACCCCAAAGCAAAACTATTTGGGAATTTCGCAACAGCGAAGCACAAATACACCACGATAGCCGTGAGGTAATTGATGAACCTTTATTTATTGCCATTGACAGCATTTGGAAACTCATCAATCAACCGACACTCAATAAAAAATATCCGATACAGTCGGGAGCTTACATTTTCGATTTGTATGATTTTAACGAAGAGGTAATTCGTGAAGCCGTTCTCAATGCCATTGCTCACAGGGATTATACCATTACCAGCGAAGCGGTTATAAAACAATATCCCAACAAAATTATCATTACCAACCCGGGTGGTTTCCCTAAAGGCGTAACAATAGAAAATATTCTTACAGTGAGCAGCACACCCAGAAGCCGCTTAATGACAGAAATTTTGGAAAAGACCGGGTTGGTGGAACGCAGTGGTCAGGGTGTAGATAAGATATTCTCCATCACCCTATCCGAAGGCAAAGCCGAACCTGACTATAAAAATTCAGATATGTTTCAAGTTTCGCTAATTCTGAAGACTGAAATTATTGACAAGGCATTTCACGTATTCATAAGCCAATACCAAAACAGCGAGAAAGAGCCAAAATTGGGTGTAGAGCAAATCATTACGCTTTGCAAAATACGGAACGGCATATTCCAAAACCTTAAAACCGAAATTGCAAGTCAGTTAGAAAAATCAGGTTTAATTGAAAAAATTTCTGGACATACCAACCGATATACATTGTCGCAAGAATACCATGCACTGGTAAATGACGGTTTAAAAATTGGTAAAAGGTATTTGGTAAAAGAGATAGAACTCATACTTCTGGCATTGCAAGGAAATGCTTTGAAGATTGGCGATTTAGAAGATTTATTGAAAGAATCCCTATCAAGAAATCAGATAAACTATTTAAAGATGAAATTGATGGAAGATGAAGTGCTGAAAGTAGAAGGAAAAATTAAAGGAGCCAGGTATTCTATTGCTGATAAGTATGCTGATTTGAGAGGTGATGTTTTACTAAGTGCAGTTATTGCAGAACTAAGAGGTAAATATGAATAAGCAGCTAATTGTTTATATGCCGTTAATGATTCTCTGTATGCTAAAGATAAAAGAGCTAAAGAAGATGATGAAAGGGATGGTACTATTCTTTGTATTGCAGCTACTAGAGATAGTGCTAGCAACATACAAATGTTTAAACGTGCTGTATATCAACACTTTAGAGTGTTATTTGCCTGAGCTTCAATTCTCTGTATCGGGCTCCGGATTCTTTGTATTGGCTCCGGAACCGGGCAAATTCAATTCTCTGTATCGGGCATCCGGTTCTCTAAAAAAGTAGAAAATAATGGACACACCAAGTTTTAAAGAAGACCATATCAGCCAGATTCCGGCATTACAAATGTTGGTGAATTTGGGTTATACCTATTTAAGTCCGGCAGAATCCGACAGGCAAAGAGGTGGCAAAACTACCAATGTATTGCTGGAAGACGTATTGCGGAAACAGTTGAAGGAAATCAATAGCATACGGGTAAGTGCTACCAAAACCAGCATTTTTACAGATGAGAATATTGAGCGGGGAATTTTGGCTTTGAAAAACCTACCCATGAATGAAGGCTACATTGCAGCCAGTGAAAAAGCATACAACCTGCTCACCTTGGGTCAGGCATTGGAGCAAAGTGTAGATGGCGACAAAAAGAGTTTCACCCTTCAATACATAGACTGGAAAAACATCAACAACAATGTATTTCACGTAACAGAAGAATACAGCGTAATGCGAAGCACCAGCAAAGAGCATTACCGCCCCGATTTGGTGTTGTTTGTAAATGGTATTCCACTTTGCATCATCGAGTGCAAGCGACCTGACATGAAGGAGCCGTTGAAACAGGCTATCAGTCAGCATTTGCGTAATCAGCAAGAAGATGGCATCCGTAGTTTGTATGTTTATTCGCAACTCACATTAAGCATCGCTACACAAGAAGCCGCTTATGCAACCAACGCCACACCCGAAAAGTTTTGGGCAAAGTGGAAAGAGAAATTCGGAAATGATGAAGAAGAACGCAGCTACAAAAACAAATTACAGGAACTGAAAAACAAACCGCTTCCGATTTCTATAAAAGAACAATTGTTTTCTGACCGTTTCAAATATGTTCGGCAATATTTTGACGCTTTAGAACAGGAAGAAATTCTGCCAACCGAGCAGGACAATTATTTGTTTGGTTTGTGTCGCCCGGAGCGATTGATGGACATTGTTTTCAATTACGTTTTGTTTGACAATGGAGAAAAGAAAGTAGCCCGCTACCAGCAGTTTTTTGCCATCAAAAAATCCATGCAACGCATCAAAAATGTAGAGAATGGAAAACGAAAAGGAGGCGTAATCTGGCATACACAAGGAAGCGGAAAATCGTTGACAATGGTGATGTTGGCACAAGCCATTGCCATGGAACCAAGTATTCGCAATCCCAAAATTGTTTTGGTAACAGATAGAACCGATTTAGATAATCAAATTACCAGCACGTTCAGAAAGTGTGGCAAGTTTGTAGAAAACGCTACTACTGGGCAACGCTTGGTAGAATTACTGGAAAGCAAAAGCGATGCAGTGGTTACCACCATCATCAACAAGTTTGTGGCAGCAGTAAAGAAAATCAATCAACCCTTAGAAAGCCACGACATTTTTGTTCTGGTAGATGAAGGTCACCGAACACAACACGGAACTTTCAATGTGGACATGCAGAAAACATTGCCAAATGCCTGTTTCATTGCCATGACCGGTACACCCCTTTTCAAGAAAGACAAAAGCACAGCAGCAAAATTTGGTGGTGTTATTGATGCTTACACCGTTGACCAGGCAGTAAAAGACAAAGCAGTTGTTCCATTGTTGTATGAAGGTCGTTTGGCATTGCAAGATGTAAATGCCAGTCCGATCGATACATTCTTTGGAATGGTTTCAGAACCATTAACCGAATATCAAAAAGCAGACATCAAGAAAAAGTTTGCCCGATACGACCATTTGAATTCTGCCGAGCAAAAAATGAGAATGATTGCATGGGACATCAGCTATCATTTCCGTGACAACTGGCAAGGCAAAACACCATTTAAAGGTCAGTTGGTTTGCGATAAAAAGGTGAATGCGATTAAATACAAAGAGTATTTGGATGAAATAGGCATTGTAAGCAGCGAAGTTTTGATATCATCCATTGATGAACTAGAGGGTGAAGAAAGTGCTTATGAAAAGTCACTTGAAAAGGTGAATCAGTTTTGGAAAAAGATGATGGACGAACATGGCAATTCAAAAAGCTATGAAAAGAACATCATCAGCCGTTTTAAAAACCAAAAAGACCCGGAAATAATTATTGTAGTTGACAAATTGCTTACAGGCTTTGACGAACCCAAAAACACAGTTCTATACCTCACAAGAAATTTACAAAGTCACAAACTCTTACAAGCCATTGCAAGGGTAAACCGAATTTATCCTGATAAGGAGTTCGGGTACATCATTGACTATTATGGTGTGATTGAAAATTTGGATGATGCTTTGCAGATGTATTCTTCATTTGAAGATTTTGATGAAGAAGATTTGGCAGGAACACTTACCAATATTTCGGAAGAAATTAAAAAACTACCGCAAAAGCACTCAGACCTTTGGGATATTTTCAAAACCATAGCCAACAAACGAGATGCAGAAGCCTATCAGCAATTATTGAAAGATGAAGCAATAAGAGTTTTGTTTTACGATAAACTGGCTGCATTTGCTAAGGGATTAAAACTGGCACTATCCTCAATTCAATTTCATAAGGAAGTAGAAGAAAAAGTAATTAATCGTTACAAAGAAGATTTGACGATGTTTTTAAAATTGCGTTTGGCTGTTGTTGAACGCTACAGCGATGAGATTGACTACAAACAATACGAAGGGCAAATTCAAAAACTAATTGACACACACATTACCACAGAGAAAATTGAAACCATCACAGAATTGGTAAACATTTTCGACAAGGACAAATTTCAGCAAGAAGTAGAAAATACAACGGGAAAAGCAGCAAAAGCGGACAAGATTGCCAGCAGAACAGCCAAGCATATTACCGAGAAAATGGATGAAGACCCTGCTTTTTACAAGAAGTTTTCGCAAATGCTTAGAGAGACGATTGCTGACTATGAAGCAAAACGAATCAGTGAAGCACAATACTTGAGCAGAGTTCAAGACATCATGAACAATGTACTAGCTCATACCGTCAATGACATTCCTGAGCAATTGAAAGACAGAGATGTTGCCAAAGCTTTTTATGGTTTGACAGTGGAGGCATTATCTGAAAAAATTCAAGACAATATTATTCGTAAAGAAGTCGCAACACATACGGCTTTGCAAATTGACGACCTGATTCAAGATTCTGTTTTAGACAACGGCAAAGCCATTATTGACTGGCAATACAAAACAAACATCACCGGAAAGTTACTGATTGAAATTGGCGACTATCTGATTGATGAAGTTCGGGACAAATACAATGTGGACTTGTCATTTAAAGACATGGACAAGATTGCCGAAGATTGTATTGAAGTAGCTAAAATCCGTTACAAGTGATGACAGCAGCTATACAATTTGGAAGCAGAACAATAGATTTTCGTTTGGAGTATTCAGACAGAAAATCGCTTGGCATTACAGTAACACCCGAAATGGAAGTTTTGGTAAAAGCACCGACAGACACGACCATAGAAAAAGTGAAAGAGAAAATTAGAAAAAAAGCAACTTGGATTATTAAACAGCAAAGCTTCTTTCTGTCCTTTCAACCAAAGACACCAAAACGAAAATACATAAGCGGGGAAACACATTTGTATTTAGGCAGACAGTACCGTTTACTAATAGTAATAGGTAAAGAAGAATCCGTAAAATTAAAAGGCAAATTCATTGAAGTAACAGCCCATAATAAATCAAGAGCAAAGGACTTATTAGATAATTGGTATTTGCAACATGCACGGACAAAGTTTCATGCAATTGCAGCACCCCTAATTGACAAATTCAAAAAGCATAAAGTTGAACCAAGTTCTATTGTGTTGCGTGACATGCCGACACGTTGGGGAAGTTGCACACCAAAAGGAAAAATCATTTTAAATCCGGAATTAATAAAAGCACCAAAAGGATGCATTGAATATGTGATTATACATGAACTTTGCCATTTAATACATCACGACCACACTCAGAAATTTATAGATTTACAGACTAAGGAAATGAAAGACTGGGAAAAGTGGAAAATGAAATTGGAGAAATTATTAGCATGAGAAGCCTACACACAAAAGCACACACATTTGCAAGCCGCACAAGCCCAAGCACAGACCAAAGCTTGCAAAAGAGTGTGCTTTTCACCAACCCAAAAAGAAATTCATTTTTTTCTTCCCACCCTTCGGTGTTTTATTTTTTCGCCACCCACAACCGACACAAAAACAGTTGGACGGAGACAGCGAAAACCTTTACTGAGCAAGGCTTGACAATGACGGAAGACAGAAGGCCAGCTTGTAACATGGGTTTGGCGTCATGCGGGGTGAAGTGCTTAAATTCAAGTGTAGTTTTTCAAATCAACTTTAGTGCAAGGTTGACAATTTTTTGCCCTGAAATCCCGCACGAACGCCAAGCCCAAAAACGTTGTGCCTCATGCTAAAAAACAACCAGACACCTAATAGAAATTGAAAGAAATGGAAAAAATATGTTTTGTGATTATGGGTTATGGTAAAAAGACCGACCCGACACTAGGGAAAACCTACGACCTTGACGCAACATATCATCGTATAATTAAGCCTGCGGTTGTAAAGGCAGGCTATACTTGCATAAGAGGTGATGAAATTCTAGAATCGGGAATTATTGACAAAAGCATGTATGCTCTGCTTATTAGAGCAGATTTAGTTATTGCAGACATAACTACATTTAACCCAAATGCAATTTACGAACTTGGCATTCGACACGCTGCAAGACCCTACTCTACAATTGTAATGAAAGAAAAAGATGGCAATATACCATTTGACATAAATCATAATAAAACGTTTACATACGCTCATATGGGGGAAGACATAGGGGCATCAGAAGCTGAAAGATGTGTAACACACTTAAGCAGTTTAATTCTCGAAATAGATAAAGCTAAAGAAACAGACAGCCCGCTTTTTCACCATATTAGAGGTGTTGAACCATATACATTACCCGAAGATGAGTATGTTCAAATTATAAAAGATTTAGCATCTAAAGAGAAAAGCATTTTCGCCCTTGTTGAGAAAGCCAAGATAGAAATGAAAAATGGAAACTTTGCAGAGGCGTCTAAAATGTGGAGAAAGCTAACAGAGAAAGTCGAAAGTGATACTTATTTTATCCAACAATGGGCTCTATGTACATATAAAGACAAAACTGTCAATCCAAAAGTGGCATTGAATGATGCACTTACTATCATAAGTAGATTAGAACCCGAGAACCGAAACACTACAGACCCTGAAACTTTGGGTATAACAGGAGCTATTTATAAGCGACTTTGGCAAAATGACATAGAAGTAATTGAATATCTTGATAGAGCAATCGAATATTATAAAAGAGGATTCTCAATAAATCAAGATTATTATACAGGAGAAAACTATGCACTTTGCCTAGACTTCAAATCAGAAATTACATCTGATTCAGATGAAAAAATATATTTAAAAGTAGAGGCTAAAAAGACCAGAAAAGAAATCATAAACATTATTGAAAAACTCAGTGATGACGAGGATTTTGAGATAAGAAGTGATTTAAAATGGATTTTTGCAACATTAGCGAATTGTCATCTTGCCCTAGACAATGTTGACCTGTTTGAGAAGTATAAATCCTTATTTGAAAACTGTCACCCTGAGGCATGGGAAATGGAAACTTTTCAAGATTCCGTGAAACACATTAATCAATTAAATTCAAAATAAAATGGCAAAAGAGTTTAAAATTTTCATTAGCCATTCATGGGCACATAGTGATGACCTTGAAGCTTTACAAAACTTACTTAACGCACGCGGCTACTTTAATGTAGAATTTCTAGAAGCGTCAAAGAAAGTTCCAATCAACTCTGAGAATGCAACTTATGTGAAATCAGTACTTAGAGATAGAATTCGAAATTCCAATATCATTTTGGCACTAGCAGGCATTTACGCATCACATAGCGAATGGATGATTTGGGAACTTGAAACTGCACAATCTTATGGAATCCCGATTGTAGGAGTAATTCCCAGAGGACAAGAAAGAATTTCGACAGAAGTTTATTCAAGGTCTAAAATTGATGTCCGTTGGAATACTGAAAGCATTGTACAAGCAATTAGAACATATGCTATATAAAGCACGAAGGCACAACATCACCTATACGCAAGCAGGGGTTTCGTGCTTCGTAGGACAGGAAAGTGCTAAATTTGAAGTTCAGTTCTTCGTAGGTAGTTCAGTGGTTAAAATCCCTGCCTGCGTATAGCTGAGAACCGTTATGGGCAAGTTTATGAAACATAGCGGTCAGACAAGAGAACCACCAAAGACAAGTATTCTCGACAGTTCTTAACGGACTTCGACATATTATTATCGTGGAGACCAGCGACCACAAAAAAACGGGGCGGACACCGAAAAGCCAAACGAGTAGGAAACAAAATTTTATATATAATGAAACTTCTAATTAACCAAATAATCCTGCTGATTTTAGTTTTTATTTTCAATTCATGCTCAAAATCAAATAATATAGTTGGGTGCTGGAAAGACCAACATTCCCAAACGATTATTATGAAAGATGATGGGACTCTAACTAGGGCTTCTCATGAAGGAACTTGGAAATTAATAGATAATGACAGATTAAATTTTATGTGGTCAGATGGTAGTACCGACACTCATACAATAGTAAAAATAAATAATAATTTAATGGTAATTAAATATAACGGTTTTCTTGAATTTACTTGGTACAAAGAAGATTGCAATTAAAAACATTAACCTAATAAATTTATATGACTGACGAAGAAACAAAATTGGATAGTGCATACAAAGTAACGATTGCCGCAAGAAATTTTCATTTAGACCACTTTAACAAATGGATGACATATTATTATGTTGCGGTAGCGGCCATTTTTGTTGGATTTTATAATATCAAGGACGAAAATTTTACGATGAAAATTGGTCTGCTTGCATTAGGTTTATTCGTAAGCGTTCTTTGGCATTTATCGTGTAAGGGCTATTATTTTTGGGTGAAAAATTGGACTTATCAAGTGTTACGTTTAGAAAAGGAAATAGACGACAAAATCAAAGTTTATTCTGTATTTTCAAAATCAGTTAAAGAAAAGGACGACAAAATTTTTATACCAACACAATCAGCAAATATTTCTACTTCTAAAGTTACTTTATTTCTATCTTTTATTATTTCCCTTACCTGGACATACTTGCTAATAGACAAATTGACAAGTTGTTTTTGCATTTGTGGTTTCAACATAATACTCAATTTAGTTTTATCATTAGTATCTACATTTGCGTTGACACTTTTATTAGGAGTATTTTTCAAGACGGACATTAAAAACCATCTACTAAACTGACAATGAAGAACGAAAGAAAACCAGCCCATAACAGCACCTACCCAAAAGTGGCGGTTCAGTGGTTAAATCAAGCTTTATGCTTCTATCAAAGTTTGTGCTTGGTTGACAGTAAAATGCTTCGAATTCGCCACCTTCGGGTAGCTGCGAACCGTTATAGCCAATAGCTGGACAAACGCACCGCAAAAATACTATCGACAGAAATGTTTGAAATCAGAAAAGGAACAGCGACTAAAAATTACGAAAATACTTTTTTCAGGGAATTTGCAGACAATCTGAAAAAGATGTTTGACAAGTATTCGCTTGACGGGTTACTTATTGCCAATTCTGAATGTGAAGCAGAAAGCAGACTTCAAATTGACGCTTTACTGATTACACCAAAAGCAGTTTGTATAATTGACTTCAAAAACTTTGGTGGTAAAATTACATTACCCAAAAATGCAAAATCAGAATTTGACTTTGGTGTTTGGACAAATGAAAATGGCGAACAAATAAAAGGCGGTAGTTCTATAAATCCGTTTATACAACTAAAAACACAAAAAGAACGCTTTATCAAAGTAGTAGAAAAGCACATACAACCAAAACTGCCACTTCGTGGCAGTTCGTTTAATGCGTTTCATACTGTTAGAGCCGTTTGTTTTCAGAAACCAATTGAATTGAATGGCAAAATTCCATCAAATGAAGAATTGAACTTTTTCATTTTTGACAAGAACAATTATCTTGAAACCATCAAAGATATAATTGACATCAATGACAAAGATGTTACTCTAACAATAGAGGCTTTTGACCTTTTTAAAGAAGTTTTCAGAGCCGACATTTTTGACACTTCCGAAAAATATGACCAAACAAACGATTTTACTTCTTATCATACCGAATTAGATTTTGAAAATCTTTATCCTGACCAAAAATCGGCTCTCAATGAAATTGAAAATTTCATTAAATCTGAAGAAGAAAAGATTTTTGTTTTGCAAGGAACTTCATTAAGTGGAAAAACACATTTAATTCCATTCATTCAAGAAGTTGCGTTTAATAATCAAATTACGGAAGTGAAATTATTTGCTTCATCAAGTCGAATTTCTAATAATCTTTTAAAAAGTTCAAATTTAGAATTTGAAAGCATTTACTCATACATCTACGGGGGAAACTCAACAATCGTAAACGAAGAAGAAAGTGAAGAAGAAAACGAAAATTCTTTGAATTTGGAAGTCGTTCCGCTTTTAAAATCTGACGATACGGAAGAAGCAATTTTTATCGTTGATGAAGCTCATTTAATTTCGGACAATTATCATCAATCCGTTGATTTAAGGTTTGGTTCAGGTAAATTACTAAAAGATTTTTTGGAATTTTCAGACTTGAAAAATACCAAAAGAAAAGTAATTTTCATTGGAGATAGTTTTCAACTATCATTAGGCAAAAAAGAAGAAGCGTCATTAAATCCTGAATATTTGAATGAAGAATACGGTTTTAAAAACAAAGCATTTCAACTAATTGACAAAGAAAACAAATCGGTCATCGTTTCAGAAGCACTCAAAGCCGTTAATTGTATTCGTCAACAATCATTTAACAATCTTTCATTCAGCTTTTCAGAGAATATAAGAACATTAGCAAAAGAAGATTTGAAGACTGAAATTGAAAGTTCGTTAAATGCAAACTCTCACATTCTTTGTTATTCAAATTCTGATGCTCAAAAAGTAAATTATTGGATTAAAAATTCCATTCTAAAAAATGGAAATGATTTGACAAAAGGCGATTTTGTCATTTTTGGCAACAATATCCGTGTCGAGGATGAAAACGACCCATTTGCAGAACCAAAGAAAATTTACAATGGACAGTTTGGAACTATTTTGAACGTTTCGGATTTAATCACAAAAGATGTAAAACTTCTTACGCCTTTGTATTTTCGTGAAACCAAAATTCAACTTAAAGAAACAAATCATATTCTTACGTTTTTGAGCTTTGAAAATTTCCGTTTGAGCGATAAAGGAGAATTATCTAAAGAAGAAATAATTTCATTCAATATTTTACTCAATCAACTTGCCGAAAAGGAAATTTCCAACTTTAAAAGTGGTAAATATCACGCTGATGAAGATTTAAAAAGTTTATTGGAAAAATACGACCCAAAAACAAGAAAAGGAATAACTAAACTGCAAAAAGCACTTCAAAAGCATTTGAGAAACGTTCCATCATCAGAATATTACAAATACAAAAACTCGGCACAAATTCGTTTTGGTTGGGCTTTGACCGTTCACAAATCAATGTCTTACAAATGGAATGAAATATATTTCAATGTTGAAACAGGTGGCGGAAAAACAAATGAAACTTATTTCAAATGGATTTATACTGGTTTAATCAGAGCAAATCAAAAAGTTAACTTAATCAATTACGAGCCGATAAGTCCATTTTTCAAATTGACGATAAATCCAGCCGTTCCGAAAATTGACAAAGGAAAAGAGTTATTTTATGTAGCAGACATAACGACTGACTTATCAAATTTCAATAAAACAATATCAGAAAAATACAAGTTTCCAGATATTGAAAATAAATCTTCGTTATTACAGTTGTTTCAGTTTGTTGAAAACAAAATTTCACAAAACAACTTATCAATAAATCTAATTAATCACCCAAATTATCAGGAATTATACGAAATAAAAGGAAATTCGGGCGAAGTAGCAACAATTTCGATTTATTATAATAACAGGGGACAATTTAGAATGCCTACTTTGATGAAATCAACACCAAAAGAATTTGGCGAAGAACTTATCAATCTTTTGAAATCAGAAAATCAGATTTCCGCCTTTGCTTTTATCCAAAGTAATTGGAGAAAATCGGCTTATGAACAATTATATCAAAATTTAAAATCAAAAGAAATTGGTTTTGGTTACATCATTCAAGTTCCGTACAAAGACACAATACAATTCAATAACGGAACGGAAGCCCTTGTTGCAGATTTGTATTATGACGGAGACGGATTTTTTACATCAATGATTGCAACATCTTGCACTAACATTGACTTTTGGGCTGAAATTCAAAATGTTTTTAACGACCTTAAAAATAACTTAACTTAATGGATAACCAAATTGAAACAAAGCAAGAACTTGATTCTAAAGCTAAAAGCAATTTGGAATCTAATCCAAATGAAGCAGTCAAGATTTATAAATCAATGTATGAGCAATATCCCGACCAATTTAATAGCTGGGACGCTTTTTACTCAATTAAAGCGATGAGACTTTCTACTTCATTTGATATTTTTTGGGCAAGTGAATTGGCAGAAAAATATAAAGATGAAAAAGTATGTGGATTGTATGGTTGGCTTGTTTTTGATAAGTGTGTAAAGGGAAAAGAGCGTACAGAAATAATAAATAACGAACAACACATTTCATCACTTATAAATTTATCGTCACAGAAGAATTTAAAAGAAGATGACAAGTTTCCTTGTCCAACAACAATTTCAATTTTAAAACTATGCGATGCACACGCTGAAAATTTATTTAATGCTCGAAAAATAAATGATTTATTGTCAGGGTTAGACTATAACTTGTTATCTGACAAAGCACAATCCATAGAAACACAGACAAGAGGCGAAGTTGAATTGTCTTCTGACCTTGAAAAATATTTTGCTCTCAAAACAAAAGCATTATTGAAACTAAACGAATTTGAATCTTGTAAAGAACTGTCTTCAATTGCACTTCAATCAATTCAAAAGTTTCATTACGATAATGATTTATGGTTTAAAATGAGAATTGCTTTATCAGAAGATGGTCTTGGTAATTCAGAAAAGAGCGAAGAATTATTTAAAGAGTTATTAAGCAGTAAAGCAGGTAGTGGCAAATGGTTTTTATATCGTGATATTTCGCAAATATATTTTGAGCAGGATAATTTTGAAAAGGCTTGGAAATATGCTGTTGACGCAACTTTTTATGGTAACGAACCTCATTTTTTAATCGGTTTGTATTTACTTCAAGCCAGAATTTTATTCAAATTAAACCGAGCTTCGGAAGCAAGTATTCTTGCTGAACTTATCGCATCAATATTAAAAGAACAACAATGGAATGATAAATTAGAATACAACAAACTTTTTTCATACTTCAAAACAGATAGACTGAATGTTAAGCCTGTAAAAGAAATAATCAGAACATTAAATACTTTTTGGCAGAATGAGAGATATGGAAATAAAACCAAAAAGAAAGGTATAATAATTTCAATTCATCATAACGGAAAAGGTGGTAGAATCAAAGACTCAAACGGTATTGTATTGGGTTTTATGAAAAAAGATTTAGTAAGATAACTAAAATCAATTGACAATATAAAAGGAGCAAGTGTTGAGTTCTATTCAATGAAAAATTTTGAAGGTAAAGACATTGCAGAAAGTATAGAAGTGTTGAATTTTCCAACACAAAACAATTCTAATAACAATAATTCACAAACTGGAGAAAGTCTTGAGGGCGAGATAGTAAAAATTTTACACGACAACGAACGTGGAAAAGTTGGCTTCATAAAAAGCAACGGAAAAGAATATTATTTTTCAGTAAATCCTAACTATCATTCTATTTCAAAAATCGCAGTCGGAACAAACGTTGCTTTTGAAATTAAACCTGCAACAAACGACAAAAAAGAGCATATAAGAATTAAAAAGATAATCGAATAATTGCTACTGGCTATAACAAGGGTTTTGCAAGAGAGCGGGCGAAATGCTTCGTATGAAACTTTTTCGTAAATTTGAACCTTTGTGCTTCGTATCAAAGGTAGTGCTAAAAATCCGCTCCCTCGCAAAGC
>JAMLHJ010000016.1 GCA_023957245.1 Chitinophagales bacterium
AAATTTTAAATTTTTACATCTCCACATCTTCACATTCTCACATTTTCACAACTCCACGTTGCTTCAATATCAAAAGTTCAAAATAAAAATACCCTCATGGAATAGTAAAGATTTTATATTTTTGGTAGTCAATGTTAAAAAGAGAAACACTATATCAATATATTTTGCCTTTGGCAATAATCACAATCTGTATATTGGCACACTTTGGTTCGGTCATTCATAATGACATTTCCATAGATGATACATTTTATTATCAACAAGTAAGTAGTGTTCAAACATTTTTGGATCTCCCTGATGTGCTACGCCAAAATTTCAGTTATGTAGATTATCGTCCAGTTGCTACACTCACTTTTGCATTAGAAAAGATATTTTCAGAAGGAGGTGTATTAAACCCTCATACATCTCATGGCATTAACCTCCTATTATATGTACTCAATTCTTGGATACTCTATTTATTTTTACTCAAAATACCGCCATCTATTCGTGGGCAATATATTCCAATTATAGCAACATTGATTTTTGCTACGCTTCCATTGCACACTTCAATGATGGGTAATATTAAATCAAGAGATGGACTATTGAGTTTTCTTTTTGGGATGTCTTATTTCTACTTTCTAATTCGCTTATTCACCGAAAACAAGTCCACATATTACCAATTAGCCTGGGCAGTATTAGCAGTTTTGTTTTTGCTTTTAGGAATATATTCTAAACTTGATACATTCAATTTCTTAATGGCGACTCCCTTGCTATTTATGTTCTTTTTTAAGGCTAACAAAAAAATCAATTTTAAATTTATTGCACGATTGTTCATAATTGTATTAATTTCTTATAGGATTTTTACTTTCCTCTTTAATATTTGGACAGAAAACAAAATACAGGCTATAGAATACACTCAAAATGAAATACAATCTGACCCTGTATTATTTTCAGAGAATCCGATAGTCGCTTACTCAGACCTACCTCATCAACTTGCATTTGGTATTCAGACGACTTTTGAATATGTCAAAATGGTATTTAGACCTCATCACCATTATTATTATTATGGTTTTGATATGATACCAGTATTGCCTATTACAGACAAAATTATCTGGTTCAAATTTTCCATTCTATTATTAATAGGTATCAGTGCGATCATTCTTTATAAGAAACTCCCTCTATATAGTTTTGGTATATTATTTTTCTTCATAGGATTAATATATTGCTCTAATTTGGTGACTCCAGTTTCAGGAATTGTAGCAGACAGATATGCTTATATTGCATCTATGGGAGCTTGCCTTGCATTAGCAGCAGTATTACAATTAGTATGGGAAAAATATTTACACAAATTCATCAAACAATCAACTGCTTCTACTAAAAACGCAATAGCAACAAATCAGAAGGAATGGATATATTTATTAGCAGCAACCCTATTGCTCACTAGCATATATCTACCTTTCAATCGGAAGAGAAGTTCAGATTGGAAAAGTTTATACAGTATTTTCGAGGCAGACTTACCAGAGATTGGGACTCGCTCTTATGAAGCCAATAGAATTGCATTGAGAAATTATATAGAGAATGGTATGGCTAGCAATGACCCTCAAGAACAAAAAGAACTTTTTACAAAAGGATTTGAGGCAAGTAAACAAGCTATAGAAGTATATAATAAAGGTATGGAGGCTTATGATGGGGTCATTTATTCATTGTATGGATTAGGTCGATATGAAGATGCACTTAGTTTTTCAAGATTGACGATAGAAAAATTTGACACTACAGAAATTGGATGGCGGATATTGACTGAATATTACTATTCCAATAAGATGTTGGACAGTGCTGCTATGGGATATAAGACACTCGTCGATATGACACCAGGTGAAGAAAATCTTGTGTTATTCTATGTTACAACTTTGCAACAAAATCATCAAATGGCTGAAGCATTGAAATATGTTGATTCCATACAACATGCAGATACCAGTCAATATTTACCATATAGAGCAAAGTTTCATTTGTATTTAGGCGAAAAAGATTCTTTAAAAGCAGTAGAAAATCTAGAAATTGCCATGTCTAAAGGTTGGCGAGATAATCATGAGCTAGATATTGCTGGTCAATATTGGTGGACAAAGGATAAAGCTAAGTGGGAAGAGATGAAGAAATATTTGCAATAGTTTTCTTGATATTTTGAATCATTATAGTGAAGGAAATTGCTTAATTGCCAGCATTTTTCATTACATTCTTCTCCATGGTTTCGGCAGCATTTCGACAAGCTCAATGACCGTCTCAACCACCAGCGTTTTTCATCTCACTTCTCACTACATCTTCACATTCTCACATTTGCAAATCTCCACATTGTTTCATTACTTTATTAAACTCAGTGAGCTTTGTGTAGAACCTTTGTGTACTTTGTGGTTAAATTTTAGACGATTATATTATTAATATCTACAAATGGGTAGCTCCTACGGAGCATTTAGTTGCTTGTTTATTTATTCTTACCTAGCGGTAGCCTCTACGAGGCAAACTTAACCACCAGCATTCTTCACTCGTACTTCGTACCTTGTAATTTTTAATTTTTCACATCTTCACATCTCCACATTTCCACATTATTTCATTGTTTTATTGCTTATTATTTCATTTTCCTAAAAATATTCATGAAAAAATATAAATTGTGCGTTTTAATATTTAGGTATGGGATTAAAATTCAGATTGACCATTTTAAATTTTTTAGAATTTTTCGTTTGGGGAGCTTGGTTGATTACAATAGCTAATTATTGGTTTGGCACTAAACAATGGGACGGTTCTCAATTTGGTTTGATTTTTTCAACAATGGGAATATCTTCTTTATTCATGCCTACACTTACAGGTATCATTGCAGACAGATGGATAAATGCTGAGAAATTATTTGGATTATTACATATTTTCTATGGTATCACGTTGATTTATCTTACAAAAGTGGGTGATCCCAATACTTTTTTCTGGGTGATGTTAGTCGCAATGTGTTGTTATATGCCAACAATTGCATTGAACAACTCCATTTCTTATAATGTTCTGAAAAGCAATGGATTTGATGTCGTAAAAGATTTTCCACCTATCCGAGTCTATGGAACAATAGGATTTATTGCAGCAATGTGGCTCACCAATCTTACAGGTAACAAAGCAACAATATATCAATTTTACATTGGTGGATTTTCAGCAATAGCTTTAGGTTTATTTTCTTTCTCTTTACCTGCATGTCCTCCCGCAAAAAATATTTCTAAAGATGCCAATTGGGCAGAATTGATGGGTCTCAATGCTTTCAAATTATTTAAAAATTTTAAGATTGCACTCTTTTTGATATTCTCTATGTTTTTAGGAGCTGCTCTTCAGTTGACAAATATGTACGGAGATGTCTTTTTGGACGATTTTAAATTTTTCCCAAAATATGCAGATTCGATAATAGTGCAACGTTCAACACTTATTATGTCCATCTCACAAATATCTGAAACAGTATTTATTCTCACAATCCCCTTCTTCTTAAAGCGGTTTGGAATAAAGACAGTCATGCTTTTCAGCATGTTTGCTTGGGTGCTTAGATTTGCCTTATTTGGTTTGGGAGATCCAGGAGCTGGATTATGGATGATTATTTTATCGTGTATTGTTTATGGATTTGCTTTTGACTTTTTCAATATTTCAGGTTCATTATTTATTGAAACAAGTACAATTCCCGCTATCAGAAGTTCAGCCCAAGGATTATTTATGATGATGACAAATGGAGTAGGTGCTATTTTTGGCAGCTACACATCTGGTAAATTAATAGATAAATATTTCACACAATCGTTTACAGATATTCAAAGTTTAGCCACTTATCTGCATACAGAAACCAATAATTCTCATTTACTTAAATTTTTAAGTGATAAAAATATTCAAGTAGATGCTCAAGGACTATTTGATTCTTCTATAGCATTGAAAAATTGGTCAGAAATATGGTTTACATTTGCAGCATATTCCATTGTCGTTGCAATATTATTTGCAGTATTGTTTAAGCATAAACATGACCCTAACGCTATCTCAAAGAATATTGGACATTAGGGAAAGAATCAAGAATCAAGAGCCAAGAATCAAGATATTGGGTTGTTTATTATTAAGCAAAAGACATTAATAGCTAGACATTAGTTAATTATTGAATTTCCTCATCTTCAAATTGCTTCTACACTCAGTGACCTTTTCGTAAAACTTTGTATCCTTTGCAGTTAGATTTCGAAGCACTCAACCTCCAACTTTTTTTATTCGTACTTCATACCTCGTAATTTTTAATTTTCACATCTTCACATTATTTCATTAAACTCCGTGAACTTTGTGTAGAAGCTTAGTGTTCTTTGTGGTTAATCTTAAAATAAACGATTACACAAAAGACACTAAGAAATTCTTTGTAAAATTTTATGGAATAACTTCAAACTATTACACAAAAAACACTAAGAAGACACAAAAGGTACGAAGAAAATCTTTGCGAAACTCTGTGCTACTTTGTGAAACTCTGCGGAATAACTTCAAACTATTACACAAAAGGCATGAAGAAAATCTTTGCGAAACTCTGTGCTACTTTGTGAAACTCTGCGGAATAACTTAGCGTACTTTGCGGTTAGTTTCGGTAGGAAGTACTATTATTGAACTCTTTTAAAGGGTAGCTCCTACGGAGCAAAAATTGCTTGTTTATTTATTCTTACCTAGCGATAGCCTCTACAAGGCAAACTCTACCACTCGTATTTTTCATTCGTACTTCGTAATTTGTACTTCGTAATTTTTCACATTTCCACATTTCCAAATCATCAAATCTTATCAGAAAAATCTATTTGACTTCTTCATAAGTCACTTCTTCGTCATCGCTTTGAAATGATTTTCTTCGTGGCGTAGCACATGCTCTAGAGCTGCAACCAGCGTTGAGTAAAGCCATCAATGCAAACACTCCACCAAGAACGATAAACATCCATTCATTGGATTTTACACCTTCTACAATCACTAGTACGCCTAAAATCAAACGTATTATCCTAATTGCAGACCAACTTTTTATCTTCTCTATCATTGACATATCATATCAACACAAAAGTAGCTCATATAGTTGAATGAAAAAGTTACAAATGTTACAATAGAAAATCTTTATCGAAATTCAATGAAATACCTTTAACTTTAAGCGTTATGGATAACGTAGATATAGCAGCACATTTCAAGCTTTTAGCAGAACTCATGGAATTACATGGTGAAAATCCTTTTAAAATAAAAAGCTATTCAAATGCAGGTAGAAGTTTGAAGAAAATAGATCTTCCATTAGCTCAAATGTCTGAACAAGCCTTGCAAGAAATCCCTGGAATTGGCAAAGCAATTTCTGAGAAAATCATTGAACTATCTACAAGTGGGCAACTTTCTCTATTAAATCAATATATTGAAAAAACACCCTCAGGCGTTTTGGATATGCTAAAAATACCTGGCATTGGTCCAAGTAAAATAGCGCAACTTTGGCATGAATTAAATGTAGAATCACTAGGAGAATTGTATTATGCATGTTTGGAAAATAGATTGATTTTACTCAAAGGATTTGGAGAAAAGACACAAGAGAAAATTAAGGGAAATATTGAATTTTTACTCCAAAACTCCAACCAATATTTATATGCAAGGATTGAAAAGCAATGGGAAGAAAATATTTATCCCTTGTTTAGAAAATTACTGGGCAATGAAATTGAAATCAATGTTACTGGGGATTACAGAAGACAAGAAATTACACTCCAACAGTTACAAATTTTGGTTTCAGACATCTCATTAGAAGATTTAGCCGACAAATTACAAAGTGAATATTGGAATATTTCTATCCAAGACAAGCATTTATTATTAAAATCAGAACAATGGATAGATATCCTAGTGGAACCTGTTTCTTCTTCTGAAATAGCATATCATTTATTTGAAACTACTGGTAGCGAAGAGCATAGACAATTGGTGAAAAATCAACTAAAAAAACCTATTTCAAAAAATAATACAGAAGTTGAAATTTATCAAAGTGCTGGATTATCCTATTTTCCTCCAGAATGCAGACATCAATACACTCATTTCTTCCCTCATCCAGAAGAGCAGTTTAAAAATCTGATTGCAGAAAATGACATTCTTGGAGTCGTCCATAATCATACTCAATATTCTGATGGGAGGAATACTATTGAAGAATTAGCGACACACTGTCAACAACTTGGTTATCAATACCTAGTCGTGAGCGACCACTCACAAAGTGCATTTTATGCCAATGGACTCAGTGTTCCAAGAGTATTACAGCAGCAAGATGAAATCAATGAAGTCCAACAAAAAATGAACAATTTCAAAATTTTTAAAAGCATAGAATGTGATATTCTGTATGATGGGCAATTGGACTATGAAAACGATATCTTAAAAACATTTGATTTGGTCATTGCTTCTGTACACAGCCAACTCAATATGACTGAGGATAAAGCCATGGAGAGACTCATCAAGGCAATAGAAAATCCATATACAAACATTTTGGGGCATCTCACTGGAAGATTGCTTCTATCTCGAAAAGGATATCCTATTCACCATAAAAAAATAATAGATGCTTGTGCTGCCAATGGCGTAGTCATAGAAATCAATGCCAATCCTCACCGATTGGATATTGACTGGTATTGGTTGCCATACTGCATGGAAAAAGGGGTTTGGATATCTATTAACCCCGATGCACATCATCTCAATGGCGTCAACGATATCCGATATGGTGTAATCGCTGCAAGAAAGGGAGGGCTTCAAAAAGATAGATGTATCAACACTTTAGATGCAAGGAAATTTATTGATACAATTCAACAGTTAAAAAAATAGATAAAAAAATCTTTTATTTATTTCATAGAAAAAAATATAGTTAGGTATTTACATTTTCATAAATTTATTACACATTTGTAATGTAAACAACCCACACAACACTATGAAATCAATAATGATGTTATTGCTCGTAGCTTTTTCAAGCTATTGTTATGCCCAAAATGATGTATTAGAAAAATCTTATGATATTTCTCGAAAAGCCAGGCGAGGATATCTTGGAGGCACAGAAGTCAATGAGACAAATCAAACCTTTGACATGATTTATGTCTTGCCATCGTCAGACCGAAAGGTAAAAATTGAAACCTACACTTTCAATAAAGAAATGGATCTCATCAATACTGTCAAAGATGAATGGGATATTGAAAAAGTAAGAACTAGATATAAATGGTTCAATTTCAGAGGAGATACCTACCAGACTAATGCATTGACTGCTTCTACTACTGTGACAGGCAAGTTAATCTTCAGAAAGAAATTAATTACATGGAAGTACCGTTGGTGGTATGGTCAATATGTAAAGAGCATTAAAATGCTAGAAAAAGTAAAGCCTAAAAATGATGTAGGTGAAAAATACTTCTTCAGAGGAGGTGCTTATGAGGTAGATAGAGATAGCTCTATATTAGTATTTGGAGGCAGACAAGATTCTCCAAAAGATATTTTAGGCTCTTATTTGCATTACGATTTATTGAAGAGTGACAATGAAGTCAATATTTCAGTAATGGCATCAGTAGATTTCCCTGCACCCTATTCTCCAATATTTGCAGAACCTCTCAGAGATGAAAACGAGACAATGAGCAATGAAGATTTTCCGAGAGATTGGATAGTGATTTTTGCACCACAAGGAGGTATTGACAAAAAAGCAAATGCAACTCCCACCCAATATATTTATTTCAGAATCACACCTGAAGGAAAAATAGTTGAAAGAGTGGAATTTGCAGCTCCTTCTAATGGCTGGCGTGTATTGGAAGCCTATGAAAAGAACAACTCTGTCTTCATTTATGGACCTACCATCACCAAAGATCCTTCATCTAAATACATCAATCAAGTATATAAAATGGGATTAGTGGCCACTACATCTGCTGATGAATCTGAAAAAGCAACAGAAAATACTAGTGGAGCAACTGGAGGAATGTTTGGAGGTATAAAGAATATGGTCAATACTTTCTCTGGAAATAAAGATTTTGGCATCACTCAAGAAGCCATTGATGATATGTTGGATGAATTAAATTTCAACGGATTTGCTTTAGGGGAAATAACTAATGGTCAAATGAAATTCAGCAAGGAAACACCTGTCAGTGATTTTAATTCTAAGGCTGTGAAGCCAAGCGATCAAAAAGATATAGTCAAATTTGACGGTAAGAAATTTACAACTTTTGGTATATACTTCACCTCAGATGGGGATATATTAATCAATGGTCAAGACTTCAAACTCACTAAAAACAAGCCATTTGGGTTGGGGCAATCTGCTGGAACAAAACTTTATAAAGGTGTTTATTTATTCCAATTTGATAATGCTGGAAATTTAAAACACAATTATGGTGTATTTATCGACCAAAAGAAAACAGCTGGATTTTTCAACCAATCACCTATGACTTCTGATATGTTCCCAGCCTCTGGTTTCATGACTGAATCTGAAGATAAATCTAAATTATATTGGATGTTAAATATCTGTCGTTCTATACACAAAGAAACAGATGTAGATTTGGACTTTTTCAGCAGAACAACAACAATGACATGGACTCCATTATACAGTATTCAATATGGTACTATTGACTTGAAAAATGGAACAGCATCAGATTTTAAATTATTAGGAGAAGCTGAGAAAAAGAAATTTTATCTTTTCCCATCTAGCAATTCTGTAAGATTAGGTCAATATATTGTATTCTTATCAGAGACAGAAAATGGAAACAAACTTCTTCTTTCTAGAATGGATATTTCTAAATAAAAAAATATAATATTGCAAATCAAGAGGTTATCTTTAAATAGGATAGCCTCTTTTTTATTTCAAACAACTTAGAAAAAAAACTTTGTCATTCTAAAGAATCTATCATTATTCAAGTTTCAAATTTCAGAAAATGACTAATTCAAGTCTGATATTTACACCTTAGAAATATAGACAAACATAACATCAGTTAATTCAATGTCGTTTAATTATGTATTTTAATGTATTTTGAGATACTTATCAGCAAGCCAAGAAAATCGTCCTTGCGAGGAACGAAGCAATCTATATAACACTTCAATATTTCCTCTTCATACTTTTCTTTAGAAGAAAAAGTATGCAAAAGAATCGCACCAGATTTTTCGCTGACCCACTAAATACTTGAAAGCTATTTCTTCAAAACTCGACTTCGTCTCAAACAGTTGAAGAAATTACGCTTTCTTCGTATAGTGGGTACCCAGCATCAAAATCTATGGTGCAGGACGCATGCGCAACGTGTAATTCTATCTAAATAACTTCCCTGAATTCATTTCAGGGTCGCCTCTTTGGCTACATTGTTCTGTAGATGCTTCTTCGAAAGCTCAGCATGAAAATACCGCTGTCCTTTCTGAAAGAATCTCATAGCGAAGTAATATTATTTATAGATGCTTGCAGCATGATTTTACTATAAAAAATGACCTATTTCGTGTCATTCTATAAGCATCTAAGCCAAACAACTTCTTAACTAAATGACATTGTCAGTTAATTTATAAGTGAAATGCATGGTTTAAAGGTTCAATAATCGTAATTTTGCAGTTTAAAATATCTTTTATGAAAATCAAATATGCTTCATTATTCCTTTTGGCTATTATCGGTTGGACTTCTTGTCAACAAGATGAAAAATTGAGCCAGAAAGCTGATATTATTAAACAAGTTACAGGTGAAGATATTGAAGACGTTATTAAAGACGCACAAGGAAATGAATACAATCTAGTTCAAGGTGTTGAGAATGCACAAGATACTACACCAAAAACAAGAATTACATATACAGAGCCTAAAATAGATTTGGGAGAAGTAGAAGAAGGCACTAAAGTCAAACATGCTTTTGAATTTAAAAACACAGGAAATCTACCTTTAATTATTCAATCAGCTCACGGTAGCTGCGGATGTACTGTTGCTGATTATCCAAAAGAAGCCATTGCTCCTGGTGAGAAAGGAAAAATAGCTATAGAATTTGACTCTGAAGGTCGTACTGGTTCAAATACTAAGACGGTAACTGTCCTAGCCAATACAAATCCTAGTTCTACTGAACTATCTTTTTCTGTAAAAGTCAATCCTAAAAAATAAATCTATTCCTCTCAATGGGTAAGATATTGGCAATAGATTATGGCAAAAAGCGCACAGGGTTAGCCCTAAGTGATGAGATGAAAATCTTTGCTTTTGGACATAGTACTGTTGACACTACAATATTGCAAACTACATTAAAATCCTTAGTCGTCAAAGAAAATATTTCTACTATCGTTTTAGGTGAACCCAAACGATTAAATAATGAAATCAGTGAAACGACAGAAATGGTTTATCGGTTTAAAAAAGAACTAGAAAGTTGGTTTCCAGAAATGCCCATTGTTTTAGTAGATGAAAGATACACTAGTAAGATGGCTCAACAAAGTATCATACAAAGTGGATTAAAAAAGAAAGACAGACAAAATAAAGCACTTGTCGATACTGTCAGTGCTACGATATTATTACAAAATTACTTAGAACAAATATCATGATTTTACCAATAGTAGCCTATGGCGATAATGTATTGAAGAGAAAAGGGAAAGAAATTGACTCTGACTATACCAATTTGAAAGAATTGATTGGTAACATGTATGAAACCATGTACAAAGCTAGTGGAATTGGTCTAGCAGCACCACAGATAGGCTTATCCATTCGATTGTTCATTGTGGATTCAGTCCAAATGGAATCTAAAGAAGACCCTAAATTTAAAGGAATAAAAAAGGTCTTTATCAATCCAACAATCACACATGAAACAGGTGAAGAATGGAAATATGAAGAAGGTTGTTTAAGTATTCCCGGTGTGCGTGGTGATGTGTATAGAAAAGCTGTACTCAAAATTAAATATCAAGACGAAAACTTCGAGTGGAAAGAAGAATCTTATGATGACATTAATGCACGTGTTATTCAGCATGAGTATGATCATATTGAAGGTATCTTATTTACAGAGAAATTAGCACCACTCAAAAGACAAATGATTCAAAAGAAACTACAGAAAATCATGAAAGGCGACGTAAGTGTCAACTACAAAATGAAGTTTTCTAATAGCTAGTCTTCAAACTATAATCATCTATTTTCTTACTTGAACCTATACTAAAATATTAGATAGGAAGTAGTCTATATCATAATAGCACGATAAAAACTGTTCCTATCAAAGTACTATAAATTACGAATAGCACCTGCCAAAATCGGTGTGCAGCTTTTAATTCCAAGAATTGAAATCCTACAAGCAAAAATTTTATCAATGCAGAAATAACGATAATTGCTACTCCTATTTTAGACAAATGCAGGTGCGAAATAGTAGCAGACAATATGGTTAATATTATCAGTACTACAAAAGTATATAATAGCGAATTTTTCATCTTTTAAAATAAGAAATAGAGTAAAGGAAATAATAACAACCAAATCAAATCACACATGTGCCAAAAGGCTACTCCTGCCTCAATATCTTCTAAAGAAGCACCTTCCTGCTTTTTGACTATTGTATTTCTAATAAAAAACAATATCACCACTCCTACCAACACATGAATCCAATGGAATCCTGTCAAGAGCCAATAATTCATATAGAAAGGGCTGTAACTCATATCCAAACCACCTTCAATTTTTTGTTGGTATTCCAATAATTTAAGTAGCAAAAAGCCAATTCCAGTAATAATTGACCAGAAGAGATATTTCGAAGATTTATCAAAATGATTCTTTTTAAACTCTTGGACACCTAAAGCGGCAAAAAAACCTCCACTCAATAGAAAAACAGTATTGATAGTTCCCAATAATTTATTCAGCATTAGGCTGTCGTTGTGATAATTCACTCTATCCAAAGAACCATAATATGCCAAAGCTGCCATAGCCATTCCAAAAGTGGCCAATTCCAGATAAATAATAATCCACATCAGGACACCTCCCGGCGGATAAGCGATATTTTTATTTTGATTTTCAGACATTTATTAATGTTTAATTTTATCATATAATTTTGTCAATGATTGTAGCAAAGACTCTGTAGATGGCAATATTTGATAATGATTTGGACCAAACATTTGAGGCAAATAATACTTGGCTTGAGATTCTATTGCAAGTGCATAAGAATTGATTTGGCGATTATTTAATTCTCGTAAGGCTTGTTTGACATCATGCAATCCATGTTGCCCTTCATACTTATCATAATCATTTGGCTTTCCATCTGATAACAAGATGATCCATTTGTTTCGAGCAGAAACCCTATCTAATCTTGCACCAGCATGACGCAAAGCAGCTCCTATCCTAGTATATCCACTCGGTTCAACTGCACCTATCTTCATCATAGCTAAATTCCAATCTTCACTAAATTCTTTCATTGTGAGGTATGTAGTATGATGGCGAGTTTTGGAACAAAATCCATCTATAGCAAATTCAATATTATACTCATTCAAAATCTCTCCAAACAATATTGACACTTCTTTCTCCACATCAATCACTCTCCTACCAGCAGCATAACCATCACTAGAAAGACTGAGGTCTAAAAGCAATAAAATGGATATATCCTTATCTTTTTTACGTTGAGTAATATATACTCTTTCATCAGGAGACACTTTTGATTGAACATCCACCAACATATCAGTTAAGGCATCCAAATCAAAAAAATCACCTTGAATCTGTCGCTTTACCTGTGTTTGTCGATTATTGACATTTGCCAACATCTTACGAAGGTGATTTAGGGTTGTTTTATATTGACTAATTGTATTTTTATAGTAAGTAACATTAGTTTTGATTTGTGTTTTGGGATAAATCTTACAAAAGTCAATGAGGTATTTATTCTTCTTAAAATCCCATTCATCATACTTCAAATGAAATCCTTTGTCATCAATTTCGGCACTTTCAGCAATTGAAGTATTTTCTACAAAATCAGCTTGATATACGGAGTGCACAGTATCATCTACTCTGACAGTATATTTCATATTCATTTCTTCCAATGCATCTTGGTGATCTTCCAAGTCATCTTTCCCATCAAAATCTCTCCAATTTCCATTAAACTCTTCAGCGGATTCGATTTTTTCAAAATTATGCAACATGACATAATCTTCCTGTTGCTTCTTATCGATGATTAAAGATTCTATTTCCTCGACAGCTCTAGCATTTAAAGTGGTTTTTGCCTCTACTTTATTTTGAACTCTTTTTGTCTGGTCATCAAAATTTTTAAGACTATCTAATTGTTCTTGAGAAGAATTTTTCATCCATTTTCCGTACAACCAACTGACTTCCCAAGCATGCGTTTTCTTATCTTTTGGCAATTGAAGTAATAAACAATCATACCAATCCTGCATTTGTGGATAATCTTCAAACAAAATTTTCAATACTTCAGGTGCTGTATCAATTGCTTTTTGATAATAATCTACGCCTTGATCTTCAAATTGCCCATTCAGATTCAATTGTTTCTGAACACTTAAATAAAATACTCGAAAAACATAGTATTGAAAATTCTCTTCTTTGGTACTAAAAAGAAAACATTCCACTGGTAGAAAAAAATTATCATCTTTATAACCACCTTCCTTTTCTGCTGGATAAATCTCAATAGGACTTGCACATAAAGCTCTAGCTATCAAGGTCAAACGAGGTTTTATATCATTTAAAACCACTTTTCTCTCAATTACTTCAGTATTATTCTGCCGTCTCCATTTTAGAAATTTGACTACTTTAGAGAATAATATTTCATCTAATTCCAATTCCATAATTACAATCTACTATATCATCAAATCACACAAATCCTTAAGAGCTTGTAGTGTTTCTTCTTCATCAGTCAATGGCTCGACTATTGCAACATGAACTGAAAGCCTTTTAGGCAATCCATTATAAATTAATTTTGCAGCATCTACCAATAAACGAGTCGATACTGTTTCAGTCAGACCCAATTCTGTAAGATTTCTAATCTTGGATGCAATATTGACTAGCTTTTTGGCTATATCTTTATCTATTCCAGTCTCTTCAACCAATATTTCTATCTCATCATTAGCTTTGGGATAATTAAATGAAAGAGAAACAAATCTTTGCCTTGTTGAAGGTTTCAATTCTTTAAATCCTTTTTGGTATCCTGGATTAAAAGAAGCTATCAATAAAAAGTCTGGATGAGCAGTAATTGTTTCACCTAATTTGTCAATAAACAATTCTCTCCTGTGGTCTGTCAAAGAGTGTATCGCCACAATCACATCTGGGCGTGCTTCAGCAATCTCATCTAAGTATAGGACATAACCGTTCTTTACTGCAATCGATAGTGGACCATCTATCCATATTGATTCTGCACCTTTAATGATATATCTACCGATCAAATCCGTTGAAGAAGTTTCTTCGTTACAATTGACTGTAATTAATTTACGGTTCAATTCATTGGCCATATACTCAACAAATCGAGTTTTACCAGTACCAGTAGGACCTTTAATCAATAATGGCAATTTAAGGTCTGCAACATGTTGAAACACTTGCAGTTCCGAACCAATTGGTTTATAATAAATATTTTTTTCTACTGTCAACATTTTTATTTTTTTAGTTAAAAAAAGGGAAAGGTGCATAATCGTATCTACACAACCTTTCCCATCTGAACCAATTACAAACTTATTTTACGCTTCTAAAGCTTCATCAGTAGGTTTTCCATATTTTAAAAACTCTACGATATACATTAATATTCCTGAAGTGAACATAGTCGCACATAAAATCAATACAACAAAGTGAATACTGATTTCATTCTGAACGTCCATAAAATCTAATTTCATTTTACGCTCTAAATATACCTGAGCTACACCAGCTACACCAAAGGCTACTGTCATACCCAACATTCCTATATTTGACAACCAAAATGCCAAGTGCCCAGCTGAATTATTATATCTTTTTCTTCCTGTCATATTAGGAATAGCATAACTAATAATTGCTAATACTATCATCGCATAAGCTCCCCAGAACGCATAGTGTCCATGCATAGCAGTCACTAAAGTACCGTGAGTATAAATATTAGTTTGAGGCAGAGTATGTGCAAATCCTAGCAAACCAGCACCAATAAATGAAACTATTGACGAACCAATTGTCCAAAATAAAGCAATTTTATTAGGGTGAGATTTTTCACCTTTTCTATACATATACATTGCAAACAACGCCATAGCTAAGAAAGCCAATGGTTCAAGAGCAGAGAAGATACCTCCTACAATCAACCATATTTTATTGACTCCGATATAATAGTAGTGGTGACCAGTACCTAATATTCCTGAAAGGAATGTCAAACCAACAATTACATACAACCATTTTTCAATGACTTCACGATCAACCCCAGTCAATTTTATCAAAAGATAAGCTAAGATACCTCCCATGATTAATTCCCATACACCTTCTACCCAAAGATGAACTACCCACCAACGGAAGAATGAGTCAGTCACTTGGCTATCAAACCATATCATACCAGGAAGATATAGCAAGGCAGCAAACAATAAGCCCATTGTCAATACGAGAGCAGTTGTTGTCCGTCGTTTACCAGTAAACAAAGTAGCTAAAATTAATCCTAAGAAGAGCAAGACATTGACGACCACTAAGTAGTCCAATTCCCGTGGAATCTCTAAAAATTTCCTTCCTTCCCAATGATTAAAATGATATCCTACTACAGCTATCACCCCCACAACTGCAAGGGAAATCAATTGAACATAAGCCAATTTCACACTGACAAGCTCTCTTTGAGCTTCTTCTGGAATGATATAATATGCAGCACCCATAAAACCTGCTAGCAACCAAACTACCAACAAATTGGTGTGTACAGCACGTGCAGTATTAAATGGAATAAATTCATGTAAACCATCCATCCCAATACGGGCAAAGCCCATAATAAATCCATAGGTCAATTGCAATACGAGCAGAAGCATACATAATGCAAAGAACCAATAAGCAACTTTTTGCGATTTATATTTCATAACTATAATTTTTAAAGTGGTGATTAATCTTTTGCTAATGGAGAAACAACTCTATCAAATCCATTTAAGTCAATCTCGCCTACCCATTTTAAGAAAGCAATCATGGCTTCAGTGTCTTCATCATTCATCTCATACTTGACCATTTTACGACCTTTGGGTCCCCATGGAATTGGAGATTGAAGGACGGCTTTCACATATCCTTCTCCTCTTCTTTCAATTACTTTTGTCAATTCAGGTGCATAATAACCTCCTTCTCCCATCAAGGTATGGCAACCCATGCAGTTATTAGCCTCCCAAATGGCCTTGCCCTTAATGGCTTTTGCATCCAACTTCTTAATGTTGGTTTGATCATTCTTAGGTTGGAAAGAGTAAACAGTCAGCCCGATAAAAGCCAAAAAGGTCACCAGAGTTCCACCTAAGAAAAATGTTCTTGCTTGTGATTTAGATAACATAGTTTCAAGTTTTAAGTGATTTGGTTTAAAATAGGAGTTTCAAGTCCTAATTAGAAACAAAGATATCATTAGCACATTTTAACATTTAATGACTAAAATCACACCCATTTTTGAAGGTATGGAATAATATTTTAGTCATATTCGAAAACCTCAGCTTCAATCAATGCAATAAATTGATTATCAATTAGTTAAAATAAATAATAGTTTAAAATAGCTTTATTTTCATGTAAGCTAAATCACAAACTACAGCTTATCTATAATCATTCTAAAATAGAAATCTGATAAATTAATTTTAGCTTAACATACTTCATTATGGCTAAAAAACAGCCTTAGAAAAAAGGATCACAATACTAGCATTGATGATGAATATTGACTCAAAAATCCATAAGTACTTATATCACATCCAATAAATGGTATTTAGGAAAAACTATTCCTCTTCTAGTATATTTCCCATCTGGAGGGCTTGAGTATAAGTATCCCATTTGTCGATAATCTTTTGGAATCCTTCTGGCAATGGTGCTTCAAAATATAATTTTTCACCGCTTACAGGATGCGTAAAACCTAGACTTTGAGCGTGTAAAGCTTGAGAAGGAATCTGCTTGAAGCAATTATCTACAAATTGTTTATACTTAGTAAATACAGTTCCATAAACAATTTTATCGCCGCCATAAGAATAATCATTAAACAATGGATGACCGATATGCTTCATGTGAACACGGATTTGATGAGTCCTTCCAGTTTCAAGTTTACATTTCACTAGAGTCACATAACCATATCTTTTGATGACTTCATAATTTGTTGCAGCCCATTTGCCTGTCAAGCCATCTACATCAACATAAAAATGCAATCTATCATGAGGATGCCTTGCAATATTGCCTTCTATACGACCAGAATCTTCATCAATATTTCCCCAAACTAAAGCAATATAATATCTTTCAGTAGTACGTTCATAAAACTGTTTAGCCAAATTTTGTAAAGCAAATTCAGTTTTACCTACTACTAATATACCCGAAGTGTTTTTATCCAAACGATGAACAATTCCTGGGCGACTTTCTCCATTAATTTGAGGCCAGCTATCTTTTAAATACATTAAGCCATTCACTAAGGTTCCAGTATAATTGCCATGTCCGGGATGCACGACCATACCAGCAGGTTTATTAATGACCAGTACATCATTGTCTTCATAGACAATATCCAAATTTAATTGCTCTGCAACAATATTATATTCTCTAGGAGGTCTATCTAATACAACTTGAATAATATCATTGGGTCTTACTTTGTAATTGGGCTTTACTGCTTGTCCATTGACTAATACACTACCCGCTTTAGTTGCATTTTGAATTTTACTACGGCTGACATTTAATAATTTACCCATCAAAAAGACATCAATCCTTACAGGTCCTTGACCTTTATCTGTAATAAATTTGTAATGTTCAAAAAGCTCCTCGCCATTATCATCATCAGCAAATAAATCCTCTTCTATTTCTTCATAATCTGACACAAAAGCAAAAATACAGTCTTTATCTTGAAAAATTAAGTCTATAATTTCTTAGAAAAATCTTTAATATTCAATTTTAGTTGATTAATTTGTTCCTATGATTACTTCCTTGATTACTCAATACACGCAAAAAGAGACAATTCATCTTTTACAGGACTTTGAAGTTCCAGTAGAAATTGTATTCAATTTTTTCTCAGAACATGAAAATATGGGGAAAATTTACCCTGCCGCCGTCAAGAGGATAAAGTTCGGTGAAGACCCTAGAGATGCGAATAGTAAAGGCTCAGTAAGAAGAATTATTGCATTCCCTCTTATCATTGAAGAAACCATTACTCAATACGTTCCCAATCAATTGATTGAATATAAAATCACTAATGGATTTGGAATAAAAGATCATTTAGGAACAATGAATTTTTCACGATTATCTGACAATCAATGTCGATTGGATTATAGGATAGATGTTACGCCTTCATTGCCTATGACAGGATTTTTCATCAAAAATACCTTAGAAAAAATCATAGGAAGAGGAGTAAGAGAATCTGCTAGGCAATTAAAAATCAATCCTAGGTTTTAATTCTTCCGAAAAGATTTTCATTTCCCTTTAAATTCATTTTTTACCGATTTACATGTTCAAAAAGAAGTAAGCACCCATACATTTTCATAGTTTTTTAATATAGCATATTCAAAAACTACTATTCTTATTTCATTTTCTTATTTTTGCACATTCTTAATTTTTAGGAAACACCTAAGAGCGAATGATTATGGCAAATTCAGGAAAATACTTTAGAGAATCCAAACAACTTTCCCCTTCTCATATAGAATCGGAGATACTACAGCTATGGAATCAACACCATACCTTTGAACAAAGTATCGCTATCCGTGGAGGCAAAGATAATTTTGTATTTTATGAAGGACCTCCATCTGCCAATGGTATGCCAGGTATTCATCACGTCATGGCAAGAACCATCAAAGACTTAGTTTGCCGATATAAGAGCTTAAAAGGTTTTCAAGTAGAACGCAAAGGAGGATGGGATACTCATGGATTGCCTATCGAATTACAAGTAGAAAAAAAACTGGGTATTACTAAGAAAGATATTGGAACAAAAATCTCTGTTGCTGACTACAATAAAGAATGTAGAGAAGAGGTGATGAAGTTTAAAAATGTATGGGATGACCTTACCCAAAAAATGGGATATTGGGTGGACTTAAACAATCCTTATGTTACATTTGAAAACAATTATATCGAGAGCATTTGGGCATTATTGAAAAAATTATACGATAAAGATTATTTGTATAAAGGTTTAAGAATCCAACCCTTCTCGCCTGCAGCAGGAACTGGGCTTAGTTCCCATGAGTTGAACATGCCTGGATGTTATAAAAATGTCAAAGATGTATCTGCAGTCGCTCAATTTAAAGTGATCAAAAATGAGCATCCATTTTACAACACACTTTCAGAAAAGACAGAAGGAAAAGATTTCTATATTTTAGCATGGACGACTACGCCTTGGACTTTACCTTCTAACACAGCATTGGCAGTTGGCAATAAGATTAATTATCTTCTTGTACAAACCATCAATCCATATACACATACACCTATTTTTGTCATACTTGCCAAAGATTTATTGAGCAAATACTTAAAAGCTGAAAATGAAAATTTAGATTTTTCAACTTACAAAAATGATGGCAAAAACATTCCTTATCATATCATTTCAGAATTCAAAGGCAGTGATTTAGTAGGACTTAGATATGAACAACTATTGGCTTATGCTCAACCTGAAGAAGGAGATGCTTTCCGTGTTATATCTGGAGATTTTGTCACTACTGAAGATGGTACTGGTATTGTACATATTGCTCCTAGCTTCGGTGCAGATGACATGAGAGTAGCTCAAGAAAATGGCATAGGTGCATTGACATTAGTAGATAGACAAGGAAAATTCATTGACCTTGTAACAGATTTTGCAGGTGAACCTGTCAAAGAAGCATATCTCAATGATGATGAAAAAGAACTAGCCAAACAGAAACAAGGAAGAGATAAATATCTTTCAGTAGATGAACGTATAGTAATCAAATTAAAAACTGAAAACAAATGTTTCAAATCTGAAAAATATGAACACTCCTATCCGCATTGCTGGCGAACAGACAAACCGATATTATATTATCCATTAGATTCTTGGTTTATCAGAGTGACGGCTGCCAAAGAAAGAATGGTAGAATTAAATAAAACTATCAATTGGAAACCAAAATCTACAGGAGATGGACGTTTTGGGCAATGGTTAGAAAATCTGGTTGATTGGAATTTATCACGTTCTAGATATTGGGGTACTCCATTACCTATCTGGCGTACAGATGATGGTGATGAAGAAATCTGTATTGGCTCAATAGCTGAATTAAAAGCTGAAATTTCCAAAGCTCAAGCAGCTGGAGTAATGGGTGATATTGATTTATCAGACGAAAATTTAGATTTACACAAACCATTTGTTGATGAAGTTATTCTTGTTTCTTCAACTGGCAAAGCCATGACAAGAGAATCAGATTTGATTGACGTGTGGTTTGACTCAGGAGCTATGCCTTATGCACAATGGCATTATCCATTTGAGAATGAAGATATTTTTAAGAAATCATTTCCAGCAGATTTTATTGCCGAAGGTGTGGATCAAACTAGAGGTTGGTTCTATACGCTACATGCTATCGCTGTAATGATTTATGATTCGGTAGCGTATAAAAATGTCATGTCCAATGGTCTTGTTTTGGATAAGAATGGGAATAAAATGTCTAAACGACTTGGCAATGCTGTTGACCCATTCATTACTATTAATAAATATGGTGCAGATGCGACAAGATGGTATATGATATCCAATTCTCAACCTTGGGACAATCTAAAATTTGACATCGAAGGATTGGAAGAAGTTCAAAGAAAGTTATTTAGCACATTGCATAATACATACGCTTTTTTTGCTATCTATGCTAATCTGGACAGATTTGACCTCTCACAAAAAGAGATTCCCATCTCTCAAAGACCAGAGATTGACCGTTGGATAATATCTTGTTTACATACATTAATCCAAGAGGTAGAAGCTGCTTTTGATGATTATGAACCTACTAAAGCAGCTAGAGCTATTCAAGAGTTTGTCAATGACCAATTGAGTAATTGGTATGTCCGTTTAAGCAGAAGAAGATTTTGGAAAACAGAAGATCCTGAAGATAAGACAGCTGCATACCAAACCTTACATTCCGTATTAAAAACTGTTGCACAGCTCATGTCTCCGATTGCACCATTCTATAGTGACTGGTTGTATAGAAGTCTAACTCAAGCACAAGATAATGATGCGCTCTCTGTCCATTTGACAGATTTTCCAAGTTGTCAGACAGATTGGATAGATAAAGATTTAGAAACAAAAATGGAGATAGCCCAACAACTTTCTTCATTAGTACTTTCCTTGCGTAAGAAAGAAAATATCAAAGTACGTCAGCCTCTTGCAAAAATATTGATTCCTATTCTTGACCCACAACAAGAAGAAATGGTATCTGCAGTTCAAAACTTAATCTTATCTGAGGTCAATGTCAAAAATATTGAGTTTGTAAAAGATGCAGCAGGTATTCTGTCCAAAAAAGTAAAACCCAATTTCAAATTATTAGGAAAAAAATTGGGCGGAAAGATGAAAGAAGCGTCAAATGCAATATTAGAAATGAGCTCAGCAGAAATCAATGCATTAGAAGTGCAAAAATCTTTCAACTTACAACTTTCCGACATGAGCTATACTTTATTATTGGAAGAAGTAGAGATTTATACAGAAGATATTGCAGGATGGCTAGTGGCTAGTGATAAAGGTTGGACTGTTGCTTTAGATATTACACTTACTGAAGAATTGAAAAATGAAGGCTATGCAAGAGAATTAGTCAACAAAATTCAAACTCAGAGAAAAGAAAATGATTATCAAGTCAGTGATAGAATAGAAATTAGAATTTTAAATCATAATATTGCAGAAAAAGCATTAAATGCATATACTGACTATATTTGCAACGAAACATTAGCAGATAGTCTATTATTTGTAAACCAATTGGATAGCAATAAAGTTTATGAATTAAATGACTTAGAAATAATTATGGAAATTAAAAAGAAATAGACATGAATGAGGAAGTAGTACGTTATAGTGATTCTGAATTAGCCGAATTCAAAGAATTAATTTTAGCAAAATTGGCTAAAGGTCAAGAAGAGCTCAGCTTCTATCAAGAACAGATAAAAAATGCTGGGCAAGGAGAAAACAATTTCAACAACTTGGAAGATGGTTCTATTACACTTGAAAGAGAAAATATGAACCAAATCGCTTCAAGATTAATCAAGCACATGCAACATTTGGAAAATGCGCTTGCTAGAATTGAAAACAAAACTTATGGTATTTGTAGAGAAACTGGCAAATTGATTCCAAAAGAAAGATTGAGAGCTGTTCCTCATGCTACTTTAAGCATGGAAGCCAAAACCAAGCAGAAGTAGTACAACAAGTGAAAAATATTGGTTGGAAAGTCACTATCATGATTCTATTGATTTTAATCGTAGATCAAATTGTGAAGTTTTGGATAAAGTTGAGCTACGCTTATGGCGATGGCTTTGACATATTTGGATGGCCATGGGCAAAAATTCAATTTGTAGAAAACGAAGGAATGGCATTCGGATGGTTGATTGGAGGAGAAGCAGGTAAATTGTTATTGACAAGTTTTAGGATGCTGGCAGTTCCTGCTGGGATTTATTATATCTACTATCTCATCAAACAAAAATATCATCCAGGCTTGATTTTTTCCATCGGATTAATTGTAGCTGGAGCAATGGGTAACCTCATTGACAGTATATTTTATGGCGTCATATTCAATCATAGCTATGGGCAAATAGCACAACTTTTCCCACCTGGTGGAGGTTATAGCACTTGGCTTCACGGAAGAGTAGTCGATATGTTCTATTTCCCAATGCTAGAAACTACTTGGCCTAAATGGGTTCCGTTTTTTGGAGGAAAAGAATTGAGCTTCTTCCAATACATATTTAATGTTGCAGACTCATCTATTTCTATTGGAGTTGCAAGTATTATTATCTTCCAAAATAAATTCATCAAGAACCCAGAATAATAAATATTCTGTAAAGGTGATTATAAGTTCAAGGTCAGAAAGTTCGATCCTTGTATATATTTAACTCATTTCAAATATTTCTATAGTAGCTGAAAATGTCTATCGAAATAGCTATCATAAAAAATTTAAGCCTCAAAAGAGGTAATCATATTTTACAAGAACCTATCTCATTCACATGGGAAAAAGGTCAGCAGTGGTGTATTACAGGTCCAACTGGTAGTGGGAAAACAACACTTTTAAAAATATTATCTGGACAATTATTTGCTCCTCATTCAGAAATATCATTCCCTCTACTTGAATCAATCAAGCAAGAATCGCCAACACCTATTTACATTTCGGAAATGATAGGTTTTGTCCCTCAAGAAATCAAAATCCCTTCAGGATATATTGAAGATTTATATTATCAACGAAGATTTCAAGCAACAGAACAAGATGATATTCCTTCTACCAAGGATATTTTAATGCGCTCTACTAATAACGATGAGCAAAAAATGCTGGAAATAGCAGATTTAATGGGATTGACTTCTATGCTTCAGCAACCATTTCTACAACTATCTAATGGACAGACTAGACGGTTGATGATTGCCATTGCACTTTCCAAATCTCCTCGACTGCTGTTTTTAGATCATCCGTATATTGGATTAGATATTGATGCAAGAAAAGAATTAAATGAACAGATAAAAAATCTTATTCAGAAAGGTATTCATGTACTTATAGTTGCACATTCCAATGAGATATCAACTTTGAGTTTCGTTACAAATATTTTAAAACTTGATTCTACTTTATCATACCAAAACAACATAGAAATTCCCAAAGAACTGATAGCACCGAAGAATTCAACTTCCAGTTCTGTCATAAAAATGACTCAAGTCAAAGTTCAATATGGAGAAAAAGTCATCTTTAAAATTCCTCATTGGGAAGTCAAAACAAATGAAAAATGGGTGATACAAGGCAAAAATGGTTCAGGGAAATCAACTCTTCTATCTCTCATCATGGCAGACCATCCTCAAGCATATTCCAATGACATCCAACTATTCAATATACAAAGAGGATCTGGCGAAAGTATCTGGGATATCAAAAAGAGAATTGGCTACTTTTCTCCAGAGCAACTCCGCTTTTTCGAGCCACATCAATCGACAGAGAAAGTCATAGCTTCAGGATGGAGCGACTTTATAGGTCATATACCATCATTAACACCTGAAAGAAAATCTTTAGTCAAGCCACTAGCTGAGTGGTTGAATATAGCATCACTCCTATCCCTAAAATTGGGGGAGCTGTCTTTTGGACAACAAAAAATGATTCTCATTGCCAGAGCGATGTTCAAAAATCCTGAATTACTAATACTTGACGAACCACTCCAAGGAATGGATATTGAGGCAAGAGATTTTTTCAAAGAGAAAATCAAGGAATTTTCTTCCAACAGAACCATTCTCTACGTGACTCATGATACAGATGAGATACCAGAAGGAGAATGGCAGAAACTCTTATTGTAAAAAAATTATTACTAATAAATTTTATTATTCTCAATTCTGCAATTTCATTAAATTTTCATATCTTTGCAACGTCGAGAGATAGGGGACCATTTTCAGTCCCCTATTTTGTTAGACTTATGAATGTTGATTATGGAAAATTCAATTGCTTTAAAAGAAAAGATACAAGAAGCATTGCAATTGCGCTTTGAAGGCACCGACTTATTTGTCGTTGATATTCAAGTCAGTGCAACTGCTAGAATAAATATCTTTGTTGATGGCAAAGAAAATATTACAATACAACAATGTGCCGAAACATCAAGGTTTATTGAAGAATACTTAGAAAGCAATGGTTTAGTCGGAGAAAAATACTGGTTGGAGGTATCTTCTCCAGGTTTAGACGAACCATTTAAAGTCGTTCAACAATATGAAAAATGGCTTGAAAAACCTACAGAAATACTTTTGCTCTCTGGGATAAAAGAAATAGGAATTTTGAAAGGATTCGACAATGAAACGGTGAGTATTGAAATTCCAGAACAGAAAAAAAAGAAAGAAATTATTCCTGCAGAATTAAAAACATTTAATCGAGCAGATATTAAATACACAAGAAAACATTTCATATTCAAATAGTAAAACTATGAATAGTGCAGAATTAGTAGACTCCATATCCGAGTTTAAAGAGTTTAAAAACATTGACAGACCGACAATGATGCGTGTCCTAGAAGATGTATTTAAGACACTACTTAGAAAAAAATATGGCTCTGATGAGTATTTTGACATTATCGTCAATACAGACAAAGGAGACTTAGAAATCTGGCGCAACCGAACGATTGTAGATGATGGCGCTGTAGAAGATGACTTGCAAGAAATATCTATTTCAGAAGCGAAAAAGGTCGATAGCGGATTTGAAGTAGGAGACGATTGCTATGAAGAAATTACTTTAGAATCTTTTGGACGTAGAGCTATTTTAGCAGCTAGACAGACACTTATCTCTCGTATTTTAGAATTGGAAAAAGATGATATCTTTAAAAAATACCAAGACAGAATCGGAGAAATTATCACTGCTGAAGTATATCAAATCTGGAAAAAAGAAATTCTTCTTTTAGATGATGAGGGAAATGAATTATTACTTCCTAAAATAGAGCAAATTAAATCTGATTTTTACAAAAAAGGAGAAACGCTTAGAGCTGTAGTCAAAGATGTAGAAATGAAAGGAGCCAATCCTAAAGTTATTCTATCTAGAACACACGAATCATTCTTAGCAAAACTTCTTGAATTAGAAGTTCCTGAAATCTTTGACGGATTAATTACTATTAAGAAAATTGTTCGTGAGCCAGGAGAAAGAGCAAAAGTAGCTGTAGAATCTTATGACGACAGAATCGACCCAGTAGGTGCTTGTGTAGGAATGAAAGGTTCAAGAATTCACGGTATAGTAAGAGAGTTGAGAAATGAAAATATTGACATTATCAATTTCACTAACAACACCAATTTATTTATACAAAGAGCATTATCCCCAGCTAAAATCTCTTCTATCAAAATCTCTGATGATGAAAAAAGAGTATCTGTATTCTTGAAACCAGACCAAGTATCTTTAGCAATCGGAAAAGGAGGTTTGAATATCAAACTTGCTAGCAAACTCACAGGCTATGAAATCGATGTTTATAGAGACATTGATGAAATTGAAGATGATGTTGACTTGGATGAATTCATAGATGAAATAGATGAGTGGGTAATTGACGCTCTCAAAAATATAGGTTGCGATACAGCGAAAAGTGTTTTAGAACTTGATAGAGATGAGATTGTTAGACGTGCTGACTTAGAAGAAGAGACAGTGGACGAACTTATCCGCATCTTGAAAGAAGAATTTGACAACTAAATCATATACACAGCGTATATTTGCAAACTAGAAATTAGAATCTAAAAGTCTATAATGACAGAAAATAAGTCCATACAGTTAGTTAGAGCTGCAAAAGAGTTAAATGTTGGTCTCCATACCATCATCGACCACTTGGCAGATAAAGGTCATGTTGTTGAAAACAAGCCCTCTACTAAACTAACAGAAGAACAGTACAATATCCTTTTAAGTGCTTTTAAACAAGATTTAGCCATCAAGAAAAAAGCGGAAGAGGTAGAAATTGGTAAAGCGAGAAAAGATAAGGCTGAAGAAGTTAAGGAAGAAACTATTCATGTCAAGGAACAAGTAGTTGAACGCCCAAGAGTAGTTTTAGAAGGCCCTAAAGTTGTTGGAAATTTAGAGCCCAACATCAAAAAATCTGCTGTAGTTGAACCTGAAATAGTTGCAGAAAAACCTGCTGAACCTAAAGAAACTCCAGTTTCTAAAGAGGAAGCTCCAATTGTTGAAGAAGTTAAATCTACCCCTAAAAAGGAAGTAGAAATACCAGCTCCTAAAGAAGTAGAAGTAGAAAATAGACCTACTCCAAAAGTAGAAATAACTGTAGTGGACAAAATTGATTTGGAAGAGAAAAAACAAGCTCCAAAAATCGAGAAAAAACCTATCGAAAAACCTATTGAAAAAATAGTTAAAAAAGAAACTACAGCAGAAATAGCTCCTAAAGTAGAAGAAGTTAAAACTCCTGAAGCCTCAAAAAACATTGGCACTCAAAAAACCGAAGAAGATTCTAAAGCTTCTGGAGGAGATAGTGATGAAGTAGTCGTAATTAGAGCAGAAGCTGAAAAGCTTACAGGACCAAAAGTAGTAGGAAGATTAGATTTACCTACAACTAAAAAAAGCAGCTCTGACAAGAAACCTTTTAACAAATCTAACGACGAAAAGAAAAAAAGGAAACGTATTGCAGGTAAAGTTGTAGATGTCAATAAAGTTGTAGTAAATGACGACAAGGGCTCAGGTAGCTCTGATAGAACAGGAACAAATAAACCACAAGGGCAACAACAAGGCGGTGGAAACAATAGAAATGCTGGACCTAATCGTGGAGGTGGAAACAACAGAAATGCTGGACCTAACCGAGGCGGTGGCAAATTCAGTAGAAATGATAGAAAACAAGATGAGCCACAAGCAGTTTCTGGAAAAGAAATTGATGATAAAATAAGGGCTACTATGGCTAAATTGGGTGCGGGTAACAGATCCAAATCCAACAAGTCAAAGCATAGAAAATCAAGAAGAGAAGATAATTTCAACAAGGAAGAAGGAGATGAAATCTCCAAAATTCAAGTTACTGAATTTATTTCAGTAAGTGAATTGGCTAATATTATGGACGTTTCTCCCACTCAAGTAATATCAGCATGTTTCGGACTTGGAATTATAGTTTCTATCAACCAAAGAATTGATGCCGAAGTAATTGAATTAGTGGCAGGCGAATTTGGTTATGATGTCGAATTTATCAATATTGCCGAGGAAGAAGAAGAGATACATGAAGAAGATAGAGAAGAAGATTTATTACCAAGATCGCCTATCGTTACGATTATGGGTCACGTTGACCATGGTAAAACTTCTTTATTGGACTATATCAGAAGAGAAAATATAGTAGCAGGTGAAGCAGGTGGTATTACTCAGCATATCGGTGCTTATGAAGTTACCCTCCCTGAAAACAACAAAAAAGTAACCTTCTTAGACACTCCAGGTCACGAAGCATTTACAGCGATGCGTGCCCGTGGTGCTAAATTGACAGATATTGTTGTCATTGTAGTCGCAGCAGACGATAACGTGATGCCTCAAACCAAAGAGGCCTTCAGTCACGCTCAGGCAGCTGAAGTACCAATGATAATCGCTATCAATAAAATAGACAAACCTACTGCCAATCCAGAGAATATCAAAAAGCAACTCGCTGAAATGAATATTCTAGTTGAAGATTGGGGTGGCAAGTATCAATGCCAAGAAATCTCTGCTAAAAAGGGTGTTGGTGTAGATGAATTATTAGAAAAAATATTACTTGAAGCTGAATTATTAGAATTAAAAGCTAATCCTAATAAAATGGCTTCAGGAAGCGTTATCGAAGCATCTCTTGATAAAGGAAGAGGTTATGTTTCTACGATTATGGTACAAGAAGGAACTTTAAATATCGGAGATTTCGTAGTCGCAGGACAACATTTTGGTAGAGTGAAAGCGCTAACAAATGAAAGAGGTGTCAGAGTGAAAAAAGCGGGACCATCTCAACCTGTTCAATTACTTGGTCTTTCTGGAGCTCCTACTGCTGGTGACAAATTTAAAGTTTATGCTACTGAGCAAGAAGCTAAAGAGATTGCCAACAAGAGAGCAACTATCTTGAGAGAACAAGGCATTAGAGCTCAAAAACATATCACATTAGATGAGATTGGACGTCGTCTTGCTCTTGGCAACTTCAAGGAATTGAAAATCATTGTTAAAGGTGACGTTGACGGTTCTGTTCAAGCACTTAGTGACTCATTACTCCAACTTTCTACTGAAGAAATTCAAGTTTCAATTGTATTAAGTGGTGTAGGCGCAATCACTGAAAATGACGTATTGTTAGCAACTGCATCTGATGCTATCATCGTTGCATTCCAAGTAAGACCTACTGCTAATGCAAGAAATCTTGCTGAGAAAGAAAGTATTGAAATCCGTAACTACTCTATTATTTATGACGCCATAGATGATGTGAAGAAAGCGATGGAAGGTATGTTAGAGCCTAAGTTTGAAGAAAAAGTAGTTGCAGAAGTTGAAGTAAGAGAAATATTCAAAATTGGTAAAGTAGGTACTATCGCAGGATGTTATGTTCAAGATGGCAAAATCACTAGAACCAATAAAATCAGAGTCATTAGAGATGGAATTGTCATCCATTCAGGTCAGTTAGATGCACTGAAAAGATTCAAAGATGATGTCAAAGATGTGGCTAAAGGATATGAATGTGGTATCAAAATCAAAAACTTCAATGACATTAAAGAGGGAGATATTATTGAATCTTACGAATTAGTTGAAGTCAAAAGAAAGTTATAATCTAACTTAGATATAATAATTATAGAGGCTGTCCCACTTTTTGGATAGCCTCTTTTCTATTTATAGCCAACAAGTTCTTATCTTGAAAAGACTTTTTTACAAATAAAATAATATGCCTTTTTTCATCTTTATATTCATCATCTTTTGGGGAATTAATAATAGTTATGCAAGTAGCCCACAAGAAGATAGCCAGCCTCATGTGGGTCTAGTTTTAAGTGGTGGTGGTGCCAAAGGATTGGTATATATTCCTCTCTTAAAAGTGATAGACTCTTTAAATCTCAAAGTTGATTATATCACAGGAACGAGTATGGGCGCATTAGTCGGTGGTCTATATTCAATCGGTTACTCAGGAAAGGAATTAGACTCTATAGCAAGAAATTTAGACTGGGCTAACTATCTCAGTGATGCACTTCCTATGAATAAAATCAACATGGAAGAAAAAGATGAGTATGGAAGATATCAACTAGAACTCAAAAGCAACACTATCACTCCAAGTTTACCAATGGGATTTATAGAAGGGCAAAATATTATGCGTCTATTGAATGACCTTACTTTTGATGTCCAACATATCCATGATTTCTCAAAATTTAAAATCCCTTTTAAATGCTATGCTGCAGATATTGTCAGTGGCAAAGCTGTCGAATTTCAAAACGGAAATCTAGCAATTGCATTAAGAGCTTCTATGTCGCTACCATCAATATTTTCACCAATAGATACTGCTGGAATGATATTAGTCGATGGAGGAATAATCAACAACTTTCCAGTAGAAGAATTAAAAAATATGGGTGCAGATTTTATCATCGGTGCTAATACTAGTGGATATACTTTTAAAAAAAGAGAGTTAAAATCTCTTGTGAAAGTTTTTGAGCAAATGTTAAACATTTCAACTACAGAAAACTATCAAGCCAAAAAAGATATGTGCGATTTGTTGATAGATTATTCTGAAGCATTAAACTCAGTAGGACTTGGTTCTTCAGATTTTAATAGTGTCAATGCAATATTAGATTTGGGAGAGAAGGTTGTTGTTAATTTTATTCCTCTTCTAGCACAGATAGCTGAAAATCAAAAGAAATTTGAACAACAAGATATTCTTTTAGAAGAGCAAGATTGGAAAAATAAAAATGATATTCATCTAGAAAAATTTGATGTCGAAATAGAAGGCAATCAGTATCAATCTATTATAAAAAATAAAATCGAATTTAAAGACCCTAAAAATGCGACAAACTACGAAATCAATAGAGCAGTAGATAGAATATATGGAACTCGATTTTTTGATAGAGTTTATTATTATCTAAATTATTCACAAAACGACACCACACCAAAATTGATATTCAAAACTGAAGGAGTTAAGAAATTTGCCTATAAAATTGGTTTACATTATGACCCTGAACTTTCTGCAGGTATATCATTAAATCTCACTCACCGCCATTTAGGTAAATTTACATCTCGTTCTATGGTCAGCATTGATGTTTCCAACAACCCCAAAGTACGAGCTGGATATCAAGTATATTTTGGAGATTCGGGATGGTGGATGAGCATCAATGAGTTTTTTAGTTTTATCAGCCAAACCAATTACGAAAAAAGCAAATCCCTTGGCTTATATAACCAACTTTATTCGCTGAGTACCTTGACGTTTAATTGGACAATTGGACAAAATAATTTAGTATCATTTGGTTCTGGAATTGAATATCTAAATAAAAAAATAGCTATAGGAATAAAAGACAAAGCTACTTTTGAAAATGAATCTATACTTTCTAAAACTCCATATCATAACTTTCATCTACAATTAAAATTGGAAAGAAATACTTTTGACAGGCTATTTTTTCCAAACAAGGGTATTCGTACAAGTGCTTCTCTAAAATTTGTACCTTATGGAAATGGAAAAATAGAAAGGTATAATAATACAAAAGATGAAATCACTGGAGAAATAAATAGCGAACAAATCATTTTAAAACCCAATTTCTCAGCTTATGGCAAACTACATTTGTTTTTTGAGCAATATATTCCCATTCATAAAACATTCAATTTGCATTATCGTTGGGACGCAGGAGGTATGCTGATTTCTCACGGTCTCAAAGGAAGATATTTTGATTTTCCTTCCCAAGATGCTTTCTTTATGGGAGGTATGGATGAACGAGAACGTGAAAGATTAGATATGTTCATACCATTTATGGGAAACAAAGAAGGCTATACACAAGCATTTAATTTTACATCTTTATGGTTAGAAGGGCAAATTATCCCCTTAAAAAATATTTATATACTTCCAAGAATATCTTTTATGCTATACGATAATGCCGAAAAAGATAATTATGGAGAAAATAAAATTTATATCAACAAATTGAAAAACTTCAAACATGCTTATAGCGGTGGGCTTGCAGTTGCATATAATTCTATCATCGGTCCTATAAAAGTGTCTGTATCCAAATCTTCTAATTTCGAAAGATGGATATTCTATACTTCTTTAGGATATAGATTTTAATCCTCCATTTCTTGCTAGGAGAATTAAGTTTTATTCAATTTAGTTATGCAAAATCTGCCCTAATTCTCTTTTTATCTATTTTCCCAACACTTGTTTTAGGAATCTCAGTAACAAATCGAACTTCATCCGGAACTGCCCATTTGCTCAAATCTCCAGAAGCAACTGACTTCTCTAAATGACTAATTATCATATCCTTAGAAATATCTGCCTCTGCTTTTAAAACCACCAAAGCTGCTGGTCTTTCTTGCCATTTCTCATGAGGAATTCCTACAACTGCTACTTCAGCAATTCCACTTATCTGAGAGATTAAATTTTCTATTTCTAATGAAGACACCCATTCTCCACCAGTTTTTATCACATCTTTTTTGCGATCACGAATTAAAAATGTACCATTAGGTTCAACGGTTGCAATATCTCCTGTATGCAAATATCCATGCTCCCACAACTCTTCACTTCGCTCCTCTTCTTTGAAATATCCTTGAGTTAGCCATGGTGTACGAACAACGATTTCTCCCATTGTTTCTCCATCCCAAGGTAAAAAATTACCATTTTCATCCATAATTTGCATTTCCACCATTGCAATAGGTCTTCCTGTTTTACATCTTTCTTCCAATTGCTGTTCTTCTGTCATTTCTGCCAACATCGCAGCATTGATATGCGCAAGAGATAACACTGGACAAGTTTCAGACATGCCATAGCCCACCATCACGCTTATACCCAATTTTAAAGCAGAACGAGCAAGACCTTGAGGAAGCGCAGAACCTCCTATTATCACTTTCCATTTTGACCAATCAAATTTTGTAGCAATTGGAGAATTGACCAGCATACCTAGAATTGTAGGTACGCAATGTGATATTGTAATCTTTTCTGTCTGTATTAATTTCACCAACATCTCAGGCTCATATTTACCCGGATATACTTGTTTCATTCCTAAAAATGTCGCTATATATGGAAATCCCCACGCATGAACATGAAACATTGGAGTAATAGGCATATAATTATCCAAAGAGCTGATATTCACCACATTATCCTGAGCTCCTAATGTCATTGCAGCTGCTATAGTATGAAGAACCAATTGTCTATGAGAAAAATAAACACCTTTGGGCAAGCCTGTTGTTCCTGTCGTATAAAATAGTGATGCCATTGTGTCCTCATCAAAAGAAGGATAATCATAAGTATCTTTCTGCTCACTCAGTAATTTTTCATATTCACCTACAAATGAAATTGAAGATGTAGGTACTTTCCCATCTGTCAACAATACATACTTTTCTACTGTCTCCAACTCGGAAGAAACAGCTTCTAATAAAGGCAATAATTCTTCATGGCAAAAGACAATTTTATCTTCAGCATGATTCATGGTATATAAAATCTGCTGTGGCGACAATCTATAATTAATAGTATGCAATACTGCTCCTATCATTGGAATAGCAAAATACAATTCTAAATATCTGTGGCTATCAAAATCTATCACACCGACAATATCTCCTTCTTTCACACCTATGGCTGTTAAGGAATTGGCTAAGCGAGCAACACGTTTATTAAATTCTCTATAATTCATTCGTAAAGAATCTCGATAAATAATTTCATTATCAGGATAAAATTTTAATGAATTTTCTAAAAGTGATTTTATAAGTAATGGATAAGAATAAGCAGAAGGAGTTCGCTCGATAATTCTAGATGTTTTCATAATGCTTCCAATTCAATTTTTTAATGTTGTCTATCCAAGTTATAAAAAATATTTTGCAATATGAAGAAATTATTAACGAGGTAGCAAATGCAACAAAAATCCACTAATAAAAATGAATTTTCTCAGTCATTTCTATCACATACCTTTCAAGATAAATAGAATCAATATATTTATTTAAAACTCTTTCTTATTTTAGTAGCATGCTGATATTAGGAATATCTTGTTTTTATCATGATGCCGCTGCTGCACTTATTGAAGATGGGAAAATTATTGCCGCTGCTCAAGAAGAACGATTTTCTAGAATTAAACATGATGAAAATTTTCCTGAAAATGCTATTAGATATTGTCTAAAGGAAGCTGGCATCAGATTAGGCCAAGTGGACAGTATTGTCTTTTATGAAAAACCTTTACTAAAGTTTGAGCGGATATTAGAAACATTTGTTAATGTTGCACCTAGAGGCTTAAAGTCATTTTTATATGCTATGCCTAAATGGGTCAATGAAAAAATATTTTTTAAATCTCTTCTTAAAAACAAACTGAAAGAAATAGGTGATTTTGACAGCAAAAAAATCAAACTTCTTTTCACTGAACATCATATTAGCCATGCTGCAAGTTGCTATTATCCATCAGGCTTTGACAATGCAGCGATTTTAGTCGTTGATGGTGTCGGAGAATGGGCTACAATAAGTATTTCTAAAGCAGAACACAATAAAATACAATTACTCAAAGAAATACATTTTCCTCATTCTATAGGCATGCTATATTCTGCATTTACTTACTTCTTAGGTTTTAAAGTCAATTCAGGAGAATATAAATTGATGGGATTATCTCCTTACGCTCAAAGAGGTTCGGAAGAAGTTAATCAATATAAAAAAATCATCTATCAATCTCTAATTCAATCAAAAGGAGAAAATGGATTTCAACTCAATATGGAATATTTCTCTTTCCAACATGATTTAAGAATGATAAATGACGGTCAATGGGAAAAACTATTTGACATAAAAGCTCGAAAAGAAAATGACGATATCAATGCCTCGCACTGTAATATAGCTCTTGCTATTCAGGAAGTAACAGAAGAATTGCTGATAGATATCGTGCAAACGGTAAAGCAACTTATCCCCTCCGAAAATATTTGTCTTTCTGGGGGAGTTGCCCTGAATTGTGTCGCTAATGGTAAAATATTAAACAGCAAAATATTTAAAAATATCTTTGTCGCTTCTTCGCCAGGTGACAGTGGAGGAGCAATAGGAGCGGCATTATATGCTTATCACCAATATTTTGAAAAGCCTTTAGATATAAATATTGCTAAGGAAAACCAAACTGCTTATTTAGGTCCAGAAGCTTCTGAAGAGGATATAAAAATTTTAAAAAGACAATATAATGCAGTTTTTGAAAGCATAGATACCAATACTTTAATTCCTCAAATTGCTCAATATTTAAGTGAAGGGAAAGTAGTTGGCTGGATGCAAGGACGCATGGAATTTGGGCCTCGTGCATTGGGCAATAGAAGCATTTTGGCACTTCCTAGTATCGCTGATATGCAAACCAAACTCAATCTCAAAATCAAATTTAGAGAAGATTTTCGACCTTTTGCCCCTGTTCTCAAGGCTGACAAGGCACAGAAATATTTCAAATTGCCACAAACAGCACATTATATGGAGTATATTGTAGAATTGCAAGAAGATTTCAAAAAACCACTTCCTCAAAATTTTAATCAACTTGAATTAAAAGAGAAACTTCATACTCCTAGAAGTGAATTTCAAGCAGTTATACATACAGATTACACAGCAAGACCTCAAACTGTCAGTGTAGAAAACAATCCTATATTATACCAATTGCTAGATGAAGTAGAAAAAATCTCTCATCATCCTATATTAGTTAACACAAGTTTTAATGTAAGAGGAGAACCTATTGTTTGTACAGCACTGGATGCTTATGCCTGTTTTATGCAAACAGATATTGATATCTTAGTCATCAACAATCATCTGTTTTTGAAAGAAAAACAAGATCAAACTTTTATAAAACAATTTAAAAATCGTACCTTCTCAAAAGATTAATTAAAAAATGGAAGACTTAAAAGAACTTTGGTTATTCTTAAAAGATAATAAAAAATGGTGGCTTACTCCATTAATTATTGTTCTTATACTATTGGCAATGTTAGTATTTGCAGGAAGTTCAAGTACTGTTGCTCCATTTGTTTATACTTTATTTTGACGTTGGGAGAATGAAGAATACCTATGCTTTATTATTATCCTTAGTGATAGGTTGGAGCACTTTGGGCTTTATATCTGGCCATATCTGGATAGCATATTTGGCTGTAGCGGTCGGTTTTATCGGTATTATTTCTGAATCATTCGCTAAAAAATTTTTATTCTATATCCATCTTATTCTTCAATTTGTCTTTCAGATTCTTCAAAAAGCCATCTTGACTATTTTATATTATACAGTTTTTACCTTTGTGGCATTTGTCAATAAAAACAAAAACCATCACAATAATTGGTTGGATGTCAAAGAGAAAGGAAATAAGCAGCTAGAAAGACTTTGGTAATGATTCCATTTGTAGATTTAAAACATATACATCAACCTTTGCTCCAAGCTTTTCAAAAGGTACAAGATTCATGCATTTCCCAATCTGATTTTGTTACTGGAAAAATGGTTTCAAAATTTGAAGAAGAATTTGCGGCTTATTGCCAAACAGAATACTGTATAGGTGTCAGTAGTGGGACTGCAGCATTATTTTTAGCATTGAAAGCAATAGGAATCGGTCAGGGTGATGAAGTCATTGTTCCTTCTCACACTTTTGTTGCTACAGCAATGGCAGTCAGCCAATGTGGTGCAACTCCTATATTTACAGATGTAGATGCCGATACATGGAATATTTCATGGCAGCAAATACAACCTAAAATCTCTTCTAATACCAAAGCTATTATCGCTGTTCACATATACGGAAACCCAGTAAATATGGATGATATATGTACAAAAGCACATCAATTAAACATTGTTGTTATTGAAGATGCTGCACAAGCTCATGGCGCATTGTACAAAAACAGAAAGATAGGCTCTTTAGCTGATATGGCATGTTTTAGTTTTTATCCAAGTAAAAATCTTGGAGCATTAGGAGAAGGTGGAGCCGTTACCACACAAAATCAACAGTGGGCAGAGAAAATTTACCAATTGAGAGATTATGGTCGAAGTGATAAATATAAACATGAGTTTGTTGGTTATAATCTAAGGTTGCAAGGAATACAAGCTGGTTTCCTTTCTGTAAAATTGCCCTACTTAGACCAATGGAATGAGGAAAGAAGGTCAACTATGCATATTTACAAAAATCTATTAAAAGATACAACGTATCAATTTCAATCTATTGAAAGCGAATGCCATTCTGTCTATCATTTGGGAGTGATACAATGTGAGAATAGGCAAAAGACCATTGAAAGATTTACTGCCAACGAAATAGGTTATGGCATTCATTATCCTATCCCCTGCCATCTTCAACCTGCTTATCTACAAAATAATTCTTCATCAATTCCTATCTCAGAAAACTTGGCAAATACTGCCATCTCTCTTCCTCTATATGTCGGCATGAAAGAAAATGATATAAAAAAGGTGTGTAGCGTATTGCAAGAAATTTAAATAACTGAGTCTATTGGCTAAAAACAAAAGCACCTTTACCTTTTATAAAATTGGCAAAAGTGCTTTAAAAAAATATCAAAAAATCTTTTAACTGTGTATTGAACGGTTATCTGTTGCTGCCAAACAAGCTTCTTTGATAGCTTCTGAATAAGTCGGATGGGCATGGCTCATACGTGCAATATCTTCAGCACTAGCTCTATATTCCATAGCTACAACCCCTTCTGCTATCAAGTCCGCAGCTCTAGCTCCAATAATATGTACTCCCAAAATCTCATCTGTAGATTTATCGGCAATCACCTTGACCAGTCCATCAATATCTCCACTAGCTCTAGATCTTCCCAATGCTCTAAATGGAAAAGAACCTGATTTATATTCACGTCCAGCATCCTTTAATTCTCTTTCTGTATATCCAACTCCAGCAACTTCTGGCCATGTATAGACAACTCCCGGGATTAACTTATAATGAATATGAGGTTTCTGTCCTGCTATAGTTTCTGCAACAAATACACCTTCTTCCTCTGCTTTGTGTGCAAGCATAGCACCTTTAATAACATCACCGATTGCATAGACACCTTTTACAGAAGTCTCTAAATGTTCATTGACTGGAATTTGACCTAATTTATTGACTTCTATTCCTATTTTATCCAATCCTAATCCTTCTGTATAAGGTTTTCTTCCAACAGCAACTAAGCAGTAATCTGCTTCAAAAGATATTTCTTCATCTTTCTTATTGAGCGCTTTGACAACTACCTTATTTTTATCAGCTTTCACTTCAGATACTTTATGGCTCAAATTAAATTTAATACCTTGTTTCTTCAATACACGCTGTAATTCTTTACTCAAATCATCATCCATTCCTGGAATAATTCTATCTAAATACTCGATGACAGTTACTTCTGTACCCAATCTCGAATAGACCGAACCTAATTCCAAGCCAATAACCCCACCACCAATTACAATTAAACTTTTAGGTTGTTCTTTTAAACTTAAAGCTTCTGTTGAAGTAATAATTCGTTTCTTATCTATTTTAATAAAAGGTAAACTAGAAGGTTTAGAACCAGTTGCTATAATAATATTATCACCTTGAATAGAGATTTTCTCACCTGATGAAAGCGCAATCTGAAGTGTATTGCTATTCTCAAAAGATGCTACACCTTGATAAGCAGTTATTTTATTTTTTTTCATTAAAAACTCAATACCAGTAGTATTTGCTTTTACAACTTCGCCTTTTCTTTCAATCATTCTGGAAAAATCAAATTTCACATCGCCCACAATAATTCCATGGTCTGCAACACTTTTTGTGATATTATAATAATGCTCAGAAGAATCCAATAATGCCTTAGATGGAATACAGCCAACATTCAAACAAGTACCACCCATAGTTGAATATTTTTCTATTATCGCAGTCTTTTTTCCCAACTGAGCAGCACGAATTGCAGCGACATATCCACCAGGGCCACTACCTATTACAATGACATCAAATTTTTCCATAAATATGTTTTATATTATTCATCAAATATTCTTCAAAGTTAGACAGATAGAATGAAAATATGTTCAATGTTGGATACAATTTATATCTACACCTCTATACTAAACCTTATATTTCTTCACTATCACAAAAAAATGGCTACTCTTGAGAATAGCCATTTTAAACGAGAATTGTCATACTAGATTATACACCCAACAATTTATTCACTAAGTCAATATATTGTTGCATTGCGCCATCAGAAGAAGTACCCTTCAATTCAGACCAAGTTTTCCATTTGAATTGTTCTTTAATATCAAACATACCTGGTTTTTTGGTATTATTATCTCCTTCTGTAGCTTGTTTAAACAACGCATACAATTGTAATAAATCTTCATTAGAAGGGCGAGTAGTCAATGTTCTGACTCTTACTTGTGCATCAGCAAATTGTTCTTTTAAACTCATAAGTGGTTTTTTAAAGCTTTTGTATTAAATTGTGTCTATGAAGATACGAAATCAGTCTATATTAATAACTATATCTGCATTAGCTTGCTTATCTTATTTTTACATTACTCCAGGTTATTTACATCCCGCTGAAGATGCTTCCATATTATTTAATTATGCTCAAAACTTCAAAGAGACTGGAGTGATTAGTTATTATCCTGGCGGACCAGCAGTAGATGGAAGTACTGACTTCTTATATCTATTGCTAATTTCTTTAGTGATGAATTTTATTCATGATGCTTATTCTGCTGCATTGTTAGTTTCTGGTATATCTACAATGCTGATGTTATTCTTCATCTTTAAACTATTAGATACTAAATCTAAAGGACTACAATATATCACACTCTTTCTCATTCTCTTCTCTCAACAGATTTGGGCTGCAATCTTAGGTTATGGTACTTTCTTTTTTGCGATGATGATTTGTTGGGTGATATTATCGTACTGGAAAGGCAATATCACAACTCTCAGCTGGGTTTCCGCACTTGCCGTAATAAGTCGTCCTGACGCTTTAGTAACAGTGCTTCCATTATTGCTACATAAAATATATTCTGAACAAGAAAAACCGTTAAAAAATATTTCAAAAACTTTTTTATTCTTTGGACTCCCACTGCTTCTGTACGGTGCTTTTAGATGGTGGTATTTTGGTAAAATATTACCTCTTTCTTTTGATGTCAATACTGCTGGAAATGATAAAGTATGGGGATTATTTCCTATTCACTCCATCTATCATGTCAGAGAATATGCGATATATTATATTTCCCCAGGATTGATTGGGTTATTATTGTACATTATCAAATCAAAATTCAAAATAAAATCTAAGTATTATATCCTAATCCTATCCACAATTATCTTACCCATGCTTGCCTATCTCGCTATTCGTGAGAATTTGGATTTTTCTAGAAGATATTTTATTGTTCCCTATATAGGTTTGGTGATAGTTTCAGCTTTATTTATAAGAAATTACAAGAGTATTACATTATCCTTTTTTAGTATTTTACTACTGATTAGAATAGTGATGATTTCTATGGAACAAGGCTCAAAAAGTCTTGCTCATTATTATAATAATATTTACAACTTAGCTCAAGAATTATCAAAATATCCAGAAGTAAAATTGGCGACTTCAGAAGCTGGTATCATTACATGGAAAAGTCGTCTTGCGACTATGGATATATGGGGGCTTAATACGCCTGAATTGACCAATAGATTGATAAACAAACAAGATCTTAAAGATTGGAATCCTGATTTAATATATATTCATGCTGCTGAAATCGACTATGTATATGTACCTGATGACTCGTTGAAAACAGTAAAAAATTGGCTCAATATGACTCACGTTGTTGTCAATGAAATAGTTGAACAAGATTATAGTACATTTTTAGTCCCTTTTGATTTTAGAGCATATAGAGATGACCATTTTGAAAATGTCGGCTTATTGAAATCTTTATTGAAATTTATTTCCGAAAAAAGGAATATCAAGCGACAACCTATATATAGAAATGAACTATTTGCTATTCATCTCAACTCTCCTTATAGAGCTGAATTGAAACAACTTATAGAAAAATTTGGTGGCAAACAGATTTATATTAAAAAGTAAGTTTTCCTTATAATATTTTTTAATATAACTTCTATTCTTTACCTTTTTAGAATGAAGTAGAAAATTATGGGCAAAAATTTGTCGGCAGACTTATCAGATCAAGATTTAATTCTTTCCTATCAACAAAATGGGAACAACCAATCTATGGCTGTTTTATACAAAAGATATGTTAGCCTAGTATTTGGTCTTTGCTATAAATACTACAAAAACATACATGAATCTGAAGATGCTACCAGTCAAATATTTCAGCTCATTATGGATAAGTTGAAAGACAACTCAGTAGTGTACTTTAAATCTTGGCTTTATGTCGTCAGCAAAAATTATATTTTAAATGATATCCGAAAAAGCAAAGCTCTCCAATTTCAATATGTTGAAGAATTTTCTGAAAATTTTATGGAAAATGACTTTGATTTGCATCTCAATAATACAGAAAACGGAGTTGATTCGGATAGTTTATTAAAGTTAGGTTTAGAGAGTCTTAAAGAAGCTCAACAAGTATGTTTAGAGCTGTTTTATATACAAAGCAAAAGTTACGTTCAGATTGCCGAGATGACAGATTTTGATATTAAACAAGTCAAGAGTCATATCCAAAATGGGAAAAGAAATTTGAAAATTTTTCTGGAATCAAAAGGTTATCAATATGAACAATAATAATAGAAATAAATTAAAAGAAGATTTTTTATCCAATTCTACTCATTCAGAATTTGAACAAGAATCTTTAGAAGGTTGGAATGAAATTGGCTTAGAAAATTGGGATAATATTCATCAAAGATTGGACAATCTAATTGATAATCAAGCTCAAGCTCTACCTAAAATTGAAAGAAAGCCCACAATTAGTATTTGGAAGAAAATATATAAGCCCTTGAGTATTGCTGCTATATTTCTGTTGGCATTGGGAATAGGCATTCGAATGTTATATGACAAGACTGAAACCAATGTTACTTTGTTCAATGAATATTATCAAGCATTAGATGCTCCAGAAGATAATTTTAGAGGTGAGGAAAAAACTCAGGATGTAGAAAGTAAAGCAAGACAAGCTTCTGACGCTTATGATGAATTGGAATATAAAAAGTCTATTATGTTCTATTCAGAATTGCTCGCTGAGTCTCCCAACAATTCTAAATATACCTTATTTCTAGGCCTTTCATTAATGAACGTAGGAGAATATGACAAGGCAATTTTATTATACAATAACCATCACCCTGACAATTCTTCTTATGACGAAGATATTCAATGGTATCTGGCTTTAGCTCATTTACGAAAAGGTGAAATACAAACGTCTAAAGCTATTCTTGAAAATATTGCTAATACAAAGAATAATTATTACGCTTCTACTGCAAATGATTTATACAGTAAGTTATCTCAATTGAAATAAACTAAGGCTAATCTTACTTTATTTGACATTCAATAAATCTAAAATCTGTTGAGCGCTATTCTTGGTATCTACCTTTTGGATGACATGTGTAATAACCCCTTCTTCATTGGCAATAAAAGTAGTTCTATTAATCCCTTCATATTCTCGTCCCATATATTTTTTAAGTCCCCAAACACCAAATGCATTTGAAAGTTTCTTTTCTGTATCTGCAAGTAATGTGAATGGCAAACTATATTTATCTATAAATTTTGTATGCCTAATTACATCATCTGCACTAATACCGATTACTTTAAATCCCGCTTTATTTAATTCAGAATAATTATCTCTGAAATTACATGCCTCAGCAGTACATCCTGGGGTATCATCTTTGGGGTAAAAATAAATGATTAGCTTTTCGCCTTTCAATTTTGACAAATTGACAATTTCTTGATTTTGATTGACTACATCAATATCTGGCAACGTACTTCCAATTTTCATCATTATTATAATTTTTTAAACTTAACATTTAATTCTGAGGTATTGTTTTTCATATCATTCACTATCAATTTCAAATGATGTTCTCCTTTACTTAATTCATCAAAATGATATGTCAGTAAATCATTTTTTGCATCATACTCAAACACCACCCATTTCCCATCTATATAACCATTGTATGAAGAAATACCACTCATATCATCAGTTATCCTAGCATTAACTTTAGTTCCTGAAAATATTTTCTTTGTTGAATGGAAATTCAATAATTCAATCTTAGGAGCTTTAGTATCTACATCTAAATATACAATACTAGGTTCAGAAACTTGAACACTTACTTGATATTGACTTACTTGAGCAGGGAAGTACTTCTTTTGATTTTTAGTATTTATACCTACACCTACTACCTTATTCATAAGGCTATCAGGGATAGACCATTCTATAAAATTCAAAAAGACATCTCTATGAAATGGAAACACTTGTTGGCTATATAAATTATATTTTTTACTATAAGTTCCTTTTTCTGTCTGAATTTGCATATCAGGTATTATATCATAAAAAGAGGATTTACCCCAAAAAAGAATTGCCCCATCTAAATATTTCTTACCAGCCATCAATTGCTTTGACAAATATTCCTTAGATGTATTTATAGGGCTAGTCCCTTTTATTCTCACTTCAACACTAGACACATTTCCGTGAAAATCAATTAATTGTATTTTAATATTTCTAACCTCATTCTCTTGAATCAATAACCTTCCATCTGAAGGCGAGTGGATATAAGGTGGTTTTTCCTCATTACCAGGCAATTGAGTCGTTAAATAAAAATCTCTACCTAGTTGAATCTTATCACAGTAATCAATCATAGCATGAGTATATTTAGTCAAGCCAAAATCAATAAATTCAAGATTTCTATAAAATACAAGTTGACTATCTACCCACATTTTAACTATAGGAATGCCATTCTTATTGTTAGGAGTCAAATTTTGTTGGTCAAAAGCTCTAACAGAAAATACAAAATAACCAGCAGGTACTGTTACTTCATCTGCAATCCATTGCCCTGTCTTTACCTTTCTCAAATTGACAAACTCACCTTTGGAATCATAAAAGCTATTTTGAATAGGATAAACTTTTAACTGAAAAATTTCAGGAGCTAAATCATCTTTGACCTGAAGACCGAAAGCCATGGGATTCAAAGCCAACTCACTTACCGTTTCTCTGACTTCAAAGTGCAAATGTGGACCGCCACTACTTCCTGTATTTCCAGAATAGGCAACTTGTTCACCTCTTTGGAAGTAAAATATTTTATGCTCTAATAAAGTATCTATTTCGAAAGATTGTTTCTCGTATTGAACCTTTTTCACCCATTGAGCAATAGGACCAACAAAGCTATTCAAATGAGCATATACTGTCGTTAAACCATTAGGATGGTCAATATACAAAGCATTGCCATATCCCTTTGAACTGACTTTTATACGTGACACATAACCTTCCTCCGCACTGAAAACTTTTTTACCAATTTGGCCATTAGTTTTCAAGTCCAAGCCTGAATGATAATGATTGAGACGAGGTTCGCCAAAAGTACCATTGACATAAAGTTCTCCTTCTAAAGGAGGAAAAAGTAAAATCTTTTTAGGATTTATCTGTGCATGCAAACTTTGAACATGCCCATTATACCCCAATAAAAAAAGTAGGACAAGTGTAAATTTCCACCTAAAAATTTGGAGACATTGTACATTCAGGTTGGTCATAAAATGAATTTATATAAGCAATAGCTTCTTCTACATCATCTGTTAGCAAAAATAAATCCAAATCTCCTTCTTTAATATAATGATGAGAGTTCAACATAGTAGAAGAAATCCATTTCATAAGACCTCCCCAATATCTTTTCCCAATAAAAACAAGAGGTATTCTATCAATCTTCTTTGTTTGAACTAAAGTCATAACTTCAAATACTTCATCCATAGTACCAAAACCACCAGGAAAAAAAACAAAGCCTTGAGCGTATTTTACCAAAGCCACTTTCCTTACAAAGAAATAGTGAAAATTAATGATTTTATCAGAGTCTATATAAGGATTATGACCTTGTTCATGAGGTAATTCAATATTCATTCCTACAGAACGCCCACCTGCCTTTCTAGCACCCAGATTGGCTGCTTCCATTATACCTGGCCCTCCTCCAGTTATCACTCCATAACCCTCCTCAACAATTCTTTCAGAAATATCAGAAGCCATTTTATAATGCTTAGCATTTTTCTTAGTTCGTGCCGACCCAAATACAGAAATACATGGACCTATTTTATTCATTTTCTCATAAGCATCAACAAATTCAGACATTATTCTAAAAATTGCCCAACTATTAGATGCATTAATCTGAGTCCAAGAACGATCTCTGTATGGTTTTTTAATTTTAAATTCACGAGTTTCCATAAATAATTTACTTAGTTTTTGATATACATAATAATCCAATTACAGTGATAATACCATTGATTAAAATCAATTCATTACCAATCCGATAATTTAAAGAAATTTCAAAAGTTTGATTACACCATTGACCAATATTAAACATAACGGAGTTAAAAGCCCCTAAATTGCCTTCTTGATACATAGTTTGTAATGCAGGGAAATTCAATATTGTTTTTAATGAGTGTCCAATTAAGGGAGAAATAACTGCTACAACTGGAACCCAAGCTTCTCGAAGTTTAACTTTCGTAAATATACCCAAAAAGAATAACCCTAATAATGGGCCATAGGTATATCCAGCCAATAAGAAAACTAAATCAATAATTGCGATATTTTTATCATTGAGTACTTTAATACCTAAAATGACCAATAATAACAATACTGCAAAACAAAAATGAATAATATATCTAGTGTGTTTTAATTGAGATTCATCTTTCTCCTGACCATCTTTCTTTAAAAAATCAATATAGAAAGAAGTTGTTAATGCTGTCAATACAGAATCAGAACTAGAAAAAGTAGCAGCCGACAACCCAATAATAAATACTAATCCAGCCCAAAAACCCAAATGTTCAAATGCTAATAAGGGATACAACTCATCAGTTATTTGAGGGATAGATAAATTATTTTTTTCAGAGTAGATATATAACAATACACCTAAACTCAGAAATAACAAATTCACTAGAATAACAACTATACTAAATGAATTGATATTGCGCTGAGCATCTTTTAAGCTCGGACAACTTAAATTTTTCTGCATCATATTTTGATCCAATCCAGTCATAGCAATAGCGATAAACATACCACCCAAAAATTGTTTCACAAAAAAATTAGTTTCTCTAAAATCCCAGAAAAACATCTTGCTATGCTCACTTTGATAGATAGCTTGAACTGTATCAATAATACCAAAATCTAAATCACGCATGATAAACAATATCGTCAATAACAATCCCATTAATAATAACAAAGACTGCAAAGTATCAGTATAAACCAAAGTTTTAATTCCTCCTTTGTAGGTATATGCCAATATTAACCCAATTAAAATAGTGACAGACAGTTGAAATGGAATCCCTAGAGGATTAAATAAAAAAGTCTGCATAACTATTGCCGCCAAATATAAACGAGCAGCAGATCCAAATAAGCGTGATAATAAAAAGAAAAATGAACCTGTTTTTTGAGATGTTACCCCAAATCGCTCCCTCAAATAGACATAAATACTTGTTAATTGCATTCTATAATAAATAGGAAGCAATACATAAGAAATCACGAGATAACCAAATAAATAACCTAAAACCAGCTGCATATAACTAAACTGGCTTTTACCAACTGCTCCAGGTACTGAGATATAAGTAACTCCAGATAAAGAATCAGCAATTAGCCCAAAGGCGACTAAATACCAAGGAGATTTCCTATTACCTATAAAATAAGAATCATTATCTGCATCTTTTGATGTAATCTTTGAAATAAGAAGTAATAGTGAAAAATAACCTAGGATACAGATTAATATAAAAATTGGAGACATTCAGCGATAATATATCAGATTGATTAAAAAACAATCACTAATCTAAGAAGAAATAATTTAACATGAATAGACATTGAAAACAATATTATTACTATAAGTAGTTATCTAAAAACAATATCACAAGAATTATAACTTACAACATTGGTATAACGAAAAATGCCCCGACAAAACTGTCAGGGCACCTTTATCATAAAGAGAGAAAACTATTTAGAGTCTTTCTCCATTTGAGCTTTCAATTCAGAAAGAATATCCAAATCTCCCAAAGTAGATTTCTCTACTTTTGAGTTATTATCTCTTACTGCATCTTTAGCCTTTTTCTCTACTTTCTTCTTATCCTTAGTAGCTTTAGCTTTTTCTTCAACTTTTTGATCTTCAATTACACGAGTATGAGAAACGATAATTCTCTTCTCTTCTCTTTCAAATTCAATCACTTTAAATTCTAAAACTTCATCAACCTCAGCTAATTTGCCATCTTCTTTCTTAATGTGACGAGTAGGAGCAAAAGCTTCAATTCCATAAGGTAATTGGATAATAGCACCTTTATCTTCTCTCTTCACAACAGTAGCTTCGTGAATAGAACCTACAGGGAAAATATTTTCAAAAGTATCCCAAGGATCTTCTTCCAATTGTTTATGACCTAAAACAATTTTTCTGTTTTCACCATCAATCTCATTAACGATTACTTCCAATTCATCACCTACTTTAGTGTATTCAGAAGGATGATTGAAACGTTTAGTCCAAGACAAATCAGAAATGTGAACCATTCCACCAATTACATCATCCAATTCAACGAATACACCATAAGGAGTGATATTTTTCACTAAACCTTTATGACGGCTGCCAACAGGATATTTCTCAGTAACCGCTTTCCAAGGGTCTTCTGTCATTTGTTTTAAGCTCAATGACATTTTACGTTCTTCTCTATCAACAGTTACTACAACAGCTTTGAAAGCATCTCCTAAATGGAAGAAATCTCTTGAATTGATAGGTTGGTTGCTCCAGTTAACTTCAGAAACGTGAATTAAACCTTCAACACCTGGAGTGATTTCTAAGAAAGCACCATAATCTTCAATGTTTACGATTTTACCTTCTACAACAGTTCCTTCAGTGATATCAGTTTGCAATGTATCCCATGGATGAGGTTGTAATTGTTTCAAACCTAAAGAGATACGTTTTTTATTATCATCAAATTCTAGAACAGCAACATTGATTTTCTGATTCAATTCCAATACTTCATTTGGATGATTGATTCTACCCCAAGAGATATCAGTAATATAAAGTAATCCATCAACACCACCTAAGTCAATAAATGCACCGAAATCAGTAATATTTTTAATTACACCTTCAAGGATTTGCCCTTTTTCAAGTTTAGAAATAATTTCTTGACGTTGAGACTCTAAGTCGCTTTCAATAAGTGCTTTGTGAGAAACTACAGCATTTTTGATAACATCGTTGATTTTCACAACTTTGAATTCCATAGTTTTTCCAACAAATTGATCATAATCCAAAATAGGTTTAACATCTATTTGAGATCCTGGAAGGAAAGTTTCCATTCCAAAAACATCAACGATAAGACCACCTTTGGTTTTGCTCACTACACGACCTGTAACAATGATATCTTGTTCATGAGCATCAACAATTTTATCCCAAGCTTTAGTTAATTTAGCTTTCTTTCTAGATAAAATCAATTGACCTTTTTTGTTTTCTTTAGACTCAACATAAACCTCTACTTCATCTCCAACTTTAAGATCCAATTCTCTAAACTCAGAGCGAGGAATCAAACCGTCAGATTTAAAGCCGATATTTAAAACAATATCAGAGTCAGTAATTTGAGTAACAGTAGCATTTACAATTTCTCCTTCTTCAAAGGATTTAAATGTACCATCATAAAGCCCTTCTAATTCTTTCTTTTTATCAGAAGAGTAAGTTTGTGCGCCGTATTTGTTTACATTCCAGTCAAACGCTACAGCTTGTTGTTTTTGTTGTTCAGACACAACTCAATTTTTAAGGTTAAAAAATAAATTTATTCACATTGATATACAATGGAGTGCAAAGGTAGTAATAAAATAAATAAGAAGCAAAAAACAACACAATAAAAGCATATAGTATCAACAATATAGGTACAATAAAAAACACCAAAGCCCTATGCTTATGCATAAGGCTTTGGTGTATAATGGTTGGCGGCGACCTACTCTCCCACCCGCAAGGGGCAA
>JAMLHJ010000017.1 GCA_023957245.1 Chitinophagales bacterium
ACATTATTCAACTTGAATTTATTACTTTAAAATACAAAAGATTAGCTATATTTGAAAGAGTCTGGGAAAGATTTATTTTCACAGACTGGCTATATAGACAACATCACTATAGCCATCAGAGCACGAGCGAGACGCTCGCACAAACTGGGGGGACTGACTTGCGAAAAAAAGTAATGCCTACACCCAAAATCATCACAAATAAAACAAGCCCTAAAAACCACAAAAAATACAACCCAAAAACGTCCATTACTCTAAATTTTACATTGATATTTTCCAGTTTATTTATTAATTTTGATAGAAATCAAATAAAAGACTAAAAATGAAAAAGCTTATTTTAATTATATCATTGTTGTTTGTTTTCACTATTGCAAATGCTCAAAAAGTATATTCTGTTGATTATGAGAATCAGGCGGATGTAAAGGTCTTTGTTGTTAATTATGAAAATCAAGCAGACTTGAAAGTATATAAAGTTAAATATGAAAACCAAGCTGACAATAATGATGGCAAATGGTTTTTTACTCAATATTCTAACAGTGCAAAAAAGAAAATATACTTTGTAAAGTACGAAAATCAAGCAGATTTAAAAATCTATTTTGTGGATTATGAAAATCAAGCAGGATGGAGAAATAATTCTAAAAAACACTTGATGTATTAAAAGCGCTTACTCTGGACTTTTCTATTAATCTACCTAAAATCTCTATCTCTTAATTTGGGACAAACACTAAGAAAATAAATTAGTGCATAGTTAAAAAAAACAAAAGTTGGCTACAGTTTATGCACACTCAAGTTCTGTCCTTCCCACTTTCATATACAAATATTAAACTATAATTTTTAATAAACAATAAAACCATCCAAGAAATAGCAAATTTAAACCTTAGTGAAAGGAACATAAAATCAGCCGATCAATCAGGTTATATCACTATCGTACCTGATAATATAGGTTTTGACCCATTCCATAATCCTGATAGCGATATAGACGACATCACTATAGCCATCGGAGCACGAGCGAGACGCTCGTGCAAACTAGGGCAATGTCATTCCTGCGGAAGCAGGAATCTCAGAAATGGTAAAATTAGGTTAGAGATTCCCATTTTCATGGGAATGACAAAATAAGGGAGATAGGCTTCGACAACCACCAGCATTTTTATCTTTCCTCTCACTTCTCATAACATCTTCACATTCTCAAAAGACAATACGATCAATATAAAAGAGAAAAATACTGTTACTTAAAAATTACAGTACCGGGAATTTTGGCAATCTCCTTCTTACTGTTTTGAAGATGGAGCTTTTCTTGTAATTTTTGCTCAATCTGCTCAAAATTATCAGGTGAACCATTTATTGAAAGTTCTTTTATCTCCTGATCTATCACTTTCAGACGTTCTAAAATCTTGTGATACATATATCTATTAATCGTAGAAACTACATCATATTCCCATACTCTCTCTCTTCCTTTGACGACAATATTATACTGAGACTCCCATTTGGGGCTCAACTCATAAGGCGAAATATTCAAATCAATGATAAAAGATTTAATCTCCTCATCCTGATAGAATTTATCATCTTGTAGATTCTCAAAAGAAACCCCATTATCATAAAATTCAACATAAGTGTTAAAAATTTTCTGATAGGTTTGATTAAAAAATGGTGTTCCTTCAATATGATTAAGGATATAATTCACAACTATTTCTTCATCGCTCATCACTCGATTACCATGCAAAAACAATATTCTCAAAACGTCCTTTTCTTGATTAGCTAATTGATTATCAATTGGAGATTGAGGTATAGATTCTTGTTCAATTTTGACTTTTTGCTCTATTAATTCCTTAGCCAAATCAATATCAGCAGAATCGGTAATCTGTTTTCTTTGTTTGTATAATTGTATCGCAAACTTATTGACTTCCTTGATGAGAATATCTTCTGACAATTCAGCTAGCGTACTACATTCTCTGGTATAAAAAGCCTTTCTAATAGGATCTTGAATCAAAGCAAGACTCTCTACAATACTACGAATAGCATTGGCTTTTAATGATGGATCATTATTGGCTGATTTTAATAAAATATCTGCCTTAAAAAAGATAAAATCTTTCTTATTATCTTGGATATATTGCAGTGTAACTTCTGCTCCTTTGGAATTGACAAATGAATCTGGATCTTCGCCATCTGGAAGAACAACGACTTTCACATTCATATCTTCTTCCAGCATGATATCTACACCTCTCAGAGCGGCATTAATTCCCGCCTTATCTCCATCATAAATCAAGATGATATTATTGGAAAACCGCTTGATTAGCCTTACTTGCTCTTTGGTCAGTGCAGTACCCGAACTAGCCACTATATTAGTAATACCTGCCTGATAAAAACTCAACACATCAGTATAACCTTCAACTAGGTAACAAGCATCTTGTTTACGTATCTCATTTTTAGCCTGAAAAATACCATATACTAATTTCCCTTTGGTATAAATTTCAGTTTCAGGTGAGTTAATATATTTTGCTTGTTTGACATCTTTAGTCATTATTCTCCCACCAAAAGCCACCACTTTACCACTCAAATTGTGTATTGGAAACATGACTCTAGCACGAAAAAAATCATAAAAATGTTTTTCATCTTTTGCCTTAACCAATCCAGCTTTTTGAAGAATACTTAATTGATACCCAACTTTTTGTGCGGCTTTTGTAAAGTTCTCAAAACCATCAGGAGCATAACCCAATTCAAAATCATTGATAGTCTTATCTGTAAAACCTCGATAATGAAAATAAGAAAGACCAACAACCTTGCCTTCTTCCGTATTTAATAATTCATCTTGATAATACTTAGCTGCATACTTCATGGCAATAAACAAACTATCCTTATTTGTCTGCTCAGCTTTCTGTTCATCACTTAATTGTGTATTTGTTTCTTCAACTTCTATTCTATATTTGGAAGCCAAATACTTCAATCCTTCAGGGTAGTTAAGATGTTCATGTTCCATGACAAATTTCAATGGATCACCCGCTGCTCCACAACCAAAACATTTATAGATATTTTTTGCTGGAGAAACCACAAAAGACGGTGTTTTCTCATCATGGAAAGGGCAAACACCCTTGTAATTGGCACCTGCTTTCTTTAAATGCACAAAATCTCCTACCACCTCTTCAATACGGGCGTATTCCAATATCTTATCAATGGTCTCTTTAGAAATCATAATGCGAATTAAAGTTATGAAAAATAAACCTTAAAGTTCAATTTTGAAAATAGCTAGTCTTCTCTCTTTAAAAAAGAAAATAGGCAACAAATCAATAAAAATGGACTAAGCTTTAAATGAAATTACTGATTGATACTCACTAATAAAATTAGACAAATCCTTTTCTCCAAGAGATGAATGAATTCCTAATGATTTTTGAATATGCTCATGCACTATTTGATAAATATTTTCCAGCTCTGGGCGTTCAAAATACAATCTACCTGTACGTCTTACAATAAAATCTGATACTGTTTGGCACATTTCATATTGAATAGAATAATCTATCTCTGCCAATAATAATGCATTGGGCTGATTGGAATATTTAGTGGCTGCATTATTTAAAATTGCAACCGAATTGGAACCATATTTTCTAGCGAGAGATTTGACTATTTTATCATCAAAATATGAATAGGTATTCACTAATTTTTCTTCAAAATCGCCTATACTTTTTTCACCAGAAATATCTCCTCCTGAAAGCACAATCGTATCAGTCGAACAAGAAACATAAGACCTCCCTTCTTCTCTCATCAATTGCTTCAAAGCAACATCTACAGCTCTTTCAGCCATTTTTCTAAATCCCGTCAATTTACCTCCAGCTATTGAAATCAATCCTGATTCTGAAATAAATAATTCATCTTTTCGGGACAAATCTGAAGGAGATTTCCCATCTTCATGTATCAGTGGTCTTAATCCAGACCAGGAAGACTTGACATCATCTGTCGTCAATTGAATGCTAGGAAAAATATAATTAGCAGCTTTAAGAATATAATCTACATCTGATTTATCTGCAAAACATTGCTCCAAACTCCCTTTATAATTGGTATCGGTCGTTCCAATATAAACAATATCTTGTCTTGGAATTGCAAAAACCATACGTCCATCTGTAGGCACATCAAAATATACAGCTTGGCGTATAGGTAGCCTTTCTTTAGGCACAACAATATGTACCCCTTTTGTCAAATGTAATCTTTTTCCTTTCAGAGAATTGTCAGATTTTCTTAAATCATCTACCCAAGGACCAGCGGCATTGATAACTTTTTTAGCTTTCAATTGAAAATTTTTTCCAGTTCTCAAATCTTCTACTTGAGCACCACACACAATACCCTCTTTATAAATCAATTGAGTCGCCTGAGTATAATTGACAGCCAAGGCACCTTTACTCAAAGCAGTTTTCAATACTTCTATCGTCAACCTTGCATCATCAGAACGATATTCAATATAAATACCTCCACCTAATAAAATTTCTTCTCGAAGCAATGGTTCATGTGCTAATGTTTTCGATTTATTCAACATAAATCTTCGTTCTTTCTTCTCTACTCCTGCCAGTCTATCATAAACATACAAACCAAATGACGTAGAATATTTTCCCAAAGAACCACCTTTGATAATTGGCAAAAGCATTTTTTCAGGATAAACAATATGAGGTGCATTTTGAAACAAAATCGTCCTTTCATGACCTGTTTCCCTTACAATTCCAAACTCCAATTGCTTTAAGTATCGCAAACCTCCATGAATTAATTTGGTAGAACGGCTACTGGTTCCTTCTGCAAAATCGCCTTTCTCTATCAAAGCAACTTTCAAACCTCTACTTGCAGCATCTAATGCGATACCTGCTCCCGTTATTCCTCCTCCTACAACTAAAATATCAAATTCCTCAGAACTAAGGGTTTCAATCAATTTCCCTCTCTCCAAACTATTCATAGACTCCATCTACTCAAAAAAATTATAAATCGAACGTGTAAAAATTTAATAAGCAATCATCCCTTCTATTACCTAAGATCTATTTAGAAATAACATTTTATACATCATTAATTCTAAACTTTTTAAATTAAAAAATTAAGAGAAAAATTAAACCAACACTTTATTAAAATAAATTAATTACCAATAAATCAATATCTTATACTTGAAAAACTCCAACATTAAATCTTTCAACTGGTGCATTATTTGCAGCTTCGATACCCATAGAAATCCATTTTCTTGTTTCTAAAGGGTCAATAATAGCATCTATCCATAATCTTGCACCTGCATAATATGGAGTAGTAGTTTCATTATACTTATCTGTGATTTTAGAAAGCAACTCATTCTTTTCCTCATCAGATAATGTTTGCCCTTTTGACTCCATAGAAGCTACTTGAATTTGCAACAAAACCTTTGCTGCTTGCTCACCACCCATTACAGCGATCTTAGACATCGGCCAACCTACGATTAAACGTGGATCATAAGCCTTTCCACACATTGCATAATTGCCTGCTCCATAGGAATTTCCTGTTACGATAGTAAATTTAGGAACAGTACTATTAGAAACAGCATTGACCATTTTGGCTCCATCTTTAATAATTCCTCCATGCTCTGAGCGACTGCCTACCATAAAGCCTGTTACATCTTGTAAGAACACCAAAGGAATCTTTTTTTGATTGCACAACATAATAAATCTTGCAGCTTTATCTGCTGAATCTGAATAAATTACACCTCCAAACTGCATCTCTCCTTTAGCACTTTTGACAACGCTTCTTTGATTGGCGACAATCCCTACAGCCCAACCATCAACTCGTGCATAAGCGCATACTATCGTCTGTCCATAATCAGGTTTATATTCAGTAAACTCAGAGTCATCTACTAAACGTTTTATGATTTCTCTAGTATCATAAGGTTTGTGAGTAGCTCCAGAATAAATACCATAAATTTCTTCTTGTTTCAATGAAGGAGATTTAGGTGCAATACGGTTAAATCCTGCTTTATCATTTTGCCCAAATTGAGAAACCAATTGCTTAATTGTATCTAGGCAAGTTGTATCATCTGGCATATTATAATCACAGACACCACTAATTGCAGTCTGTGTATGAGCACCTCCCAATGTTTCTTTATCAACATTTTCTCCAATAGCTGCTTTCACAAGATATGGTCCAGCTAAGAAAATAGAGCCTTGTTGATCTACAATCAATGACTCATCGGACATGATAGGCAAATATGCACCTCCAGCCACACAACTGCCCATAATCGCTGAAATCTGTGGAATGCCCATAGAGGACATTCTAGCATTATTTCTAAAGATTCGTCCAAAGTTTTCTTTATCAGGAAAAATCTCATCTTGCATTGGCAAAAATGCTCCTGCACTATCCACTAAATAAATCACAGGAAGTCTATTTTCCATTGCTATTTCTTGCGCTCGCAAATTTTTCTTTCCAGTAATCGGAAACCATGCTCCTGCTTTCACCGTTGCGTCATTGGCAACAATCATACACATTTTACCAGAAATATATCCTATAACAGACACCACACCTCCAGAAGGACAACCACCATACTCTGGATACATCCCTTCACCTGCCAATGCACCTATTTCAATGAACTCACTTTCTTTATCCAATAAGTAATCTATCCTTTCACGAGCAGTCATTTTGCCTTTTTTATGCTCAGATTCAATCTTCTTCTCTCCTCCGCCTAAATAAACTTTCTTCAGTTTAGATTTCAATTCATAGATAGCCAATTTCATGGCATCTTCATTCTTATTGTATTCTAGTTCGTTCATTATTTGTCTTTAAAATCGAAAGTATCAAAAGTAGTAATTTTTGATGAAAGTCAAAAAGAGTTCATCTTTCAAAGTATTACTACTTCAAAATTTAGCACTTCAATAATATAGAAAAATACTTTACTAAGAAATCTTCAATTGATTAGCGAAAGACCTATCAAAATGTACAGTTGCTTTGAGATTATACATGATACCAAATAATCCTACAAAAGCTCTATGAAGGAATAAAGCGTGTTGAGAACCTCTCGCAGCATTATCATTTTTCAAGTCCTGATTGCCATTTAACTCTTCTCCAAAATTTTGTAAATCAATATTATACTGTTCATCACCAAAATCAAAACTATCTGCACGCAATGGACGGCTAATCAATTCAATAATTTTCAATGTGATATCTGTGTATAATCTTTCTTCATCAGGAGTATCTGTCTCTCTGATAAAATCTAGATATAAAAATATTTTTTTAAGCTGTTCTGGGTCATTGAGAACTTCATCTTTCACTAATGAAAAATAATAATTGTAAAAATCTTCAGACAACACTTTAGAACAACCGAAATCTATTACACCCAATTTCAAATCATCTGTCACTAAAAAGTTTCCAGGATGCAAATCGGCATGAAATTTCCTTTTGCTATGAATCTGGTCTTGAAAAAAATCTACTAATGTTTGTGCAATAATATTTTTCTTCTCTTGATCTGTTTCGTTCTTAATAAAATCATTGAGACTTTGACCTTCCAACCAGTCCATTGTCAATATCCTATGATTGGACAATTCTGGATAGTATTGAGGAACAATAATCCTTGGATGGTTTTGAGCTACTTCATAAGCATCTTTACCATTACCCAATTCTTTTACATAATCAGTTTCTTCAACTAATCTCTCTACGATTTCTTCTACATATTGCTCAACAGCAGCAGCTGAAACACCCATATATCTTAGTACAAACGGTTTGACCATACTGATATCTGACTGGATACTATCAGCGACCCCAGGATATTGAATTTTCACAGCCAACCTCTTTCCATCTTTATATGCTTCATGCACTTGACCAATCGATGCAGCTGCAATTGCTTCAGGATTAAATACATCGTAAATATCATAAGGCGACTTGCCCATATATTTTCTAAAAGTATTCATCATCAGAGGGCCTGATAATCTCATGGCGTTATTCTGAGCAGAAGCAAATTTTTCAGCATAAGCTTTAGGTAAAACACCAGTATCAACACTCAACATTTGAGCTATTTTTAATGCAGTTCCCTTAAGTTGGGATAAAACATTAAAAATCTCTTCAGCATTCTTTCTGTCCAACTCTTCTTTATCATCTTTTCCAAAAGCTTTCTTAGTATAATGGGCGGCATAATTCCCTCCCATTTTTACTCCTGCTTTGAAAAACTTAGAAGCCCTTGCTACTTTGCTTGTTGGTATTTTATTTTGTGTTTCCATTATAGCTTTGTTTAAACATAAACTGAAAAAGATCTACCGCGCTATCTACTGCATTTGGAGCAATCGTATCAAATAATAAATTGACAAATTTCTCCACAGCTACATCTGTCTGCTCTTTATTCTCACTTTTATCTTTTGCCCAAAAAGACAATATAGATAATAGTACTAACCAAAAAAGTTTAGGATATATATTATATATAAACGGACGTTTTTGGATTTCTCCTCGCTCTTGCCCCTCTTCTATCAAAACTTTAACAAATGATAAATATTCTAATTTAAACTTGCTCAATAAAGGACTATTCCACCAAGACAAAAAATTAGGCAATTGCATATTTATTAACGCGTCATCTTCAGAAATGTTTTGCAATAAAGCATATACGTATCCGAGCATTTTTTCTCTAGCAATATACTCCCCAAATGCATCATCTTCCACACATTGATTAAGAGTAAGAGTAGCATAATCCATCCATATCTCTTTCTCAACATCTGAAATAGATTCATACTCAGATAAATCTTTTGAAATATCAGTAATATGTTTTGGCAAGCGTTGATTTTGCAGCACAAACTCCCTGTATTGATGTATTAATGTCATACTTTAAAAGCTAGAAAATAAAATGGTCAAAATGATTACTCAAATTTAAAGCCATTATTGCATAATAAAGTTCTATTAAAGCTATTTTTGCATTATAACAAAGTTAAATATGCGTATCCTTAATGATTTAAGAGAAATCTTCAATCAATATTTAAATAAAAATATTTTCACTCAATCACCTAAAGAATTGTATGAACCTAATAATTATTTTTTAAGTATTGGAGGAAAACGAATGAGGCCAGTCTTAGTCCTATTGGGTGCTCATCTTTACAAAAAAAACTATGACGATGTTCTTCCTGCGGCTATGGCAATTGAATGTTTTCACAACTTCTCACTGATTCATGATGATATTATGGATGCAGCTCCACTAAGACGTGGACACGCAACAATACATGAAAAATACAGCCCAAATACAGCCATACTTTCTGGTGATGCTTTATTGGTTTATGCTTATAAATTTTTGGCTCAAATCCCACAAAACTATTTAAAAAACATACTAGATATTTTTAGTGATACAGCTATAGAAGTATGTGAAGGTCAACAGTTAGACATAAATTTTGAAACACAAGAAACAGTTACAGAAGATGAATATATCTGGATGATCCGCCAGAAAACATCAGTCGTTTTGGCTGCAGGTTTGAAAATTGGGAGTATCATTGGTGGTGCATCTAATGAAGATGCAGAAGCCTTGTTTCAATATGCACTAAATCTAGGTATCGCTTTCCAAATTCAAGATGATATTTTAGATTGTTATGGTAATGCTGAACTTGTCGGAAAGCAACCCGGTGGTGATATTATCCAAAACAAAAAAACATTGCTTCTCATAAGGGCTTTAAATCATGCAAAAGATGCCAATGATAAAAGCTTATTTGAGATTTTAAATCAAAAAGATATCCAAGTAGCAGAAAAAATCAACAGTGTTTTAGCTATTTATGAAAAATATGACATCAAAATTTCTGTAGAACAAACCAAGCAAGATTATATTGACAAGGCAATCGCTCATCTCAATACACTTCAATTAGAAGAAGAGAAGAAAGTAGTATTATATCAATTGGTGGATTATTTGGTAAAAAGAGATTATTAATCTATTGACTCCAGATAAGTTTGTATCACTTCAAACACTTCATTATCAGGATAATATATTTCTTTAAAATACTGCTCTGCTTCTAAAAATTTTACTTTGGCTTCTTTATTATTCTGCCCAAATAATATTTGCCCTTGAAAGAATCGAATATTACCCATCACCGATTTATCTTTAAAATAACTTTTCTCCAATGCTTCCAATGCCAACAAAATAGGTTGATAATCAGATTCATTTTCTTCATAAGCTTGAATCACTCGATTATACACTTCTGGGCTACTTGGATTCAGCATTAAAATATTTGAAATCAATTTATTTTGAATGGGCATTTTTTCTCTTATAGCAATATATAAATAATCAATTAGTGCATCTGGGTTTTGGGGAGCAATCAACAATGCCTTATCAATAAATAGAACAGCACTATCAGTTTTATTCTGAATATCATAAGCATAACTTACCAATCGTAAAGCATCTACTTTGGGGGATGTCTCTCCATATAATTTCTCTGAAATGAGAGCATAATCTATAGCTTTGTCGTAGTTACGCAACATATATTCAGCATAAGCTAAATTGTAATAAGCAGGAGGATATTGATAATTAAGAGCAATCGATTTACGCAAATTTCTTTGAGCTTCTTCATATTTCCCTTTTCCTAACAATAAATAGCCTAGAACAAAGTAATTTTCAAAATCAGCCACTTTACTATCTATGCATTTCAAATTGGCACTTTCTAATTTTTCTTTTAAAATATCCAATGGAATAGACATATTATCATCATACTTTAAAAAATAATCATAGAGATAATCTGCTTGTGCTTGGTATAAAAATAATTTATCTGGATGCAACTGAATAAAAGAATCCAAAATAGCATCTGCCTTCAAAGCAAATAATGAATATTCACCAGGTTTATTTCGCAGTTCTGAAATCTTTTGATTAGGCTTCAAATTGACAAAGCCAAATTTCTCAAACTGCAACTGTACAACATAGAAATTAGTGGCTAAATTTAATTTTATCAGGAAAAAATCTACATCTTTATTATTAGGATCAAATTTTTCAATCAATCGATAAGCATCTAATATACGACCAGACAATACAAGACTATCACTCTTTTGTAAAATAGCAGATTTACTCTCATAAGCCTTGAGATGATTGAAGAATGTAAAAAATCCAATTAAGATGAAAACAAATCTTTTTTTATTCATTGAACAAAAGCTATTGATTTTTAACAATATATTGATTTATTTGCATTAATGAGAAATTGTTCAACAAAAAAAATAGGTTATTCATCTGAGAATAGTGCAATAAGTGCATTACTTGAAGCTCATCAAAAATCAAATTTCAACACTAATAGTGGCCCTCAAAATATTTACAAATGTTCTATTTGTGAACAATATCATTTGACTTCAAGAAAACCTTCGCATCCTGTATTAAAACAAAATGCAACATCTATGAGTGAACGAACTCAAAATGATATTCAGCGATGGAGTAATAAATTTAAAAACATAAAGTAAAACTTCCTACTCTATATTATCATCCAAATGACCAAAATCACCTCTATTATAATCCACAAATGTTTGAGCTATTTCGTCAAAAGTATTCATCACAAATGGTCCATGAGCAGCTATAGGTTCTCCAATAGGTTCTCCACTTAGCACCAATACCAATGCATCTTCTTCCGCTTTCAGTACAAACCTTTCACCATCATTTCCCATCAAAACAAAATTATCCAAATCTGCAATTTCTCCATTGACAGACACTTTTCCTTCAATCACTAACAAACCAGTATTATAATTTGACGGAAAAGATAATTCTATCGATTTATCCTTTTTCAATTGGATATTATATAAATGGATAGGTGTAAATGTTGAAGCAATACCTTTGACACCTTGATATTCTCCAGCGATTACTTCTACTTCTCCACTTTGATCTTCCAATATCACCCTTTTGAAATCTGAATGTTTTAAAGCCTGATATTTCGGTGCTGACATTTTGTGCTGTGCAGGAAGATTAACCCACAACTGAACCATCTGAAAAACACCTCCCTTCTGAGAAAATTCTTTTTCATGATACTCTTTGTGCAATACTCCTTTAGCAGCTGTCATCCATTGCACATCTCCTTTATGAATCACACCTCCACCCCCATGACTATCATGATGAGCAACACTTCCTTGATAAGCAATTGTCACAGTCTCAAATCCTCGATGTGGATGTACGCCTACTCCTTTGGGATGCTTTGAAGGAGAAAAATGATATTTTGAATTATAATCTAAAAGAATAAAAGGATCCATTCTTTTCATTTCCATACGATATACACTAGGTATAAAGTTATGCACTCTAAACCCATCTCCAACAAAATGAGGAGCTGGTGGTGACACAATCATTTCAACATTTCTAACTCTCATAGTTGTATAAACAATTGTTCAACAAAAAAGTTTTATTTCTACAAATGCTAATACAAATTACTATTGAGATTTTAAATTACTATTACAAAAGAATATTTCTATTGAAAATATTGCTCCCAACAACAATTCTTTGTTTAATTTTGCACAAATTATATGAGTCAGATTAATATTACTTTTCCTGATGGCTCTGTGCGAGAGTTTGCAAAGGGCATTAACGCTATGGAAATAGCAAAAGGATTAAGCAATTCATTAGCTAAAAAAGTATTAGCTGCTAAAGTGAATGGTGAGGTTTGGGATTGTTCTCGTTCTATCAATGAAGATAGTACGTTGCAATTATTGACATGGGATGATACAGAAGGCAAATCCACCTTTTGGCATTCATCTGCACACCTTATGGCAGAAGCATTAGAATCTTTATACGAAGGCGTTAAATTTGGGATTGGTCCTCCGATAGAAAACGGATTTTATTACGATATTGATTTAGGTGGAAGAACACTTTCTACCAATGATTTTGAAGCTATTGAGAAAAAAATGCGTCAATTAGCTGAAGCTAAAAGTGAGTATATTCGTCAAGATGTCAGCAAAGATGATGCAATAAAATATTTTACAGAGAAAGGCGACCAATACAAATTAGAGCTTTTAGATGGGCTTGAAGATGGTAAAATTACTTTTTATACTCAAGGAAATTTTACTGACTTATGTAGAGGACCTCATATTCCCAATACCAGCCATGTCAAAGCTATCAAACTTACAAAAGTAGCTGGTGCATATTGGAGAGGTGACGAAAAACGCCCTCAATTGACAAGAATTTATGGCGTTACTTTTCCTAAGCAAGAGCAACTAGATGAATACAATAAACTTGTTGAAGAAGCGCTTAAACGTGACCATAGAAAACTAGGTAAAGAATTGGAATTGTTTACCTTCTCAGATAAAGTTGGAATGGGATTACCACTTTGGTTGCCTAATGGAACTTTAGTAAGAGATAAACTGGTAGATTTTCTAAAATCTGAACAAATAAAAAGAGGATACAAGCCTGTTGTCACTCCACATATTGGGAAAAAAGATTTGTATGTCACTTCTGGACACTATGAAAAATATGGCAAAGATTCATTCCAACCAATTTTAACTCCAGAGGAAAATGAAGAATTTTTCTTAAAACCAATGAATTGCCCTCATCATTGTGAGATATATAAGTTTGTTCCAAAATCATATAGAGAACTTCCTTATAGAGTGGCAGAATTCGGTACAGTATATCGTTACGAACAAAGTGGGGAATTACATGGATTGACAAGAGTAAGAGGATTTACTCAAGATGATGCACATATTTTCTGTACAGCAGAACAATTAAAAGGAGAATTTAAAGAGGTCATTTCTTTGATAAAATATGTTTTTGACAGATTAGGGTTTGAAAAATTCACTGCACAAATTTCTTTGAGAGATCCAGAAAACAAAGAAAAATATATCGGTACAGAAGACAATTGGCATAAAGCTGAGCAGGCAATTATAGAAGCTGCAGACGAAATGGGATTAGAAACTGTAACAGAATTGGGAGAAGCTGCATTTTATGGACCAAAATTGGACTTCATGGTGAAAGATGCTATTGGTCGTTCTTGGCAATTAGGAACAATTCAAGTTGACTATAATCTACCAGAGAGATTTGACCTTGAATATATTGGTGCTGATAATGAAAAACACAGGCCAATTATGATACACCGAGCTCCTTTCGGCTCATTAGAAAGATTCATGGCTATTTTGATTGAACATTGCGCAGGCAATTTCCCATTGTGGTTAGCTCCAAGACAAGTAGCGATATTGCCAATCAGTGACAAGTTTACTCCTTATGCAGAAGACATCTTAAACACACTACTTTATTCTGATGTTAGAGCACATTTAGATGCAAGGCCTGAAAAAATAGGTCGAAAAATCAGAGATGCAGAAGTCAGCAAAGTGCCTTATATGATTATCATTGGAGAAAAGGAGATGGACAATAATGTTGTTTCCATCCGTCGTCACGGAAGTGGTGATATAGGACATATGTCAATAGATGACTTTATGAAAGTATTAACAGAAGAAAATTATCATTAATTTTTTATATTTTTGTCCCAAATTTAAATCAATTTGATTCCTAGAAGAAGAATGGCCCCACCGGTCAAAAAAGTAAACGAACATAGATTGAACGAGGAAATCACTGTTCCTCAAATCAGGTTAGTTGGTGATGGTATAGAACCAGTAATAATTTCAACATCCAAAGCTATAGCAATGGCTAAAGAACAAGAGATGGACTTAGTTGAAATTTCACCTAAGGCCGAACCTCCTGTTTGTAAAATCATGGATTACAAAAAATTCCTTTATGAAAAGAAAAGGAAAGAAAAGGAATTAAAAGCTAAGGCACACAAAACTGAGATAAAAGAAATTAGATTTTCTCCCAATACTGATGATCATGACTTGAACTTCAAAAAGAAGCATGCCGTTAAATTTCTTCAAGAAGGAGCAAAAGTTAAAATCTATGTACAGTTTAGAGGTAGAGCGATTATGTTCAAAGAAAGAGGAGAACTTTTACTTTTGCAATTTGCTCAAAGCTTAGAGGAATATGGAGCATTGGAAAGCATGCCTAACCTCGAAGGAAAGAGAATGATAGCATTTATTGCTCCTAAGAAAAAGTAATTTTTACATTTAATTATATCAATCGTTAGTGAATTTTTATTTGCTAACGATTTCTTTTTTATACACTTCTCATCCAGATATTTTCTGCATCTGGCAAATCATTGAGCCATTCATATTTTCCAGTATCCAACTCAATTTGAGCAATAAAATGTTGAAGTCCATTAGTGATGACAAGGATTGGAACTTTAAGGACAAGATTATATAAAGAGGCTTGTTCAACAGTTTTCTGAGACAATTTAACTTCTGGCTGTTTGCATTCTATCAAAATATGAGGAAGATGCTGCTCGTCATAAACTACGATATCAAATCTTTTATTTTTTCCCATATAGAGCAATTGCTTCTCTACAGCTATATAGGAAATAGGATAACGTTTATGTTCTACCATATAAGCCAAAATAGCTTGCCTCACTCCTTCTTCAGGAGTTAAAACAATATTTTTTTTCCTTATTGGGTCAAAAATCCTTTTTTTATTATCTATTATCTTAGTTTTGAAGAACAAAGAGTCCATAACAACAAAAATGATTCTTTTTTGCTAAATAATCGTTTAAAATTTAAAAGTAATAAAAGTATGAACTGGATAATCAAAATACTCTTTAGAGTTGTCGCTATTTATCTCATCAGTTATTTGACCAATATTATTGGATTTACAGGAAGTAGCACTAAAGAAAATTTTATTGTAGCTACCATATTTGCTGTTACACTTAGTTTATTGAATACCTTTTTAAAACCCATATTGAGTTTATTTGCATTGCCTATTACTTTTATTACACTCGGACTATTTCAGTTGGTCATTAATACTGTCATTGTATTAATAACTGTTCGCTTAGTAAAAGGTATTGAAATCGAAGGATTTTTAAATGCATTTTTATTTTCTATCTTATTCTCAGTAATCAGTTGGGCTATCGAACAAGTCGTATCTGACAAAAGGTAAGCAAAAAGTTTCCTGGTGCGACAACTTGTCAGTATTTGATTTTCAAAACTGTTATTTTATACTATTTTGAAGCGAAATTTCATATAGGTATGTAAATTGAATTATCAGGCGTAAAATAACACGTATGAATCCAAATCAATTTACAATAAAGTCACAAGAAGCCATTGCGGGAGCGCAACAAATGGCATTTGAAAATAGAAATTCCAGTATGGACACATGTCATTTATTAAAGTCTATTATTGACATTGATAAAGACTATTTACCATTTTTATTCAGCCAATTTAATATTGACTTAGCTTCATTTGAAAACAAAGTTGAACAAATCGTTCGACAGCAACCTATTGTCAGCAATGAAGACGTCAAATATCCATCTACCAATTTATCTCAAGTCATCATGAAGGCAACAAGCCTGATGAAAGAGATGGGTGATGAATATGTATCCATTGAACATTTAATCCTTGCACTTACGACTGTCAATGATGACACCGCTAAACTCATGAAGAAAGAAGGGTTAGATGAGAAAAAATTAAAAGAAACTATTTTAAAACTTAGAAAAGGAAGTAAAGTGCAATCTAGTAGTTCAGAACTTACATTCAACGCTTTAGACAAATACGCAAAAAATCTCAACGAATTAGCCAAGCAACACAAACTAGATCCAGTCATAGGAAGAGATGAAGAAATCAGAAGAGTCTTACACATCTTATCAAGAAGGACTAAAAACAATCCTATTTTAGTAGGCGAACCAGGAGTGGGAAAGACTGCTATTGCAGAAGGTATTGCCACACGAATTGAAACAGGCGACGTACCTGAAAATCTTAAATCCAAAATCATCTATTCACTAGATATGGGTTCATTGATTGCAGGTGCAAAATACAAAGGAGAATTTGAAGAAAGACTTAAAGCAGTCATCAAAGAAGTCACCTCATCAGACGGAGCTATTATCTTATTTATTGACGAAATACACACTCTAGTTGGTGCAGGAGGTGGAGGTGATGGAGCAATGGACGCTGCCAATATCCTCAAACCTGCTTTAGCAAGAGGAGAATTAAGAGCCGTAGGTGCTACTACTTTAGGAGAATATCAGAAATACTTTGAAAAAGACAAAGCACTTGAAAGAAGATTTCAGAAAGTGATGGTATTAGAACCTAGCAAAGAAGATTCAGTATCTATCTTGAGAGGTCTAAAAGAAAAATACGAAACACACCACAAAGTCAATATCAAAGATGAAGCTATCATCGCTGCAGTTGATTTATCTATTAGATATATTACAGATAGATTTTTGCCAGACAAAGCGATTGACTTGATTGATGAAGCTGCGGCAAAATTGAGATTGGAAATTGATTCAGTTCCAGAAGAAATTGATGAACTAGAAAGAAAAATTAGACAGCTAGAAATTGAAAGGGAAGCCATCAAAAGGGAAAATGATACAGCCAAATTGAGTGAATTATCCAAACAGATAGCTGATCTTAATGAAAGTCGTACAGCATTGCGTTCTAAATGGGAAAGTGAAAAAAATATTTTGGACACTATTCAACAACAAAAACTAGCTATAGACGAATACAAATTTCAAGCTGAACAAGCAGAAAGGAATGGCGACTATGGTAAAGTAGCTGAATTGAGATATGGCAAAATAAAAGAAGCAGAAGAAGCACTAAAAATTTCTGAACAGAAGTTGGAAGAAATGAAAAGTGGACAACGATTGTTGAAAGAAGAAGTAGATGCCGATGATATCGCTGAAATCATTTCTAAATGGACAGGTATTCCTGTGAGCAAAATGCTTCAATCTGAAAAAAGCAAACTTTTGGATTTGGAGAAATTTCTTCACAATAGAGTCGTTGGTCAAGACGAAGCTATAGAAGCTGTATCAGATGCTATCAGACGTAGCCGTGCAGGGCTGAGCGACCTTAAAAAACCAATCGGTTCATTCATCTTCATCGGTACAACAGGAGTTGGTAAAACTGAATTGGTGAAAGCATTGGCTGAAATGCTGTTTGATGATGAAAAAGCAATGGTCAGAATAGATATGTCTGAATATATGGAACGTCATTCCGTATCTAGATTAATAGGTGCACCTCCGGGATATGTCGGATATGATGAAGGCGGACAATTGACAGAAGCTGTAAGAAGAAGACCCTATTCAGTGATTTTGTTAGACGAAATTGAAAAAGCACACCAAGATGTATTCAATATTTTATTACAAGTGCTTGAAGATGGTAGATTGACAGACAATAAAGGTAGAGTTGTGGATTTCAAAAATACACTCATCATTATGACTTCCAATGTCGGTTCAGATATTATTCAAGAGGCATTTAGTGATATCAAAAGTGAAGCTCAATTGTTCTCAGTAGCTGAAACAGCGAAAGTTCAAGTTTTTGAAGAACTTAAAAATACGATGCGACCAGAATTTCTCAATAGAATAGATGAAATCATCATGTTCAAACCACTCATCGAGTCTGAGATTATCCAGATTGTCAAATTACAATTGAAGAGCCTACAGAAAAAACTCTTAGAAATGGATTTGCAAATAGATTTCACTGATGATGCAGTACAATGGTTGGGGCATGAAGGATATGACCCTCAATTTGGAGCTAGACCGTTAAAAAGATTAATCAATAAAGAAATTCTTAACGAATTGTCTAAAATGATTATCGCAGGTAAAGTTCACAAGGAAATTCCTATTGTAGCTGATGTTATTAATGATAAAGTGATATTTAGAAACAAAATAGATATCGACAATTAAGTCACAAAAACAATTCATTATCAAGGAGTTTGTTGTCTTGTATAACAGACTCCTTTTTTTATTTTCTCTTTCCCTATTTTTGATTTGAAAGTGGGTTTTTATTCTCAGTGTTGGCGTGATCGTCTCGCTCGTACCTAGTGTTGACGTTAGCCTCTAGCTCGTGCATAAAAAAGTTGTTACCGTGTTGGCTCGAGTGTCTCGCTCGTGCATAGAAAAGTGGCTTATATTAATAAACATGAGTAGAAAGTATAAATTCCACGAAGATGGAGATGCTTATTTTATCAGCTTTGCTATAATCGATTGGATAGATGTATTTACAAGAATAGAATACTTTTCCATTTTGATAGAATCACTGGATGATTGCAGAAAAAATAAAGGAATGATCATTTTGCCTATTGTACCATGCCTAGTCATGTCCATTTGATTTTTCGTTCATCAATTTGACAGGTTAGCTCGAGAGAGACGCTCGAACAAACTGAAAAGCAGTAGTATTCAAAAATTCATATCTATCTTCAAAATAAAAGCGATAAGCCTAAATACTTACATTTAGTTTTAGATGTCCTTCTAGACCTTCTCTAATAATCCTCATAAGTGTAGAAAGTCGAATGTCGCTCGCATTATTTTCAATTCTAGAAATATAAGTCTTTGTAGTTCCACATTTTTGCGCCAATTGCTCTTGTGTTAGACCTTTTTCTTTACGCAATTCTTGTATCATTACTCCAAGCTTAAAAGCTTCAAATTCCTGTTCATATTTCTCTCTAGTATCTGTTCCTCGTTTCCCATATTGAAGGTCAAGATGTTCTCGAAACGAAGTAGTTTTTATCTTATTTTCCATACTTTTTGTTTAAATATTCCAATTTTAATTTCTCCGCTGTCTCTAGTTCTTTTCTTGGTATCTTCTGTGTCTTCTTTTGAAATCCATTAATTAATATAATTAAATTTCCTTTATCAAAAAAGGAGAAAACTCTAAAAATATTTGAAGCAAATTCAATTCTCACTTCATAAACTCCACTTGAGTTAGTAATGTGTTTAAAATACTTCTCTAGGACTCTTTCCACAGTTGCAATTAATTCTAAAGTCCAGTTAATTTTCTTCTGTACATCTGGTTGCAAACTATCAAAAAAATCTAAAAATAATTCTCATAATATTCAATTTCTCTGATAAAGTTACCGCTCATTAAAACTCAATTCTTCCTAAAACAAAGTTAGCTAAATAGATAACAATTTGCAAACATTTCTTAATTCATTATTGTGAAAAAGCTCGATAAACAAATTCTCCTACTAATAAATACTAACACTTAATGAGAAAACTAATCACTAATTCTAACAATGAAGCCAGAAATACAAATTCTCACGTACAACAAAAATCTAATTATTCTCTCGCTTCACTTTATCTCGTTTACAACTATAAAATCAAAATTCATTCGTCTATATCATAAAAAAAATATTAGACTGAAACAAAATTACATATACATAACTCACTGTTTATTAATGAGCATAGCATTTTTTAAGTATTATTAACAAAACATTTGTATATACAACTATTGTGCAAATAAATATTTACTTATCTTTGCTCTTAATAAATAAAAACCATTCAAGTATGAAAAAAACATTTTTAGCATTCGCAATCTCAGGATTAATTTTTGCTTCTTGTTCAAGCAATCCAGAAGGAGAAAAGGCTGAAGTATCAGAAGCATCAGAAGTTGTAGAAGCTCAAGGCGCTCAACTAACAGTTGACACTCAAGCATCTAATGTAGTATGGACAGGAAAAAAAGTAAGTACTGCTCATCACGGAGAAATCAAAATCAAATCTGGCTCTGTAACAGTAGAAGGTGATGCATTAAAAGGTGGTCAATTCATCATTGACATGACTACTCTTGAAAACAAAGATTTATCAGGTGAGTGGAAAGCAAAACTTGAAGGACATCTTCATACAGAAGATTTCTTCCATACAGAAAAACATCCTGAAGCAAAATTGGAAATTACAAATGTAGAAGGTTCTGGCGTAGGAGTAGCAAAAGTATCTGCTAACTTAACTATCAAAGACGTTACTAAAAATATCACTTTCAATGCTGACGTTACTGAAATTTCAGATGCTGCGTTTAAAGCAACTGCAGACTTCAACATTGTAAGAGCTGACTGGGGAATCGTATATCCTGGTATGCCTGATGACTTAATCAGTGCAGAAATCAACTTTAAAGTAAGCATTGTTGCTAATAAATAAACTGAGGGACAGTTTAAACATTTGGGGAGCTTCGGCTCCCTTTTTTATTTTATTCGCCTAACTCCATCAACAGGATTGACTAGGTAAAAATCAGCCTTCCGTCCTTGGTCGGTTTCATATTTTCTACCTACATAAGTACAAAATCTATTCACTAAAGATTTTTCTACAATCGCAATCGCACATCCTCCAAAACCAGCCCCTGTCATTCTTGCACCTATACAACCTCTAAATTTATGTGCATAATGAATTAGGCAATTCAATGCTTCACCTGCCACCTCATAATCTTCATCTAAAGATTGGTGAGATTGCCATAAAAGATTACCTAAATAATCTATTTGACCCAGATTTAATGCATCAAAAGCCGCCAATACTCGCTGTTCTTCTGTTACAACATGTTTGGCTCGATAATATAAATTATCTTCTTCAATAGCACCTACCGATATGACATGAGCATGCGCCAAATGTGTAATAGGTTCATGAAATTGTATTTCTAATAAAGCTTTGTCACATTCAGATTTTCTTTCGTTGTATTTAGATTCAATCAGATTTCTAGGAAAATTAGTATTTATCACTACCAACTGATATCCCTTTAAATCTAAAGAGACATATTCATGAGTCAATTGATTGCAATCCAACAAAATAGCACTATTTTCTTTCCCAAAAGCTACTGCATACTGATCCATAATTCCACACTTCACTCCCACTTCTTCCACCTCAGCTCTCTGTGCATCAATCGCTAACGCCAATCTATCTTTTTCATAAACTTGAGGAGCCATCATGTATAAAATCAAACATTCTAAAGCAGCCGAAGATGATAAACCTGACGACAAAGGCAAATCACTTTTAAGAACAATTTTACCACCTCTTGTTTTTAACTTTCTTGATTTCATAATTTTCTGGCAAGCCAAAACATATAAATGCCACTGATTAAAGCCTTCAACATCTCCAAGATTGTCCAAATTGATTTGAATTTTCTCATTAAAATCGGCACTAAATACCTCAAGAATTTGAGTAGTATCTGGGGCAAATATGGCAGTAATCCCCAAATCTATTGCAAAAGGCATCACATGACCACCATTGTAATCCAAATGTTCCCCAATCAAATTGACCCGACCTGGTGAAAAATAAGCTTCAAAATCTTTAAGTTCACCAAATTGCTCTTTGAAAATCTCTTCTATACGCTCAATACTAACCATTACTCTTTCTTAAAAATTTCTGATAAGCTTCTCTTAGCTCCACTGCTGTATCCTCAACATATCGCACATTGGCAGCAGACCAAGCTCCCATTTCTGTTGATGCATAATATTTCATCGTTTCTGGAGCTCTTAATGGGGGATAAAACTCAATATGAAAACGATAAAAATCTTTTTGCTCACTCCAGCGTTCTTCATTCACCGCTCCTTGATGCATACACATCATATACGGAAAAATCTGATTATACAATTCATCAAACATCCCATTGACAGCTTTAATCACCTTCCCCAATTCTAATCTTTGACTAGAAGAAAACTCAGATATCCATACAATAGGTACTTTACTGACTATAAAAATCCCATAAGGATAATCTGTAAAATAAGGTAAAAACACCAAAAATGTATCTGTTTCAAATATGACTCTTAATCCTTCAGCTTTTTCTTTCAATAAAATATCTTCAAATAAATTTCTTTGATATTGATGAAAATAATTTTGAGCATTAACAAGTTCGGTTTCTATTTTCAACGGCACATACGGAAATGCATATAATTGACCATGAGGATGAGGCATAGTCACTCCTACTTCCTTTCCTCTATTTTCAAACTCATAAACATATTTCACCAGTGTATGTGCTTTGTAATAATCAAACCTCTCAGCCCACAAATCCACCAATTTACCGACATGAGTATCGGAAAGTTCATGGAGCTGGGTATAATGATTTGAGGAGTATAAAATTACCTCACAAGCACCTTTGGCTACCGAGCTTTGAAACAAATCATTTGATGGTTCCCAATCTCCATCTATTCCATCAGACAATGCAGAGAAATCATTAGGATAGATCAAAACATCATAATCTTCGCTTATCTTTTTGTCATCTCCTGGGCAAAATGGACAATAACCCTTGGGCATATTAGGACGATTTTGACGATTGGCAGCAATAATCGTCCATGTATTCAACAATGGATTCCAACGAAGTTCAGACATGGCTCTAAATTAACAATAAAAACTATTTCAAAATTTTAAATGGCGGTTTTAAAAACTGCCAGTAGGTTGCATTAGGAGAAATATCCCCCTTATCTACATTCAATAAATTATAGGTATCTCCATCTTTACCTGAAGATATCCTATGATAAATGGTCATCTCTACTCCTAGTGAGTCCAACAAATTTTGAGTTCTTAAATTCAATTCAATATGCAGAGGCGTTTGTTTCCAATGGGCATTTCTGTCATTAGCAAAACCGAAATCAATACCATTCCATTCAGTAATCCACACTTCTTTATTTGTATTTTTGAGTAAAAGGATATTTTCAGTAACTTTCTCTTCAAATTTTTTAAAGTTTTGTCTAGCAATTTCGTCTGTTTCGGCTCCATCTATACTACCATACCAATGTTGAACATAGGCATCAGAAAAATTCATCTTTAGGGCAAATACATTCCATTTTTTATGATTTTTATTCCTAGTTGAACCCATAGGAATAGCAGTCTTAATACGAGGATCTATTTTTCGGATGGCTTTGACATAGAACTGAGCCAATCGATTGTATTTTTTATAATTATCAGGCCACCATTCATCGCTTTTATCTTCATTGAGGCGTTTAGTTATTTTTGCAGGTAGGGCAATATCCCATCCTCTAATGACTGGATAAATATAGAATTCATTACCCAGCTCCACTCCTACAATATCTACACCTTGTTTTTTCAAATACATAATGGCAGCCAAATTTTCTACCACCAAATCCCAATCAGATAATGTTGGTTTGTAAAAATGTTCAAACATATTGATGACAAACAATACTTTGGGTGGCTTATCCATTGATTTGACAAGGCGAACAAATTCTACGATATAATTTTGTGCAGTCTTTTTATCAAAAGCCGAATTCTGCCCATATCCAGATTTAGAGAAATGATATTTATTAGCAATAGTTCCTCCTGGAAATCTCAATACATCGGGCTGCAATTTGTCAAGTGTGTCTTTATAAGCATCAGAAAATTTTTGCTCATAAAAATTATACAAAAATGCATTGGTATTAAAGCCTTTCAATGGAACTGCATTTAATCCTTGCAAGCAACTCAACATCAATAGGCTAAAAATAAGTTTCAAAAATTTATTCATCTCCTAAAAATAAAAAAGGTCGTCAAAAATGACAACCTTTTATTTTGAATAGTAGAAATAACTATTTTACTTTCTCTACGATAGCTTTAAAAGCATCAGGATTATTTAGAGCCAAATCAGCAAGCGCTTTACGATTCAAATCGATTCCAGCTTCCTTTAATTTGTTCATAAATACAGAATAACTCAAACCATACTCACGTACAGCTGCGTTGATACGGACAATCCACATACTTCTGTAATCTCTTTTCTTTAATTTACGACCTTCGTAAGCATAAGCTAAACCTTTTTCTACAGCATTTTTTGCTACTGTCCAAACGTTTTTACGACGACCGAAATAACCTTTTGCACTTTTAAGTACTCTTTTCTTTCTTGCTTTTGCTGCTACAGAATTGACTGATCTAGGCATGACGTTAAATTTTTACTTGATTTTAATTAACTTAATACGAGCAATTTTTTAACGTTGCTCATCTCTGTAGATCCTACGATTGCAGAAAGACCAAGACGTCTCTTTTGTTTTGTGCTCTTTTTTGTAAGAATATGGCGTTTATACGCTTTTGCTCTTTTCACTTTCCCTGTTCCGGTAAGAGTAAATCTCTTTTTAGCGCTCGAATTTGTTTTTTGTTTTGGCATCTCTACCCCTTATTTTGAGTTTGCAAAGATAGACATTTTTCATAAAACAAAAAATTTATTGCATTTTTATTCACAAGACTTATGCACATTTTGTATAAAAATAACTCAATTCTACCCTAAAGTCAAAATTAGATTATAAATTTAAATTAAGTATTCAGAAATTAAAAGGTAAATCTGTCAACTTTTTAGGACGAGGCAATTAATTAATAATTTAAATGATTTTCGTATGAAAAACAATCTCCTACTACTGATTACAGCACTATTGCTATCCAGCAATGCTTACAGCCAAACGCCTGAAATGGTGCTTGATAGACAAGCTTACAACCTAAGCGTTGCCAATGGTAAGTTATTTTTTATGAGCAATGATACGCTTTGGGTTTCAGACGGAACTCAAGCTGGTTCTTTTCCTTTAAAGGATTTTGGAACAGCTTATGCGTCTAAATTTATTCCCTATAATGGCAAAACCTATTTTATAGCCCCAGGCAATGATACTGGGCGCGAACTTTGGGTTACAGACGGCACAACAGCAGGAACGGTAATGGTAAAAGATATTAGCCCAGACCCTGATTATTACGGTACACTTGAGATTATTGGCGAATTGAATGGAAAATTACTTTTTATAGGTAATGATGTTACTACCAGTGGGATTGAATTGTGGACTACAGACGGCACAACAGCAGGTACGGTAATGGTAAAAGACATTAATCCTGGTAGTAGTGGTGGAGTTATATATGGTGCAAGCAGCAGTAACATTCTCAATGGGAAATTATATTTCGTTGCAAAGGATGGAACCCACGGAGATGAATTGTGGGTAACAGATGGTACAGCTGCTGGTACTAATATGCTTAAAGATATAAATCCATCAGGCAACTCTTCTCCTTATGGTTTTACAGTCTTTAATAACAAAATATACTTTAGTGCAGATGATGGTGTGCATGGTAGTGAATTATGGGCAACAGATGGCACCACTGGAGGAACCGCTCTTGCAGTAGATATAATTCCTGGAAGTGTTGGCTCTTTTCCAACCCCCTTAACAGTATTCAATAATAAGCTGTTCTTTTCTAATGGGATGGATTTGTGGCAAACTGATGGAACAGCCGTAGGAACTGCCCTTTTTATCGATAGTGTGTCTAATCCCTATGTATATAAAAGCCATTTATACTATTGCAAATTTGATGGAGTCAAATTCGGAACATGGCGCTATAAAGGGCTCTATAAAACTGATGGCACAATAGCCGGTACTAGTTTATTAGATAGCTTAACAGAAGGTAATAGTATAAAAGCTGCTTACTATTTTACCGAAATGGGCGGTAACCTCTATTTTCTCCGAAATTATGATGATGAGGGGGCAAATTATTTAGCTAACGATTTATGGATTACAGATGGCACATCGGCAAACACTAATATTATTCGAGACTCTGCTAATGCAATTGTTAATGTTTATATTAAAATGAGTGATATGGTAGTAATGGGCAATTCTTTATACTTTAATCGTAGAGTATTTGATAATAATGATGGAGTCAGAGAAACTTTATATAAGATAGCTAGCACCTCTACCGGAATAAAAAATCTTTCGCTCAATAACACTACAATGTTATTGTATCCCAACCCAACTAACTCTTTAGTAAATATCAAAACAGAGCATGCTATTGAAAAGGTGCAGATTTTTGATGCTTTAGGTAAACTTGTACAGACTGAAACAACTAAAGAGTTTTCTATTGAAAGGTTACAACGTGGTGTTTATCTTGTACAAATAATAACTGAAAGAGGAGTTGTTGCCAAACAAATAATTAAGAAGTAGTGATAACCTAAGTTCAAGCAATTGATAAAAGTTCTGGGAGGTATAAATGGTATTCCTCTTTAGAAATTTTCTCTCAAAAGTATCTCTAAAATTTCATTTTCACTCTCCTTCTTCAAACTCTCCTTTGTAATTGGCAATGCTATTATTGATTTCAAAACCTATCAACAATACACAACAATTGAGATAGACAAATAACATTGACACTATAAATAAGCCCAAAGAACCATATAGCTGATTGAAGTTGGAAAATAGCTTAAAATATATTTTTAACAGATTTGACAATAATATTAATGAGAATGTAGAAAATATCGCTCCCGCTGAAAAATATTTGAATTTTTCTTTCACCGCAGGTCCAAAATAATACATCAATGCCACTGTATTGAAAAATGCAAAAAACACCAATAAATACTTCGTCAATATAATCAGCCAGTAGGTATAAGTATTATACAAGTCATAATGATTCAAAATTTCTCTTATCGTTTTTTCACCCATTATCACTAGAGTAATAGAAACAATAAACATCAGACTCACCAATAAAATAATCTTAAAAGACACGATTTGTTTCTGTAAGAATGTCCGCTTCTTATATTTCTCATTTGATTTATCAAAAGCTTTCAACATTGCATTCACTCCATTACTGGAAAAGACCAATGCCATTAAAAAGTTAAAAGAGGTCACTCCTCCCCTTTGAATACTCAATATGTCAAAAATAGTGGACTTCAACATGGCAAAAATACCTCCAGGCAATACTCGTTGGAGATAACTCATCAATACCATATTATAATTATCAACAGGCAAATAAGGAATAAGCGAAAAAAAGAAAATAATCGTAGGAAAAATAGCCAAAAAAAAGAAGAAAGACATAGACGATGCTCGTATCATCAAGTTATCATTCTTCAATTCTTCAATCACACCATTAAAAGCATCTTTCAATGTGACACCTTGAAATCCTGGTGGTGACTTCTGAATTATTTCCTCGTGCTTTTTACTCATTTACCTCAAAATTTTTTCAGCATTTAAAGCTCTTTGATAATTTCTTGCGTGAACCAAATGGTCTGAGTATTTTTCTGAAAACACATGCTTTCCACTACCAAACACAGCACAAAAATAAAGATATTTATTAGAAGGTGCATTTAAGACAGCATCTACAACATTTAATTCAGGCAAACCAATCGGCCCTGGAGGTAAACCAGTATTCATATATGTATTATATGGAGACTGAATTTTTAAATCTGCATGCAATATCCTTTTGATAGACATATCATTCAAAGCAAACTTGACAGTAGGGTCGGCTTGGAGAGGCATATTTAATCGTAATCTATTGAGATAAACTGAAGCAACAGTTCCATATTCTGCCTTGTAATTAGTTTCTTTTTGAACTATAGAAGCCAATACCAACACTTCTTCAGGTGTCAGCCCTAAATTTTGTGCCTTTTGCTTTCTCTTGTCATTCCAAAATCTCAAAAACTCTTTATTCATTCGATTGACAAATTCATCTAATTCAACATCCCAATACAATTGATAAGAATTGCACAGAAACATGCTCCAAAAATTATCTTTATCAAAACCAAAAGCAGAAGCATTTTCAGCTGAAATAATATAATCTAAAAACGCAGTCGAATCAATATCTAATTTCTTAGCAACTCTCCCAGCTAATTGTGAGGGGAACGTGATATTATTAATTACAAAATTGACTGGATCTTGATTGCCAGACTTCAATTTTCTCAATGTTCGAAAAGCAGAAAAGTCACCTAAAATAACATACCTACCGCTTTTAACCTTCTTATCATAACCTAACAATTTGGCAGATAATTCCATCAAATAAAAATTTTTGATGTGTTGATCATTTTTAAATTGACTAGCCACTTCTTTCCATGTATCACCTTTTCTAATCTTCACTTCCAATTGGTAGTCTGATTGATTAAAAATAGAGCTAAAAAGCAGTTGATATGCACAAATTGCACCTATCAATATCAATAATAACAAAGGATAAAATATCTTCTTCAACCTTTAAATTTTCGTCTAAGTTACAGTAATCTTACAAGTATCTTAATATTATCTCCCAGAGAAAATGATAAGGCAATACTTCAAAATCATTGACCAAAATTCTATTCTTATTATCTTTTAAACATTCATAAGCTTGGGCATTCTTTTCAATAATTGCCTTTTTATTATATTTCAACTTAGAAATACTCAATATCATCATTGAAAAATCTTTCTCTCTTTGTAAAACAGTATCCACCATTTGCTTGGAATACTTTTTTAGCAATAAACATCTTTCTTCAAAAACAATAGTATCTCCTGCTCTCAACAATTCAATCAGCTCTAAAAATCGAAAAGAAAGGTAAAAACCCAACTTATCATTGACATAATAAGTCAATTCATTCATTAGTTTGCCAATTTTCAGCCTTTTATTTGACTGCAACACCTGCTCGAATTGCAACAATTCGCAATATGCCTTATAGATAGCCATCCTTTGTTGGTAGTGTTCAGAAGCAGATTTAAAAGATTTGTGTTTAAAGATATTATTCAATTTATCCTCAACACTAAGTGCATCTAATTGAAACAATGACAATTTGAGCAGATACTCATTACCTGCCATCCAGTTCACTCCTCCTTCTTGAAAAAGCAAAATCTCTTGAGACAATTCAGAGATACCTTGAGAATAATTTCCAGTTGATAAATATGTTTTAGCTTTATACAAAGCAGCAATACCTTGCCAAACAGGCTGCTTAAAATTTTCTTGAGTACTCAGTTGAATAATGGACTGACAAGTCTCAAACATACCTTCTAATTGTCCTAAATATTCACAAACAAACAACTTTGAGCGCAAGAAAAAGTAAGACGTATCATTATTATCTACAAGAAGCTCTTTATACTGATTTAATTCAGACAATAATTTATTCAAATCATTCTCATTCAAAATTCTTTTTTGATTTCCCTTTGAGTAATGAACTATCAACTGAATTTGATAATAGGCAAGTGTCGATTTTTGAATTAATGTTTCTTTGTTCAAAAAGTCTTCATACAAATCTTTGTAAGCATTAAATAATTTTAGTTGACCCAAAATTGCATGAAACTTAGCTAGTTCAAATGCATAAAATTTAGCAATATCATACAATTGAAATTTTTCAGCAACATGAATATTATTCTTAATCAACTCAATAGCACTTTTATTGGCTCCAAGTCTTCTTAAAATCTGTATTGTCTGAACGACCTTATTTTGTTCAATTATTGTTTGTTGATGAGCAGAAAAACTGTTTTTATTCTGGTCAAGAAAAAATATAGTATTGTAAATTCTCGACTTGAGTCTAGATTTTAAACGACGGAAATTTTGTTGACTTTTGCGATTATCCTCTTGATATAAATATAGCACAGCATCAAAATCTGTCAGAACCTCATCATTGAGTGAGGCTTGAAATAATTTAGACATTAGTGAATTTTCATTCCTTAGCATATTCGCTTCTAGCAACTCAATTTTATCAAGTCGCTTTTTGCTTAAAATTTTTGCTATTTCATTTAAACTCTCCATGTCACAATTTCACCAAAAATAGAAAAAAAAATTAAAGAGATATTAAAATAAAACAAAGATTCAAACCATATTTTAGGTAATAAAATCAATACTTTAAGTGCAAAAAAGATAAATTAACTAATAATAATCAAGAAATAGAAACGTTAAATAATTAAAATAACCATGTCACGTACAACTAGAAAATAATTATAACGCAACTGAAATCAGTATTAATTTTATAAAAATTTAGCAACTATGACACTTTCATTATTATTCTCAATACTATTGGGATTTTTCACAAATACCACCACCCCTATCAACCAACAAGATATTGTTAACCCTCAATCTCAAAACGCAAAAATTATCACTGACGATACGGGAGCTATTAGACCATAATTCCTTTTCGTCTTTTAAAAAGTAAAGAGCCTGCTTCCCCCGAGCAGGCTCTTTTTGTGTGTTGTGTTGTGTGTGTGTGTTGTGTGTATAGAGAATTTGAAAAGAGGGCATTGGAATAATATTAAATTGCTTAATTGCTTTTAACAATATCAAAGGTATAATCAAAGTCCTCATTCTCCAAACATAATAATAAAGTTTTGTGACATAGTTAAATCATCAAATTAACAATCAGGAACTAATCATTCAACCCTATTTTTATTCTTACATTCTCCACACTTCAATCTTACTTGCTTACTATTAGCACAATATTTTCATAGCTTTACAAGAAATACTCAAATTTGTTTTATGTTGAATATTGTTGTCATTGATGGATATACATTAAATCCAGGAGATCTAAATCTAGAAAAGCTAAATCAATTAGGTCATGTAACAATATACAATAGAAGTTCAAAAGAAGTTTTAGTAGAAAGACTTAAAGATGCTCAAATTGCAATTGTCAACAAAGTAATTTTCGACCAACTACTTATTGATCAACTTCCTCAATTAAGATATATTGCAATAACAGCAACTGGTTATAATAATTTAGATATCAAGTATTTAAATCAAAAAAACATTCTAGCTTCAAATGTTAGTAATTATGGCTCACATGCTGTTGCCCAACATACGATTGCACTGCTTTTAGAACTCACGAATCATGTAGCAGTTCATCATCAAGATTGCATCAATAACAAATGGAACCAAACTCAAGATTTCTGTTTTTGGACACAGCCTATGAAAGAATTATATCAAAAGAAGCTCGGCATTATCGGCATGGGTAATATCGGTCAACAAGTCGCTAGAATTGGGCAAGCATTGGGAATGGATATTTATTATAATAGCAGAGAAGATAAATGTATCTCAGGCATGAATTATGTCGAAAAGCCAGAAGATGTTTTTAAAATTTGTGACATTGTTAGTTTGCATTGTTCTTTAAATCAACAAACTCATCAACTCATCAATCGAGAAACTTTATCATTATTTCGACCAGAAGCTATATTAATCAATACTTCCAGAGGTGGGCTTATTGATGAAATTGCTTTAAAAGATGCTTTAGATAACAATATAATTGCAGGTGCAGGATTAGATGTTTTAAATGTAGAACCACCTACTGATACGCAGCATCCATTAATTCACCACCCCAAATGTATAGTAACGCCACATAATGCATGGTCACCAATCGAAACAAGACAACGTTTATTTGATATGGTGGTAGATAATATACAATCCTATATTGATGGTAGCCCAAAAAACATCATCAAAGCTTCTTAATATTTTTATTCCTAAGTTCAGAACATTGAGTGAATCGTACATCTTTTTGTAATTTTACATCATGTCAAGAAAGTTGAAAATTATCTTCATGGGAACTCCAGCTTTTGCTGTAGAAAGTTTGGACACATTGGTGAAAAACGGTTATGAAATCGCTGCTGTAGTAACTAGCCCAGACAAACCATCAGGAAGAGGACAAAAAGTAAATATTTCGGCAGTCAAACAATATGCTTTAGATAACAAGCTTCCTATTTTACAGCCTGTAAAATTAAAAGATAGTGATTTTATCCAAGCTCTAAAAGATATCAATGCCAACCTATTTATCGTAGTTGCATTCAGAATGTTGCCAGAGATAGTTTGGAATATGCCAGAATTTGGGACTTTCAACCTCCACGCAAGTCTTTTACCTCAATATCGTGGCGCTGCTCCGATTAATTGGGCAATAATCAATGGAGAAACACAAACGGGTGTTACCTCATTTTTTCTACAACATGAAATCGACACTGGAGATATTTTATTCAATAAATCTATAGCTATTTCACCAGAAGATAATGCTGGAACACTCCATGATAAACTTATGTATCTTGGAGCTGAGGTGACATTAAAAACAGTAAAAGCAATTGAGTCCAATCAAATCAGCCCCCAAGCTCAACCTCTAGTTCCAATCATTCATGCACCAAAAATATTTAAAGAAGATGGTTTGCTGAACTTTGATGATTCAGTCACCCATGTACATAATAAAGTCAGAGGACTTTCTCCATATCCTGGTGCTTACACCTATCTCAATGAAAAAATATTAAAGGTATTTGAAACTAAAGGAGAACTAAACGATGAACAAAAAGCTATAGGCACTATCGAAACTGACCAAAAGACCTTTATAAAAATTCGTTGCCAAGATGGATGGCTTTATATTTTAACTCTTCAATTAGAAGGTAAAAAGAAAATGAATGTGCAAGATTTTTTGAAAGGAAATAGATTATAATTAAGCATTCATCAGATTGAAAAGTTCTTCTATCAATATTCTATCATTTGATAGTTTAGGTACTTTATTTTGTGCTCCAATTTTTGCTTTTGATTTCAACCATTTATAAAACAAACCTTGAGGGGCTTTATAAATTTTAGGAAATGACAATGCTAATTCTTTAAATCTTTTGGCTTCATAGTCTGAATTGACCATTTTTAAAGTATTGTCCAAAACTTCAGCAAATAACAACTCATCCTCTGGAGATTTTTCAAATTCAATCACCCATTCATGAGTGCCATTTCCGTCCATATTGAAAAATTTAGGAGCTACAGTATAATCTTTCACAATAGCATTGGTAACATGAGCCGCCTTAATAATAGCTGTATCCGTATTTTCTACAATCAATTCCTCTCCGAAAGCATTGATATAAGATTTAGTTCGCCCAGTTACTTTAATTCTATAAGGCAAAGTCGAAGTAAATTGAACCGTATCTCCTATCTTATACCTCCACAAACCCGAATTAGTAGTAATCACAATTGCATACTGCTTTCCTGTTTCCACTTCATCTAAAGATAAAATTTCTGGTTGCAACAAATGAGCCTGTTCAACTGGAATAAACTCATAAAATATCCCATGATTAGTAGCTAGTAACATATCGTCAGCTATCAATCTATCTTGAAAAGCAAAAAATCCTTCTGATGCATTATACACTTGAAGATAAGTCATATTTGAAGAAGGAATTAATTGTTCAAACATTGCCCTATGAGGTTCAAAATTGACACCTCCATGAATATACAATTCCATTCCAGGCCAAACTTCAGCGATATTATTTTTCCTTGTATTCTCTAATATTTTTTTCAATAAAACGATATTCCAAGTGGGCACACCAGCCAGACTTGTCACATTCTCAGCAATACTTTTTTGGGCTACCAAAGATAATTTCTCTTCAAAATCTTCTTTTAGAGCAATTGCTTTTGATGGCGTTCTCAAAAAATCAGCTAAAAATGGTTGTTGAGATACCATAATAGCAGAAATATCACCAATTCTTATTGAAGATTGTGCTGAAGCTTTCTTTTGACTTCCGCTAACAATCATAGACTTACCATTAAAAATCTGTGTATGCGGTTGATTGAAACAAAATTGAGATGTGATATCAAAAGCTCCTTTATAATGAGCTGAATTTAAAGTAGATTTAGAAACAGGAATAAATTTACTTTTGTCAGAAGTAGTTCCACTAGACTTAGCAAAGTAGTCTATCTTTTCATGCCAAAAAATATTCTGCTCACCTTGCAGTGTCGCTTCAAAAGCAGGTTTTAAATCTTCATAATCACTAATAGGAATTGCTTCTTTAAACTCCTGATAACTTCTTATCTGCTTATAGTTGTATTTCTCTCCAAACAGAGTATGTGATGCTGATTTTAGCAACCCAAACAGCCATTCATTTTGATGGGTTAAAGCAGATTGAATATCGTTTCTAACTTGACTTGAGCGCCAAATCATAAACTCACGTATTGCCACATTTTTAAGACTTCCCATCAAGAACAAATTACGTCAAAAGTCTTCGAAATATTGCCTTCGCATTTAAAAATCGATAGTTATAATGACTAGAGTACCACTATATTTTGGGATAAATATTAAGATTATTCCTAAAAAGCTAGACAACTAAATAGTTTGCATGATTCTTTAGTATAATTTCAAAATATTCTGCAATCCAATAAAATCAGTTTCACACATAAAGAATATAATACCCAAAGACGCCATATTCATTTTACCATAATAACCACTACAAAGTGAGCCCAGTCGATATAAAGGCTTAAAATCCTTATGAAACAGAGATTATTTCTTTCAAAAACCCAATATTTTCAGGAATTGAGAACAACTTTCAGAAATTGAGAAAGATTTAAAAATAATTTTAAAAGAATCAAATCTACATTTGAGGTGTGATATATCGCCAATATATTACATAATAAAAGAGAGGTTTTGTGTGTACTGTGTGTGTGTTTTGTACCATAACCGTAATAGAGTCATCCAAAAGGTGGCTCTATTTTTTTATAGGCTATCTATCTATAATTATTGTAAAGTGAAGTTGGTATATCTAAAGACATAAAATCCTTACGAAACACAAAACATTTTTCTCAAAAACCTAGCAAATTCAATCTTTTCAGAAATTAAGAATCCTTTTCAGAAATTGAGAATAGTTCAAAAATATTTTTTAAAAAAACTGTTCTACTTTTGGATTGTGATAATCGCCAAATAAAATCACGTAAAGAGTAATAAAGTGTGATACTGATTGTGTGTGTGTGTGTGTGTGTTGTACTTTCAATAAGGTCATCTGAAAAGGTGGCCTTATTTTTTACTCATTTAGAAAATCAGGGTGATATTCTTTCCAATGCTGTTGATACTTTTCAATTTGGCTGCTTATCCAAGTTTCATCTTGATTTAATTCATTTGCCATCAATTTGGCGACTTTCTCTACCAACTTTATATCAAATTCCTTCATAGCATAAGTAACCGTCAATCGCCTTGTCAGCATATCTTCTAGTTGACAAGCCTTTTGGAATCTTGTAAAAAATATTAATTCAGCTATTAAATAGGGAAAATCTGTAGAGAGAACTTGATTAGCATTTACATCTTCTGCCAATATTTGGTCAATATAAACACCAAACTCACCATACTTATCTTTCCATTCTCCTTTATAATCATGAGAAAAAATAGATTTGTTGGATAATGATTGTTGCAACTTATTTTTTACCTCATCAATACAATGCTGACCCATTGAAAGAAAAGAAGTCAATTTACCTCCTGAAATATTCAGCAAATTATTACCCTCCCACCATATTTTGTATTCTCTAGAACGGCTATAAGCATCTTCATGATCATCTTTCAATAATGGACGTAACCCTGCAAAAACACTTATTATATCTTTTTTCTCTATCGCAACTTGAGGAAAACTATGTTTGAACGCACCTAAAATATAATCGACATCTCCCAAAGATGTTTGTACATTATCTACTGAACCAGTAAACTCTGTATCTGTTGCACCGAGAATAGTCATATTGTGTTCCCAAGGTAAAGTATATAAAAATCGCTTATCTCCATTTTCAGATGTTACAATAGCAACATAATCTTTTGGAAATTTAGAAGAAGACACCACTACATGCACTCCTTTTGTTGGTTGCATCTGATTTTTCTTGCTTATAGCCAATTTTCTCAAAACATCATCAGTCCATACACCAGTTGCATTGATATAAACTTTTGCTCGAATAGCCACCTTTGTATCATTCAAGGCATCACGACATTCCAACGATTGAACATTTCCAGACTCTTTATTGGGGCTACAAGCTTCCAAATAATTGAAAGCTAGCGCACCTTGCTGAGTGGCTAATGTAATAGCGTCTACAGTCAGACGTGCATCATTTGTACGTGCATCCCAATATAAAATTCCTCCTTTTAATCCCTTTTGTTGAATGCCTGACAACTTATCTATCACATCTTTTGTTTTCAACCTTTTGTGATGAGATAAGTCTGATTTTCCAGCCAAAGTATCATACAAAGACAATCCTACCTCTTTAGTCAATAAATCAAAAGTCGAATTATAGGAAGGTAAAATAAAAGGAAAAGGTTTGACTAAATGTGGAAAAATCTCTAACAAATGCTGTCTTTCATGTAAAGCTTCTTTGACAAGTTTCAATTGAAGATATTTTAAATAACGCACTCCTCCATGAATCATTTTTGATGAACGACTACTAGTACCCGAAGCAAAATCATTTTTTTCAATTAATATTGCTTTGTATCCACTTTGAACTGCTTGTATTAATATTCCAGCACCAGTAATACCTCCGCCAATAATACATAGATCAAATTCTTCCTGAGAAGCCTTCTCTAACAATATTGCTCTACTATTCATCAAATAATTTTCCTGGATTAAGAATATGATTAGGATCGAGTGTATTTTTTATATTTTTCAAAACAAGGCGAGTCAAAGCATCTGTTTTTTCAAGATACCACTTACGATGATCTGAACCGATACTATGATGATGTGACACAGCACCACCTTCACCTACTATTGTATCTGTAACGATTGTTTTGATTTCTTTCCACTGTTGGTATTCATTGCCTTTCTGTTGAGCAGTAATCACAGTAAAATAAATACTAGCAGAAGATGTATAAACATGGGAAACATGCGCCAATATCACCCCTTTGGCTTTTCCAAAAGCATCTGATTGCTGCAAGTTTACTTGAACTTTCTTACGCAAAATATCGACTTTATCCCATGGAACTACAGTTTCCATTGTATCAACAAACACTCCTCTTTCTACCAAATCATCTCTCAAATAAGGCAATCCAAAACGAGAATGCTCCCACTTCTTCCCTATTCCATCTCCAATATCAAAACCTTTATGTTTTTCAAAAATAGATGCAGCAATTTTTCTTTTTAATTCTGCTTCCGATTTCGGCCCATCTAAGCGAACCATCATCAATGCTGGTTTTTCGATGCCTTTTACTTTTAAAACCAATTGAGAGACTGCCGATTTAATATCTGTCAAAAGTCCAGGAGCCTCACTAGAAACCAATTTTAAATATTCTGTTTCCAATTCATCTGAAAATCTTGCAACAGTAGGAAAAATATCTTCTTGAACTAATTGTTTCAATGCATTCAATCCATGTTGAAAGGAAGGAAATACTGCCACTAACCAACTTTTATGTTGTGGTAATGGATGAATTCTAACTTTAGCTTCTGTGATGACTCCCAATAATGCTTCTGAACCCAAAAACAACGCATTCATATTTATACCTTCTGCATCTCCTTCATAATGTCCACTACGCAACTCTCCAGTAGGGGTAGCTATACGCATAGCAATAACAATTTCATCTATTCTTCCATATCCAGAAGATTCTTGACCAGCAGAACGAGTAGCCAACCAACCTCCAAGTGTCGAATATTCAAATGATTGAGGAAAATGTCCCAGTGTATATCCTTTTGCGTTAAGATGTTTCTCTATAGCTGGTCCATAAATACCTCCACCAAATGTAGCTGTATGATTGGTTTCATCTATGGCCAATAATGCATTATTCAATGACATATCTAAAACTATCCTCGGGAAATTACTATTTGGTAATCTAAAGGCTCTAACAACATTACTTCCACCTCCGAAAGGAACTACAAGTATTTGATTATCAGAACAAACTTTTAAAAGCTGTATAATTTCATCATGATTTTTAGGAAAAACAACGGCATCTGGAATTGAGATAGGATGTTCTAATAAAGCAGAAAGCACATCTGGATAACTTTTACCTAATGATTTTCTCAAACGCATAGCAAGAGAATTATCCACTTTGACATGAGGTATATTTTGGCTTAGAACACGAGCAGTATTAGCAGCACGAACTTCATCCGTATCAACAGCAAATGATGTCTTTATCTGATTGTTCAAATCAAAAGTTTGCCCCCATCTATCATTTAAAAATTGTTGTAAAACAGGAAAGTCTGGTAAAGATTTTCTTTTGTTTACATCACCCCATTTCCACCAATCACTTTCAGTACTCACTGTTGTCATAACTCAATTTTTATTCCTTATAAATTTATTAATTTCAATGTATTAAATTGTCTTTTTTGAGTTTATATTCTAAATTTCTTTCTCTCCATTCAAATAGCTGATAAACTCATTTGGAATACCTACAATCTCTCTTTTCAGATAATTAAAACATACAATTCCTGTTCGAATTACCACCAGATTCCTTGAAGCACTCTCTTTATAACATTTGATGATCATATCAAAAGAACATTCTTTTATATAATCAACTCCTACTTCTATCGAAATCAAGTCACCTAAAAACCCTTCTGATTGATATACAATTGTATGATTGGCAACAATAATTCCTGTTTTTTGGGTAGCAAATTGCAGATCCCAGCCAATATGGTTCAAAAATTGACTTCTGATTTCATCTGCCCAGACCAAAATACGTTCGTTTCCCATGTGGTTGGCAAAGTTGATATCTTGTTCATTAATGACCTTTTCAGTCCTCCAAAGCACTTTTTCTGGAAATACAATTTTCTCTTTTTTCATCTTATTTCAAATTTCCCATTTTAAATTCATCAAAAATATCTAAACAAAATTTTTTGTATTTCTATAACATTTCATTAACATTGACTGTTATACTATTTACATTCTATTGTTTTCAAATTAACTAACATGCAATCATCTGACATTCATTCTTTTGAAGATTACCAAAAAGCATACAACTATTCTATCGAGCAACCAGAGAAATTTTGGGAAGAACAAGCTAACAAATTGAAATGGACAAAAAAATGGGACAAAACCCTACAATGGAATTTTGATGAGCCTAATATCAAATGGTTTGAAGGTGGGCAACTCAATATTACTGAGAACTGCTTAGATAGACATCTTGAAAGACGTGGTAATAAAATCGCATTAATCTGGGAACCTAATGACCCCAAAGAAAGATTTTTGAGATTGACCTACAAAGAACTCTATGATAGAGTTTGCCAAATGGCCAATGTTTTGAAAAGAAACGGAATCTCCAAAGGAGATGTTGTCTGTATTTATATGCCGATGATACCTGAACTTACAGTTTCAGTACTTGCTTGTGCAAGAATAGGAGCAATACATTCGGTTGTATTTGCTGGATTTTCAGCTTCTGCACTTGCTGGACGAATAGAAGATGCACAAGCCAAACTCATATTAACAAGCGATGGACTCAATAGAGGTGCCAAACAAATCCCTACAAAAAGAATTGTTGATGAAGCCTTAGAAAATTGTCCTTCTGTTGAGAAAGTAATAGTTGTAGATAGATTAGGATGGGCTGTTGATATGAAAGAAGGTAGAGATAGTTATCTACATAACGAATTGCCTTTAGTGGACAAAAATTGTCCTCCAACACCAATGGATGCGGAAGACCCTCTCTTCATCCTATACACTTCAGGTTCTACTGGTAAACCCAAAGGTGTAGTTCATACGACTGCTGGTTATGCAATATTTGTTGATTATACTTTCCGTAATGTATTCCAAATGAACGAAAGTGACAGCTTTTGGTGTACAGCGGATATTGGTTGGGTGACAGGACACAGTTATATCGTTTATGGTCCATTATTAGCAGGTGCGACAACAACAATGTTTGAAGGCGTACCAACCTTCCCAGACCCAGGAAGATTCTGGCAGGTGATAGACAAATATGGTATTACACATTTTTATACAGCTCCAACAGCTATTCGCTCATTGATGGCAGCAGGAGAAGACCATGTACTGTCATACAGCTTGGACTCGTTAAAAGTAATAGGCTCCGTGGGCGAACCTATTAACGAAGAAGCATGGCATTGGTACAATATACATGTAGGCAAAGAGCGGTGTCCAATTGTAGATACATGGTGGCAGACCGAAACGGCTGGAATCATGATATCTTCATTGGCAGGTGTCACTCCTACCAAACCGTCTTATGCAGCTTACCCATTACCAGGAGTTCAACCTGTTTTATTAGATGGAGATGGAAAAGAACTTCATGGTAATAGTGTAGAAGGTTATCTGTGTATAAAATATCCATGGCCTGGTATATTGCGAACAACTTATGGAGATCACGAAAGGTGTCGCCAAACTTATTTTTCAAATTACAAAGGATATTATTTCACTGGAGATGGTGCCAAAAGAGATGAAAATGGGTTATATAGAATCATTGGACGTGTAGATGATGTTATCAATGTTTCAGGTCATAGATTTGGAACTGCAGAAATCGAAAATGCTATCAATATTAACCAAAAAGTAGTAGAGTCTGCTGTTGTAGGATACCCTCATGATATCAAAGGACAAGGTATCTATGCATTTGTTATCTTATGGGATGAAGGAGCTAATGAAAACCCTGACCGAATCAGAAGTGAAATCAATGAAACAATTACTGCAGAAATCGGTAAAATTGCGAAACCAGACAAAATACAAATTGTCCGAGGATTGCCAAAAACACGTTCAGGAAAAATCATGAGAAGAATTTTGAGAAAAATTGCTGAGAATGAATTGGGAAGCCTAGGTGATACTTCTACTCTACTTGACCCTACAGTAGTAGATGAAATTATTGAAGGAAGGTTGTGAGAGAGGTAAGATTTGAAAATGTGAAAATGTGAAAATGTAAAAATGTAAAAATTGCGAGGTACGATTTACGAATGAAAAATACTAGTGATAGAGTTTGCCTCGTTAGAGGCTATCGCTTGGTAAAAATAAATAATCAACCAACTATTGCTCCGTAGGAGCTACCCTTTTGTTGATTTCAATAATATAATCGTCCAATATTTAACCACAAAGAACACAAAGTTTTACGCAAAGAACACAAAGTATAATGAAATAATGTGGAAATGTGAAAATGTGAAAATGCTCGTGGTTGTCGAAGCCTATCTCCCTTATTTTGTCATTCCCATGAAAATTGGAATCTCTAACCTAATTTTAGGC
>JAMLHJ010000018.1 GCA_023957245.1 Chitinophagales bacterium
ACAATTCTATTGAAAAATTAGGATCCATGATGACAACACGAACTTTATCACCATATTTCTCTCCAAATAATGCCATCGCACCTAATTTTAAGGCTTCATCTTTAGACATTTCTTTGATTACTACTGGAACATTTTCCAATATTTTATCATTGACAATATTTTCTACTTTTTGAATATCCTCCACCGAAAGCTTAGAAAAATGCGAAAAATCAAATCTTAGATAATCAGAATTATTTAAAGATCCTTTCTGTTCAACATGGCTACCCAAAACACTTCTTAATGCAGATTGCAATAAGTGGGTTACTGAGTGATGAATAGCAGTTGCTTTTCTTAATTCAGAATTGACAACAGCCTGAATATTAGCTGATGGATTTTGTGGCAATTGTTCAGTAAAATGGATGATTAGATCCATATCTTTTTTAGTATCAACCACTTCGATAATTTCAGCCCCGAAAAACAATTTCCCCCTATCTCCTACTTGCCCACCAGATTCAGCATAGAAAGGTGTCTGATCTAAGACCAATTGAAACAATTCTTTACCCTTAGTTTTAACTTTCCTATATTTCAATAATTTAGAATCAGTTTCTAAAGTAGTATAGCCTTTAAATTTATTTTCACCTTCTGATAAGACAATCCAATCAGACATATCTATTTCAGTTGCTGCCCTACTTCGTGATTTTTGTTGTTCCATTTCAACTTCAAATCCTTGTTCATCAACTGTGAAACCTTGCTCAGAAGCCACCAATCTTATCAAATCCAATGGAAATCCATAAGTATCAAATAACTCAAAAGCAGCATGACCTGCAATTTCCTTACTTGTATGTTCTTTAATGATGATATCCATTCTTTTCAATCCAGCATCGAGTGTTCTCAAAAAGTTAGATTCTTCTTCAAAAATAACTTTGGCTACAAAAGATTCTTGTTTTTTCAATTCAGGGAAAACATCTTCAAATTGTTCACCTATAACTGCAACTAGTTCATGTAACAAAGGACTCTTTCTATTTAATGCAGAGAAATAATATCTAACTGCTCTACGCAAAATCCTTCTAATGACGTATCCTGCACCAGTATTTGAAGGCAATTGCCCATCTGATATTGCAAAGCTCACTGCTCTAATATGGTCAGCAATAACTCTGAATGCAATAGCTTCTTTAGTATCTGAACCGTCATATTTTTTACCAGTCAATCTTTCTGTTGCTGCAATTGTACCAGTGAAAACATCTGTATCATAATTGGAAGATTTACCTTGAATTACTCTCACCAAGCGCTCAAATCCCATCCCAGTATCCACATGTTGAGCAGGTAGTAGTTCAAGACTTCCATCTTTTTTCCTATTGAATTGGATAAATACATTATTCCAAATTTCAATCACTTGAGGATGGTCTGCATTGACAAGCTGGCTTCCAGGTATTTTTGCTATTTCTTCATCAGAACGACAATCTACATGTATTTCGGTACAAGGACCACAAGGTCCTGTATCACCCATTTCCCAGAAATTATCTTTCTTATTTCCAAAAAGAATTCTTTCCTCAGGCAACCATTTCTTCCAAAAATCTAATGCTTCTTTATCTGCTGGAATTCCTTCTTTCGCATCACCTTCAAATACAGTTGCATACAATCTTTCCTTTGGCAATCCTAACACTTCTGTAAGTAATTCCCAGCTCCATTCGATTGCTTCTTCTTTAAAATAATCACCAAAACTCCAATTGCCCAACATTTCAAACAAAGTATGATGATAGGTATCTACCCCTACTTCTTCAAGGTCATTATGCTTTCCACTCACTCTCAAACACTTTTGAGTATCAGCAATTCGTGGCGAAGGAGCAATTTTATTTCCTAAAAAATAATCTTTAAACTGGTTCATCCCAGCATTAGTAAACATCAATGTAGGGTCATCTTTTACAACTACTGGCGCTGAAGGAACGATAAGATGTTGCTTGCTACGAAAAAAGTCCAAAAAGGCTTTTCTAATTTCTTTCGCACTTTTATACTCCATGGAGAATGATATTATTTTTATTTAAGACTGAAAAATCAAAAACACATAACGTATTTCGACCTGCAAAAATAGTGATTTTCCTCAGATACCTATATAAATACAATTCGATTATTGTAAACAATAAACATTTATTCAAAAACAAAGGAAAATTGATGTTTTCACTAGCTACAATTTCCTTAACGCTATAATACTTGTCCATCGTCCATCGTCCATTGTCTATCGTCTATCGTCCATTGTCCATTGTCCATTGTCCATAAAATAAATTATGTCTTAAAAATCTTATAATTTCTATTGCTATTTACAATTATATATATTAACTTTAGTAAACTAAAATCAATTCCCATGAAAAACGCATCTTTACTTTTCTTACTATTTATACTTTCATCATTTATTGTTAATGCTCAAGTCCCCAATACAGGCTTTGAATCATGGACGAATAACGACCCAACAGGTTGGTGGTCAACAGACCAATTCATTGATTTAGGAGGATGTAAATCTACAACTGATGCACACTCAGGATCTAACGCCGTAATTCTTAGTCCTATATCTGCACCTGGACTTCCTGTTTTAGCTGCATCTGCACTATCGTTGACAAATCTTGAAACTAATGGCATTGCATATAACCAAAGACCTGAAAGTTTTTCTTTTTGGTCAAAATACTCTGTTGTTGGAGGCGATGTTGTAATGGCAGTTGCAACACTAACCAATAAAAAAGGCGACATTATTGGTGTAGCAGGAGGTGCATATGACAATCAAGTAGAAGAATACACACACTTGACATTCCCATTTACTTATAATTCAGAAGAAACTCCCGACTCTCTACAGATTATATTTTTTGTAGGAATACCTGACGAATTATCTGCTAATAGCCTTGAATCTTATTTGATAATAGATGACATATCTTTAAATGGCTCTAGCACAAATGAAATCCCCAATGCTCCTAGTGAGTTGATAGGTTCACTTACTGGAGAAGATAACCAAAATGTATTACTAAGATGGGCTGACAAATCAGATAATGAAGATAATTTTATTGTGGAAAGAAAACAACTTACAGGAAGAGGAGCTGCCGATTTTGTCCAGATTGCTACTATTGATGCAAATTTTGAAGAATTTTTAGACAATACAGTCGAAGGTGGACAAACCTACCATTATCAAATCAAGGCTCAAAATAGTAAAGGCATTTCGCCATCATCAAATGTTATTGAAATTACAGTTCCTACTCCTACTAGAATTAAAGATACTTTTGCAGATAATATTGATATTTTTCCAAATCCAGCTAGCAAATATTTGAATATCAATTTTCCTATTGTTATGAATAATGCACAACTAAACATCTATAATAGTCTAGGTGCTGTTGTAGCTCATCAATCTATTAATGGGAAAGCTACTTTTATTCAGTTTGATTTTCCAGCAGGTTTATATATCCTAAAAGTGCAAGGTTCTGAACATGCTCAATTCTCTAAGCCATTTATCGTGAAATAGAAATTGTAATACATTCAATCAATTAAATAAGGTTTGACCATGAAAAGTCAAGCCTTATTCTTTTGTATTAAAATCAAATAGATAATACTGATAAAATTTCAATCAAAATTCATTGCTTTTTTAGTTTCAACTTTATTGTTTCTGGATTTTTTAGTTAAAGTAAAATAATTTGCTTCTGACAAATTGTCATAATTCCTAAATTCCACTTATCTTTACAGATTCATAAAACAAGAATTCTCAGACATGAGTGAAGTATTTATCAAACGCAATACTCCTATTGAAGAAGAAAGACAAGGAGAAGCGTTAGAAATAGACATCCAACCAATTCAAGCACCTGGAGCCAAATCTTTTTATATAGAAAGTTATGGTTGTCAGATGAATTTTAATGATAGCGAAATTGTTGCCTCTATATTATTTGATAGTGGTTATCGATTGACAAATGACTTCAGTGAAGCAGATTTAATATTTCTCAATACTTGTGCAGTAAGAGATAAAGCCGAACAGACGATTAGAAAAAGATTATCTGATTTCAACAAAATTAAATCTATCAAACCAGATATTTTAGTGGGTTTGCTGGGCTGTATGGCAGAAAGATTAAAAAAAGCACTACTTGAAGATGAAAAAGTGGTAGATATTATTGTAGGTCCCGATGCTTATAGAACACTTCCACGACTAATTAACGAAGCCGAAACAGGGCAAAAAGCTATTAATGTTATTCTTTCTAGAGAAGAAACTTATGCAGATATCCAGCCAGTAAGATTGGATAAAAATGGAATAAGTGCATTTATTTCTATTATGAGAGGTTGCGACAATATGTGTTCATTCTGTGTAGTTCCTTTTACAAGAGGTAGAGAAAGAAGTAGAAATCCTCTGTCCATCTTAGAAGAAGCCAAACAATTAATAGAGAAAAATTATAAAGAAGTTACTCTTTTGGGGCAAAATGTGGACTCTTATAAATGGAAGGATGAAACTACAGGAGAAGAAGTCAATTTTGCACAATTATTGGAAAAAGTAGCACTACTTGACCCAATGTTAAGAATAAGATTTTCAACTTCTCATCCTAAAGATATTACTGATGAAGTCTTATATACCATGGCAAAGTATAATAATATCTGTAATTACATTCATCTACCTGTACAATCAGGAAGTGCATCTGTATTGAATAGAATGAACAGAACTTATGATAGAGATTGGTATCTTGACAGAGTCGAAGCTATCAAAAGAATATTACCTAATTGTGGTATTTCTTCAGATATGATTGCTGGATTTTGTGGTGAAACAGATGAAGAGCATAAAGAAACATTGACATTAATGGACAAAGTTAAATTTGACATGTCTTATATGTTTTATTACTCAGAAAGACCAGGTACACTTGCAGCAAGAAAATATGAAGATGATGTTCCTCTAGAAGTGAAAAAAGCTCGTTTGCAAGAGATTATCAATTTACAAAGCCAACATTCATTAGAGGGTAATCAAAATGACATTGGGAAAGAACATATCGTTTTAATTGAAAAGCGTTCAAAAAGAAACGAAACAGAGTACTGTGGTAGAAATGATCAAAATAAAATGATAGTATTCCCAATGGAAGATTATAAACCTGGAGATTATGTCAAAGTAATTGTAGAACAAGTGACTGCTGCTACTTTAATTGGAAAAGTTATTGAAAAAGTAAATCAACTCTAGAAATTTTATGGACTTGCAATCTGTCAAACAAAAATTTCAAATCATTGGCAATTCCACCAAGCTCAATCATGCATTGGAAGTAGCTGTACGTGTCGCCAATACAGATTTGAGTGTGCTTATTACAGGAGAAAGTGGAGTTGGTAAAGAAGTTTTTTCTCAGATTATCCATCAACTAAGTATTAGAAAGCATGAAGGATTTATTGCAGTCAATTGTGGAGCAATTCCTGAAGGAACAATAGATTCCGAACTATTTGGTCACGAGAAAGGATCTTTTACAGGTGCACATGAAAAGCGTAAAGGGTATTTCGAAACTGTCAATAAAGGAACCATCTTTTTAGACGAAATTGGGGAATTGCCTATTGGTACTCAAGCGCGATTATTAAGACTTCTTGAGTCAGGTGAGTTTATTAAAGTAGGCTCTTCTATAGTGCAAAAAACTGATGTAAGAGTTCTTGCAGCCACCAATGTCAATCTTCCTAAACTCGTTCAACAAGGTAAATTTAGAGAAGATTTATACTATCGTCTAAATACAGTACCTATTGAAGTGCCGCCATTAAGAGAAAGAAAAGAAGATATTCCAATTTTATTTAGAAAATTTTGTGTTGATTTTTCTGATAAATACAATACATCTCCTATTCAACTAAGTGATGAAGCAAGACATCTTTTAGTGCAATATAATTGGCCTGGAAATGTTCGACAATTGAAAAATATTGCAGAACAAACTTCTGTTTTGGCAAAACAAAAATTAGTAGATATCAATGAATTAGCTAGTTTCCTTCCACAAGGTAGTGTTGCCAACCAATTGCCAACTATCGCAAAAGAAGATGATACTTTAATGAGTGATAGAGAGATTTTGTATAAAATGATCTTTGATATCAAAAATGATTTAAACGACCTGAAAAGATTTGTTTGGAGTGCTAGCAATGGTGGAGCTTCATTTAATGTAGATGAAAATATTCCTATACCAAAACTAGAAACACCTAGCTCTATTCCTGTCCCAGTTGGTATTATTTTACCTAAACCTACAAATGAACCAACAACCATCGTCAATAAAGATAATAACTACCCATATATAGTTGATGACAACTCAGCTTATGAAGAACAAAGTGTAGAACAAACTCTTTCTTTATCCGAAATGGAAAAGGATTTAATCGATAAAGCATTGAAAAAACATAAAGGAAAAAGGAAAGATGCGGCTTTAGACTTGGGGATTTCAGAACGTACTTTATATCGCAAAATAAAAGATTATGAAATCAATGCGTAATAAAATTTTATCATACACGGTTCTCATCATCATCATGAATTTATTGACAGCTTGTAAAATCTATAAATTTACTGATGCTAGTGTCAATCCAAATATTAAATCCGTAACTATTCACAACATTTCCAATATGGCTGCCATTCAAATACCTAGTATTGCGCCATTATTTGTAGAAAAGTTACAAGATAAATTTCTGAAAGAGTCTAATTTGAGAATGATTCAAGAAGGTGGTGATATTGAAATTAATGGAGTCATTGTCGATTATTATATTGACCCTATTGCTATCACGAACACCGAAACTGTTGCTCAAAATAGATTAACAATATCTGTCAAAATAGATTTTACTAATAAAATTGAACCAAATAAAAACTTTAGCACTACCTTTAGAGAATTAGAAGTTTATGCTGCCAATTTATCTTCTAACGATGTTGATAATAATATTGCTCCTTTAATTTTAGATAAATTGGTTCAAACAATTTTTAATAAAGCATTTGTCAATTGGTAATTATGTCTGAAAACCCAAATTATCATATATATCTTGAACAACCGCATCTAATCATAGATACGGAAGTGGATGTATTTCATAATTGGGTTAATCAATATCCTTATACTCCTATTTTTCGTGTACTTCTAGCTGCCAAATTTATGCTTGAGGATCATCCTGACACTGCTAAATACGTCGAACAAGCAGCTTTTTATGTTCAGGACAGAAAGCATTTGAAACAATTATTGAGAAAATACAAATCTCAATTAGAACACATTCCAAATGAAGAAACTACTCAAATCGAAAGTAAAATAGTTGATGATATTCCAATAGAAAATGAGATTCAATCTGACAATGAAATATTGACAGATAGTGAAGAAAAAGAACTTCAAGAAATCATCCAGTCTGGTACTACAACAGAGAATGAAACTCCTGATGATATAAGCTCTCCTTCTACTTCAGAAATTCAAGAAGAAATTCAAGAAGAGGTCATCAATCCTTCAGAAGAAATTGTAAATGAAGAAATTGTAGAAATTCAAGCTATACAAAATCAAGAAATTGTAGATGCCACAATTGAACCTTTAGAAGAAAAAGTAACTGAAGAAGCAGTAGAGATTCCATCAGAACCTATTCAAGAAACCTTAGAATCTTCTATTGAACCTTCAGAAAATGAAGAGGAAATAAATACTATTTCAATCGGTGTCCAAGAAGAAATTTCGGAGCAAGATGATATCAATTTTTTAAAAAGTATCCATTTATATCAAGAAATTTCTTCCGCTGAAAAAGTAACTGAAAGGTGGCATTTAGAAACTCCTGGCAATATCATTCCAGAAATATCAGAAAATGCAATTATTGACAACTGTATTAGTCAAACAGACATTCAATGGTTAATACCTTGGTTAGACGAATTTAATACTGACAATATTGAGCTGATTGTAAAACAAACGGCTAAAGTCCTTGAGATAAATAATCAAGAACCTGAAGAAAAAACTCAGATTACTCTTGAAAAAGAAAATCTTGTAACTGCTCCCAATCAAAAGGCAATAGATTCAAACACAAACAATCGCTCTTTTGATGAATGGTTACAAATATTAGAGCAGCAAAAAAATAATTCAAAAGAAGCTCCTGTATTTGACATGCCTAGTCCAGAGATTTTCCCTGAGGCAATTGCAGAAAATCTCTCTGAAATAGATTCTACTATCCCATTTTCAGAAGCCAGTAATCCAATTCCAAATACTCCTGAAAACAATCAAGTAAAACATCTAGCTGAAGAGAGTGTCTCCTTTAAAAACGATATGGCAACCGAAACTTTAGCCAAATTATATGAACGTCAAGGAAAAATTCAATTAGCTATTAAGATTTATCAACAACTAATAGATAAATATCCAGAAAAAAGCACTTACTTTGCAGGTCAAATTAAACGTTTAAAATAAAACAAACATGTACATAGTACTTACTATCCTTTTAATCATTGTTAGCTTATTCATTTTAGCTATAGTATTAGTTCAAAATCCAAAAGGTGGAGGTGCATTAGGCTCTGCTTTTGGAAGTGCTACTTCAAATATTATCGGTGTTCAAAGAGCTGGAGATACTTTAGAAAGATTAACTTGGGGAGCAGCAATTATCCTTTTAGTTTTATCTGTCAGTTCAACATTCTTTTTACCAAAAACCTCAGTTTCAAATAAATCAATTATTGAATCTACAAAACTTAATACACAGCCAGTTGCTCCTCAACAAAGCACTGCGCCTGCAATGACACTTCCTAGTCCTGAGCAAGCTGCACCAGTAGCTACACCAGAGACTGCACCAGCTCAATAATAGATATTAAATATTATAATAAGAGTAGTGAACTAATTGTTTGCTACTCTTTTTTGTTGTATCCAACTTATTTTGCATTACAGCAAATATATTTTCAGCAATGTGAGTTCTTTTATTTATATTGTTGAACTAATATCTATGGAAGCCTTAAATCTCGTCTCTGAATTAAAATCATCACCTGCTCTGATTGAAAAACTAAGCCAATTTAGTATCAAAAAAGAATTTAAAGCAGGTAGTGTTATATTTAATGAAAGCTCCTATTCTAGGTCTATACCCATAGTCATTAAGGGAGCTATCAGAATATTTAGGACTGAAGATGATGGCAGAGAGATACTATTATATTATTTAAAATCTGGTGAAAGTTGTATTATTTCTCTTTCAGATGCCCTGCATAATGATGCAAGCAAAGTAAAAGCAGAAGTTGAAGAAGATGCTGAAATATTATTTTTACCAGCAGATAAAGCCATTCAATTTATCAAAGAATATCCACAATGGTTGGAGTATATTTTCAAATCCTACCATGAAAGATTCGAAGATTTATTAGAAATCATCAATGCTATTGCATTTAAGAAAGTAGATCAAAGACTTTTGGCCTTACTTCATAAGAAAGCTGAACTGACACAATCCAAAACAATCTCTATTACGCATGAGCAATTGGCCAATGAATTGGGTACAGCAAGAGTTGTTGTTTCAAGATTATTAAAACAATTGGAAGAAGAGGGTGAAGTAGAATTAGGTAGAAATAAAATTATTTTATTGGGAAATATTTAAAGAATTACGCTCTAAAATAATATTCTCAAAATTTATCTTTTAACCAAAACGACCTTCTGTCTTTAATTTCCAATACCTTAAAAGTCCGTAAACAGACATGAAGCTAGGATTGGCATATTCATAATGTTGCAAATCTTCTTTACGAACTCCTGCATTGACAAGTTGGTTTTGAGAATAGGAAATAAATAAAGGTAAAATATCTTCCGCAGGTATATTTTTATCAAAATAGGGTTTCATCCACATCTTCCAATCATCTAATATTTGTTCTAACTCGTCCAAATGTTGAAAAGGTTGATCTATTATTCCAAAATGTGTCAAGTACAGCAACTTAGGTTGAACATCTCTAATTCTTTGAATGGACTGTTTCCATGCCTCAATATTTATATCTGGTGGCGGACAAGGAGGAACAACTGGACCATTATTAATCTTCACCCCTGCTACATCTCCTGTAAATACAACGCCATTTAACTCATAAGCATTATGATGAACTGCATGACCCGGAGTATATATAACTTTAAACTCCAAACCACCAATTTTCAGGACATCACCATCTGAAGCAGGAATTAAATATTTCTCATCAATTGGCTCCATACTTCCCCAAAGCACTTCCATCTTGTCCTTATAAATCATCTTGGCAGAATTCCACAATTTTTCTGGATGATTCAAATGCGGAAGCCCAATCGGATGAACATAAATATTTGCACCATTCAATGCAAACTTCCAAGCAGCACCAGCATGGTCAAAATGAATATGTGTCAGTAGTACATGTTTTACATCTCTCCAATCAAAACCTTGATACTCAATTGCTTTTTGTAAATGCTCAAATGTACTTTCAGGTCCAGATTCTATCAAAATCAATCCATCTTCAGACTCAATTAAAAAAGATGCAATTGCAAAAGGTTCGTTTAAAAAATTAAGGTCTAATATATAAATACTCATAGCTTGAAATTCTTGAGAATATACAAGGATAAATTTAGATAGGCAAATAAAGTGATAGTGAAATTAAAATCTTAACTTTGAAACTTTCGCTTTTAAACTATAAAAATAGTGTAATGGATTCCATGCAACAACAAATTTTATATACAATAGTCGGTACTTTAAAGCTTAGCAAGGACAAATTCAAAGAGCTGATGGAAGATTTAATTCAGAATCCTCAATATGCTCAAGATGAAGGTAAAAGAATCAGTATGGATATTATGCATCAACTTCAATTGTTGAAAAACGATCTTGAATTGAAAATTAATATGAAAATCGAAGATACTAAAAACAGTATCCATGTTCCTATCCAAGAAGCTACTGATAAAATTTTAAAAGATATCAAAAAGAAAATCCACGATTATTCTATTGCTCAATTATTGTCCAATAAATAAACTTTATCCCGTTTAAAACCTTATTACTTCATGAGTTCAGAATATGATTTACCTAAATTAATTGATGGTGAAGTTGAATATTTAGAAGTAGTTGGGGCTAGAGTTCATAATCTAAAAAATATTTCTCTTAAAATTCCTCGCAACAAACTGACAGTTATCACAGGTTTGAGTGGCAGTGGAAAATCTTCATTGGCTTTTGATACGATATTTGCAGAAGGGCAAAGAAGATATATGGAAAGCCTTTCCAATTATGCCCGACAGTTTATTGGAAATATTGAAAGACCTGATGTAGAATATATTTCTGGACTTAGCCCCGTCATCTCTATTGAACAAAAGACTACTAATAGAAATCCTCGTTCAACAGTAGGTACAACAACAGAATTGTATGATTTCTTACGTTTGCTTTTTGCAAGATTAGGTGAAGCATATTCTTATAATACTGGTGAAAGAATGGTGCGATATTCTGAAGAACAGATTATCAACTATATCTTAGAACAATTCCAAGGAAAAGCTATTGTTATTTTAGCTCCATTAGTTAGAGGTCGTAAAGGCCATTATAGAGAGTTGTTTCAAGATTTGACTAAAAGAGGTTATTTAAAAGTCAGAGTTGATGGAGAAATCATTGAGATTACACCAAAACTTCAATTAGATAGATATAAAATACATGATATTGAATTAGTTATAGATAGACTAAAAGTACAAGAGAAAGATTTACAAAGAATAAGAGCTTCTGTACAGAATGCATTACAAATGGGAAATGATTTAATTTTTATTCAAAATTATGAAACCCAACAAGTAGAAACTTTCAGCAAAACACTTATCTGTCCTAGCACTGGGATATCTTATGAAGAGCCATCTCCTAATACTTTTTCTTTCAATTCACCTTATGGATATTGCCCTACTTGCAAAGGATTGGGAGTCGAGAAAAAGGCAGATTATAAAAAAATAATACCCAATGAAGAATTATCTATCGAGCAAGATGGTATAGTAGCATTGGGACCGTACAAAAACAATAACACCTACAAAATCATCAAAGAGTTGATAGAAAAAAATGGAGATAAATTAAGCACTCCTATTCATCAACTTTCTAAAGAGAGTATAGATGTTTTGATAAATGGCTCAATTCATCATACAGAAGTTGCACTTATCGACAAAAGCGATAAAAAATATTCCGTAAAATATGAGGGATTAGCTCCTCAAATAGAAAGAAACTACCATACAGAAGGTTCAGATGCTTTAAAAAATTGGGCATCCAATTATATTAGTGAATATCCATGCTCAAGTTGTAATGGACATAGGCTTAAAAGAGAAGCCTTAGCTTTTAAAATTGATGGGCTAAATATCAGTGAAGTAGCTGAAAAAGATTTGAGTTTGTTTTATGAATGGCTCAATAAATTAGATACTTATTTCAAAGATAATGCAGCACTTATTGCTAAAGATATTTTGAAAGAACTTAAAGAAAGGACACAGTTTCTTTTGGAAGTTGGATTAGAGTATCTTTCACTAAATCGTTCATCAGGCTCGCTATCGGGAGGAGAAAGTCAAAGAATAAGATTAGCATCTCAAATCGGTTCTCAGTTGATGGGAATCACCTATATTTTAGACGAACCAAGTATAGGACTACACCAAAGAGACAACAATAGACTCATCAAATCCCTTCGAAATCTGACAGATATTGGCAATACTGTCATTGTAGTCGAACACGACAAAGATATTATGTTGGCAGCTGATTACATTATTGATTTAGGTCCAGGAGCTGGAGAGCATGGTGGAGAAATCGTTGGACAAGGAACACCTACTACTTTTCTTGAAAACGATACAATTACTTCAAATTACCTCAAGAATAAGATAAAAATATCTATTCCTGCCCAAAGACGTAAAGGAGATAATCGTTTCATTACATTAAAGGGAGCTAAAGGAAATAATTTAAAAAATGTTGATTTAGAAATACCATTAGGCATTTTAACATGTGTTTGTGGTGTTTCAGGTAGTGGAAAATCTACATTGATTAATGACACACTTTATCCCATATTGAACCAATATATCTATCGCTCGCCTAACAATCCACTTCCCTATTCTTCTGTTGAAGGCTTAGAAGCCATAGATAAAGTTATCGAAATAGACCAAGCTCCCATCGGCAAAACTCCTCGTTCCAACCCAGCGACATACACAGGAGTTTTTGACCCTATACGTGCCTTATATGCACAAATCCCTGAATCTCAAATAAGAGGATATAAACAAGGAAGATTTTCTTTCAATGTAAAAGGAGGAAGATGCGAAGAATGTCATGGAGGAGGACGAAAATTAATCGAAATGAACTTTTTGCCTGATGTCTATGTCGAATGTCCCAAATGCTTGGGAAAAAGATATAATCGAGAGACTTTGGAAATCAAATACAAGGGTAAAAATATTTATCAAGTATTGGAAATGACCATTTCTGAGGCAGCTATATTCTTTGAAGCAATCCCTCAAATCAGTAGAAAATTAAATACATTAGTAGATGTAGGATTGGGATATATCAAACTTGGACAATCTGCTACAACACTATCTGGAGGAGAAGCACAAAGGGTCAAATTGGCTGAAGAATTGTCAAAAAGAGATACGGGCAATACTTTTTACATCTTAGACGAACCAACTACTGGGCTTCACTTTGAAGATATTAGAGTGCTTCTTGAAGTGATACAAAAATTGGTGAATAGAGGAAATACAGTCGTAATTATCGAACACAACTTAGATGTTATCAAAGTCGCAGATTATATCATTGACATTGGGCCAGAAGGAGGAAGAAATGGTGGAGAAATTGTTGCTAAAGGTACTCCCGAAGAAATTATAAAGTCTAAAAAATCTATTACTGGGCAATTTCTTAAACACGAACTGGTCTAAATATATTATCAAGACTACGTTACTGTCAAGCTAGATGGTGCACATAAGGTTCGTTGACTACCATCTATCGTATATTGTTCAATATAAATTTCATCACCAGATTTTGCATATTCCAAAACTTTGCGAATATCCAACTGAGCAACCTTTACAAATCTCAAATAAATTGGAGGATCACCCTTTTTCCCAGTATTTGTTTTAAGGATAACATTGAAAAAAATCTTTGTTTCACCTTCATTCGTAACAGTTAAAGTTCCTTGTGCAGATTTAGAAAGATTACTTCCAGAAGGCATCCAAGAATCATCCAAAAGAGTTTTGATACAAGGCATTAATTTAGAATCTTTCTCTAAATTATTGTCAATCTTAGGTGGATTTTTTTGAATTGCAGCTTCTGCGCTATATAAAATAGTCAGCACACAAATGGTCAATGTAAAAAAAACCTTTAAAGCTCGCATCTTCTCTTTTAAATGTCCATCAAATTTAATCTACATATTTTTTAATTCAAATAGTATATGCAAAAACTATTTATTTATATTTTCTTTACAACCAACTTCCATCAAAACGTTCATTATTTTTCTTCTTGATGTTCTTTGGCCGCTTGAGATAACACCTCATAAAATTCTGTGCCAAATTTTCTAATCAAAGCATCTTTGACAAAAACATACAAAGGAACTTGTAACTTTTTGCCTAAAGAACAAGCAGGGTCGCAAATTTCCCATTCATCATAATTAACGCCGACAACCGTATCATAATTTTTAATCCTTATAGGATATAGATGACAGCTAATTGGTTTACGGAAGGAAATTTTGCCATCATTATACGCCTTTTCAATACCACAAGTAGCTGTACCATCGGGCAAATAATGAATATATGCACAAGCTCCACCATTAATAAGAGGAGTTGCAAGACCAGTATATTCATCATCTTCTTCCACAATATAAACGCCGTTTTGACGAATAGACTCCACTCCTTCTGGTGTCAAGTAAGGCAGAATTTTATCTAAATTTTCTTTTAAAATTTCGACCTCATCTTCTTCAAGAGGTGCTCCACTATCTCCTTCAACACAACAAGCACCTTTACAAGCATTCAAATCACAAACAAAATGCTGCTCAACTACATCATCGCTTATTAAAATATCATCTATTAAAATCATTTTTATCCTTTTGTGCTACCAATAACAAATACAGCAGGACTCTTTTTCAAGTCAGGTTTAACCTTTTTCCAATCTTTTATCGCACGTGTATGGATTTGCTCATTTGACCCAGTAATGTTTGAAGCGATACACATTTCTGTCTCTGGACGCAACCAACCCAACATATCTTCAAATAATTTAGCATTTCTAAAAGGAGTATCCATAAAAATATGGGTATAACCTTGCTGAGCTTCTCTTTCCATTTTTAAAAGTAAAGTTCTCCTTTGCTGAACATCTAAAGGCAAATAACCATGAAAAGAAAAATTCTGACCTGGAAATCCAGATGCCATTAAAGCCATAATCATAGAATTTGGACCAGGTAAAGGTTTAATTGTTATTCCTCTTTGATGTGCCAATGCCACTACTTGATGACCAGGATCAGCCACTGCAGGGCAACCCGCCTCCGACAAAACTCCAATATCATATCCTTCTTCTATATGTTTCAGAAAACTTTCTTTAAAAGAATAACCTGCATGTTTATCCATCTCCTCAAATACACATTCATCAATAGGAAACTCCTTATCGACAGCACGCAAAAACCTCCTTGCAGAACGAGTATTTTCAACAATAAAATAACGGATATGAGCTATATGTGGTTGAGCTATTGTAGCTGTCTGACGAAGTCCCTCAGGTGCCAATGGTACCGGAATTAAATACAAGAATCCTTTTTTCATATTTATAACTCGTAAAGTTACAACATTTTTAAAAGCATAGTTGAATTGAGTCTTTGAATATCTTCAATTTTGATACAAATACTTTGTTCACTACAAACCGAATAGGAATAATTCTCTATATCATTAAATGATTGGTATTGCCATAAATCACCTTCTATATCTAATTCCGTAGGAGAAAAAATAGAAACTTTTGACAATATTTCGATACCTCTTCCATCAGCTTTTATGGCTGCTTCTTTAATAGTCCATAATCTAAAAAACTCTACTAAACTATTACTTGAATTTTCTATTGTATCTATTTCTTTATCAGTAAATTGTCTTTTAAATAAAGAAATATTTATTTTACGATGCTTTTCAATATCTATACCATATTTTCCCTTTCCTAATACCAAGGCTACATAATCTCCAGAATGAGAAATATTAAAGTCAATAGATAAATTTGAAAAATAAGGTTTACCCTTTTCTGTATAATTCAATTGCTCAAGTGAAATAGAAATTCCTAACTCTTTTAAGGCATAAATCAATAAAATCCTCCCAAAAAATGACGCATTAAAATCTTTAGCTTGTAAAAATTCTAATACTTTGTTCTTTTGGATATCTGACCAAGATAAAATATATTCAGTAATTTCTGAACGGCTTAAAAATTTGTCTATATGTAATAAATAAATCTTCAACGTTCATATTCAATTTAGGCTTACCAATTACAAAAAAATGAAATTAAATGCCTGTGGCAATGATATACAAAGAACATGCAGGAATAGAAAATATCAAACCATCAAATCTATCTAAAAAACCACCATGTCCAGGCAAAGCATGACCTGAATCTTTGATATTCATATTTCTTTTAATCATTGATTCTGCTAAATCTCCGTAGGTGCTTGTTACAACAGTAATCGCTGACAACGCTAGAAAATGCCCTAATCCAATATCAGAAATATTGTAATAGACATATAAATAGTTGATGAGAAACGCAAAAAGCAAAGAGAAAACTGCTCCACCAATTACACCTTCCCATGTCTTTTTGGGAGAAATGCGTGGAAATAATTTATGCTTGCCAAATGTCCTTCCTATGAGGTAGGCAAATGAATCATTAGCCCATGCAAAAAACAAAATTGCTAAAAGATATTTATAATCATAAACATCTCCTCCTTGCTTAAACACTAAAAAGCTTGCAGCACCAAATGGAACAGCAATATAAAATAATGCCATTGAATTATAAGAAACATTAGTAAAAGGAGCTTCAGATTCATGATACATCTCTATTACAAACCAACATAGTGGAAATGCTGCCACTAATGACATATAAATCAAAGGTATTTTCCCACTAGAAACTAAAAATATAATAGCAAATACTACAACTCCAAAGATGGTACTTAGAAACTTATATAATGTCTTCCAATCTTCTCCAGCTATAAATTTATCATGCGTGATATTGTAATATTCATTGATTGACAATATTGTCAATAAGCCAAACAATAACATAAATGAATACTCATTCCACATCACCCCTCCTATAAGGACTATGACAAACAGAATTCCTGTTATAATTCTTTTGGTTAACTCACTCATAGTTCTTTCTTTTCTTTTATATACACCGCTCTCACCCAATCTTCTTGTCTGATATAAACTTCTACTTTCCCAATAAAATTAAATGCACTATCTATTTTATCCATCATTTTACATTCAATTCCTTCATCTTCTAATACCGAAACCAACATCATAGCTTTGTATTTTTCAGAATAAGCCGACAAAAGTACCCATTTATTCATTCTAAATATCCATATTTTTTCGGAAATATTAAACTTTTAGAGATTCGATATATAAATATAAACACTATTATAGAGAATACTACTATATAAACTGACAGACTGCCAGTATGTTCAGGCTTTATTTCAAAATAATCACCTTTATGAAAATAATATAAAAGTAACTGACCTCCATTAAACAAAAAGTGTGCAAATATAGGCACAATTAAACGCCCAGTATGCCAAAAGAGATATCCAAAAAATATCCCCAACAAAGCTCTCGGTAAAAATCCCAAAAATTGAAAGTGAATAACACTAAAAAATATTCCTGTGAGAATAATCGCCAGATGTGGATTGATTTTCTTTATCAAAAGTGACTGAAAAACCCCTCTGAAAAATAATTCTTCACTAACAGCAGCAAGAATAGCAATGATAAAAAAATTCAAACTAATTGCCTTCCAAGAAGTATCTGTAAGCATCCCTTTGAACATCTCCATATTACGAAGCTCCATATTATTTAACCACTCATAAATGGAAGTATGCACAAAAATATTCTGGTTCAATTCATAAGACCACATCACCAAAGGCAATAAACTCAGTAAAAGAAAAGGTACAACCAGCAATGAACGAATCAAACTACCCTCCTCTTTAATATCTGAATAATCATTCTGTTTAAAATATTTTCTCCAAACCCACACAGCAGGAATCAAAAATGTAAAAACAGTATGAAACAATTGTATCCATCTGATAGCATACCACGCACTTGGATGACTCTGACCTAGTTCCGTAAGGCTTTCAATCTTCTGAATTCCGTATAAATATTTTATTACAAATGCACCAAACCATTGAGATACTAATGTTCCCAATAGCATCAATCCAATCAAAATCCATAAAAAATAAACGACAGATTCTTCTTGCTTCTTCATAATACTTCTATACAAAGTTAATATTTGGGTACTATTTGAAAAACAATAAATTCATCACTTATTCCATAATGGCAGTATCAATTTCAGTATATTTGCAGCAATAATTTGAATTTTGGTAAAAATTGGTGATATAGCATTGGGAGAATTTCCAGTCATACTGGCTCCTATGGAAGACATTAGCGATCCTCCTTTCAGAGCTTTATGCAAAATGAATGGTGCCGATTTGATGTACACTGAGTTTATTTCTTCAGAAGGATTAATTAGAGATGCGAAAAAGAGCATTCAGAAATTAGATATTTATGATTATGAGCGTCCCATCGGCATACAATTTTTTGGTGGTGAAGAAGATTCAATGGTTCAATCTGCACAAATCATTGAGAAAGTCAATCCCGATATTATTGATATAAACTTTGGCTGTCCTGTTCAAAAGGTCGTTTGTAAAATGGCTGGAGCAGGAATTTTGCAAGATATTGACAAAATGGTGAGGTTGACTCAACAAGTTATTAATGCAACCAATAAACCCGTTACTGTCAAAACAAGATTAGGTTGGGATGAAAGCTCCAAAAACATCGTTGAAGTTGCGGAAAGATTACAAGATATTGGAGTTCAAGCTCTTGCAATACATGGGAGAACACGTAAACAAATGTATAAAGGAGAAGCTGATTGGACACTGATTGGAGAAGTGAAGAATAACCCAAGAATGAAAATTCCAATTTTCGGAAATGGAGATATCAATTCTGGACCTAAAGCACTAGAGTACAAAAACCGCTATGGAGTGGACGGTATCATGATAGGAAGAGCTGCAATCGGTTATCCTTGGATATTTAAACAAGTCAAATCCTATCTCAAAGACCAAACAATTGTCCCCGAACCAACTATTGCTGAAAGAATAGAGGCAATCAGACTGCATTTGGAAAAATCTATTGAATGGAAAGGTGAAAGACTAGGAATATTGGAGATGCGTCCTCACTATACTAATTATTTAAAGGGAATACCTCACGTTAAACCATTTAGAGCCAAATTGGTAATCTCACATTCTCCATTAGAAATAAATGATATTTTATCTGATTTACTAGAAGAAGTCAACAAAGGAAATTTTGAAGATATTGTACTGTGAATTTGGCATTTACCTTCTTAACTATCTTATAATCAGAATATAATAACAAATTATATTTATTAATATCTTTCAAAAAGTAACGTAATTTTAATATCATAAAAAACAGAGAATTCAGTCCGATTTATTAAATTCGCTTTGTTAATTAAATAGTACATTATTATGATAGAAACTGATATTTGTATAATTGGAGCAGGACCTGTAGGCTTGTTTGCTATATTTGAAGCAGGGCTTTTAAAAATGCGTTGTCATTTAATTGATTATCTACCACAAGTTGGAGGACAGTTATCAGAAATATATCCCAAAAAACCTATTTACGACATACCTGGATTTCCATCAGTATTGGCACAGGAATTAGTAGATAATTTGATGGAACAAGCAGCCCCATTTCATCCAACATTTACATTGGGCGAAAGAGTAGAAAATGTTGAACGTCAAGAAGATGGTAGTTTTATCGTTTTTGGACATGAAGGAACTCAAATCTCTGCAAAAATTGTTTGCATTGCTGGAGGCTTAGGTGTTTTCGAACCACGCAAACCTAATATTTCCAATTTAGAAGATTTTGAAAGTAGAGGTATTGACTATATTGTAAAAGATCCTGAGAAATATCGCAACAAACGTATTGTTATTTCTGGAGGTGGAGATTCAGCTTTGGATTGGGCAATTTATTTAGCAGAAATTTGCGAAGAAATTGCTTTAGTACATAGAGGAGAAATCTTTAGAGGAGCTCCTGATTCAGCAGACAAAGTCAAAAAATTACACGATGAAGGCAGATTGACGCTTCATCTCAATTCTAATGTTACTGCTTTAGATGGTGAAAATGAATTAAAGAAAGTGACTATTTCTCATAAAGATGAAAGTTCTACCCATGTAGAGGTGGATTATTTCTTACCACTATTTGGACTCAGCCCTAAATTGGGACCAATAGAGAATTGGGGATTGGAAATCGAGAAAAATGCGATAAAAGTCAACACTTTTGATTATTCAACAAATGTTCCAGGCATATATGCTATTGGTGATATCAACACTTATCCAGGCAAATTAAAATTGATACTTTGTGGGTTCCATGAAGCGGCTTTAATGTGTCAAAGTGCTTATAAAACCATCTATCCAGATAAAAAATTCACTTTAAAATATACTACAGTAAACGGTATCCAAAGTTTTTAAAATGGAAAGTATAACTGTTTTTGTTGAAAATTCAGATGGAACTGTCAATGAAGTTGAAATACCTTTGGGAATTTCCCTCAATTTAATGGAAGTATTAAAAGCTGAAGGTTATCCTATTGAAGGAATTTGTGGAGGAATGGCTTTGTGTGGCACATGTACAGCTGAAGTCCTCAATAATGAAGAAGTGAATTTAAGAGAAGCTGACAATACAGAGTTGGCAGTATTAGACGACCTTCATTGCAAAACGGATAGTTGTAGATTAACTTGCCAATTACAAGTCAATGAAAATATGCATCATTTAAAAATTAAAGTTTCGGAAGAAATTTTTGCATAATAGGTTGAATAATTCTCTATATTGAGTCTTTGTGAACCTCTGTGCTTCTTTGTGATACTTTGTGGAATAACTTCAGAAAATAACTATTACACAAAAGACACGAAGATATTCTTTGAGAAACTCTGTGATTCTTTGTGAAACTTAGCGTAAAACTTAGCGTTCTTTGCGGTTAGATTGTATTTCTTAGAGCAAAATGTAC
>JAMLHJ010000019.1 GCA_023957245.1 Chitinophagales bacterium
AAGAAAAAATATTGAAGTAATATATAGATTGCTTCGATCCTCGCAATGACGAATTTCCTTGCCTGTCCTGCTGATAAGCATCTCTAAATTCATTAAAATACATAACTAAACAACATTGAATAAAAAACTTATTTCAATCCGTCCCAAGTACTTGTTTCGCCTTTACGGAGTTTCAAAATCAGATATAATATAAAAATCTGAGACAAACCAAATATTGTATTTGCTAGACCAGATTCCATTTTGATATTGAGATATAAACTGAGGATATTAGCGATAATAATTCCGTGAAACCCAATCTTCTTCCATCCTAATAAAAGTAAAGAAGATAAAGCTGTCAATACACCTATGGCTATCTGAAATTTTACAAACATATCAGAGAATTGAATTTCTAAAAATTTTTCAAATTCTTTTCTCATCAATGTAACAGCGAGAATAGATGATACGCCATTGACAAACATATACCACAGCCAAAAAGTCGTAAAACCATGACGCACTCTTTGAGGTTCTTGTGGTGTCAATTCACTGTTTTCCATATTCAAAAATTATACATTAAACCTGAAATGCATGATATCTCCATCTTTGACGATATATTCTTTTCCTTCAATACGAAGACGACCATTATCACGGCAAGCAGATTCAGAACCATAATGAATATAATCATCATAAGCAATCACTTCTGCCTTAATAAAACCTTTTTCAAAATCTGAATGTATCACACCAGCAGCTTGAGGAGCTTTCCAACCTCGCTCTATCGTCCATGCTCTCACTTCTTGCACACCTGCTGTAAAGTAAGTCACCAAATTCAATAATTTATAAGTAGATTGAATCAACCTATTCAGACCTGGTTCTGTCAATCCATATTCATCTAAGAACATTTGCTTATCATCTTGATCTTCCAACTCAGTAATCTGAGCTTCAATAGAGTTATTCAAAACAATCAGTTCAGAACCTTCAGCTTCTACTGCTGCTTTCAAAGCATCTGAATATTTATTTCCAGTATTAATAGATTTCTCATCAACATTGGCAACATATAAAATAGGCTTTTCTGTCAACAAAAATAAATCTGCAATAGCTATGCGTTCTTCTTTACTCAATCCCAAAGAGATAACATTTTTTCCTTCCAAAAGGTGAGCTTTTACTCGTGCCAAAACATCAAACTCAGCTTTAATTTTCACATCAGCTTTAGCTTGTTTTTCAGTCTTTTGCATTTTTTTCTCCACACTCTCCAAATCCTTCAACTGCAATTCCGTTTCGATAATTTCTTTATCACTTACTGGATTGATAGCACCTTCTTCTCTCAATACATTCTCGTCCTCAAAACATCTGATTACGTGAATAATTGCATCTACCTCACGAATATTGCCTAAAAATTTATTACCCAATCCTTCACCTTTACTCGCACCTTTCACAAGACCAGCAATATCCACTAGCTCTATCTGTGTAGGCACCAATCTATTGGGCTTAACGAGCTCCGCCAATTTGTCCATTCTCTGATCTGGAACATCCACTAAGCCGACATTAGGTTCAATTGTACAAAATCTATAATTAGCAGCTTGTGCTTTAGCACTATTACTCACAGCATTAAAAAGAGTTGATTTCCCTACATTAGGTAGTCCTACGATTCCGGCACGCAATGGCATATCTTTTATTTTTGATTTGGGTGCAAAGATACGACTTTCGTATTGCTTTACATACTTATTCTCTTAAGATAAAAAAGAATAGATATAACGTGTGAAAGATTAATTAGCACTTACAGAATCACCTTCAATAATAGGAAGATTATCATAAGAATCTTTCAAATACAATTCAAATTTATCTTTTGACTTTTGATTCAATGCTTCGACTCTTTTTCTTTCATTGCTCTCAGGCTGATTAACAAAGTAAGTTTTGACAATATCTTTTGGAAAATTCTCTGCTTCCAATTGTCCTAAAATAGGCAATGAATCGACAACTGTAAATACATTCAAAATATTATTATCCTTCAATTGGGGATTCAAAGTAAATCTTACAATCTGCAATTTTTTATTTCCAGAATAAACTTTCCCATTCTTCTGAATAAAATGTTCCACCCAAGACCAAGTATAAATTTTATATGACTGAGGTTCTAAAGTATCAATAGCCACAATTTCTACAGCAGCACTACTGAGGCATGAATCTAGTTTACAAGGATAGTTCTGTTCCAACCAATCTTCACAAGTAGCATCATAAAACTTGAAAAAATTAAGATTTTCAGTCACAAGATGCCCATTTTCTTGTTTTTCCTTACAAGAAACAAATAATAAAACAAACAATAAAAGAATGCCATTTCTCATCGTCTGCCAAGATAAAAAATCTCTTTGCTTTAGCATTCAAAAAAGAGAAAGTTTTTGAACTAACACTTAAATATTAAGCCGAACTTCAGCTCCAATAAGATGGATATATTCATTTCAAATCCAAATAGATAAACACTACTAGTTTATATGGATACTCTTTATAACAATTCTTTAAACTTCAAAAGTTATTATTGTGGATTTTAATATCCTATTTTTACGCGATTAGTAAAAAACAATAAAAAAACGATATGTCAAATTCATCTGCATTAAAAGGAGGTTCATTTATAGTGACCCAAGAAGATGTAAAAAATGTATTTATCCCTGAACAATTTTCAGAAGAGCAAGTCATGATTTCCGAAATGGTCAAAGATTTTTGCGAAAAAGAAATTCATGGTTTGGGTATAGAAAGAGTTGCAGGATTGGACGCCAGTAAAGACATGGATGTCATTAAAGATATCTTTGCAAAAGCATCTGAACTTGGGCTTTGTGGAGTTTCTATCAATGAAGAATATGGAGGAATGGGCCTAGATTTCAATACAGGTATCATTTTCAGTGAACAAATTGCATTAGGATTTTCATTTGCGACAACCATCGGAGCACAAACATCTATCGGTTCTTTACCAATTGTATATTATGGAACTGAAGAACAAAAATCTAAATATCTTCCAGGTATCGCTAGTGGAGAACTAGTTGCTGCTTATGCATTGACAGAGCCAGGTGCTGGTTCTGATGCTAACAGTGGTAAAACAAGCGCAGTATTAAATGCAGCAGGAACACATTATGTCATCAATGGTCAGAAAATGTGGATCACCAATGGTGGATTTGCGGATGTATTCATTGTATTTGCAAGAATAGATGATGATAAAAATCTTTCTGCATTCATCGTAGAAAAAGCATTTGGTGGAATCGACTTAGGTAAAGAAGAGAAAAAATTGGGTATCAAAGCATCTTCTACTGTTCAGGTATTCTTTAATAACTGTGAAGTTCCTGTTGAAAATTTATTAGCAGGAAGAGGAGAAGGTTTCAAAATTGCATTGAATATTTTGAACTCAGGTCGTATCAAATTGGCTGCAGGTTCTGTAGGTGGAACAAAATATGCATGTAGCAAATCCGTAGAATATGCAACTCAAAGAATCCAATTCGGCAAACCTATTTCTGATTTTGGAGCTATCCAACAAAAATTGGGTCAAATGGCAACCCTTGCATTTGCAGTAGAATCAGCGTTATATAGAACTGGATTTAATATCGACCAAAAATACGAAGAATTAAGAGCTGCTGGACAATCTTTCAATGATGCGAAAATCAATTCATTGAGAGAATACGCTATTGAATGTGCTATCTTAAAAGTAATCGGTTCTGAAGCTTTAGCTTATGCTACTGATGAAGGTATCCAAGTGTTTGGAGGTATGGGCTACTCTATGGAAACAGGTATGGAAATGGGATATAGAGATGGACGTATCACACGTATCTATGAAGGCACTAACGAAATCAATCGCATGCTATCTGTCGGTGAATTGATGAAACGTGCATATCAAACCAAAGAAATCGATTTGATGGGTGCTACTAAAGGCGTACCTCTTCAAATGGCAAATGCTATCAACCCATTCAATGCTAAAGGATATTTAGCTAAAGAAACTGAAATAGTAGAAAATCTTAAAAAATTATTCTTACTAGTATCAGCTGCTGCTGGCCGTAAATTGAAACTCAAATTAGTGGATGAGCAAGAAATTGTGATGAATTTGGCAGACATTTTAGGTCAGGCATATATCGCTGAATCTGCACTTTTGAGAGTGAAAAAATTGGCAGCAGAAGGTGTTAACAAAGAAGAACTAGAAGCAAAAAAAGCAGCTGTACAATTATACATTTATGAAGCATTAGCTATAGCTCGTAAGTCAACAGAAGATGCTATCGCTTCTTACGCAAAAGGTGCAGAGAAATTTGTCACTCAAAGATTGGCAGATACTTTGACGCTTGCTTATGATGTCAATCCTAAAGAATTGCGCCGTAAAGTAGCACAAGCTGCTATCCAAAAAGGTGCTTATCCTTTCTAAAAACACTTTGTATAAATATTATGAAGGCTGTCTGAAAAGACGGCCTTTTTTTATTTAAAGTCAGAGTAAACTAAATAGAAATAATATGATATATTATACGATGAAGAATACTTAGCTACTTTCCAAAGTGATTAAAATAATAAAACCCAAAAAATCCATTAAACTTCTAATGAATTCTTTGGGCTTAAATTATTCTAGTATTCTCAATTAAAAGACAGCTACTTTTATAGATTCTCTTTTATCTATTGAAATAACGTTTAAAACATAAGTTCCTTTGGCTAAACGCTGAGTAGAGAATAAAAATTGATTTTCTCCAGGCAAGAAGCTTACTGTTCTAGACTCAATGAGCTTGCCTGTTATATCTAGTAATTGTAATAATCCATCTGCTATTAAATGACTATGTGAAACTGTCAATATGAACTCCTTATTGGTAGGATTCGGATAAACGTTCGTATAACTAAAATTATTTCCACAAGATGCAGCAATAATTTTAAATACTTCTTCTTTTCCATCTATGTCAATTTGCCTTAATCGATAGTAACTAATTCCTCCCTTTGAAATATCAATTATACTGTATTGCTTTGTTGTATTTGAATTACCAATTGACTCAACTTGTTTAATTATTTCCCAAGTAATACCATCAACTGAACGTTCAATAATGAAATGCGATGAATTAATCTCTGTAGCTGTTTCCCATTCGATACGTACTAATTCACCTTCACACGTAGCATTAAATCTAGTCAATGTGATAGGTAAAGGGCCATAATTATTCATAGTAGAAAGTACAAAAGTCGAAAAATCAGTTAGATTATTGGCAGTGACACTTCCAACTCCAGAGGTAACTCCCACACCAGCCCCTTGCTGATTTCCCCAAAAACCATCCCAACGTTGCATAGCAAATGTACCTAGAGGAGAAAGCGTAGTAGTGTTCTCTGTGCCTTGATAGGACAAGGTTAGATTGGCAACAATAGGGTTACTTGTTTGAATCTCCCACCAACGATCAATTACAGTTTCTTTACTAGCATCCTCTAAAGATAGTTCACCTGATATCATATTGCTTACACCAGTCGTCCAAGGTTGGTTATTATCAGTCATTGTCGAACGTGTTGATACAGAAACATTGCTTTCTGTTGAACTTGTTTTATCAATAGTAACGGGTATATAATTGGAGGTGGTTCCAAACGGAAAGACATAGGTTCCAGTATTTGCACCAGTGTTCCATCCCATGATACTTGGGTTTGTAGCAGCATTTGTTTCACTAATAACATAGCCAGTTGTCCGAGATATTCCAGTCGGACTAGGGTTGGAAATTGTCAATAAGTGTTGATTCAAATCCAAAGCAATATTGTTAAGATTCAAAACCCCAGTTAAATTAGAAATTCCACCAACAGAAGTATTGATATTCAACGTTTTCATACCTGTCCCAAGCAAATTCAAATGATAGAATAAAGTAGTATTAGTCCCTTCAATATTTTGAGCATTTCCATTTAAGTTGACTGATATTCCATCATTAACAAAACCCATATTTGGGGAATTGTTGACCCAATTACCTTGTACAGAGATTGTTCCACCATTTATATTGTTTCTTATGATACCTCCATTGGTACTAGTATAATGACCATTTGCATTTACAATAGTTAAATGACTGTTATTTGAAAATACAATTTGACCACCGTTATTGATAATACCTTGAGCATAAGTTTCTACTGAGATAAAAAACATCAGTAATAAAACAATAATTTTTATATTACTTCTCATTTCTTTCCGTATTCATTAATTGCTCCAAATGACGTAAACGCTCTTCTAAAGATTTATTATTCGCTTTTAATTCATCATTTTCCTTACTTAATTCTTGAATAGATTTTACTATTGGAGCGATAAAATCATTATAACGTAAGCTATACATGCCCTTATCATCTTTGGTGATAATACCTTCAGTACTGACACCAGCATTTATCAATGCCTCCTCAACTTCTTGAGCAATTAATCCATATTCAGGTCGATGATGCTCATCATTTTTTCGAGTGTAAGCAACTGGCTTGAGCGTATTGACAAAAGCCAATCCCAATGGAGATGATTGAATATTTTCTTTCCATCGACGGTCACTTGTTATTGTCCAGGCTACCTGAACTCCTGCGTAAGTAATGGCAGAATTCCCAATACGTACTTGATTACTAGCTGTTCCATAAGGAACTTCTGCATAATACCCTATCCCAATGTTATTACTACCAGTAGAAAGCGTGGATAATGCGTTATATCCCATCGCCGTATTGTAAGATCCAGATGTGTTTGAAGTTAAAGCACTTACCCCTGTTGCTACATTATATGTACCAGACAAAGTATTAGACAAAGCCGACATTCCAACTGCAGTATTATTATCTCCAACTGAGCTATATAAAGCCATAAGCCCAATCGCTGTATTATTATGACCGCTCTTATTATTGTACAAAGCGAAAGAGCCAACTACAGCATTATTATGCCCTTCAGTATTGTAGTACAATGCACTATTCCCAATCGCAGCATTGTTGCTACCTTTTATATTAGAATACAAAGTATTAGTTCCAATTGCTGTATTATTTTCACCACTATAATTGGAATACATAGCAATATCACCAATTGCTACATTATTATGTCCTCCTGAATTTGAATACAAAACCTGATACCCTATTGCAATATTTTTGCTTCCTCTACCATTATAATATAAAGGCTGAGTTCCCAAAGCGATATTATTATTTCCCCCAAAATTGAGAGATAATGCTTGATAGCCAATACCTATATTATTAGTATCCGAAGGACTATAGTAATTCCCTGTTTGATAACCAATAAAGAGAGATTTATCATTCAGAGATCCTATCCGTCCAGCTTTTTGATTATTTACCCTGAAGTTTAATGGCTGATCATCTGTTGTTCCTAAAAAATGAGTACCATCAATTGTTCCTGCATTACCTTGCAGCGTCCATGCATTTGTATTTAGTTGAATCCATTTAGTGCCATTCCAATAATAAAAACCTTTGGGTGAGGTGCCTATAGCATTATATACCAACAAGCCCTCAGCAGGTGAAGTAATAGGTGCCGCACTATTTAAATTATCTAGTTTAACACGAGGTATCAAAAGTCCTTTATCCGTAAATTTAATATCTAAGCCAGCACTCGTATTTGGCGAAGATCCGTCAGCATTTATCCCCACATTTTGTGCGTAGGAATTATCATAAATAAAAAATAATGCAAGTAAAATAAGTAGCGAGTACTTGAAGTTATTTGCTTTCATAGAACGCTGAAATTGTTCTTTGCTAAGACCATTAGCAATAAATGTGTAGATGTTTTTTTTCATTGAATTCATATTTTATTAAGGTTCATTATATAAATTAATCGCAAATGTATTCTAAATTAAGATAGATATAAAGCAATATGAAGAATATAAATTAGATAATTTTTAATTCGTTAATGAATAATTACATACATAATAAAATTAAATTTCATACATATTAGAAATACTTAGATTTTACGAATTTATAGTATTAAAACAGTAAATATTAGAACTTTCAGAGTAAAAATTCAATTTCAGTTTTCTTGCATAACCAAATACATTATTTACCTATTTTGTACTAATTCAATAATAGAAACTCGATTCCCTCTTACGCAAAAGGTGCAGAGAAATTTGTCACTCAAAGATTGGCAGATACTTTGACGCTTGCTTATGATGTCAATCCTAAAGAATTGCGCCGTAAAGTAGCACAAGCTGCTATCCAAAAAGGTGCTTATCCTTTCTAAAAACACTTTGTATAAATATTATGAAGGCTGTCTGAAAAGACGACCTTTTTTTATTATAACGCTTAGTTAGACTGACCTTTCTCAATAAAATTTGTATATTGATTGGCTAAAGAAGTAAAATGAGAGTATCTTTTATCATTATTTTTTCATTCGTTTGTCATACATTTTTATCAGCACAAAACTTTTCAATACAGCATAGCTCCACGATAGAAGTAAAAAATAAAGATGCCTATCCTATTCGCTTGATAGCATCAGATGAAGAGAATATCGTTGTTTCAAAAGGTACAACATCTCTCCTATCTAAAGAAATAGAAATCTTCTCAAAAAGTTTAAAATCTTCTCAAATCATCAAATTAAAAACAAAAGAAGATGAAAGAGCTGATAATGCTATTTGGACAGGTAAAAATCTCATTGTCTTATGGGAAAAGAAAATCAAAAATGACAAATCTTTTTCTTTTCAGCTTATCTCAAAAAATGGTAGATCTTCCAATAAAAGCAATATTGGGAATATTGAAGATGGTTTTTCCAACAACTTAAAAGACCATCATGTTGAAGTTATAAAAAGCCCCGATAACGAATATTTTGCTTTTATCATCAAAGATATCATTACTAAAAAAGTAACTAGCTATACAGAAGTAATTGCCATATTCAATAAAGATGGAAAATTAATAGAAAAACAGAAAAATAAATATTCAGACTTTTCTACATTCGATGGTTTTCATTTTATCTCCTCTGATAGCCAATATATTAAAATTTCAAAAAACAAAAATCAACTTCAAATACATCAAAAGAATTTTATAGAAAAGAATCAAAGCAAATTTTCAATTCCTCTGGAATTTCCAAAAAATATTATAACTGATTCATATACCATCGAATACAATCCCCAACTATCCATTTTTTCTTTCTTTTCACTGACAAAAAATGATGCCAATATTTTGGGATATAACGGTGAAATATTTATACAATTTGACATTAAAGAACAGCAACAAAAAAGTCTTTGGATACAAGATTATTCATCTGAATTTTTAGATGAATTTAGAAAATCTGATAGTATTTCTGGTGGTTATATACTGAATAAAGATTTTTCACTCAATACTCAATTCAAAATTAGAAAATCTTTAATCAATCAAGATGGTAGCTATTTTTTAATCAGAGAATATTATCCAACAATTTCCCCTTTGAAAAAAGATGAACAATATGCAACGAAATCACAAGAGCTTATTGATATCAATGGTCAAATCAATGCACCATACAATATGCTAGATTTAATTGTATCCAAAATCAGCAATCAAGGAGCAATTGAATGGGTAAAAAGATTACCAAAATCACAATATGGTTTAGGATTTCAATATGGTTCTTTTGATGCTTTTATCAACTCCAAACATGAATTAGTCATATTATACAATATTGAATTGAACGCCAAATCATTCATAAAGAAGATTGAAAATAATTATATTAACAACTATAATATTTCACCATTAGCAAAAACAATTACTTCAGATGGTGAGGTCAGCACTTATCATCTTTCCAAATGGATAGGAAATGACTTAACCCTTTTCCCAATTTCTTCTATTAACATCGCTCCTTCTCAGGAAAATCTATTTACGATTTCTCAAGAAAAATCCAAATCAAAACCTACACGCTGGAAATTGACAAAAATTGGTTTTCAGTAATATTAACGTCATAATCAACGATGCCAATATCATTTCCATTTTAAATTCATGTTAGAAATTCCATTTCGGATAAAAATATCTTTTTTAACCCGTATCTTTGCATAAAATAATTTCAACATGAGCCTTACATTTGACCTCAGCCAAGAATTGGATATGCGTGTTCTTGTTCCGATAGAAAGACACAAAAACCTAACAGAAATATTTAAAAATCTTCCTGCACAAGAAAGTTTTGTTTTCATCAACGACCATGACCCTATTCCATTATATTATGAATTTAGGTCGATATTTGGTGATGTTGTAGGTTGGGAGTATCTCAATAGAGGCGGAAGAGAATGGAAAGTCAGAGTAACAAAAACAGAAGACACAAGAGGTAGAGAGTTTACTGATATTTCTACACTTTTAGATTTGCGTAAAGCTGATGAAAAAGAGTGGAAACAGATTGTTTTTCATAGATATGGTATGATGGAAGAAAATACTACTATGGAAATCATTGCAGCGATCGATCCCAAAGATATCCACCATATTTTTATACATAAATTTGAAGGACAACATTCATGGGTTTACAAAAAACAAGAACCAGGTGAATACGTTGTACACATCACTAAAAAGGTAAAAAGTGGATTGGGAGATGATGGTTTTTCTGTTGTTAATGAAATGGATATCAGACCTTTTCCACCAGCAGAAAGACATGAAATGTTTTATCAAGCATTTGCTGATATCAAAGAAGGAGAAGCTTTTGAATTTATCAACGACCATGACCCCAAACCATTGTATTATCAGATGGAAGCAGAGAGTAAAGAGCCTTTCAGATGGGAATACTTGGAGGAAGGACCAGATGCTTGGAAAGTGAGAGTCATTAAAGTGAAAAAGTAAGTGCGAAGAGCAAATAGCCCTTTCCTATTATTTCGTCCTGAATTCATTTCTGAGTCTCTTAGGCTACATTGTTCTATAGATGCTGAAACAAGTTCAGTATGTCAAGGTGGGGAAATCATTGCGAGGAACGAAGTAATCCATTCATTACATCAATATTTTTTCTTCATACTTTTCTTTAGAAGAAAAAGTATGCAAAAGCACTTCGACAAACTCAGTGACCAGCACCGGGTTTTTCGCTGACCCACTAAATACTTGAAAGCTATTTCTTCAAAACTCGACTTCGTCTCAAACAGTTGAAGAAATTACGCTTTCTTCGTATAGTGGGCGCCCAGCATCAAAACCTATGGTGCAGGGCGCATTCGCAATGTGTAGTTCTATCTATCACTTCGTGAGCTTTGTGGAATAACTTAGCGAACTTTGCGGTTAAATTTTAGCAATCTTTTCGGTTGGTTTCGAGAACCTCAACCACTAGCATTTTTCATTCGTACTTCGTACCTCTTAATTTTTTTTCCACATCTTTCATCCTCCCATCTCACATTTTACTAAAAAGATAAGAACCATAACACTCAATTTGATGTGCATTCCATAAAATCTTTGTTCTTTTGCAGTAAATTTCTATACAATGCAACAAAAATTATGGCAAAAAGGGGCTTTAGAGAAATCTGACTTAGCGCAACAAGTAGAAGCTTTTACTGTTGGCAATGATAGAGTTTTGGATTTAAAATTAGCTCCCTTTGATGTCTTGGGCTCTTTGGCACATATTCAAATGTTGTCAGAATGTGGTCTTTTAGAAAAAGATGAACTTCCTATTCTTCAAGAAGGGCTAAAGGAAATTTTTAAAGATATTCAAAATAACCAATTTGAAATCGGTGCTTCAACAGAAGATGTTCATTCTGAAGTTGAATTTAGACTTACTAATAAGTTACAAGAACTAGGTAAAAAAATACATAGTGGACGTTCTCGTAATGACCAAGTATTAGTAGATTTAAAGCTATATACCCGTTATGAAATCGAACAAATTGTATTAAAAACGGAGCAACTATTTGATATTTTGATACAACTTGCTGAAAAGCATAAAGATACTTTACTACCAGGATATACTCATTTGCAGATAGCTATGATTTCATCATTTGGCTTATGGTTCAGCGCTTATGCAGAAAGCTTAGTAGATGATATCGACCAATTATATGCTGCATTTAAAATTTCCAACAAAAACCCATTAGGTTCAGGAGCTGGTTATGGTGGTTCTCTTCCACTCAACAGACGAAGAACAACAGAACTATTAGGCTTTGAAAATCTTAATTACAATGTTGTTTACGCACAGATGAATAGAGGTAAAATGGAAAAATCTGTTGCTACAGCAATCGCTTCAATAGCAGCAACACTTAGTCGTATGTCTATGGATATGTGCCTGTATATGAACCAAAATTTTGGATTTGTCAAATTCCCTGATGTCCTCACCACTGGTTCGAGTATTATGCCACACAAAAAAAATCCTGATGTATGGGAACTTATCCGTGCCAAATGCAATAAACTACAAAATCTTCCTACCCAATTCACCAATATCCTCACCAATCTACCGAGTGGATACCATAGAGATATGCAATTGATTAAAGAAGATTATATCCCTTCATTTCAAACGATAAAAGATTGTCTAGATATTGCTCACACCATGTTTGAACATATTGAAGTCAAAACAGATATTCTTAATGATGAAAAATATCTTTACCTATATAGTGTAGAAGTAGTCAATCAATTGGTCTTGGATGGTGTACCTTTCAGAGAAGCATATATTCAAGTAGGTCAAGATATTGAATCTGGCAATTTCAAAAAACCTTCGACAGTAGCTCATACTCATGAAGGAAGCGTAGGAAATCTTTGTCTTGATGAAATTATCAAAATGAAAAATGAAACCATCAAACAATTTCCTTTTGAAAAAATACATCAAAAATTGGATGAGCTTTTGAAATAAGCTCTTTTAAAAAAATATTTACTGACATTTTCAATTCTTTGTAGCTATGAGAAAAACCTCAAAAGATTATATTTTCGTCAGTTTACAAGGAATATTATTCATTGCCTTTTTGGGGAATATTGACTTTTTCAATTGGCAAATTCCTTATTGGATACAAATTGCTTCATTACTACCTGCATTAATAGGCATGGTGATTATCATAAAAGCAATTTTGCAATTGAATAAAAATTTATCTCCATTTCCTACACCTATCCAGAATGGTCAACTGATAAAAAATGGGCTATATAAATATGTCAGACATCCTATTTACTCAGGTATTCTCATGACTTGCTTTTCATTAAGCATTTATACAGAATCAGAATATAGATTTTTGATAACTTTATTATTATACATTTTATTTTATTTTAAATCCAATTACGAAGAAGAAAGGCTATCCAATATCTACCCAAAATATCCAGAATACAGGAAAACAAGAGCACGGTTTTTTATTTTGAGATAAAATTTATTCCTCATTAAAAAAACCAAATGCATACATTGATTATTTCATAGTAAATATTCCTATTTTTCTTTTAAATCCATATCTTACTTAATAAAATGTTTAAATAAAAGTAGTTATGGCAAAGACAAAGCAATCACATTATGACTTCGTCATTATAGGTAGTGGATTTGGAGGCTCGGTCTCAGCATTAAGGTTATCTGAAAAAGGCTACAAAGTCTTAGTCATTGAAAAAGGCAAATGGTTTGAGCCAAAAGATTTTCCGGAAACCAACTGGCAATTAAAAAAGTGGCTTTGGGTACCTACTTTAAAATTTCATGGGCTATTTAAAATCACTTTATTCAGACATGTAGGCATTTTATCAGGTGTCGGTGTTGGAGGAGGTTCGCTCGTCTATGCCAATACCTTACCTATTCCCAAAAAAGCATTTTACAACACTGGTTCATGGGCAGGACTAGGAGAATGGGAAGAAGAACTAGCTCCTCATTATCAAACCGCCTTAACAATGCTGGGAGCAGAAGTTAATCCTTCACTTAGAAGAACAGATAGAGTCATTGAAGAATTGGCAAAACGAATAGATAAAGAAGATCAATTCTCACCTACAAAAGTGGCAGTATATTTTGGCAAGCAAGGAGTTACTGTTCCAGACCCTTATTTTGAAGGCAAAGGTCCAGATAGAACAGGTTGTATTTATTGTGGGGCTTGTATGCTCGGTTGTAGATATAATGCCAAAAATACTTTGGACAAAAATTATCTTCATCTTGCTCAACAATTAGGTGCTGAAATTATTGCAGAATCTCAAGTATATGATATAAAACCCAATGGGAAAAATGGAGAAAACGGTTATGAGATTTTATTCAAAGATTCCACCTCTTATTTCCCTAAAAAGTATTCAGTAAAGGCCAATTCTGTTATTTTTTCAGGAGGAGTGCTAGGAACAGTAGATTTATTATTGAAATTGAAAGAAAAATCTTTACCCAATCTTTCTGATATGGTAGGTTATGGCATCAGAACCAACTCTGAAAGCTTAATAGGTGTTACTACTTTCGACAAAGACAAATCTTTTTCAGATGGAGTAGCCATCGGCTCCATCCTTCATACAGACGAAAATAGTCACTTGGAACCAGTACGTTATTCTGAAGGTTCTGGATTTTGGAGAATAGGCATGGCACCAATGGTAACAGGTAGAAAATTTTTTACCCGACTTTTTAATATGGTGGCTGATTTATTTAAGCATCCTATTCAAAATTTCAAGATGCTGACAGTTGATGATTGGTCAAAAAGGACTATCATCTTACTATTCATGCAGACATTAGATAGTACATTGAGATTTAAAAAATCAGCATTAGGTGTTTCATCAAAAATAGATACTGGCGAAGCGCCTACTTCTGATATTCCTGAAGCAAAAGCTCTAGCTAAAGAGGTTGCCACCATCATCAACGGCAAACCAATGATGCTCAGCACTGAAACTTTATTGGGAATTCCCACTACTGCGCATATCTTAGGTGGTGCATGTATGGGTGAAAGTTCTGCAACTGGTGTTATTGATAAAAATAATAAAGTATTTGGCTATGAAAATATGTATGTGTGTGATGGCTCAATGATTTCTGCCAATCCTGGTGTAAATCCTTCACTAAGCATTACAGCGATTTCAGAAAGAGCTATTTCATTGATACCCGCCAAATAATAGTACAAAGCAGATTTAGAATTGCAAATTCATCAGAAAAATGATTATTTTTCGTTCATGAAGTCTAAACATAATAAAAGTATATGGTCAATTGCCTTACTTTATTTTATGCTGATGTGCACTTCTTCTCATGCTGCTAATTTTCAGCAAACAACAGATTCACTTTCTACCGAAGAACAAAAAGAAGCTGAAATTATTTTTACAAATACGGATAGTACAATTCTTGAAACAGATTCAACTAATCATATAGATGAAATAGATTCAATTACTGATAATCAAATAGTTAAATCAATTTCTGAAAAAGAAAATGACAAACGAAAAACAAAAGTAAAAGAAGAAATACCCTTAGAATCTATATATGCTAGAAAGGCAGCCAAATGGGCTATTCTTCCTGGTGGAGGACAGATTTTCAACAAGCGATGGTGGAAGGTTCCAATAGCATGGGGAATGATTGGAGGAGGTGGATTTTGGATATATCAAAACGCTTCAAGCATGCGAACTTACAACAAAGCATTAGATCTAAGGAATAGTGGGCAAATAGATGAATTTGCAAATATTCTAAATGAGCAACAACTCATTTCATACAGAAATCATTATAGACGCAATCTTCAACTCAGTACATTTGCTACAGTAGGTCTATGGGGTTTGACAGTTTTAGATGCAGTAGTAGATGCTCACTTGAAAACTTATGACATTTCAGACAATTTATCCATAAAAATTAAACCTAAAGTTTTAAGAGTTTATAACAACTCCGTACCTTCGGTAGCAATAACTTTGTATTTATGAAAATAGCACTTATCGGATACGGTAAAATGGGCAAAGCGATAGAAGCCATAGCTTTGGAAAAAAATAAAAAAGCAGGAAAAGACATATATGAAATTGCTTTAAAAATAGACATTGACAACCGTCATTTAATCACTACTGAAGAATTATCACAAGTAGATGTTGCTATTGAATTCACTTCTCCAAACACAGCTATTGATAATATTCATTGGTGTTTTGATGCTAATGTTCCTATTGTTGTAGGAACTACTGGATGGACTCAGCAACTTTCTACTATCCAACAATATGCAGCAGAAAATAACAAAGCTTTCCTTTTTGCACCTAATTATAGTATCGGAGTCAATATCTTTTTTGAGATAAACAGACAGTTGGCAAACATTATGAATGACTACGATGATTACAATATTGACATGCTAGAAGTACATCATACAGAGAAAAAAGATGCTCCGAGTGGTACTGCTTTATTTGCTGCTTTAGATATTTTGAAAAGAGTGAAAAGAAAAGACCAATGGCGTAATTATGCTTCCGATAACAGTGGAACATTATCAATTATTTCAGAACGTACTCCAGATGTACCCGGAACACACGTTGTTCGCTACACCTCTCCTATTGATGATATTGAATTAAAACACACTGCACACAATCGTACAGGATTTGCTTCAGGTGCGCTTTTAGCTGCGGAATGGCTAGTAGGTAAAAAGGGATATTATTCAATGGAAGATGTTTTAGGATTTAACCAAGAAGAAAAATGATTACAATAATAGGCGTATTAGTTCTCAATTGGGTTTTACATATCTCTCTTTGGGGATTATACAAAAAAGCAGGACAATCTGGATGGCATTCAGCTGTTCCAGTTCTTCAAGATATCACCTTATTGAAAATTATAGGCAAAAATGAAAAAAAAGCCATTTGGGGTATTATTCCTTATATCAACTTTCTTTTCAATTTAAGCTGGCTTTCAGATTTGCTCATCAGATTCAACAGAAATACATTCTTAGAACATTCTGTAGGAGTATTATTGGGTGTATTTTATTTTCCATATCTCGCAACAAGAAAAGATGTAAAACTCCTTTCTAATACTGAAATTCTCAAACTCAAAAGCACTAAAAAATCTGCAGGTAGAGAATGGGCAGATGCTATATTTTTTGCAGTAATTGCAGCCACACTCATCAGAACATTTAATATTGAGGCATTCAAAATTCCTTCCCAATCCATGGAAGGAACATTATTGGCAGGAGATTTTTTATTTGTCAGTAAAATGCATTACGGTGCTAGAATTCCTATCACACCTATTGCTTTCCCATTGGGGCATCAAACTTTTCCAGGAACAAATATTCAATGTTATATAGAAAAGCCATCTTTACCTTATAAAAGATTGCCAGGTTTTCAAAAAGTAAAAAGAGGTGATGCTGTTGTATTCAATTTTCCGATGGAAGACAATAGACCAATTGACAAAAAAACACATTATATCAAAAGATGCATTGGACTTCCTGGAGAAACTTTAAGTATCTCTCACGGACAAGTATCCATCAATGGCACTGAAATCAGCAACCCAGAACATCTTCAATATCAATATATTGTAGAAACTGACGAAAGAGGATTAAATGTAGAAAAATTGAAAGAATTGGACATTCAAAGTGTTGAAATCTACCAAAGAACAGCTAATGCATTTATCATGTTCTTAGAAGATAAACAAGCAAAATGTATTTCAGAAATGCCTAACATCACTAGAGTACAAAGAGTGATTTATTCTCCTGATGACGCATATTCATACATGGGAACATTCCCTTCTGATACAGCACATTACAAATGGACAGTAGATTTCTTCGGGCCACTACTTATTCCAAGTAAAGGACTAAAAATCCCTCTTTCTACCAACAATATAGCATTATATCAAAGAGCTATTCAAGTATATGAAGGCAATCAGGTTGAAATCAAAAACAATGAAATTTTCATCAATGGCGTTAAATCTGACAGTTATACATTTCAGCAAGATTATTACTTCATGATGGGTGACAATAGACATAACTCTGAAGATTCAAGGTTTTGGGGATTTGTACCCGAAAATCATATAGTTGGCAAGGCTTGGCTTGTATGGATGTGTATGCAACCAGAAGTTGGTTTCAGATTTGACAGATTATTAAAACCTGTTCAAGGAGATGCTATCCAAAAGTCTAAGATAACTTGTAATTAATAGCTAAGATTTTTTAGTTGAAATATGGGTAAAATGCAATTGTCCATACTTACATCGTTCTAAAGATGCTGAAACAAGTCCAGCATGATGAGATAGAAAAATCGCCATTGCGAGGAACGAAGCAATCTATAACTATACATTGTTTCATTAAACTTCGTGACCTTTGCGTAGAAGCTTAGTGTTCTTTGTGGTTAATTTTTGGGCGACGATATTCTTGAAACCAATAAAAGGGTAGCTCCTACGGAGCAAAAGTTGGATATTTATTTATTATTACCAAGTGATAGCCTCTACGAGGCAAATTCAATCATCAGCATTTTCATCTCACATTTCACCACATTTTCACATCTTCAAATTCTCACATTTACAAATCTCCTCATTGTTTTCTTTAACTTTGTGAACTTTGCGTAAGACTTAGCGTACTTTGCGGTTAAATTGTATTTCTTAGAGCAAAATATCCAAAAAGAGCAGTGTCATTCCTGCGGAAGCAGGAATCTCATGAAAGGTAAAATTAGGTTGAAGATTCCCATTTTCATGGGAATGACAAAATAAGGAGATAGAGCTTTGACAACCACCAGCGTTATTCATTGTTTCAATG
>JAMLHJ010000002.1 GCA_023957245.1 Chitinophagales bacterium
CTCCTTGTTGTCTAAATATTTTAATGATAGCATTCGCATCAACAAGTTGTGGAAGTCCAGGGTTTATACCCGCTTCCAAAGATGCACGAATTACATTACCTTCAAAAAACACTTTGTAAACTGCTGAAGCAAAAAATATTGATAGATAAAAAGCAAAAATAGCTAACCCTACCGTAGCGCAAATAGTCCCGAAAGTCCAAAACTTCTTTACAACGAATGATTGCTCCAATGTTCGTCTTTCAAGTTTGTTTTTTTCGATTTCTTTATTAATTTGCCAAAGTCCTTTTTCGCCCGAATTTTGGTTGCCTGATTCTAAAATTGATTTCTCTTGTTTAAGAGCATCAATTTTGTCAGTGACTTGTCGTTTCTCTAAATCACAATTTCTTTTTTCAATGTTTATTTTTTCTTGTTTTTCTGTTTCTAAGTTTGTTTTTGTGCTTTCGTAAGCATTAGAAACATTAGAAGTTAAAACATTTCTCATATTGCCCAATCCTTCGTCTGTAGCGTAAGTCCTAATTCTTTCTTTTATATTTTCATACTCAGTTCTGAAAATATTTAGAGAACCGTGACTTTCTTTTGAATTATCATATCCTTGTTGTCGATATTTTTCGGTGTCTATTTGTGCAGCCGAATAAACAAGGTCGTGCAAAAGTTTAGAGAAGGTGCCAATAATATTGACAGGTTGCACTTCAGTGACATTCTGTTCGGGTCTAGTTGCTGGTGTTGTTTCGTTCACGGCTATACGGTTGTCAATGTTATATTTTAAGCGGTCAAATTCTGATAACATTTGAGAATAAGTAGCATTGTCGTCTGAAACTGTAATGTTTTCAACATTGTTTGTGCTTGCGTTAAATGAATAATTGTAAGAGCCGTTAATTGAAATTCTGTTATCAATTAGACAAAACTTATGGTGCATTATTCCCCTTGCGTCTCCTGTCTCAAAAGCGTGAACGCTAATGTTCGCACCTTTCAATATTAACTTTACGGTTTCATTTTGAAGATTTGAGGAAAGTATAATATCTACAGTAACATTTCGGTTTTTGGCTTCAACGATCGCCATTGCAATGTCTCTGTCTGTAAAATATGCCATAGCAACATAAACACATTGCTTTGCGTTAGTTATCTCGGAAATAATTCGTTGTTTTATTTCTGCTCCATTTGTTATAAACTCGTTCATGTTTATTTGTTTTAGCTAAACTTGTTCCTGTTTATTTAAGAAAACTTGCATTGTATTACAGCAAATTGTAGTCAAAGCATACCTCTTTCTCAAAAGCCTACAAATATAAATATTGTTTGCATATAAAAATAAAAAAAACTAAGAATGGTCTTTATAATTGGGTATTATCTACTATCAGAGATTAGTTTCTTGTATTAATTTCTTATTGAAAAACATGGTGAATAGTTGTATTTACAACTTGAATGTTGCTTTTCTGAAAAAGGATTTAATGCCATAATAGATATTAATATAAAAAATAAATTTAAAAATTTAATCTTATTTGTCAAAACGAATGTCTTTAAAGGGTTTGAAATTGGACAAAGTTTAAAACAATTGGATGAATTACTATCTCTTCTGAAAGATAAAGGATGGGTTTGCTATAAAGTGTAATTTGTATAAAAAAATCACCCTTTAACAATTCCTTTCTGATGAATATGAGGCTGTAGAATTTCTCAAAAAGGTCTGCTAAAGGGTGTCTGTAAAAAACAGAAGGGCTTATTTTTTATGCATACTCTAGATGTTTGTCTGAAGGAGGACTCATTTTGAGTGTAACTAAATCATAAACATAGTTTTGATATACCTTCCATGGTGCTTTCGAACCTTGTTTTGGAAGGTTTTTGGCTGCTCTCTTCACATATCCTGCATCAAAATCCAATAATGGTGAAGATTCATATTTTGAAACATCAAATTTAGGTACAACTTTTTTGTATCCTTCACTGTCCATGTATTTTAATATCCTAGTCACAAATCCACTTACTAAATCACATTTAAGTGTCCATGAAGAATTGGTATAACCTACGGTTACAGCAAAATTAGGCACATCGCTTATCATCGTTCCTCTATAAACATGACCTTCACTGGTTTGAATTTCTTTGCCATTGACATGAACAGTCATTCCTCCCAAAAATTGAAGTTTAAGTCCAGTTGCAGTAACTATAATATCGGCTTTTAATTCTTTGCCAGACTTCAATAAGATGCCATCTTTGGTGAATGTTTGGATATGATCTGTTACAATTTCCATTTTCTGCTTCTTTATCGCTTTGAAAAAATCAGAATCAGGAACTGCACACAATCTTTGATCCCAAGGATTGTATGGCGGGTTAAAATCTTCTTCTTTATAATGCTTACCTAATTGAAGTTCTACGGTCTTCATCAAAAATTTGCGGATAGGAACTGGAAAAGATTGGGCAGCATTATAAAAACCCATATTTGTCAATATGTTTTTCCAGCGAATTACTTCATAAGCAGTATTTTCTGGTAATGCTTTTCTAATTCCTAAAGCTATTTTATCCTCACTTGGCAAAGTAATCATGTAGGTAGGTGTTCTTTGAAGCATGACCACATTCTTAGCCTTTTTTGACATTTCAGGAGCCAATGTTACAGCAGTTGCACCACTTCCTATGATGACAACATTTTTATCCTTATAGTCAAGGTCTTCGTCCCAAAATTGAGGATGGACAATCTTCCCTTTGAAATCATTGTACCCAGGGAACTCAGGGAGATATCCTTCGCTATAACTATAATATCCACTGCACATAAATAAAAATGCACATTCCATCTGTACGGCTTTCCCTCCAGAATCTACAGTAAGTGTCCATTTGCTAGTTTGGTCAGACCAAGAAGCATCTTTTACCATACTGCTGTACTGGATTTTCTTGTCCAAACCAAATTTTGTAGCAGTATCCTTAATATATTGCAAAATCGTTGAACCATCAGCGATAGACTTTGAACTCAGCCATGGGTTAAAAGAAAACCCCAAGGTGTACATATCTGAGTCTGAACGAATACCTGGATATTTAAATAAATCCCAAGTGCCTCCCATAGTTTCACGACCTTCTAAAATCGTGAAAGATTTGTTGGGGCATTTGTCTTGAAGGTGATAAGCTGCTCCGATACCCGAAATACCCGCTCCCACAATAATTACATCATAATATGGATTTGAAACGCCCATAACTTTTCGTTTTAATTAATACTAAACTAATATTTTTATCAATTGGATTTTTATGATTTCAATCACAAAATATTTCTTTTGCTTAAAGGGAAAGAGCTTTATTTCTCATTAAAAAACGCTTAAATCATTGAAATGCAATGCTTGCATAGGTTTTTAGTAAGTAAAAATGATGTAAAAAAACTGACTCAAAAGTCAAATGCTTAAAGATTTATTAACATTAAAAGACCTGCTTTATAAATTTATATCGACTATTCGTCTTTCATAACATCTCCACAATTTCACATTTCCACATATTTTCATTATTTTAAAGGGTAGCTCCTACGGAGCAAGAATGGGTTGATTATTTATTCTTACCAAGTGGTAGCCTCTACGAGGCAAATCCTTGAATCGTCACCCTGAATTCATTTCAGTGTCTATTTTATTACTTTGTTCTAAAGATGCGGAATCAGGTTCAGTATGATAATACCACTGTTCTGAAAGAATCTCATTGCGTAGCAGTATTACTTATAGATGCTTCGCAAGCTCTGCATGACAATGTTCATCTTACCTTCCACCTCTCACATTTCCACATTTTTACATTTTCACATCTTCACAATATTTCATTGCTTCGTGAACTTTGCGTATAACTTTGTATCCTTTGCGGTTAAATTTTATTATTCTTTGCAGTTAGTTTCGAGATCCTCAATCACCAGCATTTTTACATCTTCAAATTTCCACATCTCCTCATTACTTCATTAAACTTCGTGACCTTTGCGTAAGACTTAGCGTTCTTTGCGGTTAATTTTTAGCATCCTTTGCGGTTAGTTTCGAGAACCTCAATCACCAGCATTTTTACATCTTCAAATTTCCACATTCCCACATTTTAAGAAACGTGATCTTTAAGGATATAAATAGGAATATCAAATTCAGTCGCTAATGTTGCGCTAATATTTCCAGAAATTAATCTTTTCCAAAAGGTTTTTTTATTGGAAGAGGTAACCAACAAATCTGTATGATGATCTTTTAAAAAATTATACAAACCATTAATTACTGAATCGTCATTGACAAAATGAAAATTAATTGTTCTTGAAGGAAATTGTTCTTTAATTTTATCAACAACATTTGTGTCAGCTTGATATACATCTTGCTCTTGACTATAGATATGGACTATATTCAATTGTTCAATTTTAAAAAAGTCTAATATTTTAAACGTTTCTGCAAGATGCTCTAGCTTCGGAGATTCCAATTGATGGGCAAAGGTGATATTTTTGACTTGGTGAAACTTGTATTTATAAGGAATGACAATAGTCGGTACGTCCATTTGAGTGATAACTTGTGCTGCAGAGCTTCCTATCATTTTATCCAATATCCCAGTCTTGCCATGAGTGCCCATGATAATCAAATTGGCTTCTTTGGAGTCAATAATATTTTGTGCTTCATCTAATAAATTACCTGAGCGGATTGTATATGAGACTTTTATTCCATCTGCTTTAAAATCTTCTTCTATTTCAATCATTGATTGTTGTGCAACATCATATAATACAGAATTCAGCTCAACTGTAAATCCCATCTGAGTGATTGAGCCAACTACAGGAGAGATAGTATGCATCACAACTACTTCGCTATTGCTTGTTTTTGCCAATAACTTCGTAAATGTTCTTGCATTTTGAGAGTATTCAGAAAAGTCTGTTAAGAATAAGATTTTATACATAGGCTTACACTCTATTCTACAATATATGTGTCAATTTGTTGAAAAAAAAGATATTTTGCTTGATTTTACACAAATAAATTTTTTCTAATTCAATATTATTTAACAGATAGTATTTTTTCATTTTATTAATTGATATATTTCAGTTATGTAAATTAAATTTTTTAAAACAATGAAAGAATCAATCGTGTATTTAGTTCCTTTATTAGGACTTTTAGGATTGTTGGTAATGTTTATCAAGTACCAATGGGTTTCAAAACAAGATGCAGGTGAAGCAAAGATGCAGGAGCTTGCAGGTTATATCGCCGATGGAGCGATAGCGTTTTTAAAAGCAGAATGGAGAGTCCTTTCGTATTTTGTAGTTATTGTAGGTTTATTGTTAGCTTATTCGGGTACATTAACAGAGCATTCTAGTCCATTAATTGCCGTTGCATTTGTCATAGGGGCTGTTTCCTCTGCAGTAGCCGGTTATATCGGGATGAAAATTGCTACCAAAGCTAATGTGCGTACAACTCAAGCTGCAAGAACGTCTTTGGCTAGTGCATTGAATGTGTCATTTACTGGGGGAACAGTGATGGGATTAGGTGTTGCTGGATTAGCTGTATTTGGACTAGGAGGGCTATTTATCGTCCTTTTAAAAATATTTGATGTAGCATTGGTAGATAGTGGCGAAATGAAAACTGCCATTGAAGTGCTTACAGGTTTTTCTTTAGGAGCTGAATCTATTGCTCTTTTTGCAAGAGTAGGTGGAGGTATCTATACCAAAGCAGCTGACGTAGGTGCAGACTTAGTTGGGAAAGTGGAAGCTGGAATTCCAGAAGATGATGTGAGAAACCCAGCTACTATTGCAGATAACGTAGGAGATAATGTTGGAGACGTTGCAGGTATGGGTGCTGACTTATTTGGTTCTTATGTAGCAACTATCCTAGCAACTATTGTATTGGGACAAGAAATCAAGGCCGTAGATAATTTTGATGGATTTTCTCCAATTTTATTACCAATGTTGATTGCAGGAATAGGCATTTTATTCTCTATAGTCGGTACATGGTTTGTAAGAGTAAAGAATGAAACAGATAGCGTTCAGACTGCACTTAATATTGGCAACTGGACTTCTGTGTTATTGACAGCTATTGCAGCTATTGGGCTAGCAAAATGGATGCTTCCTGAAACATTATCATGGGTAAATCCTGAAAGAGGTGCAGATTTTACTCAAAATGGAGTGATTGGAGCAATCGTATTAGGATTGATTGTCGGTATGTTGATGAGTATCATTACTGAATATTATACTGCCATGGGCAAAAGACCAGTGATGAGTATTGTACGTCAATCATCAACTGGCCATGCTACTAATATTATAGGTGGTTTATCTGTAGGAATGGAAAGTACAGTATTGTCAATATTGATTTTAGCAGTAGGGATTTATGGTTCTTATCAATTTGCAGGATTGTATGGAGTGGCGATTGCTGCTACTGGAATGATGGCAACTACTGCCATGCAATTGGCGATTGATGCATTTGGCCCTATCGCTGATAATGCAGGAGGTATTGCTGAGATGAGCCATTTGCCTGAAGAAGTGAGAGGAAGAACAGATAATTTAGATGCAGTAGGAAATACTACAGCGGCAACAGGTAAAGGATTTGCTATTGCATCAGCAGCATTGACCTCTTTGGCTTTATTTGCTGCATTTGTAGGTATTTCTGGTATTAAATCAATAGATATTTATAAAGCAGACGTCCTAGCTGGATTATTTGTTGGAGGCATGATACCTTTTATTTTCTCATCATTAGCGATTGCTGCTGTGGGAAGAGCTGCTATGGCGATGGTTGAAGAAGTCCGAAGACAATTCAGAGAAATCCCTGGCATTATGGAATATAAAGCTAAACCAGAATATGAAAAATGTGTAGCGATTTCTACTCAAGCATCTATCAGAGAAATGGTGGCTCCAGGATTGATTGCTTTGATTACACCTGTTGTAATAGGATTTATTTTTGGCCCAGAAGTATTAGGAGGCTTATTGGCTGGTGTTACTGTGTCAGGAGTATTGATGGGTATCTTCCAAAGCAATGCAGGTGGAGCTTGGGATAATGCAAAAAAATCTTTTGAAAAAGGTGTAGATATCAATGGCAAAACATACTTTAAAGGTTCTGAGCCTCATAAAGCTGCTGTTACTGGAGATACTGTTGGTGACCCATTCAAAGACACCTCTGGCCCTTCTATGAATATTTTGATTAAATTGATGTCAATTGTAGCGTTAATCATCGCTCCACATATTGCACAAACTCAAATCCCTGAAGAACCAGCTCCTTCCAATAATATTGAAACAGTTGATGCTTCTAGTGTTCAAACTCCAGTTCAAGATATTATTACAGAAGAATAAATAGATTAGTTCATTTTATATTTTAAATGCTCAAGTCATAGGATTTGGGCATTTTTCGTTATATATTTTCTTCCCTCTAAAAATGAATAAGAATTCTTCTTATTGATGAAATTGGCTTTATCTTTGAGCAACTATCAAAATCATGGTAAAAATACGTCCCTTCAAAGGTCTTAGGCCTCAATTAGAACTTACTTCAAGAATTGCTTCAAAACCTTATGATGTCCTCAATTCTGAGGAGGCAAGAGTAGAGGTGCAAAAAGAACCATTATCTTTTTTACAAATCTCAAAACCTGAAGTGAATTTTGACAGTTCTATTAGCCCTTATGCTGATGAAGTTTATGAGAAAGGAAATGAAATCTTTAAAAAATTTATTCAAGAAGGATATTTAGTAAGAGATGAAGAACCTTCTATGTATGTCTATTCTCAAGTAATGAATGGTAGAAGACAGACAGGATTGGTGGCTGGTTCATCAATAGATGATTATTTTATTAATGTCATCAAAAAACATGAGCTGACTTTAACAGCTAAAGAGAACGACCGTATCCGCCACATGAAAACCAAAATGGCTCAGCCGGGGATGGTCTTTTTAACGTATAGGAATGTTGATGAAATTAGCAATATGATTAATGAAGTGATTGCAGAATCTCCATTAGTTGATTTTGTTGATGAGCTCAATGTTATCCATCAACTTTGGAAAATTAGTGATAGTGAAGTTCTTCAAAAATTACAAGATTTATTTGCTACTCGTGTAGAAGCAAGCTATATCGCTGATGGTCATCATCGTTCTGCAGCATCTGCAAAAGTCGGAGCAGCTATTAGAGAGGCAAAGGGTGATTATTCTGGAGAAGAGCCTTTTAATTATTTTTTATCATGTCTTTTCCCATCTGATCAACTGCAAATTATTGATTATAATAGAGTTGTGATAGATTTAAACGGCTTATCTGTTTCTGAAATTATCAATAAAATTCAAGAGCATTTTTTGCTTGAACAGCAACAAGATTTATATACTCCACAATCTTTACATGAATTCAGTATGTACCTTGATGGTAAATGGTATTCAATGAAAGCTAAACCTCACACTTTTGACGATAATGATCCTATCAAAGGGCTTGATGTTACAGTATTGAGCCAATATCTTTTAGATCCGATATTGGGAATTAAAGACCAAAGAACCGACAAGAGAATAGATTTTGTTGGAGGAATTAGAGGGCTGAAGGAATTGAGTAAGAGAGTAGATAGTGGAGAAATGGCGATTGCATTTGCTTTTTATCCAGTTACTTTAGATCAATTAATGTCTATTGCAGATAATGGAATGATTATGCCTCCCAAATCTACTTGGTTTGAACCTAAATTAAAATCTGGATTAGTCATCAACCTTTTAGAGGATAAATAGATTTTTATTTTAATAGATTGTAGGGAATCGAAATAAAGGTTCTTGTTGCTTTTTGCAATAGGATTTGTTTCTCTTTCATTAAACTTAGTGTGCTTTGCGAAAGACTTAGTGTGCTTTGCGGTTAGTATCAAAGCACTCAACCTCCAGCATTTTTCATTTGTAACTCGTACTTCGTACATTTTCATATTTCCACATTCCCAAATCTTCACATTATTTCATTGCTTCATTATCAAATGTACTCTATAAAAAAATCATTTTGAGGTTCTCGGACATGATGAGTATCTGAACGGATAATCTGATTGCCGATTTGGCAAGATAGACATCGTTTCAAATCACAATACTCCTTTTTTAATTGTAGAATTGCTTGACTGTGCAACGCATTGTGATTGGGCAAGCCCCATTCTGTATATGCTTTTGTAATATTATTATGTTCTTCTGGTAGAGATTCTAGTATTTCTACGGCTTGTTCAATAAGTTTATTGTCTCCAATGTGTCTTCCATAAGCAATCATTAAAGGGACAGTCACATTAGCAATTAATTTATTAGCAAATTCAATAGAAAGTCCTTTACTCTTATTGACAGATGGTTTTTGTAAATGATAATGATTTTCCCAAAATGGATGAAGAGAAATTTCAGAAAGAGCTCTTTTTAATACAGTGATATCTAAAACAAGATTGAAGATGGAGTGGGTATTATTCAATAATTGTGCAAGCTGTGCAATCTTTAGGCTAGGGAAGCTAGCTGGTCTCCCTAATTTCCATTTCCACCATTGAGCATTTAAAGGAGTTATCTGCCATTTGTGGCGATAATGTTCAAATTGATAACTTAGAGATTTAATGTAATCATCTTTATTTGAGAGGTGTTCTAAAAATCCTGAACTTCCTAACAATAGAGACTCTGTTCCCATTGAGTCTTGTCTTATTTTGGATAACCATGATGAAGAAATAGTGCTTGCTAATTGCTCAAATGCATCACTATTTGCACCTGTACCAAAATATCTACTGAGCCAAATAAATGCAACTTGCTCAAAATCAAATTGAAATTTTTCAAGTAGAGTTTCAATTTTACTTACTTTAGATTCTAATCTTTCTATTGCCAATCGTTGGAAATACATTTCAATTACATTTTCTTCAATCTCGGAAATCAGGTGATGACAAGGTAAAACAGCTGTTGACTCCATCAAATGCATGTATCGATTATAGGTAGATTTTGGAATTAGCCCCTGAAGCTCAAGTGTAGGAATAGACAGGCTTTGAAGTGGTTTGTCGTCTATATATACAACATGCAAAATTACATTTTTGTAGTTGTTGTCATCAGAATGCTTATGCTTGTCCCAATCGGAAGAATTTGTATGAATTTCGACATGTCCTACCCATAAAACCTCTCCAATTAATACTTTTGCGAATAAAAAGTCAGGGCCATCATTAAGATTGGCTTTCCCGTAATCTATAATAGTAATGGATTGTCCTTGAGTACTTTGTAAATTGTTATGATTAAAACGATGACTCTGCCAGATAAAATGTAAAAACTGCTCTCTCACGATAATAAATTATATCTATAAGAGTAATTTTTCTCAAATTTCCATAAATAAAAAGCAAGAATTGAAAGTAGAAGAAAACGACAGATTAATCTTTTTTATATTTTGCTATTTTCTCTAAGAGACCATCTTGTTTGTTTTCTAGCTTTAGTGACTGTTCCCAATAATAAACAGCCTTCTCATTTTTTCCTAACTTCAATAAGACATCTCCCATGTGATGAAGCATATCATAGCTTGGATTATCTCCAGCAGATTTCAACGCTTTTTCCATCCAATTTAAAGCTTCATTATAATCCCCTTTTTGATAAAATATCCAAGCGTAAGTATCTTGATAAGCAGCGTTATCTGGTTCGATAAGGTTAGATTTCTTGCTCATTTTTTCAGCATAATCCAACTCAATATTTCTAATACTTAGGAAATATGCATAATTATTTAAAACTAATGCATTATTGGGGTCGATTTCTAATGCGCTTTCATAGGATTTATCTGCCAATTCAAAGTCTTTAAGCTCAGAAGATGCATCTCCAAGCCCAATTAGCATCTGCATTTTAAGATCTTGGTTTACGATATTTTTCTGAAGACCAGCTTGATAAGATTTTATGGTTTGTTCGTAGTTCTTTAATAAAAATGAAGTAATTCCTTCTAAATAATCAAAGACAGGGTTTTCAGGATATTTTTTTGAAAAGATGGAAGCTTGTTGAGCGATATATTCGTTTTTGTTCAATTTTAATAACAATGAGAAATAGTCTATAGCATCATCTTCGGAGGTGAGGGTATCTGCAAGTCCCTTTTCGATAATAGCTAGCGCCTTATCTTCCTTTTTTACATTATAATACAAATCAGCTGCAAATAGTAAAACGTCTGAGTTGTTGGGATGAGCATCTATCATCTCCTTGATGATTTTCTCTGTCAAATCTTCATTGACGATTACTTCTCCAAAAATATTATCTTGAATTGTCGGTATTATTAATTTTAATTTGTCATTGACATCTATATCTTTTGATTGGATGATTTCAAATAAGACACTTTCCTTCTTGTTATCATCTTTTATTTTGTTATAAATATTTATAATAGAATAATAAGCTGAAGCATTGCCAGGAGACATTTGCAAGACTTTTCTATAGGTTTCTATAGCTTTGTCATTAAGTCCCTTTTCTTCATAAGCATCTCCTAAATAACCATAATATCTAAATTGGCTGGGGTCTGTCTGAATCAGTTTTTGAGCTTCTTCAATATTTTTATCAAATAAGCCCATTTTTGATAAAAGTAAAATTTTTTCTAGGACAATATCTTCTTTGATGCCAAACTTCTTTTCCATCAAATCATATACTTCTACAGCTTCCTTTTCCTGCTTATTTTCTATCAGTAAGGAAGCTAGGTCTAAATAGATAGATACATCATCAGTTTTTATTTGAGATAATTTTTTATAGGTTTCAACTGCTTTACTTATCTCTCCTTTTTCATATTGTACTTGACCTAAATAGATTAAAACCCATTCATTATTAGGACTTTTTGCCAATGCTTTTTCACAAGCATTTTCGGCTTTATCATACAGTCCCATGTCATAATAAAGTTGTGCAAGCTGAAAAAATGCCTCATAATTATTGGGGTCATCTTTCACTATAGCAGAAAATCTAAGAATAGCCTCATTGTAATTTCCCAATACTTTTGATTGCATTGCATTGATAAACAAAGCTTCACGTGTCAGCGATTTTACAGTATTTCCTTCTACGGTTGTACTGACTTCTTTCTTATCTTTCCCTTTCTTTTTAGCAAAAGCATTTCCTCCTAACATTATAAATGCGAGGATAAAGAGCCCTATTCCTTTATTATTTATTCTCATTCCTGAATTTTAGTATAATCTCCAATACTCAAATCTTTTATACGGCCTTTATACTCGACCGAATTGCCAATCATAGAGTTTGTCGCAATTACACCATGAATATGAGAGTTTTTTTGAATAATAGTATTTGAAATAACACTATTTAATATTGTACTTCCATCGCCTACTGAAACATGAGGACCTATTACTGTATTCTTTATAGACACATTCTCTCCAAGATAACAAGGATGAATAATAGTAGCATTCTCAATTTTGGCTGATGCCGCAATTTGTCCATTTGGAGTTTTTATTTCCAATATTCGTTGATTGGTATTAACTGTTGCATCTTTATTGCCACAATCCAACCATTCTTCGACCTCTCCTGGACGATATTGAGCTCCTTCTTTTCTCAAAGTTTCCATTACATTGGTCAATTGGAACTCGCCTTTTATTTTCTGACCACTTTTGATTAAATTTTTTATCGCTTGATTTAATCTATCTCCATCTTTAAAATAATAGATTCCTATAATTGCCAAATCAGATACAAAAGTGTCTGGTTTTTCTACAAAGTCAGTAATAATTCCATCACTGGATAATTTTATAACTCCAAATGCTGAAGGATCTTCTACTTTTTGAACAAAGATTACGCCCTCGTCTTGGGTATTAATAGTGTAATTTGTTTTAAATAAAGTGTCTGCAAAAGCGACAATTGTTGGTCCAGTCAATATTTCACTTGCACAATCAATAGCATGAGCAGTCCCCAAAGCTTCATTTTGATAAAAGATTCTACCTTCTGCGCCTAATCTTTCAGCTACAGCAATCAAACTTTGTTCTACTTCTGTGCCAAAATCACCAATGACAAATCCTATTGACTTGATTTTTTCAGGACTTAAAGCTATTAAATCTGCTACTAACCATTCTACAATGGGTTTGCCAGCTACAGGGACTAATGGTTTTGGGGTTGTAAGTGTATGTGGTCTAAGACGAGAACCTCTTCCCGCCATTGGAATAATAATATTCATTAAAAAAATTTAGTTTAAACAATTTACAATTAAAAAAATATATGAAGGGTGTTTTTATTTTTCTCCAGTATGTCCAAATCCTCCAGCACCTCTATTGGTAGAAGATAGTTCATCCACTTCTTCAAATCTTGCTTTCTCATATTTGGAGATGACCATTTGAGCGATTCTTTCAGCAGTATTGATGATTATACTTTCATTGGAAAGATTTATTAATATCACTTTTATCTCTCCTCTATAATCTGAGTCAATAGTTCCAGGGGAATTTAATACAGTGATACCTTTTTTTGCAGCCAGTCCACTTCTTGGACGAATCTGTGCTTCAAAACCTTCTGGTAATTCAATAAAAATCCCTGTAGGAATTAATGCTCTTTGTAAGGGCTTTATCAGAACTGGCTCGGACAAGGACGCTCTTAAATCCATGCCAGCAGAGCCTGTTGTCTCATATTCAGGTAAGGGGTTACTAGAAAGATTTACTATCTTAATTTCTACATTAGACATGTCTAACTCTTTATCTTGTTTTCAATTTTATTTTTCTTCTTTCACTAATATAAGCAACAGAAATGTAAAACAACAATATCACGATAGATATTGAAGTCAACCAACCTATGTGTAAAGCAAAGTTATGATTTATCCAATCAAATCCTTTCCATAAGATAAATGATAATAGGATATAGGATATTCCTCCTTTCATATTATATGGGATAGGGTAGTATTTTAGTTCGGCAATATATCCAACTATAACCATAGAAAGATAGCATAATAGCGTAGAAGTCGCAGCTCCTGTATAGCCATATTTGGGAATCATTATCCAATTGAGTAGGAAGGTCATAAATGCACCAAAAATAGCAATCATAGCTCCTATATGTGTTTTGTCTGTGACTTTATACCAAGTAGATAAATTAAAATAAATACCCAATAATAAATTGGCTGCTAATAAAATAGGAACTACATTTTGCCCTTCAAAATATTCAATATACTTGGGATCAAAGGAAACTAAAACACTTTGAATAAAAGGAATCATCACCATTACCCCTAAAAAGATAAAACATCCTGCAATAATAAAATAATGCATACTCTTGGAATAAACTGATTTGGCATTTGAGTTTTCTGCATTAGCAAAAAAGAAAGGCTCAGCAGCGTATCTATAAGCTTGTAAAAACAATGTAATCAGCATAGCAAACTTATAGTTGAAACCAAATACCCCTAAGATTTCCTTATTAGTATAATCGTCATAAGGAAGTAAATATTCCATCATGACCCGACTGAGCATTTCGTTAATCATTCCTGCAAATCCTACTAACATAATAGGTAATGCATAAGGAAGCATCTTTTTGTAGAGAGAAATATCTACACCAAATTTGAGTTGTCTTAGTTCTCCGAATAGCAAAATGAAAGTGACAACACTTGCTATCAGATTGGCAATAAATACATACCCGATTCCGTAGTCAGGATTGTAATATCTTGTCCATAAATCTCCAGATAATACTCCTTGATCATAAATCTTTGGCAACCAAAAGAGAAGAATTAAAATGAAAATGATAAAGACTACAATATTAATGACTCTAAAAACTGCAAATTTTATCGCTTTATTATTGGCTCTCAGACTTGCAAAAGGTAAGGCAGCAAATGTGTCAAATGCCATTATCCATGCAAATAACAGAACAAACTCTGGATTACCTGCTACTCTTGCTAATTCTGCTATCTTCAACTGAAAGATATAGCTCAATATAATAAATGCAAGAGATAAGACAACCATCGACAAAAAGCCTGTGGCAAAAGCTTTGGGTTGCTTCCCTCCTTTAGAATTAAATCGGAAGTATGCAGTTTCCATGCCATGGGTCAATACTACTTGCAAAAACCCAGCATAAGCATAAAACTTTGTATAGTCGCCATATTCTGCAGTTGTAACAGCCTTGACGATAATAAAAGAAAATATATAATTTATTAATCTTGCTAAGATGCTGCTTAAACCATAAGCTGCTGTGTCTGATGCGAGTTTCTTTAATAGGCTCACTTTGTATTCATATTGGGTTACAATATTACAAAATATCTATTGTACAATACACTATGATATTTATAGTATGAAAATTATGCTATTCTCAATAATCTCTTTTTTCAACGATTTCTAACTTTTCTGTCTTGTTTTTTAGATTAATCTTCCTTTATCTCTATTCTATTGTACCAAAATGAAATATAAAAGCATATTTTTAAGCTTAATAACATTATAGATTAATATTGTCCAATATGATAGCATATTTAAAAGGGTTAATTACTTATAAATCACCAACAAAAATATATATTGAATGTGCCGGAGTTGGCTATCATGTTAATATTTCTTTGCAGACTTATGCCAAAATTGAGGAACTAAAAGAAGCTAAAGTTTATGCATATACACATATTAATGAACAAGCCCACACGCTATATGGATTTGCCGATGAGATGGAAAGAGATGTCTTTCTGTTATTAATATCTGTAAATGGCGTAGGTCCCAATACCGCTAGACTTATCTTATCTTCTTTGAGTCCAAATGAGTTGAAAAAAGCAATAATTTACCAAGAAGTCAGTTTAATACAGAAAATAAAAGGTATTGGCCCCAAAACTGCACAAAGAATGGTATTAGAATTAAAAGACAAAATGGAAAAAATCCAAACAGATGATTATTCAATTGATATTACATCCAGACCGAAAGCATTAGAAAGTGATGAAGCCATTGCAGCTTTGGTAATGCTAGGATTTCCCAAAAATCATGCAGAAAAAGTGGTGCAAAAAGTATCTAAAGAACATCCTTCTACATCAAGCGTAGAAGAACTAATAAAATTGAGTCTAAAAAATTTATAATTTAGCTCCTTAATTTGTGTTAAAGCTCAGATACATTATCATTTTTCTGCTTTTGATCAAAGCCTCCTTGACTTCCATGCAAGCTCAAGTTGCATTTCCTTTGACATTGGTCATGGCAAGTGCTACTGCGCTGGAGCAAGATACAGCTTCTAAAGACACAACAGATATTTCTCTACGATATCCGATTTCAGACAGGAGATCCGATTTTGTTACAGAGCAAGTTCCTTCTTCTATTGATTTTAAAGACCCTAAGTCTATTCAGAAAAAAGTTGAATATGACCCTAAAACCAATCAATATGTTATTTATGAGAAGATTGGAAATAATTATTACAGAACTCCCCAAACAATGACTTTTGATGAGTATGTCAATTTTAAAAATAAACAACTCGAACAACAATACTTTGAAATGAGGTCAAAAGCGAGAGATCTTGCTGAAAGAAAATCTGCTCTTCCCCCGCTCTATGATGGTCCAGAATTATATGATAAAGGATTTGGACAAAAACCTAAGATTGAAATCAAACCTCAAGGAAATGTCGAAGTTACTTTAGGAGCAATTTCTCAAAAAATAGACAATCCCGTACTTCCACTTCCTCAAAGAAAACAAACCAATTTTGATTTCGATATGAATATCAATATGAGTTTGACAGGTCAGATTGGAGATTATATGAAATTGAATACCAATTTCAATACTAAAGCCACTTTTAACTTTGAAAACCAAGTAAAATTGGGATATAAAGGCAAAGAAGATAATATTATACAAGAAGTCAGCGCAGGAAATGTGTCATTGCCTTTGAGAAGTAGTTTAATAAGAGGAAATCAAAGCTTATTTGGGATAAAAACACAATTGAAATTTGGAAGATTATTGGTAACTAATATCTTATCTCAACAAAAATCTAAATCCGAATCTATAAGAATTGAGGGTGGCTCACAAACTAAGAATTTTGAAATCAAAGCGGATGAATATGAAGAAAATAAACACTTTTTCTTTGCTCATAGCTTTAGAGATAATTATGAACCCTCTTTATCCCGATTGCCTGTTGTAACATCTATTGCAAATATTAATAGAATAGAAGTTTGGGTAACAAATACCAATCGGCAAACAATAGATGTCAGAGAGGTGGTAGCATTGGCTGACCTCGGAGAGAAGCACAAACTCAACAAGCCTGAATTTTTCAATCCTTCTGGTCCAGAAAATGCATCTAATAATTCAAATACTTTATACAAAACACTTACCGCAACTGGAAATAATGCCCTATTAAGAAACCCTGCTACGGCAATTACATTATTAGAAAACCAATTAAAACTCAGAGCTGTTGAAGATTATGAACGGACAAGTGCTAGAAAATTATCTCCATCAGAATACTCTTTTAACCCACAACTAGGATATATATCTCTTAACCAATCATTGAAACCCAATGAAGTTCTGGGAGTAGCTATTGAATATACTATCAATGGAGAATTGTTTCAAGTAGGAGAATTTGCTGATGGGGTTACGCCCAATACTGATACTTCAGATGTAAGAGATAAAGTGTTGATTTTAAAAATGCTTAAAGCAACATCTATCCGTACAAGCATGCCGATTTGGGATTTGATGATGAAAAATATTTATCCATTGAATGCTTTTCAAGTCAGCTCTGAGAACTTCATGTTGGATGTTTATTATAGAGACCCAGGCGGAGGAATGAAAAGATATCTGCCAGAAGGAGGAGATATCTCTGGTCAGCAACTACTGAAAGTATTAGAATTGGATAATACCAATAGTCAGTTGGATCCACAGCCAGATGGAAGATTTGACTTTATAGAAAATATCACGATTAACTCTAGGACGGGAAAGATAATATTTCCAGTTTTAGAGCCTTTTGGAGATTTTTTAAGAAAGAAAATTAATAATGAGAAAGTAGCCCAAAAGTATGTTTATGACATCTTATACGATTCTACTAAGTTCAAAGCGCAACAATTTCCTGAGTATAATAGATTTGTATTAAAAGGGAGTTACAAATCCAGCAATTCTAGTGAGATAAAATTGGGAGGATTCAATCTACCTCAAGGTTCAGTTATTGTGTCTTCTGGAGGTTATACCCTTAGAGAAAATATTGATTATGAAATCAACTATAGTCTAGGTACTGTAAGAATTATCAATGATGGAGTGATGAATTCGGGTGTGCCCATTGATATAAAATTTGAGAATAATATTCTTTTTGGGGTTGTCAATAGGTCATTGGTGGGTACTCGACTGGACTATGAAGTCAATAAGAATTTTACGCTCGGAGCAACGCACATGCGCTTATCCGAAAAACCTTTTACCCAAAAAGTAAATTTAGGAGATGATCCTATCAAGAATAATATTATTGGTTTTGATTTGAATTATTATACAGAATCAAAAGGCTTGACACGATTCTTTAATAAAATTACAGCTCAAGATATTCAATCACCATCCAAAATATCTGTAAGCGGTGAATTTGCCAAATTTATCCCAGGAAGTGCCAAAGGTATCAATTTAGGGAAAGAACCGACAATTTATATTGATGATTTTGAAGGAACAAGTGTCAATTATGATTTGAAATTTCCATTCAATGCATGGCAATTATCAAGTGCACCTAGAGGAATGGTCAACTCATTTGGAGCTGAATTATTTCCAGAAGCTGCATTGAACAACGATTTGAAATATGGATATAATAGGGCAAAATTATCTTGGTATCAAATTGACAACGTGTTTTATAATTCACGAAACAATCCTTTAAGTGGCAATAAGCAAGAGCAGGAAGGGATTTATACTAGGCTGTATTATGAAAAGCAAGTTTTCCCTAATCGTCAAAATGAAAACCTTCAAAATGCTCCTCTTTATACATTTGACCTGACATTTAATCCCAAAGAAAGAGGTCCTTATAATTATGAAACAACAGGAGAACCAGGCATTTCTGCAGGTTTGGATTTTTCTGGAAGATTGAAAGAGCCTCGTACAAGATGGGGAGGAATCATGCGTACTATTGAAACGGCTAATGATTTTGAAGCTGCCAATATTGAATTTATACAGTTTTGGTTTTTAGATCCATTTCTCAAAACTCCAAATGCACAGTCAGGAAGTCTATTTATTCATCTTGGAACTATCTCAGAAGACATCCTTAAAGATTCTCGTAAACAGTATGAAAATGGTCTGCCTAGACCAGGAGTAGATACTAAATTGGACACTTCAGTTTGGGGTGTAACTCCTAGAATTTCTAATGCTATTACCAATGCTTTTGATGCCAATCCAGAAGTGATTAAAAATCAAGATGTCGGTATGGACGGTTTAAATGATGATGCAGAAAGATCTTTTTACCAAAATTATTTGAATCAACTCAGAGGTATTCTCTCGCCAGAAGCTTTTGCCGCTTTTGAAAATGACCCATCAAATGACAATTACAGATATGCATTAGATAAGAGTTTTTCTTCTAATGATGGTATTTTGACTCGTTATGAGAATTTCAATGGAACTCAAGGCAACTCATCCAACAATGCTGATGATGCCAATAGAACGACTGGTAATGCCAAAAATACACCAGATGATGAAGACCTTAATAGAGATAATACGCTGAATGAAACAGAAGAGTATTTTCAATATAGATTAGACGTAGATCCTATTTCCCTAGCTAATTCTGAATTTATTACCGATAGGGTAGTTGTTCCAATTTCTGTCAATGGCGTTCCAGATAGTGCAGTGTGGTATCAAGCACAAATTCCTATTACGGCATATAGTAAGAAAGTGGGAAACATTGCAGATTTCAGATCTATAAGATATATCCGTATGGTGATGACGGATTTTGAAGACCCTATCACTCTGAGGATGGCAGAATTTTCATTAGTGAGAAATCAATGGAGAAGATATGCTCAAAATATTGGCACACCTGGAGAAAATCTTCCTTCTGATCACGGAGACAATACTACTTTCAACGTATCTTCAATCAGTATCGAAGAAAACTCCAACAGATATCCAATTCCTTATGCGATACCTCCTGGAATCAGTAGAGAGCAGACGATTAATGGATATTACAATGCATTGCAAAATGAACAGTCATTAAAAGTGCAAGTTTGTGACCTTCAAGATGGACAAGCTCGTGCAGTTTATAAATTATCCAATATTGATTTAAGACTCTTTAAAAGATTAAAATTATTTACTCATGCTGAAAGCCTTTATACTGATAGAGGGCAACTCATATCTCTCAATGATGGAGATCTTACTGCATTTGTCAGAATAGGTTCGGATTTTACTGAGAATTTTTATGAATATGAAATTCCATTAAAGGTAACTCCTCAAGGCACATACAATTCAAATATTGATGCAGACAGAAGAATAATTTGGCCTGAAGAAAATGAATTTAATATTAAAATAGATTCATTGACACTTGTCAAACAACTTAGAAACAACCAAAATATTTCTCTTACAAAAGCATTTACAATCACTGACGAAAAGGGACGAAAAATCAGTGTGAGAGGAAATCCCGATATTGGGCAAGCAGCTATCATCATGCTAGGAATAAGAAATCCAAAACGTATTATCGGACTCAATGATAATGTTGATGATGGACTGTCCAAGTGTGGAGAAATTTGGTTCAATGAGTTGAGAGTTGGAGGGCTAGATGAACAAGGAGGCTATGCGGCATTGGGAAGGGTAGATGTCCAGCTAGGAAACTTAGGGAATGTTACTCTTTCTGGGAATATGCATACCATCGGATTTGGCGATATTGAACAAAAATTAGCTGAAAGAAGTAGAGATGATTATTACCAAATAGATGTTGCAGCCAATGTCAATCTAGGGAAAATGCTTCCAGAGAAAGTTGGATTGGAAATACCTGTTTATGCCAATTATTCTACCGCAGTAAGTACTCCTCAATATGACCCTTATGAGTATGACATAAAAGTAAAAGATAAACTTGCTGCTATAGATGCCGATCCTCATCTTACACCAAGTGATAAAAAGATAAAAAAGGAAGAAGTCAAAGAGATGTCACAAAATGTGGATCAAATAAAGAGTGTCAATATTAGTAATATGAGAAAAGTTCGAACCAATGTTGAACGACCAGCTCGTGTTTATGATGTTGAGAATTTTGATCTTACTTACGCTTATTCGGAAGTCACAAGACATTCTCCAATCATTGAAGATGAAGTTATCAAAAAGCACAAATTTGCTTTGGGATATAATTATTCACCTAAAACTACTTATTGGCAGCCGTTTAAAGATATCAAGAATAACCATAGGATGTTGAAGCCTATCAAAGAATTCAATCTTAATTACAAGCCCAATAATATCTCTTTTAGAACGGATATCAATAGGCAGTTTGGAACAACATTGATTAGAGATATTGGAAATGATGGATTGGTGATAGATCCTACTTTTGATAAGTATTTTACTTGGGATAGATATTATACTTACAAACACAATCTGACAAAGAACATCAATTTTGAAATAATAGCCACCAATCGTGCGAGAATTGATGAGCCTTTTGGATATATTAATACCGCAGAGAAGAAAGATTCATTGAGAAGAATTTTTTGGAGCTTCGGTCGTGCAACAACATATAATCACAGCTTTAACCTCAATTACAATCTACCTACACAGTATATTTATTATTTGGATTGGATGACTGTAAAAGCAAGATATAACTCTACTTTGGGCTTTACAGCTTCATCTTTAGCTGTTCCAGAATGGGGAAATATTTTGGATAATAGCATGAATCTGCAAGTCAATGGAGAGGTGAATTTTAAATCTTTATATCAGAAGATTCCAGGACTAAAACCTTATACAACTTCTGAAAAAAGAAAAACAAAAGAAGAATATGGACAAGTCGTGTCTAAATTCAATGATAATTATGATAGATATACTAAGCGTATCAATGAACAGATTATTAAAATAGAAAAGAAAGAAGAGGAAATTCAAAAAGCAGAAAAAGATACTTCACTCACAAAAGAAGATGTCAAATTGTTGATTTCCCAGAAGAAGGAATTGAAAAACCAATTGCGAAAAATCAAAGAAGATCGTTCAAAAATCAGCAGACCTCAAAATCCAGTATTAGATGCTGTTGTTCGACCTTTACTTTTATTGCAGAGAGGTTCTATTACTTATGACGACAAACGAAGCACAGTATTGCCTGGCTATATGCCTACAACTAAAATATTTGGCCAAGACCTGAATTACAATGCTCCAGGTTTAGGGTTTTTGTTTGGTCAGCAGAAAGACACTTCATGGTTGTCGAGTATTTCTAATAAAGGTTGGATTACAAAAGATACTGTATTCAATTATCAGTTTCAACAACAAAGAACTAAAAATCTTAACGCTAGATTGGTATTAGAGCCGTTTAGAGATTTCAGGGTAGATGTCAATCTCACCAAACAATCCAATGAGATATATACAGAGTTTTTCAAAAGAACTTCAGATACTGGACCCTATCAACATTTGGCAGCACAGACAGGAGGAAGTTATACAATCTCATTTTTGATGTTGCGTACGATATTTGACAAGGTAGATAAAAATAATTTTAGTAGCTCATTCAGAAATTTTGAATCTATAAGAGCAGAATTTTCAAAGATGCTTTCTGAAAGCAACCCCAATTCTAATGGCCAATTTATCAATCAAGATAGTATAATGGTAGAAGGCTTTTATCAAGGTTATGGCCCATACTCTACAGATGTATTGGTGCCAGCATTGATAGCAGCATATACTGGAAAAGATGTCAATAAGGTGAGATTAAATCCATTGAAAACTATTCCTCTTCCCAACTGGCGATTGACTTATAATGGTATTGCTAAGACCAACTGGGGAAAGAAACTTTTTACTAGTTTCAATATAAATCATGCTTATAATTCTACTTTTACTGTCAGTAGTTTCTCTTCAGATTTGAATTTCTTGGGAACTCCAGGATTTGATAAAGATGCTCAATATTTTGTTCCTAGTGCTTTAGATACTTTGTCAGGCAATTTCTATACGTTATATTATATTCCGCAAATACAGATTTCAGAGCAATTTGTACCATTTATAGGAGTAGATATAACATGGAAAAATCGTTTGCAAACTAGTTTTGAATTTAAAAAATCTCGAACACTTGGATTGAGTTTACTGGATTTCCAACTTGCTGAGACACGTTCATCAGAGTTTACTGGAGGCTTAGGCTATGCTTTAGCTAAATTCAAATTGCCATTTAAAATCAGAGGAGAAAGAGTTGTTTTGGAAAATGACATTAACTTGCGTTTTGATATCTCTGTACGAAACGATAGAACTGTCAATTATCGACTCAATCAAAACATTGCTGAACCTACAAGCGGAGCGAAGACAATCACCTTTTCGCCGACAATAGATTATGTTGTCAATAAGCGTCTCAATTTGAGAATTTTCTTTGATTACAGAAAAACTACTCCTGCTACTTTGGCTTCATATCCTATCAGAAATTCAAGAGGTGGAATCACTTTAAGATTTTCATTGGCACCATAAAGTACTTTGACAAAAAGGGGATGTATAGTGGAGATATGAGTGAATAAGAGAAAGTTATTAGGCAAACTGTCTCATCCTGAAAAGCAATCTTCAAAAGGAAGTAGAATTAGTGATTAGTTTTTAGTGGTTAGTAAGAGAATCCTGAAGCAGACAAAAAATAGAAAATGGAAAACGAAATTATATTATCCCAAAATCAAATTGAAAATCGAATTTTTACAATTCGTAATAATCAAGTAATGCTTGATCGAGATTTAGCGGAAATCTATCAAGTGGAAACTAAAGTTCTAAACCAAGCAGTTAAAAGAAATTTAGATAGGTTTCCTGAACAATTTCGTTTTCAACTTACTAATGATGAAAAAAATGAACTGGTCACAATTTGTGACCAGTTCGAATCTTTAAAGCATTCTTCAACGAATCCATACGCGTTTACTGAACAAGGAGTAGCAATGCTTTCGGCTGTTTTGCGTAGTGAGATAGCAGTAAAAGTAAGCATTCAAATTATAAATGCTTTTATAGAAATGCGAAAACTTATCACCTCGCACAGCGGACTATTACAACGTATGGAAGGGATGGAGCGTAAGCAAATAGAATCAGACCAAAAATTCGAAAAAGTATTTAAAGCACTTGAGAATAAGAGTGCTATTCCCACCCAAGGCGTATTTTTTGATGGACAAATTTTTGATGCTTACGAGCTGACTTCCAAAATTATTCGCTCGGCAAAGAAAGGTATTGTATTAATTGATAACTATATCGACGAAAACACGCTGACGCATCTATGCAAGAAAAACAAAGGTGTGAATGTACTCTTATTGACAAAATCAATTTCTAAAGCATTGGAATTAGACCTCAAAAAAGCCAATGAGCAATACGGCAATTTTGAGATTAAAGCTTTTACCAAAAGTCACGACCGTTTTCTGATAATTGACCATTCGGAAGTGTATCATCTGGGTGCTTCGCTAAAAGATTTGGGTAAGAAATGGTTTGCCTTTTCTAAAATGGATAAATATTCGGTGGATGGTATTTTGAAGGAGATTAGTTTTTAGTAAGAAAATCTAAATATAGACAATATAAAAGAAGCAAAATGAAAGTTGATATTTTGTTATTATAAAAAGAGATAGAAAATCGAATTTTTACAATTTGAGGTGTTCAGGTGATGTTCTATAAAGATTTGGCTAAAATGTACCAAGTTGAGACTTTCGTTTTAAATCAAGCTGTAAAAGGAATGGCGAGCGTTTTCCTGATGATTTTATGTTTCAACTTACCCAATAGTAGTAAGAAAATTTGAAAGTACAAAATGTGATGTCAAGTGAATATGGAGGACGCAGAACACTTCCTTTCGTTTATACTGAACAAGGTGTTTCAGGTTTGTCAGCCGTATTAAAAATTGAAACGGCAACCAAAATGCAAGGGGTAATTATGTAAACTTTTTTAGGGAGAGTCAGAAGGTTTTATTCACAGACTGGGTTTGGCAGATTATTATTCTCCAGCAGATTTTTGGAAAACGTCAGAAAATAAAGAAATAAAAACATTGCCAAACAATTAGAATTATTATTTTTAGTAGCACAGGATGAAAAGAGTAACAACAATAATAGAAATAAAATCAGCACTTTTCGGAGTTGCAGTTGGAGATGCAGTAGGCGTCCCTTATGAATTTTCATCTCGACAAGAAATGATTGAAAATCCAGCAACCGATATGAAAGGATATGGAACATATCACCTACCACCAGGAACTTGGTCAGATGATAGTTCTTTGACTTTCTGTTTAGCAGAGTCAATTGCTTCAGGTTTTAATCTTGTTACTACTGCTGAAAATTTTATAAAATGGAGGGATGAAGCTTATTGGACTGCAGATAATTGTGTTTTTGATATAGGTAATACTACAAACAATGCAATTAGCCAACTAAAATCAATTCTTTCAAAAGAAAATGCAGAAATAGAACTTGAGCAGCTAAAAATAAATGCAGAAGAATATGATAATGGAAACGGTTCTTTAATGCGAATTATACCACTTTTGTTTTATATCTACGGCAAAAATATACACGAGCAATTTGACTTAATATGGAAAGTTTCAGCTTTAACCCACAAACACATTAGAGCTGCAATGAGTTGTCTTATTTATTTGAAATGCGCTGAGTATATTCTGAACGGAATTGAAAAAGAAACTGCCTACTTGAAGACTAAGGAAGATATCCTAAACTTTTGGAACGAAATTAACTTTCCCAACTCTGAACGAAAACATTTTGAAAAAATAATACAGAACGATATAAGGGATACAAGTAAAGAAGATTTAAAATCTGGTGGATATGTTATTGAGGTATTAGAATCATCTTTCTGGTTTTTTCTCGAAGAGGATTCTTATGAAAATACAATATTGTCAATAATAAATTTAGGACACGACACTGATACTTCTGCTGCTATCGTGGGAGGCTTAGCTGGATTATATTACGGAATTGACAAAATACCGATTAATTGGATAAAACAAATTACAAGAAAAAATGACATTGAAAACTTGGCTGAACGTCTTACCGACAAGCTCACTTGTCATTAACATACAAATTGGCAATAGATCAAGTGAAGTACTTCTATTGAACTTTTGTGAAAGGTTGAACACTGATAATTATCTTTAACATTTGTGCTAAAAGCTTGCTCCATCGCCAATTATGATTTAGGAAGCCTTTTACATGGAGCTTTGAAGATTATAACTCCAAACCACATAAAACCATTTTTTTTACTTCAAATACTTCAAAAAAAACTATGATTTCAAATTCAAATGCAATAATTGGTGCTGTTATTGGTGACGTAATTGGTTCTGTCTTTGAATGGAACAATATAAAATCAACCGACTTTGATTTTTTCAAACCAAAGTGTGATTTTACTGACGATACAGTATTAACAATTGCCGTTGCTGACTGCATATTGAACAAGAAAGATTTTGCCAAGACAATTTGGGAATATGGCAGAAAATATCGTGAACGTGGCTACGGTGGTAGTTTTAGAAATTGGTTAAAAGAAGATAATTTAAAACCTTACGGAAGTTTTGGTAATGGTTCGGCAATGAGAGTAAGTGCTGTGGGTTTGGCATTTAATGACATTGAAACCGTTATGGAAGTGGCTAAAGAATCAGCAGAAGTAACACATAACCACCCTGAAGGAGTTAAAGGTGCACAAGCAACTGCGACTGCAATATTTCTTGCAAGACGAGGTAAATCAAAGCAAGAGATAAAAGATTACATAACTCAGACTTTCGACTATAATCTTGACTTTACACTTGACGAAATACGACCAAATTATAAATTTGACGTAACTTGTCAGGGTTCAGTTCCACAAGCAATTGTAGCTTTTTTTGAAAGTTCAGACTTTGAAAATGCTATTAGACTTGCAATTTCAATAGGTGGCGACAGCGACACAATTGCATGTATTACTGGAGGAATTGCTTCGGCATTTTACCGACATATTCCAAATGAAATTATTGACTTTGTAGTTGACAAACTCCCGAGTGAATACATTGAAATAATGAACAAATTTGACCAACAATATATCAGAAATTAAGAATGGCAAACCCACAACATCATTACGAAAAGTAAAAAGCCATGAATACAGCAATCCAATACTGAAACTGTGAGGCATTTTGATATTTGTAGCATTTCGAAAGACTCAGAAGCAATACCAATTATTGAAGGGATTATGCATCTTGCCTTTATGTTCTTAAGTGCAAAATATTAACTATATTTGAAAGATTCAGTTAGTGTTTTTTCAAAGATTGAGATTTTGTGGTCAGACAATGAAGAGTACACAAACGGACAGACAACGAATAGAATTAACATTGAAGCAATAAATATTGACAGGAGAAAGGGAAAATACCGACTACTCTATTGCGTTCATAGATACAGAGATTGAACCTAAGAACGGGAAGGTTCTTGATATAGGAAGTGTCAAGGATAACGGTGCTTTTTTCCATAAAACTTCGATAACTGACTTCATGCAGTTTCTTAAAGGAACTCAATTCATCTGCGGACATAATATTTTCAATCACGACATCAAATACATTGGGAAAACTCTCAATGATGCAGGAATCAATTCAGCTAACATTATTGATACATTGTTCCTTTCTCCTTTGCTTTTTCCGACAAAGCCCTATCATTCTTTACTTAAAGACGACAAACTTCAATCCGAAGATACAAACAATCCGTTGAACGATTCAATCAAAGCGAAAGATTTATTGTATGACGAAATTGCTACTTTTAAACAAACAGACGAAGCGCTCAAACAAATTTTTTATTTGCTATTAAACGACAAAAAAGAGTTCCACTCTTTTTTCTGTTACATAGCATATAGCAGTTCCTGCACAGACATTGAAAGACTTATTCGTGAAAAATTTAAAAATGAAATTTGTGAAAATGTTGATTTAGCAAATATTATTTCAGAAAAACCAATAGAACTTGCTTACTGTTTATCATTGATAAATTCTTTCATTCAACACAAGAAAATACATTCCATAACACCTCCTTGGGTTTTGAAAACTTACCCCGAAGTGGAACAGATAATGTTTCGTTTAAGAAACAAACCTTGCATAAGTGGTTGCGAATATTGCAACAACATTTTAGATGCACACAAAGGACTTAAAAGATTTTTTGATTTTGATTCTTACAGAAGTTACGGTGGTGAATCATTGCAAGAAAAAGCAGTTAAAGCTGCGATTGACAATAAATCAATACTTGCCGTCTTCCCAACAGGTGGCGGAAAGTCAATCACATTTCAAGTTCCTGCATTGATTTGCGGAGAAACTTCAAAAGGATTAACAATAGTGATTTCGCCTTTACAATCACTAATGAAAGACCAAGTTGACAACCTAGAAAAAATTGGGATTACCGATGCCGTTACAATAAACGGGTTACTTGACCCAATTGAAAGAGCAAAATCTTTTGAAAGAGTTGAAGACGGTTCAGCATCTATGCTCTACATTTCACCGGAATCGCTACGCTCAAAGACAATTGAACGTTTAGTGTTAGGAAGAAAAATTGCCCGTTTTGTAATTGATGAAGCTCACTGTTTTTCTTCGTGGGGACAAGATTTTAGAGTTGATTATTTATATATCGGAGATTTTATCAAATCAATTCAAGAAAAGAAAAATCTTGAAGATGGCATTCCTATTTCCTGTTTCACAGCAACGGCAAAACAAAAGGTAATTGAAGACATACGAGATTATTTTAAAGAGAAACTCTCGTTAAACCTTGAATTGTTCACGTCAAAAGCATCACGGACAAACTTGCAATACAAAGTCTTTGAAAAAGGAGACGAAGAAGAAAAATATCAACAAGTTCGAGATTTGATTGAAGATAAAAATTGTCCGACTATCATTTATGTTTCTCGAACACGAAAAGCCTACACTCTTGCAGAACGCTTGACCGAAGACGGTTTCACTGCAAAACCGTATCACGGCAAAATGGACGCAAAAGAAAAAACAGCAAATCAAAATGCTTTCATAGCAGGCGAAGTGCCAATTATGGTAGCAACTTCTGCTTTCGGAATGGGCGTTGATAAAAAAGATGTAGGAATGGTCATTCACTATGAGGTTTCCGATTCGCTTGAAAACTACATTCAGGAAGCAGGGCGAGCAGGACGTGATGAAAATATTACAGCTGATTGTTTCGTTTTATTTAACGAAGAAGATTTAAGTAAGCATTTCATTCTATTAAATCAAACAAAACTTTCTATCAAAGAAATTCAACAAGTTTGGAAAGCGATTAAAGAAATTACAAGATTTCGTTCAACTGTTTCAAATTCGGCTTTGGAGATTGCACGAAAAGCAGGCTGGGATGATAATGTTATTGAAATTGAAACACGGGTAACAACAGCCATTGCAGCGTTGGAAGATGCAGGATATTTGAAACGTGGACAAAATATGCCACGCGTTTTTGCAAACAGTATTCTTTCAAAAAATGTAAAAGAAGCCATTGATAAAATCAATGCTTCGGAAAGATTTATTGGAAATCAAAAAGAAAAAGGCGTCAGAATTATAAAGAAACTTTTCTCTAGTAAAAGTAGAAAACAAACCACTGATGAAAGTGCAGAATCAAGAATTGATTACATCAGCGACCATTTAGGAATTGTAAAAGAAGAAGTGATAAATATTGTCAATCTGTTACGTGAAGAAAAAATTTTAGCCGATGCAAAAGATTTGACAGCATTTATCAAAAAAGGAGAAAACAAAAATCGTTCGTTCAACATAGTTGACACATTCAGTAAAATTGAGACCTTTTTGCTTCCATTTTTTGAAGAGCAAGAAAAAATATTTCACATAAAAGAACTTAACGAACAAGCCGAAGAAAAAGGACTTAACGATATCAGCACCAATAAGATTAAAACTATTCTCAATTTTTGGGCAATCAAAAACTGGATTAAACGACAAAGTTTAGAATCAAAAAACCATGTAACTGTTCTTGCACTGTTCCCGAAAGAATTATTGAAATATAAATTAGAGAAACGACATGCTTTAGCAAAATTCATTGTTGAATTTCTTTATGAAAAAAGTAATATGAACGTTTCTGAAGAAGATTCAGCAAAAGAAGAAGTGTTGGTTGAGTTTTCGGTTCAAGAACTAAAATCTGCTTACGAGGGAAGCTCAAGTTTATTTAAAGTAAACATCAATCTTGATGATATTGAAGACACGCTTTTTTACTTATCAAGAATTGAAGCAATAAAAATTGAAGGTGGTTTCCTTGTTGTGTATAATCGTTTGACCATTGAACGAACAGAGCAAAACAATAAGAAACAATACACGAAAGACGATTATCAAAAACTAAATCAGTTTTACGAAAACAAAGTTCAGCAAATTCATATTGTTGGCGAATACGCAAAAAAAATGATAACTGACTACAAAAATGCTTTACAGTTTGTAGAAGATTATTTTCAATTAAATTATTCTTCGTTTCTCAATAAATATTTTAAAGGCAGTCGTCAAAATGAAATTAAAAGAAATATAACACCTGCCAAATTCAAGCAACTTTTCGGAGACCTTTCTCCAACACAATTAAAAATTATAAATGACAACGAAACAAAGCATATTGTTGTTGCTGCTGGCCCAGGAAGCGGGAAAACAAGGGTTTTAGTTCACAAACTTGCTTCTTTGCTTTTAATGGAAGATGTGAAGCACGAACAGTTGCTTATGATTACTTTTTCAAGAGCAGCAGCAACCGAATTTAAAAAGCGTTTACTTAAACTTATTGGAAATGCAGCAAACTACATTGAAATAAAAACTTTTCATTCATACTGTTTTGATTTGTTGGGCAAAGTGGGCAGTTTGGAAAAATCAGACGAAATTATAAAAAAGACGATTCAGAAAATACAAAACAATGACGTTGAAGCAAGCCGAATAACAAAAACTGTTTTAGTAATTGATGAAGCACAAGATATGGACAAAGATGAGTATGGGTTGATAAGTGCTTTGATGAAACAAAACGAAGAAATGAGAGTTATTGCGGTTGGTGATGACGACCAAAATATTTATGAATTTCGTGGAGCAAGTTCTAAACACCTTGAACAATTCATTCATGAAAACGAAGCAATCAAACACGAATTAGTTGAGAATTACAGAAGTAAAAGCAACCTTGTTGATTTTGCAAATCAATTTGTAAAACGAATTTCTCACAGACTAAAACAAACTCCAATCATTGCAAATCAAAGCGATAACGGGAAAATTAAAATTGTTCGTTATCAAAGCGGAAACCTCATTAACCCGCTTGTTCAAGACATTCTTACAACAGGACTTTCGGGAACAACTTGCATATTGACAAAAACAAATGAAGAAGCACTTCAAATTACAGGGTTAATTTTGAAAAATAACATTCAGGCAAAATTGATTCAGTCAAATGATGGTTTCAGTTTATACAATCTTAATGAGGTTCGCTATTTTTTAAGCCATTTGAACTTGGCTGATGATATTTATACAATCAACGATGATGTTTGGTTGAACGCAAAGCGTAAAGTGGTAAACAAATATCGTCATAGTAATAAATTGGAGATTTTAGGGAACATCATCAGAGAATTTGAAGCATCAAATCCCAAAAAGAAATACAAATCTGACTTAGAAGTTTTCATTCGTGAATCTAAACTTGAAGATTTCTTCAACGAAAATGGTGAGACTATTTTCGTTTCAACAATTCACAAAGCAAAAGGAAAAGAATTTGACAATGTTTTTATAATGCTTGAGAACTTCAATCCAACGACAGACGAAGCAAAACGGCTTTTATATGTTGCAATGACAAGAGCAAAAACAAATTTGACTATCCATCTCAACTCAAACTTTCTTGATAACCTCACAGTAGACAATATAGAACGAATTGGAAACAAAGAAATTCATTTGCAACCAAAAGAATTAGCGATGCACTTGTCATTAAAAGATGTTTGGCTTGACTATTTCATATCCCGACAAATTTTCATTTCAGAACTTAAAAGTGGAGACATGCTTACAGTAAACGGAGATGAATGTTTAGATACCCATGGGAAATCCGTATTAAAATTTTCAAAGCATTTTGTTGATCAAATTGAAAGTATGAAAGCAAAAAATTATGAATTGAAAAGTGCAAAAGTGAATTTTATTGTTTATTGGGAAAAAGAAGAAACAGAGCAAGAAGTGAAAATTGTTTTACCTGAACTACGCTTTGAAAGAACAATTGAAACATAGAAATGAAAATCAAGCCTAAAATAAAAAGCCTAAAATACAGCAAACCAATACTGATGATGTGAAGATTTTTGCTATTTATCACAAGCAGTTAATTCCAATTATTATAGGCATTATTCATCTTGCTTTTTTGTCCTTAAATGCAAAATATTAATTATGTGTGAAAGAGTTTGCGAATGATTTTTTTGCAGACTGACTTTAGGCAACATTCTACAAAAATCCAAAATAAAATTTAAGATTTCCGAAAAAGTACTTATCTTTTGCGTTAGTAACGTTAAAAGTGTGATCGTAAATTTTGGAAATAAGGAAACTGAGAAAATCTGGAACGGAATTGTTTCTAAAAAAACTTCCGAGAGAAATTCAAGAAGTTGCAAGGCGAAAATTGAGAATGATAAATAATTCGATTGATGAAACTGACTTAAGAATCCCGCCAGCAAATCGTCTTGAAAAATTAAAAGGAGATTTAAAAGAGTTCTATAGCATAAGAATTAACAATCAATGGAGAATTGTTTTCAAATGGGAAAATGGCAATGCTTTTGAGGTAGAAATTATGGATTATCATTAAAATCGAAATTATGGGAAAATTAAGAAACATATCGCCTGGAGAAGTTTTATTAGAAGAATTTTTAATTCCTCTTGAAATTTCACAATATAGATTGTCAAAAGATTTAGACATTCCACAAACAAGAGTTTCGGAAATCATTAAAGGTAACAGAAGGATTTCCGCAGATACAGCTGTAAGACTTAGTGCTTGTTTTGGCAATTCCGCAAAATTTTGGCTTGGACTTCAAGATGATTATGATATTGAAAATGAAATGTCGGAAAAATCTAATGAGGTAAAAAGAATTAAAAGAATCAGAAAGGATAAAGAGAAAACCCTCTACTAACATCAAGCCTAAAATAAAAAGCCAAAAATACAGCAAACCAATACTGATGATGTGAAGCTTTTGCTATTTATCACAAGCAGTTAATTCCAATTATTATAGGCATTATTCATCTTGCTTTTTTGTCCTTAAATGCAAAATATTAATTATGTGTGAAAGAGTTTGCGAATGATTTTTTTGCAGACTGGCGTTGGCAGAAAGGATTGCAAAATGCTGCACAACAATAATTTAGACTGTGAAAGGAGGGCTTTTTCTACTAGACAAATTGATTTTCAATTCGAAAAACTATATCTTTGCAACATGGTTTACAACCTGACATATTCGACAAGTATTTTGGAATCTCTTGGAGTTCTATCATGTTTCAATATTGCTGAAACTATTTGGGAGAAATATGAGAAATTCGCTATTCCTAAAATCAAGGAATCGACTATTAAGATAAGAGGATCTTTGTATTACCTCAAAGACTTAACACCAAGTCAAGCGGCTAAGGAGGTAAATTCAATTAGTTCATTTATTCTAGTTTTGACTAAACTCAGAACTGTAATAGAACCTATTGACGACAGAGAGTTTAAAGAGTTCAAAATTGCCGCTTTGGACTTTTTCGACGCGGTTGACTTTCTATGCTCTAATCTTCAAGACATAGCAGACATTCATAGCTCTTACGAAATTTCTAAGCCAGTTTTAGCAACTGACTGGGACAGTAACGAAGACGAACATTGGAATAATTACTAAGAGATATGAAATATAACCAAGGTGACATCATTCTACTTCCATATCCATATACTGACTTATCAAACACTAAGCAACGACCAGCTGTTATTATCTCGAAAGACTTCGTAAACAAACAGAATTACATTGTAGCAAAAATTACATCAGTGATAAGAGGAGATAAGTTTTCATTCCCAATTGCAGCAACGGACATTGACAGAGAACTTAAATATGAGAGTGAAGTTCGCACAAATGAAGTGTTTACAGTGAGCCCAACTATCATAATCAAGAAGTTTGCATCCTTCAAGAAAGAGCCACTAATACGATTGACCGAGAATATCAAGAACAACATTTCTGTAGAGTGACGGACAGTAGCCCATTCACTAACATTATGACAAATAGAAAAATGCCATAAATACAGCAAGCCAATACTGATGATGTGAAGCTTTTGCTATTTATCACAAGTAGCCTATACCAATTATTATAGGCATTATTCATCTTGCTTTTGTGTCCTTAAATGCAAAATATTAATTATGTGTGAAAGAGTTTGCGAATGATTTTTTGCAGACTGACGTTGGAAGAATATTTTTTGAGCAAAGCAAGAGCCTATCGAAGAAAATAATTAACTTTGAATTGGAGTTAAAATGAATTAGAAATGGATATTCAAACAAGAAAAATAGAATTTATTCAATCTTTTTTAAAACTACAAAGTGAAGAGGTAATTTCTAAACTTGAAAAAATTTTAAAGAAAAACCAAGTAGATGAAACCTCGGAAGATTTAAAACCATTTTCAATTGAAGAACTGAATAACAGAATTGCACAATCTGAAAAGGATTTTGACAATGGAAAATTCAAAACAACTTCCGAACTTTTAGCAAAATACTAAACTATTGGACTACAAAATTATTTGGTCTCAGTTTTCAGAAATTGAAATTGACAATATCTATGATTATTACAAAAACAAGGCAAACTCAAAGCTTGCATCAAAAATTGTCAAAAACATTCTTGTTGCTCCAAATATCCTAATAAAAAACACAAAAATTGGAGTTCCAGAGCTAAATTTAAAAGATAGGGAAATAGAATATCGTTATATAGTTTCGACAAACTACAAAATTATCTATTCAATAAATGATGCAGATAAGACTATTCGTATAGCAGATGTTTTTGACACAAGACAAAATCCTGCAAGAATAGAAAAACGTATAAAATAAAAAGTCTTCACATAACTTCATTACGAAAAGTAAAAGTGATAAATACTGGAGTTCAATACTATGACAGTGAGGCTTTTGGCTATTCGTATTATTTCGCCAGATTCAGTAGCAATTCAATTATTGAGGGCATTATTTATTGTTTTAAAACAAGAAATATTAATTATATTTGGAAGGCTTGGTGAAGATGTTTTCGCTGACTGAGGTTAGTTGCAAAATTAGTTGCCGACACATAAAGAAACATTTGTATGAAATGGGAAACCAAGCTATACGATATTATAGAAAAATTAAATAAAATCAAATAATGCAAAAGAAATGTCCAACGTGTGGTAAAAAATCTCACAATTTTGAATTGGAAGAGGCGTTAAATTGTGTTCCTCCCAAGAATGTATTGAAATTTGGCGAGTATGTAATTGACAAAAAATACAGAAATGCCCTTTATAAAAAACATCCATATTATAATGCCGAAGAAATTGTAGGCTCTTTTTTAGGGCATAATCCATATTTTCCTAGCCAAGAAATATGGGAAAACTCTAAAGATGAAATGAATTAAATACATATCTTCGCAAATATGAATTACACAAAAAATATTTGAAAAATGTTTTTTTACTACTAACAAAATATCAAAAAATGACCTACTCTGCTACTATACTTTATAACAAATAAAAAAACTATCAACACAGCAACCCTATACTGATGCTTTAAGACTTATTACTATTTCTTGTTCTTCGTCTAGTTCAGCACCAATATTGTAAAATCCCCCTTTTAAACAAAATGTCTTTCGTAAAAATCCATAGCATTTTTGCGCATAATCTTATCGACTATTTCTTCAGGAGATTGTTGATACCACAATGTTTTTCCGTATCGAGTTCTTTCCAAAAACGAAACCATATCTTGGTACAATTGAGGATAAGTAGAACATTGGTCATAAGGTTCAATATGTTCAATAGCTCCATCTAAATCGGACCCAATTGCTATACTATTCCAACCTGTTTCGTTTCCGACAGCCTTGACAATTTGAAGTGCATTGTCAAAAAACACTCTTAGATTGGCTTCTTTAATCTTATCCTTGTCAGTAACACCATTGATATGATTTTTGAAAAACTCTCCTCCTCCCAATTTGTGTTTGTCCAACATAATACCTATCAATCCAGTGGAATTATGAATGAGATTAATTTCTTCGTCAGAAATATTTAAACTCCAACTATTGAAATGTTTGGATTCATATTTTGCAGGACTGTCAGGAGTTCTCACGCTACCAGTCATAGTTTTAAATCCATTGACACCTGTATGGCTACTTATCACAGGGATTTTGTCGTTGGGAGAGATATAATTATAACTTTTTATCCAATTGTAGTATTCAATTCGACCTTTTACACTCATGTGTTTGGTATCCACAATAATACGTTTGCCATTATTGACACTTGCATATTCTTTGAGGACTTTAATACCTAAGCCTGTTAAGCCAGTATCTATACCTTTGTTTTGATTTAATAAATTTCTTGAACCACCTGCAAAACTTCTTGAATGGCCGCACAATTGGTTGTAAAAATGATGGCTAAGATTGACCGTCAATGGAGGAGTTTCCCAAGATTTGATGATGCCAATATGCTCTTCCAGCTTTCTTTTCATTTGGGCTGTAGTGAGTTTTGTAGTCAGCATTTCTTCGTCAAATAATACATGCGAACCTTCAATCGCAACGATAACAGCTAAGGTCGTTTCGTCTTTCTCTAAAACATTTTTTAGCTCAGCATAATTATTGACAATTTTATAAGCACTTTGTCCATCTGGGGATTTTCCTTGTCCTTCTTTCAAATATCTGTATTCATCTAGTAAATCACCAAAATAATTTTGAGACTCTCTCATATATTTGATACTATCGACAGTATATCCACTGAGTATTTGCAATACTTCATCTTGAGCCTTTTTGTTTACAATCAGATTGGGAAGGTTTCTCATATTCATAAAACCTTTTTCCATTGGGTATAAAGAGGCTGTCGCAACACGTAATTTGCCTTCTGAAAGATTGTAAAAATTAGTTTGAGTATATTTTGCCAGACCTTCTGTATTACTCATTACAAATTTTGCTGGATTGGTTTTGCCAATGTCATGAGAATAGCTATCCCAAATATTTTTTCTTGGATAGGGACGACCTGAGTTAAAAGATTTTAAAGTAGGGTGAATATGAATATCGGCAAAATATTTTCCAGAGGACATTGTATTTAATTTATTTTAAAACGAAACACAATCTAACTGTTTATGGTGATATTTAGTAGTAGTTTATTGGTATTTGCAAGATTTTAACACAATTCAAGAAAAATGGAGATGCTACATTGATAATTAAGTACAAAAAGAGACTTAATGCTTGGTAAAAGCTATTCAAATTTTTTAATAATTACTATAGATAAAAGAAACAAAGCTAAAGCTAGCCACCATTTGTATCTACTCCAAATTGAAGGCACCAAATCTAATTCTTCAATATTTCCTTGTAGAATGAATCCAGACCAATAAAAAGGTTGAGATTTATATTTATCTGAATGTTCGATATAATTGATTTTTGCTTTTTGTATGGCTTTCTCTTTTGAAAATCCTTGAGATAAATATTTGTAAAAATCAATAAGTATCTGTTGAGCCACTTTGTCTTCAACTTTCCATAATGAGAATAAGATATTTCTACAACCATTATAATTGAAAGCATCAACAATACTGCCCATTTCTTGAAATTTTTGTTGATCCTTCTTTGAATCACAGACACTTAAAGTTACTAATTGTATTCTCATAGGAATGCCAAAAATATCGTGAACATAAACTTTCCCATTGTCAGAAGAATCTTTGGAAGCAAAATGTAATGTACTTTTCAGTGGATTAATAGGGTCATAAGAGTAGTGAGTAGAAAGGTGCAATCCTCCATAAGACATTAAGTTTTTTAATAAATTTTCTTTAGTTGCATCTTCTCTAATAAAACTTTGGACGTTAAAATATTTGCTCATTTCCTGAATCTCGTTCTCGGAATATTTGAGTGTAGATAAATTTTTATCTTTAAAAAAGATAGGAGCAAAAGCAACTATTTTTTTATTGACCAATGCATTGCTCTTTGCTGTCTGAAAAAATTTTGTTGCGGAAGTATTGTAAATAAATTGATTGGATTCGATAAGATATTTTCCAAGAAATCGATGGGCTTCGAGATTGACCCAAGTAGAAGAGTAATCAGGTATGACTATCCAATTGCTGACTTTGGATTTTAATAAATTTTCAATGATAGGAGAATAGTTGCGCTCATTGAGAATATAGCCCTCAATTTTTGTATTTCTGATAATCAAAAGATATTCCTTATTGTCAATGAATGTAGATTGCCACAATACTTGATCAGATTGGAGACGTTCTTGAATCTTTTTTATTTTGATTGGAAGAAATTGATATTTAGCATAATAGTAAGTTGGATGAAACTTTTTCAAATTGGTATAAAATCGCTCCTCTTCATCATATAGCTTTTTTAGTTTGATATTATATACATCTTTTGTACTATCATCAGCCTCACGAAAAACAGTTTCATAGTATAAAATATCTTTTTTCAATTGATATTCTCGCCTTATTGTAGTCAAAGGGATATTGGATGAGGCATAAGCATCTATTCCGTGGAATAAATCTGACGTGTGTGTATTTTTAATCCGTTCGGAAAATTCAAATGCTTGAAAGAAAAATTGCTCTTCTTCTGTCAATTTCCACAATTGAAAAGAAATTTTTAACCCCATTTCAAATAAAGATTGATCTATACGAGAAAAGTGCTTTTTAACATCATCAGAAGACCTTCTTTTTTGATGAAATTCTATCATTTTTACAGCTTCTACAATCTCTTTCAAATCTGTCTTAAGTTGAGCTGAAGTAGCATTTTCAAAATCTAATTGTGTTTTGTAAATCAAGATTTGCAAGTAGTCTGGAATGTTTTCAATATCTGTGACTTCTAATAATTTATCATTCGACCTGCTAATGTTTTCATGAAGACATTGTGTAATGGCTTTTTGAATATAATATTGTGCTTGGCTATCTAACCTACGTGCAGCATAGATTTTTGCGCCTAATAAATATGTTTTTACAAATAGAGGATGATTTTGATGAGGAAATAATTTTTGTCCTCTTTTTAAGGCATGAATCATCTCTGTTTCTGCTTTCTTGTAATTTTTAGTTTTTAGATATTGCTCTATTAAATGGTTGGAGATATTCCATTTTCCAATTGTCGGTTTCTCAGTGATAGCATTTTCTATTTTTAAGGCTTGTTGAGCCAATAGGATTGAATGTTGAGGATTTTTTTCAATTTCAGCAAGGGAGAGATACAAATTTGCAATTGAAATATGCTTGCCTTTATAGGCCTCATTACGGATTTTCAAAGCTTTGTCAAACATCTTGTGCGCCAGGCTATCATTGCCTTCTTCCTGATACAATCGCCCCATATTTTCATAGCCCCAAGTGGATTCCACATGATTATCTCCATATAAATAAGTCGATACTTCTAAGTCTTTTTGAAAATAATATCTTGCTCTCTGCAACTCATATCGTGTAAGGTAAATATTGCCTAAACTGCCATATACTTCAGCAATATGATGATGATAACCATTATAGTTATGAAGATATATTTTCAAGGCTTTTTCATATAAAACAGTTGCGTCTATTAGAAAACCTTTTTCTTCTTTGACCAATCCCATATTGTACAATGCTCTACCCACTTGGATGTCTTGACCTGTCCCTGCCATGGTTGCGATTGTTCTAGATAAATCATAATATTGAAAAGCTTCATCCAATTCTCCTTGGTAGAAATGTATCACTCCCATATTGTTGTAAAACACACTCAATAACATAGAGTCAATCTGAGAGGGATGAGAATTTTTTACTTGTTTGAAAATCTCGTCATATATCTCTTTTGCTTTTTCTAATTCATTGGTGGCTATCCATGCTCGACCAATATTGTTTTTATATTCTAAAATTGCCCATTGGGTCTCACCTGTTTTAGATACTTCCGCTTCCCGAATTGCGAGATTATTGTAATTGATGGCTTGTGAATATAGCTCTCTTTCATAGGCGATTAAACCTTTTACTTCATAGTATAATGCTTTGTTGTGGGAACGTGTAAGGCTTAATTTGTCAATCAATCTTTTATAGTAAATAGAAGAATCTAAATTGCCTTCCTTTAAGTGTGTTTTTGCCAATAATAATTGTATTTCAGTACTATCTTCTTTCTTTTGTTGTTTAGCTAATTTTTGATGAAGAGTAGAAATTGTCAATTGGGGAGCAGCAAAAGAAGACTCTACTCCTATAAATAGCAGTATGAGAGTGTATAATATTATCAAATATCTTTTGCCGATAACTATCATAAAAGAGTTCTATCCTTCAAATATTGTCATTTTTAAAATTGCTTTCGTAAATTCGCAACTCTAATAAGTTGAATTTAATAAATATGAATAAGAAAATCGCTATTCTTCCAGGAGATGGTATCGGTCCAGAGGTTGTCAGAGAGGCTGTAAAGGCATTAGATGCTATTGCAAAACGATTTGGACATGTTTTTGAATATAAAGAAGGATTGGTAGGTGCAGCGGCAATAGATGCTACTGGCAACCCATATCCACAAGAAACTCATGAGTTATGTCTTTGGGGAGATGCTATCCTTTTTGGAGCAATCGGCGATCCGAAATACGATAATAATCCCAATGCTAAAATACGTCCTGAGCAAGGCTTGTTGGCAATGAGAAATGCTTTAGGTCTATATGCAAATATTCGCCCTGTAAAAAGTTATGAAAGCCTGATTGATGCTTCTCCATTGAAAGCAGATATCGTTAGAGGAGTTGATTTTGTCGTAGTGAGAGAATTAATTAGTGGAATTTATTTTGGTAAACCTAGAGGAAGAAGTGAAGATGGCAAACACGCTTTCGATACTTGTGAATATACTGCTGATGAAATTTTGCGCATTACTGAAAAAGCATTTCAATATGCCAAAAATCGTAAAAAGAAAGTGACGTTGTTAGATAAGGCCAATGTTCTAGCAACATCTAGACTTTGGAGAGAAGTAGTAGGTAAATATGCTGAACAACATCCAGATATTGAGTTTGAAACTTCTTTTATTGATGCAGCAGCAATGTATATGATTCAAAGACCTAGAACTTATGATGTTATTTTGACAGAAAACATGTTTGGAGATATTATTTCGGATGAAGCATCTGTTATTACAGGAACTTTAGGCTTGTTACCATCTGCTTCTATCGGAGAAACTTCAGCATTATATGAACCTATTCACGGTTCGTATCCTCAAGCTAAAGGAAAAAATATTGCTAATCCTATGGCGACTATATTATCAGCAGCAATGTTGCTGGAATATTCTTTTGGATGGTTAGATGAAGCTCGTGCTATAGAAGCTGCTGTAGAGAAAGCTTTAGAAGAAGGTATTGTTACTGAAGATATTAACAAAGGAAAATATAGCACAAGTGAAGTTGGAGATGCAATCGCTGCCAATATTATTGCTGGATAAAATCATAAAAATATAAATCATTTCGAAGGGTATGACTCTAGGTTGTACCCTTTGTTATTTATAGTAAAAATATTTTTTTACTATCTTGATTTCATAAACAAGGTAGTATGTCACGAAAAATTCAACGCTTTTTAAAAATAGATATTGATAAACTAAGGAAATCTAGACAAGGATTGCCATTATTTGTTGACCTGATTATGGTCGTATTGGTACTTGTCAATCTAGGTTTAATATTTTTTGACTGGTCATATACTTACTTGTCATTCAAAGATTTACTTGCACTTATTTCTCCAACTTTCAATCAATTCTATGCAGAAAAGATTCACCCCAATACTTCCTACTTAGATTTAATTTTTGTCAGCATTTTTATTTTAGAACTACTCATTAGATGGGGGTTATCTATATATAGAAAGGTGTATGACAAATGGTTTTTTTATCCTTTTATTCATTGGTATGATGTATTGGGTTGTATTCCGATGAACGGTACATTTAAGTTGTTCAGATTATTCAGAATATTAGGGATGATTTTAAGGTTGAATACACTGGGAATTATTGATATTAAAAGTACTTATTTATACAAAAAAGGTTCAAAATATCTAAAAATTGGGGTAGAAGAACTTTCTGATAAAGTGGTAATTAATGTTTTGAATGGAGTACAAGAAGAAATACATAAAAATAGCCCACTCATTCAACAGATTGCAATACAGATTATTGAACCACAGAAAGAGCAAATTAATACATTTATCAATCACAAACTTTCTGAAATTGTGAGTATTACCTATTACAGACATAGAAATGACCTATATAAATACCTGCAAAATATCGTTCATAAATCTATTGAAGAAAATCCTGAAATTCAGCGTATTTCTTTAATTCCAGGAGTGGGCAAGTTGATAGCCGAAGCATTGGATAGCTCTATCAGCAATATTACTTTTAATGTAATTGATAATTCGCTGGAAGATATTTCTAAATCAAAGAAAATTCCTGCTGTCGAAGATATTACTCAGCAGATTATAGAGAGTTTTACACATCAAAAGTCAGAACAAGATCTTGTTTTACAGGATATTATGAAAGGAATGACACACGAAACCATTGGCATGATAATCAAACACATTGAAGTCAAACAATGGAAAATCAATGAGTTGAATGCAGACAAAGCTCGTCTATTGAAGAAATTAGATCTAGGTCGGGGAAATACTGCTGCCATTAAAGCAAGAATTGAAATTATTGAAAATCAAATCAGTGACCTGCAAAAGATCAGTTTGAAGTCGCTTGATGAATAATATCGTCAATTGAGAAAAGAGATTTTTATGCCATATTCATTTTCCTAAAAGAGTTCTTCTGCTATTCTAAAAGAGTACATTTTTGTACAAAGTCTATTGGTAATCATTAACTTTACATTATGCAAAAAGAACCTGCTCCATATCAATTAAAAAATAAAATACGAGTTGTCACTGCTGGCTCACTATTCGATGGTCATGATGTATCTATTAATATCATGCGAAGAATTATCCAAGCATCTGGTGCGGAGGTGATACATTTGGGACACAATCGCTCTGTTCGTGAGATAGTAGAATGTGCAATAGAAGAAGATGCCAATGCAATTGCGATTACCTCCTACCAAGGTGGTCACGTTGAGTACTTGAAGTATATGTATGACTTGCTAAATGAAAAGAAGGCTGGTCATATCAAGATATTTGCTGGAGGTGGAGGTACAATTTTGCCTGAAGAGGCTCAAGATTTGGAAGATTATGGTATCGCTAGAGTTTACTCTCCTGATGATGGTCGTGAAATGGGGTTGCAAGGCATGATAAATGATTTATTGGAGCAATCGGATTATTCGACATTGAGAGATATTCAGTTAGACAAAACAAAAATTAGGAGTAAAGAAGCTCAATATATCGCACAGTTAATTACTTCAGCAGAGAATGACCCTGATTTTTATCCAAATAATAAAAGACTTATTGAGGAAATTATTAAAGACAATCCTTTTGTGCCAGTGTTGGGAATTACAGGTACTGGTGGTGCAGGAAAATCCTCATTAGTAGATGAATTGGTAAGAAGATTTTTAATCGATTTCCCTTATAAAAATATTGCGATTATCTCTGTTGACCCTTCTAGAAGAAAGACAGGAGGCGCACTATTAGGCGATAGAATACGCATGAACAGTATCTCCAATGCTAGAGTATTTATGAGGTCAATGGCAACTAGACAGACTAATGCTAGTATCTCTCAAACGCTCCATGATGCAAAAGATATCTTAAAAGCAGCAGGATTTGATTTAATCTTATTAGAAACTTCAGGTATTGGACAGTCAGGGACTGAGGTCGTGGATTTAGCAGATGTGGCTCTTTATGTAATGACACCAGAATATGGTGCAGCATCACAATTGGAGAAAATTGATATGCTAGACTATGCAGATGTTGTTGCTATCAATAAGTTCGATAAAAGAGGCGCACAAGATGCATTGAGAGATGTGAAAAAACAGTTTCAAAGAAATCGAAATTTGTGGAATATTGACCCTTCTGAAATGCCAGTTTTTGGTAGTATTGCGTCCCAATTCAATGACCCAGGTACTACTCAATTATATAAAGCTGTAATTGATACAATCGCTGAAAAAACTAAAAGCCCGTTGATAAGCAAAGTGGATTTGCATAGTGGAATGTCTGAAAAGATATTTATTATTCCACCATCAAGGGTCAGATATCTTTCTGAAATTGCTCAGAAAAATAGAGATTATGATAAATGGGTTGAAGAGCAAAGACATATTGCCCAAGATTTATTTGCTTTGGAAAGGACTTCTTCTATTTCTAATACAGAAGTAAAAGCAGCCTTAAAGCCTTTATTGCAACAGAAAAGAGATTTATTACATGTTGATTCTAAAAACATTCTTGACAGCTGGGAGGATTTGAAAGCAGCCTATTCAGGTGAATATTTTATTTATAAAGTAAGAGATAAGGAAATAAAAATTAAAACCCATACAGAAACACTCTCTCATACTCAAGTACCCAAAGTGATTCTTCCTCAATATGAAGCGTGGGGAGATATTTTAAAATGGTCATTACGAGAAAATGTTCCTGGTAGTTTCCCATATACTTCTGGAGTTTTTCCTTTCAAAAGAGAGGGGGAAGATCCTACGAGAATGTTTGCTGGAGAAGGTGGCCCAGAACGTACCAATAAAAGATTTCATTATGTATCGCTAGGATTAAAAGCTAAAAGACTTTCAACAGCTTTTGACAGTGTAACATTATACGGTGAAGATCCTGCGATAAGACCAGATATCTATGGTAAAATAGGTAATAGCGGAGTTTCTATTTGCTCTTTAAATGATGCTAAGAAATTATACAGTGGCTTTGATTTGTGTGATCCCAATACTTCTGTATCTATGACTATTAATGGTCCTGCTGCAACAATATGTGCTTTTTTCATGAATGTTGCCATCGACCAGCAATGTGAAAAATATATTATTGAGAATGGGTTAGAAAAAGATGTCAACGAAAAAATCAATCATATCTATTCACAAAAAGGTCAAGAGAGACCACGATATCATGGAGAATTGCCAGAGGGGAATAATGGTCTAGGATTGATGCTTTTGGGTGTTACTGGTGATATGGTATTGCCTAGGGATGTTTATGAGAAAATAAAATCTTTTGCTCTTTCTCAAGTAAGAGGAACAGTTCAGGCAGATATATTGAAAGAAGACCAAGCGCAGAATACTTGTATTTTTAGTACTGAGTTCTCATTGAAGATGATGGGAGATGTCCAAGCTTATTTCATTGATAAAAAAGTAAGAAATTTTTATTCGGTTTCGATTTCTGGTTATCACATTGCAGAAGCAGGAGCCAATCCAATTTCTCAATTGGCATTTACTTTATCCAATGGGTTTTCATTTGTTGAGTATTATTTGAGTAGAGGAATGAATATTGATGATTTTGCTCCCAATCTTTCCTTTTTCTTCTCCAATGGTATTGATGCAGAATATGCTGTAATAGGTAGAGTTGCTAGACGAATTTGGGCGAAAGCCATGAAATATATCTATCACGGCAATGATCGTTCACAGAAATTGAAATATCATATTCAAACATCTGGAAGAAGTCTTCACGCTCAAGAGATAGATTTTAATGATATAAGAACAACATTACAAGCACTTTATGCCATCTATGACAATTGTAACTCTCTGCATACCAATGCTTATGACGAAGCCATTACCACTCCTACAGAAGAGAGTGTCCGTAGAGCAATGGCTATTCAATTGATTATTAATCACGAATTGGGGCTTGCCAAAAATGAAAATCCACTTCAAGGCTCATTTATTATCGAAGAATTGACAGATTTGGTAGAAGAAGCCGTGTATGTAGAATTTGATAGACTGACTGAAAGAGGGGGAGTTCTCGGTGCAATGGAAACAATGTATCAAAGAGGAAAAATTCAAGAGGAAAGTATGTATTATGAACAGAAAAAACACTCTGGAGAATTGCCTATTATGGGAGTCAATACCTTTTTATCTTCCAAAGGTTCGCCAACTATCATTCCTAATGAAGTGATTCGTGCTACTCAAGAGGAAAAACAAAGACAAATTAGTAATCTTGAAAATCTATTTCAATTTCACCAATCCTCTTCTGATACAGCACTTAAAAAATTACAAGATGCTGCATTAGCCAATAAAAATATGTTTGAAGAATTGATTGAGACGGTCAAATATTGTTCCTTAGGGCAGATTACTCATGCTTTGTTTGAAGTTGGGGGCCAGTACCGAAGAAATATGTAAATAGATTATTTTTATGAAATTAAGAATTTTAATCGTTTCATTTTTCATCTGTATAGGTCATGCCTTATGGGCAAATGGCATAGAAAAGGATACAATCTCTGCTGTTGCTAGATTATGGAAAGCAATTGAAGCAGATACGCTTACACCTGAAATCCCTAAAAATTACATCAATTGGAAAGATTTTGATTTGAGGAAAAAAAAGAAATTGAATACGATAGTACAAGATTCTGCAAAAAGAAAGGTGTTAAACGATTATATTGAAAATTTATATCTTGGCAACAATGAAATATTAAACTCATTAGAGCAAAAGTATGTCCATCAAGATTTGTCAAATGATTTTTCTGGATATAGAGGGTTAAAAGATTTTCTATCTTGTATTCAAGAACCATCAGATGCCTGCAATTTGAAAATGCCTTCTGTTATTAGCAAAATTGATCAAGCGTCCAATCACTCCATTTATTCATCTCAATCGCAATGGTATTGGCTTTCTCAGTTCATTAAAGGCTCTCTTCCTTATGAAAAAATAGATGATAGAATAAAAATATCTTATTTGGATGCTCCTCTACTCAATAAATCTGGTTCTGGTGCAATAGTATCCTTTAGCAGAAAGACAGGAACAAGAAATTTGTTGGTTTCAGATAATTCAAAATCGCCACTCAGAATATTAGAATGGAATAATGCCTATCAGAAATGGGAGGATATAACAAGTGTTTCAGGATTGGAAAATTTTCCAGGAGGGAATAAATATTATATCACAGATTTGAATAATGACAAATTTGATGATATTATTATCCTTAGAAAAGGAGTTTCTTCCAATAATTCCTTCCCTCTATTTCCAAGTGTTTTGAAAAATAATGGAGATGGAACTTTTAAAGATATTACATTATTTATTGGTATAGATAGAATAGGAGAAGCCATAGCCTTTTGTAGTGGTGATATAAATAAGGATGTTAAGTTAGATTTGATTTTTGCTGATAATCAGGGAGTTATTAGCCTTATTATTCAACAAGAAGATGCTTCATTTTTAGAATTTTCTAATATTTTGCAACAAAAAGCTGTTCATTCTACTATTCAGAATATTGAACTATTTGACCATAATAAAGATGGGAATATTGATATTTTGACAAGTACAGTAGATAACAAAATCAATATTTTGGAACAAAAATTAGATAGTCAAACTCATCAAGTAAATTTTATTCCGATTAAAGGAGAACATAATATTCATCTTCGCTTATTGGAAATTTCAGATCGGTTTTCAGATTTCTCTACTTTTCCTAAAGAATTAAATCTGATGAATTCAGGAGTATGGGTGAGCACTTTTGATGATGCAAAACTATTGTTTTCTGGTGGTGCAAATATTGAACATCTTTTCCCTTTATTTGAATATTCTGCCAAGGGCAATAGTATAAAAACCGTTCAAGGGAAAGAGATTCCCTTATACATTCATAGTATTGCTGTGATTGAGAAAAAGAAGCAACCTTATCTTTTACTGAAGGGAGGAACAGATTTTTTTACACCCAACCAACATCTAATTCTTTTAGAATATCGTCCTGAAAAAGAAGGTAAATATCATCGAATTTTTGACTTAAATAAAGAGCAAGTAGGGGCAAGGATTCCATATAAGATTATTGATAATCAAAACGTTGAGCATAGTCGATCTGTTACTGTCCAACCGATAAGTAGTAGTGGTGATTATGCTATGCAAGAGTGGATATGGTTACCAGAAGGATTTTCTCTTGTAGGTTCATCAAAAACTTCTTCTTCCAAATCTTTTACTTCCTCTAGTAAAACTGAGAGCAAAGGAGATTTTCAGCCATCTTCATCTTCTCCAACAAATGGTTCACGAGATAATGGAAAGTTTTCACCTTATCAGGAAAAGATGCAAAAATCTCAAGAACCTTTACCCGTATATCCGAAGAAGACTAGAAGCCATCAGCAATCCAATACTCCTAGAAGTAAAAAAGGCAATTAAAATATCTTCTTTACAGATAAAAAATAAACGTATCTTTGTGGCTTGAAAATTGTTATTGAATAACAAATGTTCATTGAAATTTAGGGGCTGACAGGAATTGACGGGAAGTCGGCAGATGTGTAAGCATGTCGGGCATTGTGCATTTGGCCCGTTATAAGTTAAGGCATGAAACTTTTTTATATGGCGATAATAATTACGCCCTTGCAGCTTAGTCAAGAAGACTAACCTCAAGTGTCCACCCTTGGTTTTCCTCGTAGCTACGGATGTGGGCATCATACATACAGGATCGTTTTTGAGAAGTGGTTATACTCAGAAATTAAACACCAACCTAAGTGGAGGTATTAGGTAAGTAAAAACACCTAGCTTTCATCGAAAATCAAGTTTTTGCTAAACATGTAGAAAGCCCATAGGCACCTTAGCCGGACGAGGGTTCAAATCCCTCCAGCTCCACAACATATAGCACAAGAAGTTGAAATACAATTTTTTGTGTAGTTGTAAAAAAATAGAATAACCTGCAACTTTCAATCATTTTCTAGACTTCGAAAGAAGATTCGCCTTTTTTCACCTCATTTATCCAGATACTATAGAGATTTCTCGTATGAGACTTTCTTGCTGTGAAGAAAATTGAAGATATTTTTGATAAAATGGAAAGATACTTCATACTCTTTCTAAAACGATAGAAAGAATATGAAGGTATCTACATATTCCGATAAAAAAATAAAAGGAAATTATTTAAAATTAGCTTGGATAGCTGATGCTATTTCCTGCATCTTCTCTGCAGGGATTTGTTTGGGTTTGGAAAAATCCAAATCGTAAATAGAATTGATTGGAGATAGGTGTACATGGCAATGTGGCACCTCTAATCCTATCACTGCAACGCCAATTCTTTTACAAGGAATAGCAGCTTCAATTGCTTTTGCTACTCTTTTTGAAAATAATATAAGACCAGCGAGGGTGTCATCATCTAAATCAAAAATATAATCAACTTCTATTTTAGGCACTACTAATACATGTCCAGCTTGAAGAGGTCTGATGTCTAAAAATGCATAATAGCGTTCGTCCTCAGCCACTTTATAGCTAGGAATTTCTTTGTTGATTATTTTTGAAAAGATACTTGACATCCGATTTCAAAATTAAATAGAAATATCCAAAACTTCAAAAGGAATGATTCCTCCTGGGGTTTCAACATCTACCTTATCTCCTTTTCTTTTACCTAATAAAGATTTACCAATAGGAGATTGTACTGAAATTTTCATTTGTTTCAAATCTGCTTCTTTTTCAGAAACAAGAGTATATTCAAATTCTCTTTTCAATTTAATATTTCTCACTTTTACTTTTGACAATACAGAAACTTTAGAAGTATCTAATTGCGTAGGGTCTATCACTCTGGCTTTGCCAATGGTATCTTGAAGTTTGGAGATACGCAGTTCTAATAAACCTTGAGCTTCTTTGGCTGCATCATATTCTGCATTTTCTGAAAGGTCACCTTTTTCTCTTGCCTCAGCAATTGCTTGAGAAGCTTTTGGTCTTTCTTCATTAATGAGCCAATTCAACTCTTCCTTCAACTTGTCCATCCCTTCTTGGGTTACATAAACAATCTCTGCCATACCTTATGGTTTTTAATAAAAAAAATGACACGTCCTTGTAATAAGGACGTGCCGACATTTACAAATTTAGAACTTTATTTTAATAAAAGCAATTCTTTTTGAGAATTAGTACTTTTTAAGAATCTTAGATTAATATCTACGCATCCCCATTTTAGCCATTCTGAGGAGCAATTCGATGTCTTGTTCGTTTTTGAGTAGAGCACCTAAATAAGGCAATTCATCTTTTGGCGTATGCTCTGTGATTTTTTGATCTCCAAGTTTCAATAAACGTATCCAATCAATAAATTCACTTGTTGAAGGTTTCTTTTTGACACCTTGAGTTTCACGTATTTGATAAAAAGCCTTCATAGCATCTGCAACAAGTTCCTGATGAATATTAGGGAAATGTACATCTACGATTTGCTGCATCGTTTCTTTATCTGGGAATCTAATATAATGGAAGAAACATCTCCTTAAAAAGGCATCTGGAAGTTCCTTCTCATTATTGGAAGTAATGATAATAATAGGACGAAATTTGGCTTTGACAGTTTGATGTAATTCATAACAATAAAACTCCATTTTGTCCAATTCCAAAAGAAGATCATTGGGAAATTCAATATCTGCTTTGTCAATTTCATCAATTAATAAAACAACTTGTTGCTCTGCTTCAAATGCATTCCAAAGAGGACCTTTTACAATATAATTTTTGATATCATTTACTTTCTCATCTCCCAATTGAGAGTCTCTCAAACGTGCGACAGCATCATATTCATATAGCCCTTGTTGAGCAGAGGTGGTACTCTTGATATTCCATGAATACATAGGCATATTCAGAGCTTTTGAGATTTCAAATGCTAGCAAAGTTTTTCCTGTGCCTGGCTCTCCTTTGATAAGGAGTGGTTTTTCTAATGTTACTGCTGCATTGACTGCTATTCTCAAGTCTTCAGATGCTATATATTGTTCTGTTCCAGTAAAATTCTTTTTCATTGCTTCTCTTATATTCGTGTAATTTGTGCACCTAAGGCATTCAATCGCCCGTCTATATTTTGATATCCTCTTTCTATCTGATGTGTATTGGAAATAATACTCTTTCCTTCGGCAGATAAAGCTGCAATAAGAAGAGATACTCCTGCTCTGATATCAGGAGAGGTCATATTAATAGCTCTGAGTGGATAGCTTCTATCTATTCCAATAACTGTTGCACGGTGAGGGTCACACAAAATAATCTTTGCCCCCATATCTATTAGCTTGTCAACAAAAAATAGTCTGCTCTCAAACATCTTTTGGTGAATCAATACACTTCCTTTGGCTTGACATGCAGTGACTAATAAAACAGAAAGAATATCTGGTGTCAATCCAGGCCAAGGTGCGTCGTATATAGTAAGGATAGAGCCATCGATGAAAGTATCTATTTCATAATGTTCTTGTGCTGGAATGAAAATATCATCTCCTTTATATTCAATTTGAATCCCTAATTTTCTGAAAGTATTAGGTATTAAACCCAACATGTCAATTCTACAATTTTTAATTGTAATCTCTGATTGAGTCATTGCAGCAAGACCAATAAACGAACCGACTTCTATCATGTCTGGAAGCAAAGTATGTTCTGTTCCTGAAAGCTTTTTTACACCTTCAATTTCAAGTTTATTTGAAGCAATTCCAGTGATTTTTGCGCCCATTCTATTCAACATTAAGCATAATTGCTGGATATATGGTTCGCAAGCAGCATTATAAAGCGTTGTAACTCCTTCAGCTAATACTGCAGCCATGATGATATTGGCTGTTCCTGTAACAGATGGTTCTTCAAGGTGTATGAATTTACCTCTAAGTTGTTCTGCATATAGCGAATAAAAACTATTGATGCTATCATAATGGAAGACTGCACCCAATTCTGTAAACCCTTGGAAGTGAGTGTCTAATCTTCTTCTTCCGATTTTGTCACCACCAGGCATAGGCATGTGCGCCTTACCAAATCGAGTTAATAATGGACCTAATATCATTATCGAACCTCGTAGATGTGCTGCCTTTTGCTTGAACTCTGGTGAAAGAACAATATCTGCATCTACAGCACCTGCATTGAAAGTGTATGTGTCAGGTGAGTTTTGAGTCACCTTAACACCCATATTGTTGAGCAATTCTATAAGAACATTGACATCTTTAATATTAGGAATGTTTTTGATGACAACATCTTCATCTGTAAGCAACACAGCTGAAATAACTTGTAAAGCTTCATTTTTAGCCCCTTGAGGAGTAATGTCTCCTTTCAACTTTTGGCTACCTATCACTTCAAAAGTATCTTTCATAGCTATCTAAAACGCTTGTTGTTATTGTTTTTGTTGTTTCGATTGCGAGAATAAGAAGCATTGCCTTTACCCTTGTTCTGCGTATTTCTTCTTTTATTATTTTGAGGATTACCTGTTGGAGCAGTAATTTCTATATGCATATCATCACTGATGACAAGTCCTCCCTTAGAAATAGTACGTAAATCTTCTCTGATTAAACTATTGTTGACTTCTTCATTACTCCAATTCTTGTATGCCAATTTCATAAAGTTGGCAATAAGATGTACTAATTCATCTTTTTGCTCCTCATCTTTAAAATTGACAGCCTTTTTGATAAGTGTTTCTACATTTTTACCATAATGTTTCATTCTAATATTAGAACGAGGATAAGGTATTGGACTAGGAGTAATATTGGCTTCTTCAGCACAAGTAGGAACGTCCTCTGGAATGTCAACATCCAATTCAAAATTAGCCATGATAAGCAATTGACTCCATAGCTTTTGTTTGTAATCTTGAGTGTGTTTCAACTGAGGATTAAGCGTTAACATCATTTGTATGATACTTTCTGCAGCTATTTGTCTTTGTGCTTTATCTTGGATATTTTTTGCAAAATCTACATAGCGCTGAATACTGCGACCATATTCTCTCATAGTGATCGCTTCTCTTCTTGTATTATAATTCATATAGAGAATTCTTTAACCAATAAAATATTGGATGATTTATATTTCGCAAAGATATAATTTTCCTTTTCCAAATTAACTATTTATAATCTGTAGCTTGGCAAATTTTAACATGATTTTCTTTGTTCCATGACCTTCAAAGAAAATAGTCGCCATGATATTATCTCCTTTGCCTTCCAATTCCTTTACTAAACCTTGTTCAAATTTTTCGTGAAACACAATATCGTTGATTTTAATTTTCCTCAAATCAGAAGATACAAAAGCAGCTTTTCTATTTGCAGAAGATGGTTGTTGTGGTTTATTGATAGGCTCTTGAGATGGCGAAGTGGATTTCGCTCTTTTTAAATACCAAGGTTTGTTGTCATTGTCTCCTTCTTGCCATTTGTTTGAAAAATTAATAGATTTCTGTTGAATAGAAGGGTGGATAGATTTTCCTCCTTGTATATCTAAATTATTCAAGCCAACTTCTTCTATAAATCTACTGATTTCATTATACTGAGTGGAACCAAATTTGACTCTAGAAGTAGCAAAGGATAAAAATAATCTGTCTTGTGCTCGGGTGATGGCGACATAAAATAATCGTCTTTCTTCTTCCAGCTCATCACGGGTATTTAAAGAAAGCATTGAAGGGAATAAGTTTTCTTCCAATCCGACAACAAATACGGTTGGGAATTCCAATCCTTTTGATGCATGGATAGTCATCAATTTGACTTTATTGGGATCTTGGTCTTCCCCATCTTGGTCAGTTAATAGAGAAATCTGTTGAAGATATGCAGCGAGGTCGCTCTCAGGGGCTACTTCATCTTCCTCTAATACTTCTTTCTCATTTAAGGTATATGATTTTATACCGTTTAATAACTCTTGAACGTTTTCATATCTGCTTATCCCTTCATTGGATTTATCTAAAAAAAGATTTTCTACAAAACCCGTTTGACGACCTATCATATCTGCGATTTCAAATGCATTTTTTGTTTTCAATTGAGCTTGAAAACTTTGAATCATTAATTTGAAATTATTTAATATCTGATATGCATTTCTAGTGATTTGAGGAATATTTTCAGGATGTTTGACCATCTCCCAAGTAGAAATATTCATACTAGACGCTCCCACTATGACTTTATCTATTGACGTTTGACCAATGCCTTTTGTCAGTCCTAAAACTCGTTTGAGAGCTTCTTCGTCATTGGGATTTATCGTTAATCTGAGATAAGCGACAAAGTCTTTGATTTCTTTTCTTTGATAAAATGACATTCCTCCGTAGATTCTATAAGGAATATTCATCCTTCTAAGCGCCTCTTCAAATGCTCTAGATTGAGAATTGGTACGATATAATATTGCAAAATCTTGATTATTGAGGTGAAATCTCATCTTTTGTTCAAGAATAGACTCTGCAATCATTCTAGCTTCTTCGTTTTCGTTACCAGCTTTAAATACTTTTATCTTATCGCCTTCTGATTTCTCAGTCCAGATGAGTTTTCTGATTTGATTTTGATTTTTATTAATGACTTCATTGGCAGCGTGGACAATAAATGGAGTAGAACGGTAATTTTGTTCAAGTTTGAATACTTTCAAATCTGGATAGTCTTTCTCAAAGTTGAGGATATTGGCAATTGTGGCTCCTCTAAAAGCATAGATACTTTGAGCGTCATCACCTACTACACAAATATTTTCATGTATGGCTGCAAGTTTTCTGACGATAGCATATTGAGCAAAATTGGTATCCTGAAACTCATCAATCATCAAATGTGTGAATCTGTTCTGATATTTATAGAGCACTTCTGGAAAAACATCTAAGAGTTCGTAGGTTTTCATCAGTAAGTCATCAAAGTCCATTGCTCCTGAGGTGAAGAGTCTTCTTTGGTACTTTTCATATAACTTACCAATGAGAGGTCGCCCCATCTGCTCATCTTCTGTGACTAGGTCTGCATTTGCTTGATAATCTTCAGGCCCAATAAGGCTATTTTTTGCGGAAGATATTCTGAAATAGACATTCGAGGCTTTATATATTTTGTCATTTAGCCCTTCTTCTTTAATGATACTTTTCAAAAGACTCTTGGCATCATCTGTATCGTAAATGGTAAAATTGCTAGGATATCCTAACTTATTGGCTTCCATTCTTAATATTCTCGCAAAGACTGAATGGAAAGTTCCCATAAAAAGATTTTTAGCCTCGCTTCCTACAATGTGCTGAATTCTTTCACGCATTTCAGCAGCAGCTTTATTTGTAAAGGTCAGCGAAAGAATCCTGAAAGGATCTATACCTTTCTGAATCAAATAAGCCATTCGATAGGTCAAAACCCTTGTTTTCCCTGAACCTGGACCAGCAATAATCATTATGGGTCCATCTATTGTACTTACCGCTTGACCTTGAACATCATTGAGTTCTTTCAGAATATCCATTTAGCAAAGATACATACTATTGAATTTAGTCTATAATCTTTCTTTTTTTTGGATATTTGTAGAATGTTTCAAGAATTAACCAAGGCACTTGAGAAACAACTTTCAAAACCTTTGCCTGGAGCAATGGCACAGGGCAAAATGCGACCATTTTTGCCAGGATTCCCTAATATTGATATTCCGCCCTCCCCTTTTGCCAAGGAGAGTGCAGTCTTGGCATTGTTATATCCTATTCAAGACCAACCTCACATTTTGTTGATAGAAAGAAATATATACAAAGGTGCTCATAGTGGTCAGATTAGTTTGCCTGGAGGTAAATTGGAGAAAAATGAGTCTTATACAGAAGCGGCAGTGAGGGAGACTCTAGAAGAAGTGGGAGTTGACAAAGGTTGTTTTCATGTCATTGGAGAATTGTCAAAAGTGTTTGTTGCTGCAAGCAATTTTAATATTCAACCGATTGTTGCTATTGCAGATTGTCCGATTATTACTCATCCTGATTCAAGAGAAGTGGCACAAATCTTAGAAACACCCTTTCAATTATTTTTTGAACAGAATAGTAGAAAAGAAAAGTTGATTAAAAGTACGATGGGCATGGAGTTAATGGCGCCCTATTTTGATGTTCATAATAAAACGCTTTGGGGTGCAACAGCCATGATTCTAAGTGAATTGATAGAAGTTACCCAATTGTCCCCACAAAATATTTTGAAGTATTAAACGCTTTAGGATTTAACTAAAGGTTCTTTCTGAGAAGAGATCGTAGAAGATGTTTTCTTTGACGGTTTTATGCTATATAGAGCAAATGATAACAATCCTGCAGCTATAAATATCAAAGGAATTAATATGGCATTTCGTAGAAATTGTGTGTAATAAACTATAACAACAAATGCAATATTGACTGATACAAGAATTGCACTAGTTTGTTCATGTGTAAATCCTAAGTCTAATAATTTATGATGATGATGAGTTCTGTCAGCATCGAAAGGAGATCGTCCATTTAATATCCTTACTGTAAATACTTTAAGGGTGTCAAAAATCGGAATGATAAGTATTGCTATCGCTAATGCTGGTCCAGATACAACACGAAAAGGTTCGTTCGTATGAACATATAGTACATCTGCACTTTTTTCAATGAATATTATAATCAGTACTGCTGTTAATAAACCAATAGATAGACTACCTGAGTCTCCAAGAAATATTCTTGCAGGTGTATAGTTATATTTTAGAAAGACTATGATTGAACCAATGATACTTGCTGCCATGATTGCATAATCATAAAATCCATGAATATAAAACCATAAGGCAAAAGTTCCCATAGCAACAAGTGTAACTCCTCCAGCCAACCAGTTGACTCCATCTATGAGGTTAAAGGCATTGATGATAAACACTATTGTTACAATTGAAAATACAACACTAACAATATAAGGCAAGTGAGAAATGCCAAAAATACCATAGAAACTAGTCAGTCTTACTCCTCCAATCAAAACGATTAAACTTGCAGCTAAAAATTGTCCCCCAAATTTTTTGTGAGGTGTTAAATCAACAATGTCATCTTTCGCTCCAATCATAAAGATGAAACAAAGAGCCGCAATGATATACTTGACTTCTTTTTCAGAAAAATCTCCAGCGATACAATATGAAATGACAAATGCTCCAAAAACTGCAAACCCTCCTAGATTGGGGACTTTCCCTTTATGTGATTTTCTAGGATTGGTTTCATCATATAAGTCGATGTATTCTGCTATTCCTAGTAAACTAGGTATTGCTATTATTGTAAATGCTATAGATAATATAGCTGCTAAAACGATATAAAATAAAGGTTGTTCAAACATATAACCTTTGGGTTACTATTGTAAAAGTAAAAATTATAACAATATTTACAAACTATCTAATAAAGTAAGATATTCTTTAGCGATAAAGTCTATTGAATAGGTATTAAGGGCTTTGTATCTTGCATTTTCGCCCATCTTCCTTTTTTCTTCTACATTCATCAAAATAAACTCCTCAATTTTGTTTTCAAGGTCTTTAGCATCTGCAACCTTACAGATAAGTCCATTGATGGTATGGTCAACTGTGTGTCTGCAACCTGGAGCATCAGTAGTAATGCATGGTTTGCCCATAGCAAATGCTTCCAAAATTACCCTTGGGATACCTTCTCGATATGAGGGTAAAACTACGGCATCAGCTTGACAGATATAATAGCGGGTGTTTTTCTTAAAGCCAAGTATTTCAATAATATTTTCTTCTTTCCATAACTCAATGTCTTTTTCAGGTACAGCTGCAGGATTACCTATGTCTGTGTCTCCAAGAAGAATAAATCGAGTATCAGAATATTTGATAGCAATGTTTTTGGCCGCTGTAATATATTCATAAACGCCTTTGTCTTTTAGTAATCTAGCTATCATTAAAAAGGTCGTCACTCCACTATTTTTTGGAATAGAATCACAATAATTGGGATGATAAAAATCTGTATCTATCCCAGAACCATTAACTAATCGACTCTTTCGAATGGAAACTAAGCCTGATTGTTCAAAAAGAGCTTTGTCATCTGCATTTTGAAAATAGACAAGATGTGAAAATTTAAAAGCAATTTTGTATAAAATCTTAGCTATCGAAGAACTCAAGCCATTGTTAAGGAATACATATCCCAACCCAGTCACTGTGCTAATAGTCTTTATGCGAGTCAAAAAACCTGCAATACTGCCATAAATATTGGGCTTTATTGTATATTGAAGAACAATGTCAAGCTTAGATTGTCTATATATTTTTGCAAGTTCAAAAATTAATAATAAGTCTATCAATGGATTGGTACCTTTTCTAGAAAGGCCTTTGACATATTGAATATTAAAACCAAGTCGATCCAATTCGGCACTATGTTCATCATTTGGGGCAATTATGATGATTTGATGACCTGCTTGCTTCAAAGCATGAATAAGCCCTAGTCTAAAATTCAATATATTCCATGAGGTATTTGCAATTATCCCTATTTTTTTCACAGTAATTCTCTTAGACTTATTCAGATATTCAAATTAGTTGGCAAAGTAAAATTATATTTTTCAAATTGAAAATTATTATGTGTTTAAAGTATGCATATTTGTATATCTGCTAGTCTGTATGAAACTTTACTGTACATTTGCACTTGTTATTAAAGATTATGAGTACTCTCCAAGTAAATAAGAATGAAGGTATGGTGGCTTGGAAATCTCCTTCAAATATTGCATTAGTTAAATATTGGGGTAAATATGCGAAGCAATATCCTAGAAATGCATCAGTCAGCTTTACTCTTCAAGATGCTTATACTGAAACATCTATTAAGTATGTCAGGAAACCAGATAATGTTGAAGGTGTTTCAATGAGTTTTTTGTTTGAAGGAGAGAAAAAGATAAAATTTGAAGAAAAAATAAGAAAATTCTTATCATCTATTATCGAATATTTTCCTTTTTTGAATGACTTACACCTTGATATAGAGAGCAAAAATTCATTTCCTCATTCGACAGGAATTGCTTCATCTGCATCTTCGATGAGCGCATTAGCTCTATGTCTTTGTGATATTGAAAGAGAATTTTTGAATAGATTGAATGATGAAGTTGATTTTTTTCAAAAAGCTTCAGTTATAGCTCGATTAGGTTCTGGAAGTGCAAGTCGCTCTGTTTTTCCTTATTTGGCAGAATGGGGAGAATTAATCACTGTAGATGGTTCTTCTAATGAGTTTGCAATACCTGTAGCAGAAAGAGCACATCCCATATTTCATACGTATAGAGATAGTATATTAATTATTAGTGCTGCAGAAAAATCTGTTTCTAGTCGGGCAGGTCATGCGCTGATGGAAGGCAATCCGTATGCAGAACAAAGATACCTTCAAGCGAATATTCATGTGAAACAATTGCTAGATGCGATGCAAGAAGGTGATGTTGACACATGGGGAAAAATAATAGAAAAGGAAGCGCTAACTCTTCATGCATTGATGATGGCATCTGAACCTCCATTTATTTTGCTGCATCCTAATACATTGATTGCCATAGAGAAAATACAACATTTCAGAATAGAAAAAAATCTTCCTATCTATTTTACCTTAGACGCAGGACCTAATATTCATGTCCTTTATCCCGATAATATTAAAAAAGAAATAATATCGTTTATCGATAAAGAGTTAGTACCTTTGTGTGAGAATCAACGAGTAATTCATGACCTTGTAGGCAAAGGTCCTGAAAAAATAAGTTAAAATGTCAAAAAAGGACACCACATTCCATTCTAAAATCCTCCTTTTTGGAGAGTATAGCATTATACAAGATAGTATGGGCTTGACAGTTCCGTATGAAATTTTTAAGGGTTTCTTGACCTTTTCAGATGATACCGTTTCTGAAGAATTTAAATTACAATCTAATGCACATTTGAAAAATCTTGGAAATTATATTCAAGAACAGATGAATTTGGGTCACCTTAATTTCGATTTTGATATTTCAGCATTTCAAAAAGATTTAGCAGAAGGTATTTTCTTTAATTCTACTATCCCTCAGGGGTTTGGTGTGGGAAGCTCTGGCGCATTGGTGGCAGCTGTTTATGAAAGATATGTAAAAGATAAAATTACATTGGATGAACAGCCTACAAAGGAAACTATTGCTGAATTGAAATGGGTGCTTGGAATAATGGAGTCATTCTTTCATGGAAAAAGTTCAGGGGTGGATCCATTGATTTGTTATTTGAATCTTCCTTTGTTGATAAAAGAAAATCAAGAAATCGAACCTGTCAAGGTTGCTATGAAAAAAGATGGAGAAGGAGCAATCTTCTTAATTGATACGGGAATCTCTAGAAAGACAGAGCCATTAGTGAAGTATTATATGGAGCAAATGGAAAAACCTTCTTACCGTGAGTTTGTGGATAAGCAACTCAAGCCATTTGCCAATAATTGTATTCAAGCATTTTTAGAAGGAGACACTGAAACTTTGTTTGGATATATGAAAAAACTTTCCCATTTCCAGTTTCAACATTTTAAACCTATGATTCCTCAGTTTTTCAATAAGCATTGGAAAAAAGGGCTAGATAGTGGTGATTATTATTTCAAACTTTGTGGTGCAGGTGGTGGTGGATTTATCTTAGGTTTCACTAAGAATATTAATAAAACAAGAGAGCAGTTGAAAGGGCAGAAATTAGAAGTATTGAGTTATATCTAATTGATTTTCCTACAATTTATCTTTCAAAAATTTTCCTGTTATAGATTTCTCTTCTTCAACAATTCCTTCTGGACGTCCTTGATATAATAAATACCCTCCTCCTTTCCCACCAGTAGGTCCCAAATCAATGATATAATCAGCGCATTTTATCACTTCTAAATTGTGTTCAACGACAACGATTGTGTGCCCTGACCTGAGTAATGCATAAAAGGCATTCAATAATTTATTGATATCGTGGAAATGAAGTCCGGTAGTAGGTTCGTCAAATAAAAACAATGTAGGCTGACTACTGAATCCTTTTGAAAGAAAAGATGCAAGTTTGACTCTTTGTGCTTCTCCTCCACTTAATGTGCTACTAGATTGCCCTAATTGAATATATCCCAAACCGACATCAGCGAGTGGTTGGAGTTTATTGGCTAATTCTTTTTTATCTTGAAAAAATTGGATAGCCTCATCTATTGTCATTTGTAATATATCAGAAATGTTTTTCTCCTTATATCTTACTTCTAATATTTCATTCTTAAAACGTTTCCCTTTACAGGTTTCACAAGTCAAATGGATGTCTGCTAAAAATTGCATTTCAACAACAGTTTCTCCCTCTCCTAAGCAGGTTTCGCAACGACCTCCATCTACGTTAAATGAAAAATGTTTTGGTTGGTAACCTCGTATTTTTGATAAAGCTTGAGATGCATATAAATCTCTGATAACATCATAGGCTTTAATATAAGTCACAGGATTGGAGCGAGAGGAACGACCGATAGGACTTTGGTCCACCATTTCTATTTTTGAGATTAATTTAGCTGGGAAGCTTAACTCTCTATGATGACCAGGTTTTAAAGATGCTGATTCTAATTTGTTTTTGATAGCTGGATATAAAATTTGTTTGATTAATGTCGATTTTCCCGAACCAGAAACGCCAGTTACTACTGTCAATGCTTGGATAGGAATTTTCACATCAATATTTTTCAAATTATGCTCTCTTGCTCCTATAATATTAATATTGTTGGCTGTCAGCACCCTTTTATCAGGTAATGGAATACTCAGTTCTCCATTTAAGTATTGTGTAGTCAGACTTTTTTCTCCTTTGGTATTGAAAGGGCCTTTAAAGACAACTTCTCCTCCCAATCTGCCGGCACCTGGGCCTATATCAATCAAGTAATCTGAACTGCGGATAATATCTTCTTCATGTTCGACAACAATTACTGTGTTTCCTAAATTTCTCAAATGCTTAAGGATTTTTATTAGTTTATTGGTGTCTTGAGGGTGTAGTCCAATACTAGGTTCATCTAAAATATAGAGTGAGCCTGTTAAGTTGCTTCCTAATGTACGGGTGAGATTGATACGCTGAGATTCGCCTCCAGAAAGGGTATTCGAATATCTATTTAAAGTTAAATATTCCAATCCCACGTCTATCATAAATTGTAATCTATTAGAAATCTCTAGGAGTATGCGATTGGCAATCTGTCTATCATACTTTGATAAAGAAAGGTTTCCAAACCATTCATGCAATTCTAAAATGGTCATAGATAACAATTCACCGATATTGCAATTGTTGATTTTCACATATTGAGCCTCTTTTCTTATCCTTGTTCCTTTACATTCTGGGCACAAAGCTCTTCCTCTATATCTGGAAAGTAGTACTCGGTATTGAATTTTATAAGTTTGTGATTCGACATCGTCGAAAAATTGCTTTATCCCTAATGTCCCAGAGGTTCCATTCCATAATAAATTATATTCTTCAGCGGTCAAATCTTCAATTGGGCAATGAATTCTAAAGCCATTTTTGCTAGAAGATGTGATAAATTGTTGCTTCCACCAGTTCATTGTTTCTCCTTTCCATGGAGCGACAGCCCCTTCATAGACGGATAATGATTTATCTGGAATGACCAAATCTTCATCAACACCTAAAATATTGCCATACCCTTCACATGTCGAACATGCACCGTAAGGTGAATTAAAATTGAAAAGTTGTGCAGAAGGTTGTTCAAAGGAAATGCCATCTAATTCAAATACTGTACTGAAATCATGAGAGGATTCTCCAGGAAAATCTATTCTACAATATCCCTCACTCAGTTCAAATGCTTGTTGAACGGAGTCTGCCATCCTATGAATAGAATCTTCATCTTTTTTGATAACAGAACGGTCAATAATGGCATAATTGTTTTTTGCTTGTAATAAACGTTCTAAATCGGTATTTTCATTTTGCAAATCAAGTCTAATAATTTTTTCATTAGAAACAATTCTGTTGACTCCTTTTGAGATAAGCTCTTCTATTATTGAAGCAGAAAATTGAAGAGGAGCAAGAATTTGATATTTTTTACCTTCTTCATATTGGCAGAGGAAATCAACTACATCGGAGACTTCATCTTTTTTCACTAATTGTCCAGAAATTGGAGAATAGGTCTTGCCTATTCTGCTGAATAGTAATCGTAGAAAGTCATAAATCTCAGTCAGTGTTCCTACTGTAGAGCGAGTTGTTGTGGCTGTTACCTTTTGTTCGATAGCTATAGCTGGTGACAATCCTTTGATATAATCGACATCAGGCTTCTCCATTCTGTCCAAAAATTGACGGGCATAAGAAGATAAGGATTCTACATAACGGCGCTGACCTTCGGCATAAAGTGTGTCAAATGCTAACGTGGATTTCCCAGAACCAGATACACCGGTAATGACGACCAATTTATTTCTTGGTATTTCTAAAGAAATATTTTTTAGATTATGAGTGCGTGCTCCTTTAATCAATATATTCTTGTTATTTATCGTAGAAATAGGTGCTTGAGTATCAGACATTTTTAAAAAAAGTGTTAAAACAACTAAAATATAAGAGTAAAACTAAAATATAACAGTTTATAGGGATAAAAGGTTAAATCTATTTTGCATAAATTAGTCTTAATATTCAGTTAACATTAAAATAGCCTATGATAAAATTCTACACATTAATAATTGCTGTAAAAAATGAAGAGGACTTATTGTGTAGAAAAGACAGACTTAGAGCTTGTCAAAGATTATCAAAAGGGCGAAATAGAGGCTTTAAATATCTTAATTCAGAGGCATAAGAAGAGAGTTTTTACCTCTATTGTTATTTTGGTGAAGGATAAATATCTCGCTGAAGATATTTTTCAAGAAACCTTTGTCAAGGTGATTGATAGCCTAAAATCTCGTGCATATAAAGAAGAAGGTAAGTTCCTTCCATGGGTAATGCGTATTTCCCATAATCTATGTATTGACTATTTCAGAAAAGTAAAAAGAAAACCTATTATCGTCGATAGTGAAGGAAATGATATTTTGGAAGGCATTGGATTTCTAGACAACAATGTTGAAGATGTCTGGATAAAGGAGCAAAATGCTATGACTTTGAAGCAGTTAATCAAAATATTGCCAGATGAACAAAGAGAAGTATTGGTTTTGAGGCTTTATGCGGAACTGAGCTTTAAAGAAATTGCAGATATGACTGATGTCAGTATAAACACGGCACTTGGAAGGATGCGTTATGCACTCATCAACCTTCGTAAAATGATAGAAGAGCAAAAACTACAATTGTATTAATAGCCTTTGCTCTTCTTTCTTATAATTCAAGTTGTTCAACTACCAGTTTACGACTTTGCGAGGGAGCGGACTTTTAGCACAAATGCTCAAACGAATAACCGAACTTCAAATTTAGCACAAATGTTGATATGAAGCACTTTACGCGCTTTCTTGCAAAACCGAGTTATGGGAAGGGTTAATCTTCGTCTTGTGGTATTGGCTCATTATTCATAAACGCTTCAAATGCACCAATCGGAGCAAAATCAATATTTATTATGGAATAATCATCTTTATTTCGCCAAAGTCTAACGCTGTCAGTTCCTTTTTTCTGTAACCATTCACGAGTTACTAATTTTCTATCTTTCAGACCTAAAACATCAATTAAAAGCCATTGTCCGAGTGCAGATTGTCCATAACGTTTTCCGTTTTCATCTCGTTCGGTATTGCTTCCTGACTGCAAACCTTTCATGTTACTTTGTGTTACCAAAGATGGAATTTTCTTACCATTTGGAAGTTGTAAATAAAAACGAATTTCTGGTTTATTTTCTTTATTTCCTTGATAACTCTTTTGTACATTTTCAAATTCAAAAATGTCTTTCGTGAAAAAGTTTGGGTACTTTTTGTGAAACTCTCTCGGAATTGGGATATACACTTCGTTTAACGGTCGTAAAGTAGCACTTCCTTTATTTTTTGGCGCTGCGTTCCATGCATTTAAACCCGATTTTTCTTCAACTTCTTTTGATTGATAAGAATATAGCGGTAGATAAACTTCTACGATGTTTTTAACAGCAACTTTTGCTTTGTCAATGAAATTAAAATATGCTTCTAATAAAAATGAAAATGGATCTTCGATAATCTGAATATCAAATTGATGAAGCAAAAGATTGTCCTTTCTTGTGGAATCAAATTTTTGATGGATTTGTGAATCTCCGAATGTATATCTGTAGTCTTTCTGTCCATCAGACCAATTAAATGATGTAGGAGTTAAATTGAATTTCTTTAAATTGTTCAAATTTATTAATGGATAAGCACACTCATTGATTACAAATCTACCTTCATCACGAGTTACATAGTGATAAATATTCTTATCTTCCGACAATCCTAATCGGTTATAATCACTTATCATTCGTTCATTTTTGATTTCAGAAATTTTATACGCTAATGCCTCAACGTCATTATTTTTAAAAACGCTATTTATTTCATTTTGATATCCTTTGAGCTGCATAACCTTTTGGAACGAAGGTTTGCTATGCATCCATGTTTTTAGACCTATCCCTATTCTTTCATCCCCAAATACAGAAACAACATCATGAGGTGTATTCCTATAGTCAGCAATCTCACTTTTGAAAATTTTGGTAAAAACTGTTTCTTGAAATTTGGAATCAAGATACGGAATCATATTACCTTGCTTTTGGCGAGTTAGAGAAATCTATTATTCTTTGAGTAAAATTTTTGGTTATACTTGAACTAATTTAAAGTTGAGTTTTAAATCACAATCTTTGCAATGAATAGTAGTATTTTCATCTACTTCAAAAGCGTTTAAATCAATATTGTAATCATCAGAAAGACTAATTTCGCAGATAGGACAATCAATCGAATCACACATATTTAGTTTGATTGGGAACGAATTTACCGAAGGTATTTCTATTGTGTAATTTAACATACTTCTGATATCAAATGATATTCTTTTGATTCTTTAGACTTGATTATTCTTTCCTCAAATTTTAAATTTTTCAAAGGATTTTCAATTGTTAGAAAAGTTGGTAAATCATCTAAATTTAAAACCAAAGTTACGATATAATCATTTTTATATTCTTGAGCTTTATAATACTCGTTTTCAGTAAGTCTAAATCTTCCTTTCTTCGCTCTAATTCCTTTTATTTCAGCTAAAAATGAACTTTCATTTACATTGATTTGAAAATCATAGCCATCTCCATATAAACGAGCATCTTCAATAATTCCATTTTTGAAAATATCAATTGAATTGTAATTGTTCATAAAATACAATTCTGCCTCTAATCCTGTTTCTTGTAGTTTTTTAAATCTTGATTTTACAATTGGCTTTACTTCAACAAAAACATCTTTAATCTTAAAAATATCTTTCAAAAATAATTTGACAATATTTGAATATTCAACTACATTTTCATTTCCAAATAAACTATCAATCAGTAATTTTCTATGAATATAAGCATCTCCTTTTTGCCACCAACCTTTTCTGCTGTTTTCAAAAAAAGGGTCAAACAAATCCATGCGATTTTTCACAACACTTCCAGTTTCAACTATCCCTATTTCAACAAAATATTCAAAAAATGAAAGTTTAGTTTTAAAGCCAAATTGCTTGATAAATTCATTATCAAATTTGGCTAATCCATATCCTAATAAATTTAGGATTTCATAATTCTCGTGCTTATTTCCTTTGTTTTTCATCAATTAAGCAACAAATTTATAATCTTGAAATGCAAAACATTCTTTAGGTGTTAATTTTCTAATTCCAAAATCATCTTTTATCAAAGGAACATTGTGTCCACCTGCTCCCATATTGGCGGTTAAAGTGGGACAGACATTACTTTTATTTTCTCTTACATAAACTCTCCTCCATTGATAAACCGTATCTTTTTTGGTAATCGTTTTTGCGAGCTCAGGATAATATTGGTGAGTTTCAGAATAATAATATTTATCATCTTGTTTGCCTTGTTCCAAAATATCATGAATTGTTTTAGTTAGCTTAATTTCACTTGGGAATTTAAACTTTTTATAGTTTTTCACTTGTTTTGGATCAAATGCGACAATAAAAATTCGCTCTCTGTTTTGTGGCACGTTTGCGTGTGTCATTGAGTTCAGCACTTTATGAAACACTTTATAATCTAACTTTTTTTCTAAAATTTCGATGATAACTTTAAAAGTTTTTCCGTTGTCGTGGGAAACTAAATTTTTTACATTTTCCAAAAACACAACCTTTGGTCGATGTTTTTCAATAATCTGTTCAATGTCAAAAAATAGAGTTCCTCTTGTGTCGGAAAATCCTTTTTGATAACCTGCAATCGAAAATGCTTGACAAGGAAAACCTGCACAAAGCACATCAAAATTTGTTGGGATATAATTTTTAGTTTCTCTTTTGGTTATATCTCCAAATGGAATTTCACCAAAATTTTCACGATATGTTCTTTTAGCGTCTTTGTTCCACTCGCTTGTATAAACACATTTCCCTCCAACGCTTTGCATTGCAATTCTAAAACCTCCAATTCCTGCAAATAAATCTATGAATTTAAAAGTGTAATTTTCAGGCGTTGAAAACGGAACATTTTCAACTTCAAATAAAAATTGTTGTAGAGCTTCTTCTGCTACAATCGAAATTTCATTTTCGTTTTTATATTCAACGTAGTTTTTAAGAACGGATAATGCGTCTTTTTTGTAATATTTTGAAACTCCGTTATGTATATTGTGAAGATAATGAGTTAATACGGCTTTCTCTTCTTCAAAAGGTTCAACAAGCCTTGTTTGATAACTTTTGTCATCAAATTCTTCTATGCTTATTTTCTCTTTTATTAACATTTTTATATTTTTCTTATTTAATGTTGTAATTTACAAATTAAAATTCAGTTACGGCAGTTTGGTTCTTTTTAACCGAATTTTCTTTTTATGACGAACGTTCAAAAAGCATTTCCCATAACTATCCTATTTGACAAGTTGTATCTCCACTCGCCTAGAATAGTTTAAATCTTTAGAGCCGTCTTCTTGTCCTGCAGGTAATACACTTATTCTATCTTTCGCTATTCGATGAACATCTAATAGGTACGCTTGTATAGATTGAGCGCGTTTCTCTGAAAGTTTAAGATTAGCATCTGCATTACCTGTCGGGTCAGCATAGCCTCTTAGTTCCAATTTTAATTCTGAATACTTTTTCAACTGATTGGCTAATTTATCTATACTGTTTTTGTATTGGTTGCTGAATGTTGATTTTCCAACACCAAAGAAAATTTTAGTGGAAGGTTGACTCAATAAAGATTCTATCAATTGAGAATTATCTTCTTTGGCGGGGATATTTACTTCTTTAATAATCTCTTTTTCAACGACAACAGGAGCTGGTCTTTCTACAGGCTTTTGTAATTGAAGAACAAGTTGTTGAACGAGCACAAGTAAACTATCTTGATTTGTCTTGATTTCAGTGACTTGATTTTTTAAAGATTCATTTTCTTTTAAAAGGGTTTGATTGAATGTAACCAACAACGAGTCTGTCTCTATATCAGACTTTTTCTCCACCTCATTTGAGTCAGAAACCAAATTTTTACTCAATGTGCTGTCTATTTCTATTGAGGGAGTGGCTTTTGTTTCATTTTCTCTAGATGCCTTTTTGGAGGCTATAAAACCTGGTTTGCCATCATATTCATAGCCAACTTTGATTTTCTTTTTATCTGCTTTCTTTTCAGCTCTTTTTTCTTTTTTCCCGCCGTTAATTGGAATACTTATTACCGGTTCTATTTTGGGAGTGAACCCTACTTTCTTTGCCTGAGAATTAGCTATTGTTGCATCTTTTAGTAGCTTCTGATAAAGTAATTCTCGATTTAGAGAATCTATTCTAGCTTGTTGAAGATTTTTTTCAATTGCAGAAATAGGTTTTTCAGGAGTGTTTTTTAATGCAATACTTAATTGATTTTCGATATCATTAATTCTCTTTTGCAAAGCGATATATTGCTCGTCAGTCTGTACTGGAGCCAATCGTGATGTAGATAAATTGGCATTTTGAAAAATTTGATTTTTCAGAGAATCTTCAATCCTTTTTTGACTCTCAATTTGCTTTTTTAATTCTTCCAATTTTGCAGATAAACTATCTTGTTTTAAGTTTTTTATTTCTGAGATTGTATCTTTCTTTTCAATTACCTCTGGAAGCGTTTTATTGGCTAAAGAATCAGAAGATTTTTCTAGTGACTTGATTTTATTATTTAAGTCAGAGATTTTTTGTTCTTGGACTTTTGCCAACGAATCCCAATAGACAGAATTATTAGCAATTGCTTCTTTTTGAACTTTTAATAGATTTTGTAAGCTATCGATTTGTTTTTGATAGGAAATAGAAGGCGTTGTGTCATTATCTTCCTTGCTGACTTCTCTAATAATAGTATCTGCTTTGACTACTATTTTGTTGCTATCAATAATAGGTTTAACGCTTGAAAGAGTATCGGCTTTAACAACAGAATCAATTTTTGTTGGCAAAGTATCATTGACTTCCTTGCTGACTTCTCTAATAATAGTATCTGCTTTGATTGTTGTTTTATTGCTATCAATAATAGGTTTGTTAGTTGAAGAAGAATCTTTTATAGCATTTGAGTCAATCTTTATAAGTAAGGTATCATTTTTAAGATTTTTTGATTGACTGTCTATGGTCTCAGCATCCTTTATATTTTTATTGCTATTTGAAGTATCTGTCCTTTGAGTATTGTTTTCTATTCTTTGAATTTGTGCATGAATGTCTGTTAAAACTATCAAGATAGAATCTTCAACACTTATAGAAGGAATTGTGTCTAGCTGTATAATAGTTTTTGTGCTATCATTGATTTGTGTTGATATTGTATCAATTTCTTCTTTTAATGCTTTAGGGTAAAATACAGGAGGTTTGAATTTTGGTTTTATTCTACTTGCAATATTGAAAGATAAACCTGCACTCACATAAAGATAGGAGTCATTAATACCTTTTTTATTATTGAGATTTCTTCTTTGATTACCTATTACTCCAGCAGGGTCAGCAGCATATAATATAAATGGGTCTGAAATTTCTTGACGAATAGGGAGATCTCCAACATTATCCAAATAATCTGTCATTGCATAGGTGTATTGTGCATCAATAACAAGAGATGCTGCATTCCCTAATTTCATTTTCACACCTAATCCAATAGGAATCTGCCATTTGAATTTGTTGTAAGATTTTTCAATTTCTAATTGACGCAAATTGGTTTCATATTGATAATCTCTTTTAACAAGTTGGGCATTATTAGCGTCGGGACTATCTTGAGAAATATCTCTGATTGTTTGGTCTGACCAATAATAATAAGATTGCCCTCCTTCTCTTTTCAAATCTCCATAAACATCAAATAGACCTACTCCAATTCCTGCTTTCAGGTAAGCATTGATAAATGGCACTTTACTGCGTTTGGATACATTTCCAAAATAGTAAACAAATTCAGTATTGATATCGTGGATTTTTGTTCTGAAATTAAGAGATCTATTGAAATTTTCACTGACTTGATTGAGCCAGCCGTTTGGTGCTCTATCGCTTCCTAGAAAATGACCATTTACTGATTCCAATCGCCAATAAAGCCCAGCTTTTTTTGTCAAGACTCTTTCAACATAGAAATGGTATCCCAAATCTTGAATTTGAGCATTGACAAATTTATCAGACAAGTCGCCGTAATAAGTTAGTGAACCTATCCCTCCTCCAACATGCCACTTATGCCATTGCGCTTGAGTCGGGAATAGATATAGTATGAGTGCAAGGGAAAGAATCGCTTGCTTTATTTTAAAATTTTTGACCATGATTAATTATTTTGCAAAGTCTGCCCAAAAATTTAATTCCAAACTCAATCCTACAAATGGTCGAACAAATATTTTATCTGCATTAATAAATCCCGAACCATCATCTTCTTTTCTTTCTAATACTACTGCTCCTGCATTGAATCTCAAAAATCTGAAAAATTTATACCCCAATGCTGCATAGAATGGTCGTTGTATGATAGGCCCTTTTATTGTAGTTCCATCTTTATCTTTAAAGTTCAAAAGAAAAACTCCTGCGGAAATAGATGTATTGCTCCAAAATTTACTGCTGAAAGATTTTTTACCCAATGGAAAAGAAAGACCTACATAAGGAGCGTGTCCATAATTGAAATTATTAAGGTTACCATCAAACCAAGCACCTCCATATCCTGCATTGATAGCAACAATGTTTTTTTGCCTTTCGGTAGGGTGATCTGTAACCGTTTTGGTGTCAAATTGTACAAATATCTCTTGATTGAAATATTGTTCAATTTCAATATTGGCTTGTTGTACAAGTGCATCAATTTTATTGGATAGCGTACCTTCTAGAGATTGACTTTCTTCCTTTTTGATATTTTTTGCACGACTTCCTGTCACATCTCCCAAATCTGCCAATTGTTTATTGATAATATCTGAAAAGCCACTAAATTTTTCTTGATTACGTGTCCTGTAATTTTTTAAACCATCATTAATAATGCTGTTAATTTCTTTTTGGATTTCAGATGGAGCAAGCGTCAATTCAAGCTCTTTCCCAGTATTTCTAGTCGTAGCATTGAGATAGTTTTGAATACTTGCAACTAAGGATTTTTGAGTATAATCAGCTTCTTCAGAACTTATTAATCTATACAAACGAATATCGAAACTGTATTTTTCATTTTGACGAAGTGGCTTTTTTATTGATAAATAGAATTGATTTCCATTATCCGATATATCTCTTATCCAATTGGTAGAATAATATTCTTTGTGGACACCTTTTTTATTGACTCCTTCATAAATCTCAATTTCTACAAGTTGGACAGTCGTGTCTATGAATCCTGTAATTGTAAATCTTTCTTCAGAAGGAAGTGAGTAGTCATTGTCAAAAGTGTTTTTTTTCGCATCATAGATAACATTCTTCACTTGTGCGGATATAGAGGTCCAACTCAATGAGAGAATAAATAATAGGCTAAGTAGTTTTTGCATATAAAAATAATTTAAAATAAAATAAAAGGAACAAAGGTAATATTAACATTAGATAACGTTTGTTTAGCTTTAATGTTTCAGTTTGTTTGTTACCCTTTTGTTGTTTGTTATAGATTTAAGGAGTAAAAGATTTTTAGACATAGTTTCTTTCATCATTACTAAAAAATGAAGCCATTTCTTTTTTCAAAAAAATACCTTGAGAAAGGTTAATTTTGTAGTTGAAGTTCAAATAAGTCAAAAATGGCAGATATACAAGAGTTGGAGCGCATTGCCTCTCAGGTGAGAAGAGATATTGTGCGAATGGTCGGAAAAGTGAAAAGTGGTCACCCTGGAGGTTCTTTGGGTTGCACAGATTTCTTAGTAGCTCTTTATTTTGATATCATGAAACACGATGCATCTTTTAATATGGATGGGAATGGAGAAGACATGTTCTTCTTATCTAATGGCCATATTTCGCCAGTGTTTTATAGTGTATTGGCAAGAAGTGGCTATTTCGATGCTAAAGAATTAGCGACTTTTAGATTTTTGAACACTCGTCTTCAAGGACACCCTACTACTCATGAAGGCTTGCCTGGTGTGCGGATTGCAAGTGGTTCATTGGGACAAGGTATTTCTGTTGCTTCAGGAGTGGCTTTGGCGAAAAAAATGAATAAAGACGATAGATGGGTTTTTGTTTTGACTGGAGATGGTGAATTGCAAGAAGGGCAAAATTGGGAAGCAATAATGTTTGCTGCTCATAATAAAATTGATAATCTCATATTGACTGTGGATTATAATAATGCGCAGATAGACGGTAGCGTAGATCAAGTGTTGACATTAGGAGATTTGAAAGCTAAGTTTCTTGCTTTTGGATGGCAGACGGTAGAGATGAATGGCAATAATATGCAAGAAGTAGTTGCTGGAATCAATCAAGCTAAAACATTGTCCAAAAACGGCCAACCTGTTGTGATATTAATGAAAACAGAAATGGGTTATGGTGTTGATTATATGATGGGTACGCACAAATGGCATGGTAGTGCTCCGAATGCAGAGCAGGTTGAGAACGCACTATCCCAATTAGAGGAGACCTTGGGAGATTATTAATTGATTATCCAAACAGATAAATTCAAAAGAAATGTCATTAAAAAATATCACATATACAGATAAGAAAGATACACGTTCAGGATTTGGACAAGGTATCTACGAAGCAGGTTTAGCCAATCCTAATGTAGTTACACTTTGTGCTGACTTGATAGGGTCTTTAAAACTAGAAAAATTTATTGAAGCATTCCCAGATAGATTTATTCAGGCAGGAATTGCTGAAGCCAATATGATAGGTGTCGCAGCTGGACTATCAATTGCTGGGAAAATTGCAGTGCCAACCACTTTTGCCAATTTTGGTACAAGCCGTGTTTACGACCAAATACGTCAATCTGTAGCATACTCTGATAAAAATGTAAAAATTGCTTGTTCGCATGCTGGATTAACACTAGGTGAAGACGGTGCAACTCATCAAGTATTGGAAGATATTGGTATGATGAAAATGTTACCAGGTATGACAGTCGTTGTTCCTGCTGATTATAATCAGACAAGATTAGCGACAAAAGCGGTGGTAGAATGGCATGGCCCATGTTACTTGAGATTTGGTCGTCCAGTTTGGCCTATCTTTACTCCTAGCGAAGATGCTACTTTTCAAATCGGGAAAGCTCAATATCTTTCAGAAGGAACAGATGTTACGATTATTGCATGTGGTCACATGGTATGGCAAGCAGTTGAAGCTGGAAAACAATTAGAAGAAGAAGGTTTTTCAGTTGAACTCATTAATATGCATACAATCAAACCATTGGATACAGAAGCTATATTGAAATCTGTAGCAAAAACAGGTTGCGTTGTGACTGCTGAAGAACATCAATATAATGGTGGTCTTGGAGAGAGTGTTGCAAGAGTATTAGCTACTCATGCTCCAGCACCTCAAGAATTTGTTGCTGTGAATGATACTTTCGGTGAATCTGGAACGCCAGACCAATTACTAGAAAAATATGGTTTGTCTCCAAAGGATATTGTTGCTGCAGCTAAAAAAGTCATCAGTAGAAAAAAATAGGATTGTTATTCAATTCATTTGATATAGGGGAAAACGATAGTTTTCCCTATTTTGAATATATGGGTAGTTATGTTCTTGCAGAATTAGACTAGATTTCAACCAACTCCAAAAACAGCACATTAATAAAAATGTGTCTTATAAGGATATCTCTTATGATAGCTGTCTTGAACCAATAATACTAGTGTATTTCTAAAATCATCAATAGCTTCTCTTTCAGTAGCAGAGATAAATACACAAGGACACTGAAACTGCTTACGCATACTTTTCTTAAATTCTTCTTCTAAACCATCTTTAACAGATTGTGGAAGATAAGGGTCAAAATGAAGTTCTCTGTATGCGTCCATCTTATTGAAGACCATCATGATGGGTACATTGATAACAGATAATTCAACTAAGGTTTGTTGTACAACTGCTATCTGATCTTGAAATTGTGGGTGGGAGGTGTCCACGACATGAAGAATAATATCAGATTCTTTTGCTTCATCTAAAGTAGATTTAAAACTTTCTACCAGATTATGAGGCAGTTTTCTAATAAAACCAACTGTATCAGATAATAGAAAAGGTACATTGTCAATAACGACTTTTCTGACAGTAGTATCTAATGTGGCAAAAAGTTTATTCTCTGCTAAGACATCAGATTTACTCATGAGGTTCATGATAGTAGATTTCCCAACATTGGTATATCCCACCAATCCCACTCTAATCAGTTCTCCACGATTTTTGCGCCTTGTTTGGTCTTGCTTATCAAGTGCCTCCAACTCTTTTTTGAGTAGAGCTATCCTATCTTTAGCAACTCGGCGGTCTGTTTCTATTTCTTTTTCCCCAGGACCACGCATCCCAATTCCTCCTTTTTGCCTTTCAAGGTGAGTCCACAATCCTCTCAGCCTCGGGAGTAAATATTGCATCTGCGCCAAATCTACTTGTGCTTTGGCTTGTGCAGTCTTGGCTCTTTGTGCAAAAATATCTAAAATAAGGGCAGTCCTATCTAAGATTTTACATTTTAGTTCTTCCTCTAAATTCCTGATTTGCGAAGGAGTCAATTCATCATCAAAAACGACTAAGTTGATTTCTGCAAATTCTATATAAGCTTTTATCTCATCTAGCTTTCCACTCCCTACAAATGTTTTGGTATCTGGATGATCTAGTCTTTGTGTAAATCGTTTAAATGTAGTTGCACCAGCAGTTTCTACAAGAAATTGTAATTCATCTAAGTATTCATCTACCCTTGATACAGTCTCCTTATCTTTAATGACAGCTACAAGAATAGCTTTCTCTTCATAAATAGGGTTGGTTTCAAACATAGGCTAAAATTAATAATAATTAAATTGACGACAGAATATTTCTATTGCTGACTAGGGCTTATACTTTGAAGCATTTAAAAATTCTTGACCTGATTCTATTTTCATCAAATCTTCCAAAGAGGTGTTGGAATGTTTATCCATATATCTTTTTACAATCTGGTAGCCTACCCATCGACCTACTCTATCTGGCGCACCTTGAGGCATTCCCATAGTCGTGGGTCCATCATTGATAAATTTGGAATAATTGACATAAAGGCTATTGTAAAGCCATTCTCCATCTATGAAGAAAGACCATATTTCTTTTTCATTATCCTCGCACCATTTCCATTCTTGAGGGGTATAATAGAAAAAATCTCTTATCTCTCTTTTGGGCAATAGTTGATTGGAAATATAATATATCTTTCCATAATAGACCATCATATCCAACAATTTTGCACCTCGCTTCAAAGGTTCTTCTTTCATATCTTGTATCAGATTAAAAGCTGCATCAGTTGAAATATATTGAGGTTCTAATCTCCTGATAATAAAACCAGGCAAGCCTACAGATGGATAATAGATAAAATTGTGACCCAAATATAAGTCCAATCCTACTCCTAAATAGGGTTCAAAATAGAAACTCTTAGGCCCAAATTGAGATGTAAAAGTGACTAATTGAGGCATAGGCTTGTTAGGAAAGTAATGGTGGTATTTACTCAGCATACCATGAAGTTCTTTTTCGTACTTACCGAAATCTTTCATCAACAATTGAACTGTGTCATTCAATGATACCATTTGAGGATGATGAATGAAATCGTCCATTATTTTTGTTGTATAATCTTGTGATTGGCTAGTATCGGCAATTTCTAATACTGCTTGAAGATAAAATTTCATCAAGTCAGGATATTTCTTCTTTAATTGTTGAATTCCTTGTGCAGTTTCACCTTCTGGTATTTTATAAAGTTCTTGTTCCAATCTGATTGTTGGTGAAAAATCTTGTTTTTCTTTATCAAAAGAAGTACATTGTTCTGTAAAAAAAACAATACATAAAAGTATTCCTGAAATTTTTAGATATTTGCCTATCATATTATTTACAAAGATAAAAGTCATAACATGAAAAAATCATTTTTAATTATCAGTTTACTATTCTTAAGTTTTTCTTTATTTGCTCAAGGAAATGTGAGATTTGGATTTACAACTTCTCCAGGAATTTCATTTTATTCAGGAGATAGTAAAGTTCAGGACACAAAAGGTGCAAGGTTTTCCTTTAATTATGGAGCAATTGTGGATTTTGTTTTAGATAATAATGAAAGATATGCTATCACAACAGGATTGACAATTGACATGAATGGTGGCAATATCTCAGCAACTCCTTTGACCAAAGAAGCAGGTTCTTATGCTAAATTGACAACAAAAAATCAATATCTAGAAATTCCAGTTGGGTTAAAATTGCGTTCCAATGAAACCTCTAGTAATCTTACATTTTACGGAACACTAGGAATTGTGAATGGATTCAGAATACGTTCAAGAGGAAAATATGAGTTTCATCAGATATTACCTGGTAATGCAAGAATGGAAGGTGAAGACTATGGAACAAATATTTCAGAGAAAAATATCAAAATAAAAGATCTTGCATTCTACCCAAGTACGATTAAAAAAGTAAACCCTTATCATTTATCTCTTCATTTTGAGGCAGGAACAGAATTTAGAGTATCTGACAATACTTCAATTATTGGGGGGCTATATTTCAGAAATGGATTTACAAATGTGATAAAAGATGCTGATAATGACAGAATTGTTGCTAGAGGTCTTGGATTGAGAATAGCAGTCATGTTCTAATCTTATTGATAAAAATATTTTCAGCCGGTTGTTAATGACGATCGGCTTTTTTATTATCAATCAGCATGTTTTGTTATTTAGCTATTTTTTTCAAGAAATTAGCTAATTCCTAATCATAAAACTGCCAACTGACACCTAATCTCTATTAATGAAGAAGTTTAATAATTCAGTGGAAGTATAAAATCTCAAAAAATAGAGTTCCCTTAATTATCTGAATAGCTTTAAATAATAATCACTTCAACAATAAGCGTCTCGACTAAAAGCTGGGCAAGGTCGAAAAATGGCGGGAAAGGGAGGGCTTAAGCAGGGAGCGATTTTTTCGACTTGATTCTTAGTTTCTTTCTCATCAAGGAGAAAGAAAGGAAAAGAAATCTTTATGAAAACTAGCTTCCTGAGTTACTATATTTATGCATTATTGAAGTGAGCTAAAAAGGGTAAATCAGAATTTAGGCTAATCATAAAACTGCCAACTGACACCTAATCTCAGTGTTCTCGGTGTTGCAGGGCTTTCAGGGTGTGTAAAATATCCTTTCTTGCCAAACCATCCCTGATTGATATGTTGCATTTTCAAGAAGATTCTTGTTCTTTTGACTTGTAAATTGAAGAACACATCTAATAATGGATAAAAGTTCAATTTTTCTTCATTTTGAAGATAATATTCCATTGTTGCTGGGTTATATGCATCTGCATAGTGATTATCAAAATAGGTCATTTCTATACCTAATTGTGCATGAAGAGGTTTCTTTTTGATGTATGAACCTCTGTAATACCACTGACTTTGGATATAAAATTTAGGTTGATGAAGAATTTCTTGTTGATTTACTATTTGATAGATGGCTTTATTTTTAAAGACAAAATTTTTCAGATAAAAATCTTTTGATGCAGATAATCTTAATACTTGAAGTGTTTTATTTAATTGAGCAGGAAGCATATCTGTGCCGAAGTACAAATAATTATGCACTATAAAATAATCCGCGCTAAGATGTATATGCCACTTAGGAACTCCTGCTTCTATTCCTGCCTGAATAATCGTCATTTTGTTAAAATCATTTACCCATTTGAAGTGATTTGAAGTATATCTATCCAATTTGATAGAAGGGCTCTGTCTATTGATTTTTGCAGTTGTAGCGATAAAAAATAAATTATTGGGTTGATATTTTAAATCAGCAGAAGTTAAAAAGTCACCACTATATTTGGGTGCTAAATCCACAGAGGCAAATAGCTTATAGTCAAATTTAGATGCTACCAAAGGGTTGTTCTGTAGGGATCCGAATAATTGCAATCCATGTCTTGTTTCTTTGATATCGTATTGTTGATACTTGCTTAAAATATATTTTATTCCACCTTTCCAAGAATATTTGAATGCAGAAGTGATGCTGTCTTCTGAATGTGCAGAATAATTATGAAAATAAATTTCATTTGTTAATGATCGACTTTGAATTTTATCTCTTGTAGAGTCATCTGAAAAATAGAAATGAGTAAAATATTCACTACCCATTTTTTCGTCATCTTTATATCCAATTTTTGAAGAAGAATATTCAAAATGGTGTGTCAATCCATATTTAGGAGTGATGCTATTTTTGACTGTAGAGTCTGAATTATTTACTTTGGGGCCAAAATAAATGGTTTGGGTAAAAAATATTTTTTGTTGATTGTATTTATTTTCAGCAGAATTTAGCCAAACAGGAGCTGTAGATAAATCTTGAGAATAAGCTTTATTGGTGAAAATATCTTTCACTTTTACGCCACCATTTTCCTGAATTTTGGCTTGATTGAACACATAAGCAGAAAGCCAATTGTATCTATTAGATTTGCTTTTATACCATTGTGAAATGGATAAATTATGCTCTCCACTTTTTTGATGAGCGTAAAAGCCTTGAGATACAGGTCGTTTATAATCTACCGCAAAATTAAAATTAGGTCTAATGTTTTGAGAATGACTAAATTCTACCAGAGATTCTTCTTTGGCTCCAAACACATATTTTGCAGAAGTAAATGGTGTTTTTGTATTGTAATATTTTACACTGTCTGTTTTAAGAAAATACTTTTCTATAGTTGAATATCCCAATTGATAGCCGATTGCATAAGTCGGATCAAAGAATAATGGTCGTGGAACATTTCCTAAGTTGGAAGAGATATAGGGAACGTCCCATTGCGACTTTGGGTCGTATTGATGAAAATTCTCTATTAAGGTATCTATTTTCTTGAGATTGAGGTCGCTATATGCATATCGTGTTTCGTATCTCAATATAGGATTGGGAGTAGTGATAACTGTCTGAGCATAGACAATTATCCCTTGATATAGCAATAAGATATACAAGAGTATTTTCTTCACCGTTCAAAAATAGGGATAAAGCTGGATTTATTAAGATTGTCTATTATGAATATAAGGTTCAATTGTATCATTTTTTTTTTTGAATAATTGATTTGCAATTAAGCTATTTCTAAAAACTATTATCTTCACAAGATTATGGGAAAACTTGGGTATGTCGGTTACTTAGATGGCTTCAGAGGTTTTTTTTGCCTCCTGATTGTAGCATATCACTGGCCGATGAAGTATATGTCTATTAGCTTCGGATGGGAAGTATTGCAAACTTTTTTTGTGATATCTGGATATTTAATTACTCGTATCTTATTGAATGATAAAGCTAAAAATCCAAGTTTTAAAGATATTTATAATAGGTTTTTATACAGACGTTCATTTAGAATATTTCCCTTGTATTTTGGTTTTATTGGCTTTTGGACACTTGTCTATTTTATAGGTCTTTTGATAAATTCAGGTACATTAAAGATGATAACAGAAGATATTGGAACAAATGGAGTTTATCTATATACTTATGTATATAATTTTGCCAGTTTTTTTAATTTTTTCAGAGGAATTGAAGATGTCAATTTTACAATATTTGGACATTTATGGTCGCTATCTTTAGAAGAGCAATATTATTTAACTATCCCTATAATTATTTACTTTCTGAGCCGAAAACAATTATTGTATAGCGTAATTGTGATTATTGTTGTTACTCCTTTAATACGATATTTCGGCTATGAATGGATGATGTCTATTCATCCAGACCACAAATGGGCTTCGGTTAATTTGTACAGAATGATGCCTTTCCAAATGGATAGTTTTGCTATTGGGACTCTTTTGGCATTGACAGGTTTTAAACGAATAAAGCGACATGTCTTAGCGACTTGGTCTTTGTTTGTAGTGATTATTATTGTGTATGTAGGCAATAGATATTTAGTTGAATATCAAGGTAGTTCTTTTCAGGCTATTGGTGGCAATCGGAGTTTAGAGCAGTGGCTCACCACCAATTATCAGCATGTTTATTTATTTACATTGGTCAATTTCGGAGCGGCTTTTGTGGTGATGAGTTTTGAAAGAGGAGCAGGTTTGATTCCTTGGTTGTTTTCAAATAAGCTCATGGTTTACTTTGGAAAAATCTCTTACGGTATTTATGTTTTTCATATCCCTCTTCTTTATTTTTGGTTAGTAGGTTATGCATCTGTTGTGCCACTATGGGTAAACAAAAAATATCCATTTATCTATGAAATCACGGCATGGGTGCCATATATAGCGATAGTATTATTGTTTTCTCATTTGAGTTATAAATATTATGAAATGTATTTCCTTCATTTGAAAGAAAAAGTAGATGCTAAAAAATTTGCCAAGCTGAGAGATAAGGGTTGATAGTATTTGTCTTAGATTGAAATTTTATTGGAGTAAAAGGATAAATTAATTTTAAAGCAATTTTAATAATATCAAAAAATTAATCAATCATAACATTAGATTGATAGGAATTTGGGTCAATACCATAAAAAAACAGTAACTTTACAAACTAAATTCATCAATAATGAATACTTTATTTCTAATTAGCATGCCAGGTGGAGGTGAGATGTTTTTTATCTTACTAGCTGTTTTGTTACTTTTTGGAGGGAAGAAAATTCCAGAACTTATGCGTGGACTAGGGAAAGGAATTCGTGAGTTTAATTCAGCAAAAGCTAGTATTAAAGACGAAATCGAGACAGGCATGAAAGAATCTGAAGAAGAGCCAAAGAAAAAAATTACTGAATAGTTTAAAGGATTTTCAGAAGTGGCATTTTACAGAACACTAAGCGCTCTGCAAGGTGATTTGTTTTCGGGAAAGACGACTTGTAAGCAAGTTGTCCAAGACTATTTAGACAATATCGACCGCAATAAGAGTATCAATGCATTTATAGAAGTATTTAAAGACAGTGCTCTAGCAAGAGCAGAGGAATTAGATGGTCAATTAATCAATCGTCAACCTCAAGGTAAACTTTTTGGATTGGTGATAGGCATTAAGGATAATATTGTCTATAAATCTCATCTTTCTACTTCATCCTCAAAAATACTAACAGGTCATAGGTCAATATATTCTGCAACAGTCATTGATAGGCTTATAGCTGAAGGTGCTATCATTATAGGACGACTTAATTGTGATGAATTTGCAATGGGTTCTTCTAATGAAACATCTTATTATGGACCAGTAAGAAATCCGCATAATCAAGAGTATGTACCTGGAGGTTCGTCAGGAGGTTCAGCAGCTGCTGTTGCTGCAGACTTGTGTATGGCTTCTTTGGGTTCAGATACCGGTGGTTCTATTAGACAGCCAGCTGCTTTTTGTGGGATTATTGGTTTGAAGCCTACTTATGGTAGAGTGTCCAGATATGGCCTGATGGCTTATGGTTCATCTTTTGACCAAATAGGGCCGATGGCGCATAGCGTAGAAGATATTGCTAGGATAATGGAAGTGATAGCTGGAGCGGATGATTATGACGCAACTTCTTCTTCTGTAAAAGTAGAAAAGTATTCAGAGCGACTTCAAGAGAAGAGCACTTATAAAATTGCATATTATAAAGAGGCAATAGAAAATTCAAATATTCATCCAGATATCAGATCTGCTGCCATGAAATTGGTAGAAGATTTGAAAAGTCAAGGATGTGTAGTAGAGCCTGTGTCTTTAAAAGAGCTAGATTATATTGTTCCAACATATTATGTACTAAGTACAGCTGAAGCATCTTCCAATTTCTCAAGATATGATGGGGTAAGATATGGTTATAGAGCAGAAGATGCTGGCGACCTAGATTCTACCTACAAAAAATCTCGCTCAGAAGGATTTGGTAAGGAGGTTCAAAGACGGATTATGTCTGGAACATTTGTATTGAGTGCTGGATATTATGATGCATATTATTCAAAGGCTCAAAAAGTGCGTAGAATTATCGCTGATAAGACAAATGAAGTATTGAGCTCTTATGATTTCATCTTGTGTCCGACTACACCTACTCCTCCTTATAAGTTAGGCTCGCATCAGGGAGATCCTATTGCTATGTATTTAGGAGATATTTTTACAGTACAAGCCAATTTAGTGGGAGTGCCTGGAATATCTATTCCAGTCGGAAAGACTGAAGAAGGATTGCCTATCGGTATGCAGTTCATGACTGCAAAATTTCAGGAAGGTAAATTATTATCTTTCTGCAATCAGATACTGAAAGGATAACTATTGATTATAGAATAATAAAAAAGCCCGGAATTCCGGGCTTTTGCTATTTAAAGTGTATTTGAATCTTACTAGGATCTATTTGCAAAGAATCCATTTTCTCTACACGCAATGGCTTATTAAAAGAGGCATTGGCTTTAAGATTGGATTTGAAATTTGTCACAACATCATTTTTTGTAGTAACATTGGCAGTAAATGGTTCTAAAACAGGAGTAGATATCACTTTTTGTAATGGAATTTCTACATTTTGATTCACTGGGACCATAAGCTCTCCTTCAATTTTCACCTTTTGTTTTACAGGAATTTTCACTTGAACAGGAATAGTTGTTTTCAATGGAATCTGATAATCTTGCATACTGAGGACTAATGTGTCGCTCACAAGTAAAGGTTGGTGGATAGGGATTTTTTGCTGAACATCAACCACCCCTTTTACTGGCAATCCGATATTAAAGAAGCGTTTGAAATTTGTTCTGATTTTGGTTTCTAAAGGGATAGAAAAATCCATATCTAAAGAGTCATTGACTTTGAGCCTATGATTGAAGGGAATCACCAAATCTTTTAATGGCATTTCATTTTGATCTAAAACTATATCAACAGGTAAATCAAATTCTAAATCCAATACTTGATCCATATATACTTCGGTGTTCAATGGAACATCCAAGTCCATTTTTAATGGAACATTGAATTTTTCGTTTAATTGGATTTTAAGATTGTCATTTACTCTGATTTGTGTCTGAAGGTCATTCATCAATGAAATGAGAATAGTGCTGTCAATTTGTGCTTCAATAGGAACTTTTCCATTGATATGTATCTGGATAGCTTTATCTATGTCCATTTGTACATACATTCTAGTTACTAAAAAAGTGATGCCTGCAACTAATGCAACTAATAGCGCAACGCCTCCAATCATGTATTTATTCATGTCTTAATTTGATTGAAATGTTAATATATGGTTTTAAAATTGTAAATTCATCATTGATAGTATATTTTTAAAAAAATCAGATATAAATCAAAAATTTATCTCTTAATAATTTTTGGAAAAACAGCGTTAAGCATCTTTATCATTTTTATTGATATGATTTTCTTGAATAGACTGTATCTTTGCATCATCAATGAAAGATATTCGTACTCTCTCTCTTCCCGAATTGACCTTGTGGTTCAAGGAGCAAGGAGAACCTTCATTTAGAGCCAAGCAAGTGTATTCATGGCTATGGCAGAAATCTGTTACAGATTTTAATGAAATGACCAATTTGTCTATAGGTTTGAGAGCTAAGTTGCAAGAGCATTTTATCATCAATCTGGTAAAAATTCACAATGAGCAATTTTCCAATGATGGTACAATCAAATCTCTCTTTATTCTCCATGATACTCACCTTATAGAAGGTGTGATGATTCCGGCAGATGATAGAGCCACTGCATGTGTGTCTTCTCAAGTGGGCTGTAGTCTTTCTTGCAAGTTCTGTGCAACTGGTTTTTTGAAAAGAGAGCGCAATTTGGAAGCTGCAGAAATATATGACCAAGTCGTATTGATTAATCAGCAAGCAGAAAAATCTTTGGGTCGTTCATTGACAAATATTGTATTCATGGGCATGGGCGAACCTCTTCTTAACTATAGTAGTGTTCTTCAAGCAATTGAAAAAATTACTTCTCCAGAAGGTTTGGGAATGTCTCCAAAGAGAATTACTGTTTCTACTGCTGGTATAGCCAAGATGATTAAAAAACTGGGAGATGATCAAGTGAAATTTAATTTAGCTTTATCTCTTCATGCTGCCAATGATGAAAAGCGAGATACTATTATGGCGATAAATGAACATAATAATATCGAAGCATTGGTCGAGGCTCTCAATTATTTTTATGAGAAGACTAAAAACAAAATTACTTTTGAATATATCTTACTCAATGGAGTCAATGACCATATCCAAGATGCCCAAGAGATTGTAGCACTTTGTCGTAGAGTACCAGCAAAAGTCAATATTCTAGAATATAATAAAGTAGAAGGTGCCGATTTCACTAGAACAGATGCTCAACGTAGAGATGCATTTGTAAATTATTTAGAGAAAAGAGGTGTTACTGCCAATATTCGCAAAAGTCGAGGTAAGGATATCGATGCCGCTTGTGGGCAACTTGCCAATAAGAGTAAGTAGGAAATTCTTTAGGTCACGATTTTCTATCATTAAAATTTGTAACAGTATATTTGATAATCACAATAATTTCATTTTTAATTTTTCTTCATCCTATTAAAATAAATGCATGGCAAAATTTAATATTAAAAGTATAGGCCTTAAAGATTTGGGACTATTGATTTTCAGAGTCGGAATTTCCTTCTATATGATAAAAAATCATGGTTTAGGAAAATTTCAAACAGTCATCAATGGAGGTGATATTCCTTTTGAGAATGCAATATTAGGACTAAGTCCAGCTATGGAATTTTACTTAGTAACATTTGCAGAATTTATAGTTTCTATATTTATAGTTTTGGGTCTTTTTACAAGACTTTCAGCACTTGTATTATTTTTTGCTATGGCTGTAGCCTCTTATTTTATGTTGAAAATGGGCAATTCGATGGAAAGCCCTATGCTTTATTGTTTGTCTTATATTGCAATGATGGCTGTTGGGGCAGGAAATATTTCTTTAGATTATATTGTAAGAAATAAAAAGTAGGACTTTTGAGAATCAAGAACCAAGAGTCAAGAACCAAGAGTCAAGAATTGAGGTATTAATTTAAGTTAATGTATTGTAAGTAATATTATTATTATTCTCAAGTTTATAATTAATATTTACATTTGATTTTTATTAGGTAGTTTTTACATATATGAATAGAAATTTTGCAGGCTTATTTGGGATAATCATCTTTTTGATGGTGAGTGTTAATGTTAAGGTATCAGCTAAGGATATTAATAATACGAACAATCAAAGGTATTCTGAATTAGCAAAAAATATAGAAATATTTACTTCTCTGTATAGGGAATTGAACAGTTACTATGTAGATGATTTGGATCCAAATGTGGTGATGAAATATGCGATAGATGGTATGTTGGAAAATTTAGACCCATATACTAACTATATTCCAGCATCAGATATTGATGAATTTGAATTTCAAACGACAGGAAAATATGGAGGTATAGGTGCGACTATCGGTGAGAGGAATGGACAAGTATTTATTCGTCAACCATATTTTGGTTTTCCTGCTCAGAAAGCTGGATTGATGGCTGGGGATGCTATTTTGGAAGTGGAAGGAGTTCCTGCCACGAATAAAAATTCAGAAGAAATCCGTTTGTTGTTGAAAGGACAGCCTAATACACCATTATCTATTAAAGTAAAAAGAGCAGTTAGCAATGATACGCTAACGTTCAAATTCAATAGAGAAGAAATTAATATTGGTAATGTTCCTTATTATGGAATTTTAGATAATAATATTGGCTATATCCGATTGGATCAGTTTACTGAGGGTGCAGCGCAAAATGTGAGCAATGCCTTAAAAGATATGAAAGCTCAAAAATCTTTAGGAGGATTGATTTTTGACTTGAGAGGTAATCCTGGTGGTCTGTTGAATGAAGCAGTAGGAATATGTAATATTTTTATAGACAAAGGATTGGAAGTCGTAGCGACTAAAGGTAAGGTTGAAGATGTCAATAAAGTTTATTCAACATTAGGTAAAGCTTTGGACACCGAGATCCCATTGGTGATTTTGACAGATGATGGTTCTGCTTCTGCATCAGAGATTGTTTCAGGAGTGATCCAAGATTATGACAGAGGATTGGTCATGGGACAGAGAACCTTTGGTAAAGGCTTGGTTCAGATTCCTAGACCACTGCCGTATAGAGCCAAGTTAAAAGTAACTGCATATAAATATTATATTCCTAGTGGAAGATGTATTCAAGCGATAGATTATTCCAACCATAATGAAGATGGAAGTGTGTCAGTTATTCCTGATTCTTTGAGAAAGGTGTTTTATACAAAAGCTGGAAGACCTGTTAAAGATGGTGCAGGTATAGAGCCAGATGTACATACAACTCCGGAAGAAATAAGCCCAATTACTATTTCATTATTTACAAAAGATCTTTTTTTCGATTATGCCAATGTGTATAGAGCAGCAAATTCTCAGATAGATACTAATAAAATATTTTCATTAAGTGATGAAGAATATCAGAAATTCATCTCATTCCTATCTGACAAAAAATATGATTATACTACTAAAACAGAAAAGATGTTAGATGATTTGGTAGATGTTGCCAAAAATGAATCTTATTTTAATGCAATTGATAGTGCGATTAAAGTTTTACAAACTAATATGAAACATGACAAAGAGCAAGATTTATTTAAGCATAAAGATGAAATTAAAAGATTATTAGAATCTGAAATTGCTACACGCTATTTGTATCAAAAAGGAAGAATTCAAGTGGATTTGGATAATGATAAAGAGGTGAAGCAAGCCATACAATTGTTGCATAACAAATCTGAATACAATAAAAGTTTAAGTGTTACCAAATAAAGAAGCTCCTTTTATTCTATGCATTGAAACATCAGGTGGTCAATGCTCAGTTGCCATTGGGAAAGGATCACAAGTTTTGTCTCAAGCTTTTGAATGCGAAAAAAATAAAGCAGCTGATAGGCTTCCCATTTTGATAGCATCTGCATTAGAACAAGCTGGTATAGATATCAAGCAACTTCAAGCAGTAGCAGTAAGTGGAGGTCCGGGTTCTTATACTGGACTTAGAATAGGAGTGGCAACAGCCAAAGGAATTGCTTATGCATTGGGAATACCATTGATACATGTTGAAACCTTTTTAGCTATGAAGCGTCAGTTTCTGAAAGAAGTTGGAAAAGAATATGATTTATATATTCCGATGATAGATGCAAGAAGGATGGATGCTTTTTATGCTGTCGTGGATAATGATGACAATCTTGTAAGAGATGTTCAATGTGAGACGATTTCTGAGGAAATATTTCATGAGTTGGAAAGCAAATACAGTAGAATTGCTGTGATAGGACAAGGATTAGAAAGATTTGAAGAGGTTTTGAAACACTCTAAAATTGATTTTTATAGTGATTTTGTGTTAGAAGCACATGCGATGGTGGCTTTGGCAGATGAAAAATTTAGCTTGTCAAAGGTGGAAAATCTTGCATATTTCGAACCTTTGTACTATAAAGCTGTCCATTTGTCGAAAAAAAATGCATAATAGTTTTTTTTATAATATTTTAAGATTTGGTTTCATTTGAAATTATTAATTTTGTAACTATGTATATTAATACTCCTTAATTATGGTTTGGGGAAATCAAAGGAGTTTAACTTTATAAAACAAAAAAAAGACAGTTATGGAAACAAAATCAAAGAAGAATGCGGATGCTGTAAAATTCGACAACAACATTCTTAGAAAAGCAGTTCAAGTCGTGAGAGCAGTAAATCATGATTTAAGACAACAAATTGTAAAACTATTAGATGACAGCGGTCGTTTGACTGTAACTGAAATTTATGTTAAACTTAGATTGGAACAATCTGTTGCATCTCAGCATTTGGCATTACTTAGAAGATCAGGAGTTGTTACTACTACTCGTGATGGAAAATTTATTTATTATTCAATCGACAAAGATAGATTAGATGAAATTTTTGTTTTGTTGAAAGAATTAGTAGAGAAATAAGTTAAAAAATAATTTTATTTGAGGTCTTAGTGATATGCTAAGACCTTTTTTTATTTATATTTGCATAGTTATAGATTATTTTAATCGTTATATATTATGAGTTATATACAATTTGACAAAAATACCGTAAAAGTTTCCAGTGACATTTTGAGAGCATTGGCCCATGATTTAAGATTGAGAATGTTTTATTTGATTCAAGAAGCAGGCGAAATCAATGTAAACGATATTTACACTACATTGAAATTAGAACAATCTATTACTTCTCAGCATCTGAGTGTATTAAGGAAAACTGACATCGTCAATACAACAAGAAGAGGCAAGATGATTTTCTATTCTATCAACAAAGGGAAAGTGAAAATTATATTTGATGCAATTGAGAATTTTGAAGAAAAATCTCAAATACGCAAGAATAAAGAGGCTGAAGTCAAAAAGAGAGCTTAGTCTGGATTTTATCATGATATAGAACACATTGTTTTTATTACCTTTAACGTAAAAGTTGAAGATGAAGACAATAGTGGATTTACTTAATAAATTTTGTTCAAAATTGAATGAAGGATTATTAAGTGAGAAGGATATTATACTGAATCGTTTATCTAGCTGGGCAATGTTGCTTAAAGTCTGTATTTTAAAGGTCGGAAATTATTGTTTTTTTACAATCGATAATATTGTTGAAAGAAGAGCGAATACTCCTTGTATAGGATTGTCTGTTGAGTATTGTGGAATTCAAAATTGTAAAAAATGAGCCAACCTACTTTATATCTTTTTGATTCGTTTGCATTGATTTTCAGGGCATATTTTGCAATGGGGAAAAATCCATTGATAAATTCTAAAGGTCAAAATGTTTCTGCTATTTCAGGATTTACAAGTACTTTATTTGATATTATTCAGAATAAGAAACCGACCTATTTGGCTTGTGCTTTTGATGCAGCATATATTACAGATCGTCAAGTAGAGTATGATTTTTATAAAGCCAATAGGCAAGAAACTCCTGAAGATATCAAGACATCTATTCCTTATATAAAGCAAATTGTGGAAGCCTTCAATGTTCCTATTTTGGAAGTCAATGGATATGAAGCTGACGACCTTATAGGGACAATTGCTCGTCAGGCGGAAGCTGATGGAATTCAAGTATTTATGGTGACACCTGATAAGGATATGACACAATTGGTGACTGAGAATATCTTTGTTTATAAACCACCATATATGGGCAATCCTTATGAAATATTGGGGCCAAAGGAAGTTTGTGAGAAATGGGAAGTTAAAGATCCTCTTCAAGTAATAGATATTTTAGGACTATGGGGTGATGCTGTAGATAATATTCCAGGAGTGAAAGGTGTGGGAGAAAAGACTGCCAAAAAGTTGATTCAAGAGTATGGCTCAATGGAAAATATTTATACTCATCTTGATGAAATCAAAGGTTCGCTAAAAGATAAATTGGAAGCCAGCAAAGAAATGGCTTTTGTGTCCAAGCAATTGGCAACCATCGTCGTTGATGCTCCAATTAATTTTGATAAAGATAGTTTTCTTGTAAAAGAACCGAATAAAGATATTCTTTCATCAATTTTTGCTGACCTTGAATTTAGAACGCTCGGTAAGCGAATTTTAGGAGAGCAGTTTTCTGTTTTGAAAAAAGTGGACAATTCAGGTCAGATGTCTTTGTTTGGAAATGATGGTGAAGTTGCTCCTATTGTTGAAGAACAAGCTGCTAACAATATTAAGAATGTTGAACATCAGTATGAGTTGATATTAACTGCCACAGAATTGAGAGCGTTTTTAGATGAAGCGAGATCAATTGGAAGATTTGCTATTGATACAGAAACGACTGGTATTGACCCGATGGACTGTGATTTGGTGGGGATTTCTATCAGTTTAGTATCTTCAAAAGCATTTTATATTCCTTGGGCTCAAGTCAATCAAGCAGAATTCAAATTGATTTTCAACGAATATTTATCAGATAATTCTATAGAAAAAATCGGTCAAAATATCAAATATGACATACTTGTACTCGGTCAAAATGGAATAAATATTGAAACTCCATTTTTTGATACGATGGTGGCGCATTATCTCATCAATCCAGATACTAAACACAATATGGATTTTTTGGCGGAGACTTATTTGAACTATACACCTGTCCCTATTGAAGAATTAATAGGTAAAAAAGGGCCTAAGCAATTGAATATGTCTGAAGTGGATTTGGATATTGTCAAGGAGTATGCTGCTGAAGATGCTGATATCACATTGCAATTGTCGAAACCTATTCGTGAGGAGCTTCAATCCAATGAATATACTAAATTGTATAGTGAGATTGAAGGTCCATTGATACCTGTATTAGCAGAGATGGAGCGTTCAGGAGTGGCTATTGACACCCAATTTCTGAAAGCATATTCCGAATCTTTGAATGTCGAGTTGATAGATGTCGAAAAACAGATTTTTGATATGGCAGGTATTCATTTCAATATGGATTCACCTAAGCAATTGGGGGAAGTATTATTTGAGCACATGAAAATTCCTTATCAAGGGAAAAAAACCAAAACAGGTCAATATTCAACCAATGAGGAAACGCTTCAAAAACTTGCGAACGACCAACCAATTATTGCTCAAATATTGGACTATAGAGAAATGAGGAAATTGAAATCTACTTATGTTGATGCATTACCCAATCTTATTAATCCAAGAACAGGACTGTTGCATACTACATTCAATCAGACGATAGTAGCGACAGGTAGGTTGAGTTCGACCAATCCCAATCTTCAAAATATTCCTATCCGTACAGAGAGAGGTAAAGAAATCAGGAAAGCATTTATTGCACGTGGCGAGCATCGAAAAATTCTTTCAGCGGATTATTCACAAATAGAATTAAGAATCATCGCTTCTTTAAGTGAAGACCCAAGTATGGTGACAGCTTTTGAGCAAGGACAAGATATCCATGCTGCGACCGCTGCCAATGTTTACAATGTTCCTTTGTCAGAAGTTTCCAGCACTATGAGAAGGAATGCTAAGATGGTTAATTTTGGAATTATTTATGGCATTTCTGCATTTGGATTGGCTCAGAGATTGGGGATTGATAGAACAGAAGCCGCTGGATTGATAGAACAATATTTTGTCAAGTATCCAGGTATTAAACAATATATGGATGACTCGATTCAATTTGCCAAAAAGCATGGTTATGTGCAGACAATCTGTGGACGTAGAAGATATTTGCGAGATATCAATTCAGGCAATTTTACAGTCAGAGGATTTGCAGAACGAAATGCTATCAATGCACCTATTCAAGGGTCGGCCGCCGATATGATAAAACTAGCGATGATAAATATCTACTCCAAAATGAGAAATGAAAATCTTCAATCTCAGATAATTCTTCAGGTGCATGACGAATTGTTATTCGATGTATATGCTGATGAAATGGATATTTTAAATGAAATTGTGCATTTTGAGATGAAAAATGCATTAAAATTGAATGTTCCAATAGAAATTGGAATAGGAATTGGAGAGAATTGGCTAGAAGCTCATTAAGCTTAAATTGTTTATTTAAATTTGTATAAAAATTGAAATTATGTTGAAAAGACTTACATCATTAATTATTGCAGTAGCATTTTCATTTTCTTTTGCTTTAGCACAACAATATAACTTTGTTGTCAATGAAGTAGAACAGACTATCAGCCAAGGGCAACAAACTGGTTTGGAAGTATTTATTCCCGAAGCTCAATTAAAAAACGTCCAATCTGCATTGGCTAAATGGACAAAAACAAATAAAGGGAAATATGTAGCCTCTAAAAAAAGTGCAGAAATTTTCCAAGACAATGTGCTTTTGAGCACTGTAAGTGAAAATACAGTAGATATGTACACTGTATTGACTCAACAAAAAGAAGGCGTGAAATTACAGACTTTTGTTGATTTGGGAGGAGTGTTTTTAAGTTCAGCAGGTCATCCTCAAGCTTTTACAGCTATGGAAGCGGTATTGATTGATTTTGCTCGTGCACAATTAGTTTCCAAAGTAGAAGGTGATATTAAAACTGAAGAAAGTCATCTGAAAAAATTAGTCTCAGAATTAAAAACACTTGGAAAGCAAAATGATGGTTATCATAAAGATATTGCTAGCAATAAATCTAATATCAGCAAGCAAGAACAAGCTATGGCTAAAAATGAGATAGACCAAAAAAGCAAAGAGCAACAAATCTCTATTCAACAACAAATCCTTCTTGAAGTAAGACAAAAAAGAAGCACAATGGCTGTTGGTATTGATAAGGATAGTCAAAAACTTTTGGACAATCAGGTGAAAACAGAAGAGAAAAATTTGAAATCTTTTGAATCTCAATTGAGCAAACTTAAAAGCGAATACACTTCTTCTATCAAATCTATCGAAAAAAGCAAAAGTACAATTGCTCAAAGAGAGCAGGATATCATCAAGAATGAAGAAGACCAAAAAACAAAACAACAACAGATTGAATTGCAGAAACAAATAATTGATGCAATTAAAACAAAGAGAAGTAATATTAACTAAACTCTAAAAAGTTAAATTTTATAGGCACTATCTTTAGAGGTAGTGCCAATTTTTATATTTGTGAGCTATGCAACAACATTTAGTATTATGGGGCTCAATCGGGACAGACAGAAAAGCCCTTTTGGCCATATATTTAGAAGAAGAAAAAAACCAAGTGGTCATACATGCTTTCCCAAAAGATCAGGCAGATGACAATTTGCAGAATCAACTTTTTGCATGGAAAAATGGAGCTTCTTTTGATTTTTCTAAAAATGACTTAGTATGGTATGTAGATGCCAACGGAGAAAGTATTTTGCCACGAGAAGTTCGTGTAGATAAACCAGAGATTATTCAGCGAGTACAGGATACTTGGGGAAAGCTCTTGATGAGTTCCAAGCTTTTTAAAGTCTGTAAAGAAGAGATTGTCCTTCATAAATTATTTGTCACATCTTCGCAAGCATATAGTCAAGAACTATGGAATAAAACGACTGACTTGTGGAAGAAGTATTCCAATATGTTTAGAGACCAAGAATTAACTTGGGAACAAAAAGAACTACTTAAAGCTGAAGTAGATGAAACTTTTGAGGTTTTAAAAGCAGAAAAAAGAAAATCTGTTGATGAAGATAAAGCACAGTCTAAAGTTTTGATTAAGGAGTTTGAAAAACAAATAGAAAATCAAAAATCATTGCTCATTTATCCTGAAGAATGGCCAAAAATTCATGATGAATTAAGAAAAATTCATGGTGAATTGAAGACATCTCCTCTTAAAATGCAAGACAAGAAAGCGTTTTTTGATAAAATAGATGAAATATATCAATCTTTAAAATCGTATAAAAAAACTCAAAATGCCACTCACACGAGAGAAAGATTGGATAAATTGGGTAAGATTTTGAACGGAATTGAAACAACTTTAGAAAAGGATAAAATCAGTCTTGCTCAACAACAAGAGAAAATAGCATTTTATACCAAAGGGAAAAATTCGGGAAGTTCTTGGGGTGGATTGCTCGAATCTATTCAGCAAAGAATAACTGAAAAAGAAGCTAAAGTTGCAGATATCAAAAAGACTATTTCAGAATTAGAACATCGATTAAAACCTAAAGTGAAGAATGAGGATACTTCTGAAAAAGGAGAAGAGGCTTCACCTGAATAAGATTCATGCTGGATTTTTATCGCATAGAAAATAAAATTATCTGTGGCTGCGATGAAGCAGGAAGAGGCTGTTTGGCTGGTCCTGTTGTTGCAGCCGCTGTTATTTTGCCAGATGGATATTCGCATCCTATTTTAAATGATTCCAAGCAGGTCAAAGAAAGAGATAGGAATATTCTTAGAGAAGATATTTTAAAGCATGCTATTTCTTACGGTATCGGTGTGGTAAGTCATACAGAAATTGACCAAATCAATATTTTGAAAGCCTCTTTTCTAGCCATGCATAGAGCGATAGAACAATTGTCTATACGCCCAGAATGGTTGATTATTGATGGGAATAAATTTGCTCCATATCCAAATATTCATCACCAATGTATCGTCAAAGGAGATAGTAAATATACACAGATTGCTGCTGCTTCGATTTTAGCCAAAACGTATAGAGATGAGTTAATGCAACAATTGTCTTTAGATTATCCTTATTATCAATGGGAGATTAATAAAGGCTATCCTACTTCTTCACATCGAGAGGCAATCAAAAAATATGGTCCATGTGAATATCATAGGATGAGTTTTCGCCTTTTGAAGCCTGAAGAAGACAATAGTCTTTGGCTTTAGTCTAAACTACACTTTTTAGTGTGAGCCCTATTTTAGGACATGACACTTTCGAGAACTAGAAACACTAACATTCAACCTTGTATAAAAGTTCAATAGAAGGACTTCACCCGCTCTATTGCCAATTTGTTAATCTTCGTTGTCTAATAATTTGTTTAGCTCATTTTCAAGTTGTTGTTTGTCGGGTAGATAAAGTTGATATTTGCTGACAAAAAGTTGATTATCAATCCTATCAGTTGCATATTCTACCAAAATATTGTGTTTTGAAGCACCTAAAACAATTCCAATTGGTGGATTGTCGCCTTCTGTGCTTTGCTCTTTACGAAAATAGTTGAGATACAAATTCATCTGCCCTACGTCTTGGTGAGATACTTCGCCTCGTTTCAAGTCAATTAGTACAAAACATTTCAAAATACGATGATAGAATACCAAATCAACATAAAAATGTTTTCCGCCTATTGAAATTCGGTATTGTCTTTTTTCAAACGTAAAACCTTTCCCAAGTTCCAACAAAAAGTGTTGTAGGTTAGAAATTAATTTTTCTTCCAATTCGCCTTCAAGGTATTGATGGTTTTCGTGAATGTCTAAAAACTCTAACACATAAGGATCTTTCAAAATGTCTTCCGATTTTTGAATTTCCTGACCTTGTTCTGAAAGTTCTAAAACACCTTTCTTATCTTTACTCAATGCCAAACGATGAAAAAGCATACTTTTCATTTGTCGTTTCAACTCTCGAACACTCCAATTTTCTTTATCTGATTGTTTTGTGTAAAAACTGATTTCGAGGTCGCTGTCGGATTTTAGAATTTCAATGTAGTGACTCCAGCTTAATTTTAGTTGAATTTCAGAATTTTCAAATTGTCCAGACAGTGTCTGGATTTTTGAGATACGCAGGTAAAATTGTCTAATTTGAAACACATTGGAACGGCTAAATCCTTTTCCGTAATGTTCTGAAAGGTCTTTGGCAAGTTGGTCTAAAAGCTGTGTGCCATAATCCGCTTTTTCTTTTCCGCCTTGCTCAAATTCAACAATATGTTTACCAATTAACCAATATGTTTGCACCAAAATAGTATTTACCGATTGTGTTGTTCGTTCTCTACCTTTTTATAGTAAAGAACCGATTTCATTGATTAGATTGGTATATTTTGATTGCTCTATATTCACTTTTTTTACTATAAATTTCACTTATAAAGATAGCAAAATTACCTCTCATTAGTTATCGTAAAGCTATTCAGAATTTGTGAAAACATAGGCTTCCAAGTTGTTTCATCAGATTGTCTGTGCGAAAGTGTTAGTCTGTGTATTCTGTCGTTGTTTCTCGCTTCCCGTAGTTTTTCACTTTAAATTCTTCGAGTGTCATTAAATTTTTATCTTCTCTTAATGTAGCATTTGCAAGTCGAAATCTTCCATTTTTTAAATAGTAATATATAGTATTAAGCGTACTAAAATGGAAAAGTTGGAAGAAGAAAGCAATAAGATATATCTATCTCTTCTTTTTGCCTATCCTCACTTCTTGAGGCATGACTGAAGAGTGAGCTTGTTTCTCAGCTTGTTTCTTGGTGGTAATTCCCTGCTTATTGTCATTGATATTGATTTGCTTTTTTACAGCTTCTGATGCAGGGCACCCCACTTGCTTATTGCAAGACAAGCTTATTGCCATCAATGCAATTAAAATAATGCTTTTACTCCATTTCATTTAGTGAAGTTAATAAAATGAAATACAATATGAAAGCCTCTATTAAAGAGAAAATTTGTCTTGATAATCTATTTGAGAACGATTGATGACTTCATACGCTTCTTCTCTACCATAAGTATGAGTGATTTCGCAAAGTACAGTAGCTTCTCCAGGTATATTCTTGTATGTCAAGAAGTAATGTTTCAATCTCTTTACGATGGCCTCAGGAAGTTCTGAAATATCATTATAATTTTGATAGATTTCATCTTGTACCATGACAGCGATGATTTTGTCATCAGCTTCTCCTTTGTCAATCATTCTGAAACCACCGATTGGCTTGGCTTGGATAAGAATATTGCCATGAACAATATTTTTTTCGGTCAATACTAATACATCCAATGGGTCTCCATCTCCAGCAATATGAGCTCTACCTGTTTTTTCTGCTGCAAACTCTCCAACTTTGTCGCCACAATAAGTTTGAGGAACAAATCCATAGAGAGCAGGAACAATATTTGAAAATTTCTGAGGTCTGTCTATTTTGAGATATCCTGAATCTTTGTCTATCTCGTATTTAACAGTATCAGAAGGTACTATTTCTATGAATGTCGTTAAAATTTTTGGTGCATTGGCGCCAATAAATACTCCATGCCAAGGGTGTGCTTTAAATGAATTTGCCATAAGGGTTGCAAAGCTAATAAACCCAATTGTATTATCTTTGTTCAGATGTAAAAAATAGCAAGACTTAATATAATCTTATATTTAGCTATGCTTCAACTTTTTTGACACAACTTGGCAAGTAGCCATAATATTTTTTAAAGGCTTGGGTGTAATGTGTAGCATGTTTATATCCAACAAGGAATGCAACATCTGTAATGGTATAATTTCTATTTCTTAGTAGAGATTTTGATGCTTCCATTCTGTATTGCAAAGTATATCCATAAACTGTAGTGCCGAATGTCTCTTTGAAATGTTGTTTCAGATATGCGACATTGGTGCCTGCTTCCTTTGCCAATGAATTTAATGATAAGGGATTTTGAATGTTTTTTTCAATGAGAGTACGGATGGTTTGCATCTTTTGAATGTCTTCTTTTCTCATGTGCTTACATTCAGATTTGACTAGTTCTTGGTTTTCCAAATGACTACCTATGATTTTATATCCACAAGCTTCTAAGAAGAAATCTTTAAACTCTGTTTTGTTATTGGCAGTTTGAATTTCTAGGAGTATTTGAATTTGTTCCAAATTAGTTTTTAAAGACTCATCTAATAGAAAATTGGACTTTTGGTGCATCAAACTATCTTGAATCCGTTCAATATAGCAACAGACTTTATTGATTTTGTTTAAAAGTAAATGAGGGTGAAAGTATAAAATTGAGCATTTGCCAGATTTTAAAGCGTTTATCTCATATTTTTCATAAGAACTCAAATACAAGAAAGTATATTCTCCCAAATTAATATTTTGTAACTGATGGTCAATTTCTAATGTTATTTCGCCATGAGTAACAAAGATGAATGCTAAAGATTGGCTATAAGGAGAGGATATTGCAAATTGCTCATTAATATTGAACTCTCTTTCAGTCAATCTGAAATTTTCTTTTTGCAATGGATGAAGGTCTATTTCTTGAAAGGCTTTCATGTCTTATACTTATTTCTTAAAGGTATTTCTTCGCTAAAGGTCTTGTTATTTACTGATTTCGTCATAATTATTACTGATTTCGTCATAATTAACATTTGCTCATCAATACTTTTGTGTCAAATTTAGTAATTATTTAGACTAAATAAAAATAAGGCAACTCAAATTAATTGAAAAACGACATTGCTACTTTGATTTCCATGAGAAAAAATAATCCATTAGATATAACTAGATTGAAGATGAATAAGTTGAAAGTTTCTATTCAGGACGGGTGTATGCTTAGAAGGGAAAAGAAAGGTGGTATTTTAAGCATCTTGAAGCTAAATCTATTTTTACTAATATTTATCAATTCATTTTCTGTGTTTGCACAATCTGGTGTTTTATCTGGATTTGTTAAACTGACTGAAGGTTCACCAGTAGCTTACGCTGTGGTTTCACTCTATCCAGATACAATTCAAGCATTGACAAATGAGAAGGGGTATTTTGAGTTTAAAAATATTTCCAATGGTGCTTATGTCTTGAAAGTGAGCTCTATAGAAGTAAATACCCAGTCATTTAATATCAACTATAAAGGAGAAAAAAATCATCATCATTTTACTGTTTCGCCAGCGGATGGATTATTGACACAAGAGGTGGTTGTTCAGGCTAAGACAGCAAAAAAAGATATTGAAACAAAAGGATTCGCTGTCAATGTCATTGAACCACATATTGAAGCTAGACAATCTATTCAGACAAATGAATTGTTGGATAGAGCTGCAGGTGTCAGAATCAGACAAGACGGTGGTTTGGGTTCAAGAATAAGCTATAATTTGAATGGGCTTTCAGGCAATGCTGTTAGGGTATTTATCAATGGTGTTCCAGCATCTAATTATGGACATTCATTTTCTGCTAATAGTATTCCTCCTGCATTAATAGAAAGAATAGAAGTATATAAGGGTGTTGTTCCAGCTTATTTATCTGAAGATGCATTGGGTGGTGCAATTAATATTGTGTTGAAAAATAAATCTCGAAATTCATTTGTTACTTCCTATTCAGGTGGTTCTTTCAATACCCACCAATGGAATGCTGCTGGTTCATATCGTACTCAGAAAGGTTTTTCTACCAATCTTTCTACCTTTTTCAATTATAGTGATAATAGTTATAAAGTATGGGGTAAGAATATCTCATTTAAAGACTATACTGGTCAGGTATTCCCCAATCAAAAAGTGAAAAGATTTCATGATGCCTACATGTCTTATGGAGTAAAAGGAGAATTAGGTTTTACTGATGTGAAATGGGCAGATAGATTTATGATTGGAGGAATATTTTCTAAAGACTATAAAGAAGTTCAACATGGTATCACAATGGATTTGGTATATGGTGATAGACATACTAGAAGAACGTCTAATGTCGCAACAATCAACTATTTGAAACAAGATTTCTTGACGAAAGGCCTATCTGTCAAAGCAGATGCAAGTTATTCTTATATAAAAAGACAAGCTATAGATACTGTTGGAAGGATGTATGATTGGTCTGGAAATGCACTTCAATATCCTGATGGTTCGTATGTATTATATAATAGTGGAGCTGAGGTGGCAAGTCAAAAGACATTGGCTATCAATTCTGACAAAACATTTTTAACCAGAATCAATCTTGGATATAAAATCGGATTGAATAACGGTTTGTATTTCAACTATTTGCACAATACTTTCATAAGAGGTATCTCTGATGAATTACAAGCCAAAGGACTTCAAATGCTTGAAAATACTAGAGATTTGCAGAAAAACATTGTTTCATTTACTTATGAGAATATTGCTTTTAATAATAAGGTGAAAACCAATTTGTTTTATAAAGCTTATATCCAAAAAGCAATTTCTAATGAGCCTTATAAAAAGGAAGTGGTACAAAATGAGCCTGTTTATGATGTAAAAATTTTGACAAATAGAGTAAATTTTAGTGGTTATGGAGCAACAATTTCCTATGAGATTATCTCCAATTTATATTTTTTAAGTTCTTATGAAAGAGCTATTAGGTTACCTTCTCCAGATGAAATATTTGGTAATTTGAATGATAATTTATTGGCTCCTGCTCAACCACTTCAACCAGAAACCAGCCATAATCTCAATGTAGGTTTCAATTGGTCACATGACTTCAATAGCCATTTTGTAAAAGTGAATTCTTCTGTTTTTTATAGAAATACCAAAGGAATGATACGAGAGGCAATCAAAACTGGTAGTTTCACATATTCGTCTTTTGAAAATTTGGAGTCAGTTGTGTCAAGAGGAATTGATGTAGAATTGACTTATAAATTTAAAAAGCAATTGCATCTCTTCTTGAATGTGTCCAAGTTTGCTTCCTTGTTTAATACGCAATATGATATCAATGGGGCACCTTATTTGTTTTATCGTATGCAGATTAGGAATGAACCTTCATTTAAATTAAATTTCAATGCAGCGTATAATTTCCATGATTTATTTGCAAAAAATGCAAAAGCATCTATTTATTATAATATGAACTTTGTCCAAAAATTTTTACGAAACTGGGCAAATATGGGCGGTCAAAATTTAGATTATATTCCTACACAATGGACTCATGACCTTGGTGTATCATATACAATTCCTTCAGATAAAATCACTTTAAGTGTAGATGCCAAAAACATCAGCAATCAGCAAGTGTTTGACAACTTTGGTCTTCAGAAGCCAGGAAGAGCATTCTATGCAAAAATTACATTTTCATTAAACTCAAAATAATTTTTAAATGACAACATTTTTCAATCCATTCAAAAGTGCCATGCTAATTTCAGTCGGTGCTTTACTTACTTTTAGCGCATGTAATAAAGATACAGAGATAGAGCCCAAGCCTGTCATTAAACAAGACTTCCAATTGGCATTTGCGAATGGTTCTGGGTCTAACTCATCAACTTATCTACAAGGCAAAACAGATTTGAGTATAGGAGAGATTTCCTTTGAAGGCAAAGGATATCAAATGCCTTCGGCTCGTACTGCAAGAATATTTGTTTCCTCTGAAGGTTCAGAAGTTTATAGTTTGAATTATACGGTAGGGACAATAGATAAATTTCTTTACAATGGAGGAGATAATTATACTCATGTAACACAATTTGATGCTTCTATACCATTGGGAGTGAAAGCTGTACGTTTTACGAAATTGAATGATAATGCGGCTTCTGTTCATAATATTTCTGCTGTAGCGCAGTATGACTCATTAAATGGAATGACTTATCTCGGACATCAAATGACAGTAAGTATCGGTATCTTGAATTTGAAAGATATGAACTTTGGAGATAATTTTAATAAAGCGATTGATTTGCAACTTCCTGCATCTTTAAAAGCTGAAGGTTATTATGTATCTAGAATTGACTGCCCTGTTATTTCTAATGGAAAAATATATTATGGAGCAGCTACAAGTAAGTTCAATGCTTCTACAGGCAAAGCAGAAGCTACGGACAAAGCGTTTTCTTTAGTTTTGGATTATCCAAGTTTGAAAAATCCTACTGTTATCAATACAGATTTAGTAAAAGGAGCTACGAATGGTTATCGTACACCTACTCAGTATGTGGATGAAGCTGGAGATATCTTACAGATGGTAAGTAATGGTAAAGAATTGAATATAGTGAAAATTAAATCTGGCAATTATGATGCTTCTTACAAATTTGATATTAGTAGTGCTTTGGGTAGAGATGCGTCTAGCAATGGATGGTTCTATGTAGGAAAGGGAATAGGTTATATGCCTTATGAAAAAGTCAATGAAGAAAAAGTACAGATTGGTGTGAATCCTTCTGGAGAGCCTACTTACTCTTCTGCTTGGGGATTGTTGAGAATAGACTTGAATTCTCAGACAGTTGTAGATTTGGTTACACCGAAAGGCTTATGGTTACAACAATATCAAACATCAGTTGCTCGTGATGGTAAGTTTTATATTGCGTTTGCTCCAGTAGGCGAACAAGGTTATATCCATATCTTTGATATCAATTCTACAAATCCTGAAGGCACTAAAGGTGCAAAAATCACTTCTGGTGCTGATCAATATTATATTGGGATATATTAAAGTCTTGTCTTGAAATAGGTTTACAACTTTTCCAAAGTTTGAAACTTTGGAAAAGTTACTTTGGAAATGATATTAATATTTTAGAAAAGTTGTTATCTTCCAAGAAATCGATTCAATGGATTTTTCGGAATACTATCATATCTATAATCATTCCAACGGAAATGAAAATCTGTTTCTCAACGTAGGGAACTATTCATTTTTCCTGAAAAAATATGCTGAACACATACATCCTATCTGTCAAACTTATGCTTATTGCCTGATGCCGAATCATTTTCATTTGTTGGTCAAAATCAGAGATAAAGAAGAAATACAAGACTCTTTGAATTTGGATAGCAAAGAGGATATTAGTCCTAAAATGATATCTAAACGATTTTCTAATTTCTTTAGTAGCTACACTCAGGCGTTTAATAAAATGCACAATAGGCGAGGTAGCTTGTTTATGAAAAACTTCAAACGAAAACTGGTGCTTACAGATTTCTATTTTATCAATCTGATACAATATATACACTATAATCCTGTACATCATGGGTTTACGAAGTCAGTGGATGAATGGGAGTGGAGTTCTTATCTGTCTTTTCTTTCCAATAAAAAGACATTGTTAGAAAGAGAAATCGTTTTAGAGTGGATGAATGGTATAGATGGATATTTAAGATTGCATTGTCAGGAGGTGGATAAATCCCTGTTTGCGGAATTGGAGTCGTAAATAGGTAAATCAACTTTTCCAAAGTTTCAAACTTTGGAAAAGTTACTAAATGGGAAAGTAGTCTATTCTTGTAAATTCATCTATGCAATCGATTATAACAAAACTGATAAAGTAAGCACCTTCCTTTTCGTGGGATTAATACTTTCTACTCATGTTATAAATATAAATATATTTTTTATGCACGAGCGAGACGATCGCGCTAACACGGAGTGTCAAGGTAAACAGTTCGAATTTCCTTACTATAAAATAAAGAAGGAGGCAAAGTCAAGATATTAATATGACTTTGTCTCCTCTTTTGTATTTACTAAAACCGATAAGAAATATCGATTTTCAGAATGGATTATTTCTTCAATAAATCTCTGATTTCTGTCAGTAGTACTTCTTCATTAGAAGGTGCAGGCGGAGCAGCTGGAGCAGCTTCCTCTTTCTTTTTTGCAGAGTTTAATGCTTTGATAAAAAGAAAAATAACAAAAGCGACAATTATAAAGTTGATAGTTGCAGAAAGGAACATGCCATATTTGACAGAACCGAAAATAGTCAACTCTTCTATCTTTTCCAGATTAGCAGCTTTTAATGCTGGCTCTAGTAATAGAGGAGTGATGACATCTTCAATAAACGAACTGACAATCTTGCCAAATGCGCCTCCAATAATAACCCCGACAGCCATGTCAACGACATTGCCACGCATTGCAAAGTCTTTGAATTCTTTTAACATACTCATACGCTATTGTTTTATGTTACAAATTAAAATAAAAAATACTATTTATGCAATTACTTTTTTAAAATATAGAACAAGTCGATGCATTCATCAGGATTGTCTGATAAATGGAAATCTTCTTGACCAATATTGGCTACCAATCCCTCATTTGACTTTTTCAATCGATTTCTATTCAATTTATTTAGAATATCATAAGGAATCCTATATATTGAATTAGGCAATCTTTTTTCTAGCCCAAAAATATCTAGCCTTTTGAATTTAGCGACAGATTTTTTATTCTCTTCATAATAATCCCAGACTTTTTGATTGCCAGTTATCCCTTTGGTTGTTACTTGACTAAAGACTTTACTACATAATTGTAATAATTCTTTAGGAGTGTATTCTCTGATATGCCACGGATTTCTTGTCAATGTCCAATTGATATTGGGAGTCGTAATGACCGCAGTTCCACCAGATTTTAATACTCTATGAATCTCTTGTAAATACTTCAAATCATTTTCAATATGTTCAATAACTTGAAAACTGACAATCGTATCAAAAGCATTATCAGGAACACCTTCAAATGGAGGAATATGCATATTCAGAAATACAATATCTGCATATTTCTCTTTTAAAGAAGCTGCGATTTCATTGATTTTGTCGATAGCAGTATAGGATTTCACTAAAGGCGATAAAATCTCCACACCTCGACCTTCTCCACATCCTACTTCTAATAATTCACCATGGACATAAGGAATGGCTAAATAATATGCCTTAAGAAGTCTATGATGAATAGGTCCTTCTGCGATATCTGTTTCTGAAGTGATTTCAGTAGTGTAAATCGTCATGCTATATTATTTTTTCAATCCTTCAAATTCAATAGGTAGAGCTGCTTGTTCTTGAGCTACCACTAACTCGGGGAATTTTTCTTTCAATAATTTCTTTAATTTATCATCTTTATAGATATCAGCAAATTGGTCTAAAGTATGAACAAATTCTTTGGCAGTTTCATATTCTCCTTGAAATCTTCTCGCAAATTCATTAGGCAATTTATAGAACTGATAACAGTCTGCTAGGTCTTTAATATATAGCGAATAAATGCTTTCTGCTTTTGCAGTATCACCATTTCTATAATATAAATCTATCCATCTGATATTGTAATAGTTGAAGAAGCTATTATAAGGCGAGTAATATGGCGCGTTGTTGTATGCAAACTTATCTTGGATAATATTCAAAATTTTAAGTGCTTCCTCTTTCTTTCCTTTCATTGTCAAATCTTCAGCCAATTTCAAATGTGTCATCTTAGAAAGATTCATCATTCTAGCACTATTCTCATCAACAAACATTTCGTGTTTGTCTAAGTTGCCATATTTGAATTTATTCTCTACAACATCAATAAATTTTGAATCATTGACAGCAATATTCCCTCTGATATTTTCTTCAAATCGGATAGGCAAAAATCTATACATCATTCCTTCTTGAATCATGTATTTATCTAATCCCATGTACTTGGAAGCAGGAGTTGTATTGGCAAAACATATAGGTCTTGACCAATCTCCGCTCGCTATTATCATCAATAAAGCTAGTTCGTCTTTCATGATGACATCTCTTGGCAATTCCCAATAGATAGTATCTACAACCAAGTCTTCCATCCCAGCAGGTATAATCCCAGCTTTAAGAACAGCAGCTTTATCAACAGGAAGGAACATTTTTTTAGTAGGGAAATAGTTGACTCTCTCGCCACTTTGTACTGTTACTTTCGCAGAAGGATTATCACTTGTTACAAAGCGCATAATTTTTCTTATATCTGCAAATTCATTGTCTTTTATGATTTGACTTTGAGTGTTGACAAGCGTGTAAATCCTGCTATCTCCTAAATAAGTATTTGGTGTAAATGCATCTAAAAATGGAAGAGGTTCAGATGTATTGGCTTTGCGTTTCATGCCATTGATATACCAGTCTATCTGTAACAAACTTGTATTCATCACTCTTACATCATTTCTTATTCCATCTACTTCTTGAGCATACCACAATGGATAAGTGTCATTATCTCCTGAGGTAATTAAAATTGAATTTGATGGACAAGACTCTAGGTAATTATTAGCAAAATCTCTTGCCATATATCTGCCATTTCTATTATGGTCATTATAATTTTCTTTTGCCATAATGAAAGGCACTAAAGCCAATCCTACCAATGTCAATCCTATTGAAAGAATAATTTTTGGCAATTTGATTTGTTTTAGACCATCATAAGCTGCTGCAATAGAAAGTCCTATCCAGATACAAAATGTCATGAATGAACCGACATATACATAATCTCTTTCTCTAGGTTCTCTAGGAGGAGAGTTGAAATATATCACCAAAAATAATCCAGTAATTAAGAACAATAATCCAAATACTACAGCATCTTTCTTGTTTTTTTGTACCATAAATGCTAGTCCAAATAATCCAAATAAGAATGGAAGTAAATAATATTTATTTCTAGCTTTCTGATGTTCTATTTGTGGAGGTAGATTGCTTTGACTGCCCAACCTTGCATCATCAATAAAAGGTATTCCACTTATCCAATCTCCATTCACTTTTTGATTTTCAAATGTGCCTTGATAATCATCTTGTCTTCCTGAAAAATTCCACATGAAGTATCTCCAATACATATAGCCAAACTGATAATTGAAGAAATACGCTAGGTTATCTGAAAACGTCGGGTCTCCGTAAAAATTAGCCCAATATTGATACATTTTTTCAGCAGCTTCACCATCATTAGTTGGAGCCATTCTTGGAAATAATACTTTGTCTTCTTGTCTGTATTTTGGAGTATTTTTAATGCCTTTCACGATATAAGAATGTGAAGCGGTATCCAATCCGTAATATTCTCCTTCTTTCTCAAATGCGATAGGGCTACTATTATACAAAGGTCCATTTAATAAAGGTCTGTCACCATATTGTTCACGGTTCAGATAAGACATTAGGCTGAAAATATCTTTAGGTGCATTCATATCGATAGGTGTATGAGCAGCAGCTCTGATAGGCACCATTAAATAAGAAGAAAAGCTCACCATTATCATAAACAAGCTGACAAAAGTCATTTGCAATGTAGAGTGACGGTATTTATGAGATAAATATATTCCAGCTATTAAGAAAGAAATAAAAACTAAATAAGTAAATAATACTCCTGAATTAAATGGCAAGCCAAAGTTATTGACAAATAACAATTCTATTTTTGATGCCAACAGTGTAAGCATTTGAATAATACCTACTTGAACAATTCCTAAAAAGATAAATCCTACAAAGAAAGCTATAATGAAACCTTTGATGGATGGTTTGTATTTTTTAAAATAATAAATCAATACTGCAATCGGAATAACTAGCAAACTCAGTAAGTGGACTCCAATAGACAATCCTACTAAATATGCTGCTAATACCAACCAGCGATTGGAATATTTGTCATCTTCTGAATTTTCCCATCTTACTACAGCCCACAATACAATAGCGATAAAAAATGTTGACATGGCATATACCTCGCCTTCTACTGCTGAAAACCATATTGTATCACTGAATGTACAAGCCAAAGCGCCTACCCAAGCAGATCCTTGAATTGCAACTACTCTATCTATTGACAAAGATTCTCCATTTTGTGTCAATATCTTTTTGGCGATACTGGTAATAATCCAATAAAGAAACAAAATAGAAAAAGCAGTAAACATCGCAGAGCTGATATTGATAGCATAAGCGACTTGAGATGGATCAGATGCAAATAATGCAAAAATTCTATTTACAATTAAGAAAAGGGGAGCCCCAGGAGGGTGAACGACTTGAAGTTTGAATGCTCCTGAAATAAATTCTCCACAATCCCACAAGCTGGCAGTGGACTCTGCTGTACTTGCATAAACTGCAAAAGCAATAGCAAAAACAACCCACCCACTGATAATATTAATCCAATTGTAAGTTTTTTGATTCATTGAATAACCGTATTTAATGACAAATGTATAAAATTAATGCATTGAAGATAAGCAAGCACTTCCTATTCTATAGAGATAGCTCAATTTTTATTATAATTATTTAAGAAAATTTCTTTTTTGCTGCTGATTTTGGACTTTCATAAGCGTAAATATTTATTGTCTTCTTTATTTTCTTATTTGTAAATTATTGACATTCAATATTAAAACATATTTAAAAAATAAAAATCTAAATGAAGAGCGATTAAATTTATCAAAATTGGTCTTTAGTTATTGGTTTCAACAAAAAAGAAATTATCTTTGCACCCACAAAGCTGTCGCATGGTGTAACTGGCAACACGTCAGATTTTGGTTCTGAAGAGTCTAGGTTCGAGACCTAGTGCGACAACAAAAAAAACCGTAAACGATTAATATACAATTGTTTACGGTTTTTTATTTTAGGGTTTTGTATGCAATTTACAACTCAACAGCGATAAAATCAGCTACCAAACAGGACATTTCAATGTCATATTTTTCAGATTAGGACGCTTATTTTTGGATTTATATACTTGATTGCCTGACCATTTAAAGCCCATATAGAGTTCCATACCATTCAATTTCTGTGGAACTATCCATGCGGTCATATTGTCTGAACCTATAAAAAACACTCCTTTCCTAAAAAATAGTCCTGCTCTAGGGTATTTGAATTCGTGCAAGATAATTGGGAATGCCAATTCAAAATTGGGCTTTTCTATTCGAGCAGAAAGGGCGATAGTATTACTCTTTTCCAAACCGATTGCTTTCATAGGCATTCTTAGGATGGAATGTAGTGAGAGATACCAATTGCTTGCTCCAACATTGAAATCACTAAAAAATGAAAAAGACATAGGCATCCATACTGAAAATCTATCTCCAGTGACTGAGTGTTTCATGTCTCCATTAAATGCATAATAGTTGGCAATTGCTCTAAAACTGTCCAAATCTTTCACATTAGAGAAAAATTCATCTCTATATATTGCGGTATCTACTGTAATAAAAAGATTGGACTCGCCTTTGATAAATGTCTTTCCTACATCGAGTACAGCCAAACCTATCTTCCAGCGACTTGCTTGACCTTCATTAGTATAGGAATCTACCAATGTGATTCCAAAGTCTAGACCTATTCCATTGCCTTTTTTACGCAATTTATATACTGGTTTGTCATTTTCATAATCATAGTGATAGCTACTTGCCCAATTGAAATCTACATTGGAATTTTCTGGCATTTTGATACCATTTTCAATTTTGATAGTTTCTTTTCTTACATTATTTCTCAAAAAAACAGCATCCCAAGGCATTAAATATTTGGCTGTGATACCAAAGTTTAAGTCTAATTTACCCGCAGTTGGAACTTTGGTTGCATAGTTGAATGCTAGTTCTCCATAATGCAAAAGTCCTACTTTCATTGGGTCAAGCCACATTTCTGTAGTTGCACTATCTTGATAATAGTAATATCCATAATCGGGAGATATTCTATTGACATAACCTAAGAATTTATCTGAGAAAGTAAGGCCAAATGAATGATTTCTTACGTTCATGATGCCACTAGGGAAATTGACAAAAGCGTTGCTATAAAAATTATAGGTTGTACCTCTCCTGTCAAAGTAGTTGTAATATAATGGATTACTAATTTTTTTTCTATCCATTTTAATGGCAGGATTGGGACGTAGCTTGCCCATTTTTAAAGCCGCCAAAAGAATATTTGATTTTTCTAAATAAATATAATTAGACTCAAATGACATTCCAAACGACAAAAAGTTGACACTGATTTGCTTGGGGCCATTGACATTTATAGCAGGGTTAATAGTTAAGCCATGAACTCCAGCATAGTTTCCGATTCTTAATCCAAGGAAATCTTGAGCACTTAAATAACTTGCAAAAAATGCAATTGCACACAGCGACAATATCTTCTTTCTCATTATTTTACACACTCAATTTTCATTTCTCGTATATTAAGATTATAAAAACCTTTATTGGGTTGCTACAGTCTGCTAAAATAATTATTTTCTTATTGGTTTTATATTCTTTAACAAAAAGATTTATGCAATATTGTCATACTATCCCATTATTATTCAATAGAATAGGCTAAGCCCTCAATTGTATTGGTTTAAGACCATTTTTAAAAACTTCATGAAATCTTCCTTTCTTTTTAAGTATTCCAAAATCTACTATTTACATTTGCAATATGTGTAAAATATATTGGAAGGCTTCAGCGATTGATAATCTTACAGACGCAAGATTTTTTAATGCTTTAGATGAAGCTTGGATAGAGTTTGTTTTTGACAAAGAGGATAAAAGAAATTTATCACCAGAAAAAGCTATTTCAATTATTGAGTGGCTATATCAACCTAATCTTTTAGCTTCTTTTGGAGCTAATCAGTCTTCAGAAGAAATATTTGATACGCTATTGAATTGTAAGATTGAATATGCTTCTATTCCTATTCACCACGAGTTAGTAGATGATGAAGATTTTAGTTCCTTGGCATTTATAAGAGCTGAACGTCAGGATTTGAAAAGGTTGTTAGATTTAGAATATCCTCCTTTTGCTATAATTTTACAAATAGAACAAGCCTTGGTTGCTCATGAGATTGAAACCTTAAAAAAATTGCAAGTTTATAGTAAAGTTTTTTTGTGTTATGATATGATAGATGTAGAATTGATAAAAAAGCAAACAGCCTGTTTTGATGAAATTGGTATAGATATACCTACTCAGTCGGAAGATAGACCAGGCTGGGGAGCTGTTGATATTTATGACCAGATGATAAATGCATTGTCTTCATAATTTCATGCTTATATTTGAAATTCGAGATTTTATTCCAAATTCAATAAAACTTTCAAATTGCCTTTTAATAAGATTCAAAGCAAAATTCAAAATGCGCTAAAAGACCCCAATTTCTCTTTTGTTGCAACAAGAAGTTTACATACCCTACTTTCTATGGGTGCGGTATTTTTTCTTCGATTTGTTTCGGGGGTGATAATTGCAAGAGTTTATGGCCCTGAAGTATCAGGTTGGTTGACCAATTTGATGACATTTATGGCTGCATTTATCATTTTGGGCAATTTTGGGATAAAAGATGCAATGCTGAAATTAATTCCTGAATACAAAGAGAAGTACAATCTGGCTACTGCATGGGCGATATATAAGAAGAGTTTGTATTTGATTGGTTTTTTCTGGATTATCTGTATGTTGATTATGTATTCAATTGCAGAATGGCAGGCCAATTCGTGGAAGGTTCCTCAACTAAAGGGATTTTTTCAAGCATCAGGTTTTTTCTTGATATTTTTGTTAATGTCAGAGTATAATAATTTTGTTTTAAGAGCTATCCTTCAAATCAAGTCGGCTAATTACAACAATATTATCACATTAGTTTCAAGGGTTGTTGTCATTATTCTATTGACTTTGTTTTTATTGGACGATTACAACCCATTATATCTACAATTTATATCTGGATGTTTTTTAGCTTGGTTATTTTCTCAGCTTTCTATTTATAAGCATTTTAGAAAACCGAGTATTCATCAAGAAGTATTAATTCAAGTGGACTATTCTGTAATACTTGCAGTTGCTTTTCCCATGCTTTTTACGTATTTGGGTTTCTTTATCAATAATTTTGCAGATGCTTATATGCTACCGTTTTATACTAGTACAGAAATGGTAGGAATTTATAAGACATGTGGCAATGTAGCGTCGATAGCTGCGATGGGGCTAGTAGCAATGAATACGACTATTCAACCCAAAATCAGCCAGTTGCATCATCAAGGTAAAAGTGAAGAAGTGATGAAACTATGTGTCAAATTTGCTAGACTTATTTTTCTGATGAATATCCCCATTTTCGCAATGATAATTTTTGGCTCAAAATTGATGATTTATCTTGCTTATGGTGAAAAATTTCTTCCAGGAGCATTGGCGCTCAGTATCATAGCAATAGGTCAAATGTTTAATGTAGCATGTGGTCCAGTAGCTCAACTATTAAATGTTACAGGTTATCACAAACAGTTTAGAAATATCTCTCTAATTGGAGCATTTATAAATCTTAGTTTGATTTTTATTTTTATTCCCAAGTGGGGAATTGAAGGAGCAGCTATTGGTAATGCTGTAAGTATGGCGGCGTGGAACATAATAGGAACTTTGTATATCAAGAAGAAATTTGGTTATTATATTGCATATATTCCTTTTGTCAATTTGAATAAAAATTATAAATCCAATCCATGAGAATAGGTGTTTGGACTCCTGACAAGTATCTGCATAGCGTAAAGATATATTATGACAATATTGCTAGATGTCTAAGTCAAAAGGGAGTTGAGTTTATTCCATTTGGGAAAAATGATACGCTACCAACTCAAGTGGACTTGTATTGGGATCCTACTTGTACCGGAGGAAAAAATCCTAATAAAAGATTTCTCAAAAGAAGGCACCCTTTAATTGCGACTGTTCATGGAGCATCAAATTTTTCTATGCCTCACCATTATACTTATAAAGGTTGGAAACAACAATTGAAAGGTTATGGTATCAATTGGAAAAGAAAGTGGTATTGGAGGTTTTTTAGGAATAATATTGAAGGAATTATTACAGTGTCTGAATTTGCAAAAAAAGAGATTGTTGAAGAGCTTCATTTGGACATGAATAAAATTCAAGCGATTTATCACGGATTGAACAAAGAGATTTTTTATCCTATTAGTAATAGTAAAAGAGATTTATTATTGCATGTTTCTGTATTCCAACCAGTAAAAAATATTTCTACACTATTAGCTGCATATCAGCAACTTGATAAAGATAGTCGTTTGCCACTGATATTGATTGTGCCAGGTTATCCAGATAAAATAGAAATCGAAGGTGTTACACTTATCTCCGAAGCCTTGCCTCAACAAGAGATTGCTAAATACATGCAAGATGCTAAAGCATTTATATTGCCTTCATATAGAGAGAGCTTTGGACTCCCTTTGATAGAAGCAATGGCTTGTGGCACTCCTGTTATTACGTCTAAGGGTTCTGCTTGTGAAGAGATTGCAAAAGATGATGGTATTTTATGCGACCCTTATCAAAGTAGTGAGTGGAGAGATGCGATGAAGCAAATCATAGATAATCAGAGCTTATGGCAAAGCCTAAATCAAAAGTCTTTAAAAAGAGCTGAACAATTTAGTTGGGAAAAATGCGCTCAAGAACATTATATTTATTTTCAAAAAATGATTGCAACCTCATAATTCTATGTCTAATATTCAACCTTTAAAATATTTTCCTGCTTTTGATGGAGTCCGAGGGCTATTTTGCATTTTGATTATTTCACATCATTGGGTAATGCCTTATTTGCAAGGACCTTTTACTTTTATGTGGTGGCTATTGCAAGTGTTTTTCATGTTGTCAGCTTATTTGATTACTCGTATTTTATTATACGACAAGACAAAAATGAGTAATGCGGCATTGTTTAAACGGTTTTATTCAAGGCGAGCATTAAGGATTTTTCCACTATATTTTTTATATATTTTTCTAATTGGAGGCTTGTTGCTTGCTGCTGGCTCGACAGTAAATGGTAGCCAAAATCCAGATGTTCTATATTTCAAACAGAACTGGGGATTTTTGTTTACCTATACCTATAATTTCACAGAAATTGCCAATCATTTTAGAGGCATCAATTATATTCCAGCACCTTTATTCTCGCATCTTTGGTCTTTATCGTTGGAAGAACAATTTTATTTGGTGATTCCATTTACTATAGCTTTTCTTCCTATTCGTCACCTAAAGAAAGTAGTTTTATTTCTCATTATTGGTGCGCCGATTGTAAGGTGGCTTGCATTTGATGTGTTTTATAAAATTAATCCAGATATTCATTGGTTGGGGCTTATCTCTGTAAGAAGTACAATCTTTCAGATGGATACTATGGCTTATGGAATGGCAGCAGCAATTTTTGATGTAGGAAAAATTAAAAACTCAGTAAAAATATTTTTAACAGTATTTGTTTTTTGGATTGTTTATACGTTTGTCAGTGCTCACTATATTGTAGAAGCAGGAGGAGCTAAAACAATGTTTTTGGCTATCAAAGAATATACATTTATGTCCTATAACAAAAATTATATTTTTTACTTTACTCTAACCAATATTATGAGTGGCTTATTTGTTGTGTCAGTTGTAAATAATACTGTGATTACAAAATTGTTTTCTAATAAACCTCTAATATTTCTAGGAAGAATATCTTATGGGATATACGTTTGGCATTATTTTGTCATGTTATTAGCAGCAGGTATTTTACATCCTTTCATTGGTAGTCATCAAAAATATATGGGTAATTTTTGGGCAGAATTGGCCATGTACAGCTTCTATTTATCGTTACTTGTATTAGTAGCTCATCTGAGTTACAAATATTTTGAAGTATTTTTTATTAAATTGAAAGCTAAAACATAATTGAATGAAAGCACTTATCATCAACGAGCAAGGGTTGCAAGTGGCAGAAATACAACAACCTATTGTAGAATCTGGCAAAGCTCTAATAAAAATTTTAGCATCTGCACTCAATAGAAGAGACCAATGGATAAGAGAAGGATTATATCCCAAAATTGAACTTCCAGTAGTACCAGGTTCTGATGGGTGTGGCGTGGTCATTGAAGTGGGTAATGAGCTAGACCAATCATGGGTAGGAGAACGAATAATCATCAATCCCAATAATAATTGGGGAGAAAATCCTAAGGTTCAGAATAAAGATTATCATATACTAGGAATGCCCACTCAAGGAACTCTAGCTGAATATATAGTTGTTCCAGTAGATAGATTGGTTAAAGCTCCTGAATTTTTATCCAATGAAGAAGCTGCAGCACTTCCATTGGGAGGTCTGACAGCCTATAATGCGATTGTCAACAAAGGAGAATTAGCAGTGGGGAAAAAGGTTCTCATTTCTGGAGTAGGTGGAGGTGTGGCTCAATTTGCATTTCAATTTGCTATTGCTGCCAAAGCTCAAGTATGGGTAACTTCAGGCAAGGAGGATGTGATTAAAAAATGTATTGCTCTGGGAGCGCAAGGTGGTGTCAGTTATAAAGACGCTAAAGAAATCAAATCTTTAGGCAAATCTGTTGGCGGATTTGATATTATCATAGATAGCGCAGGTGGAGATGGAATAAATCCCTTATTAGAAGCTTTAGCTCCTGGTGGAAAATATGTATTATATGGTGCGACAAAAGGGCTTCCTAGCACTTTGAATCTTAGAAATATATTTTGGAACCAACTATCCCTTATGGGTAGTACGATGGGAAGTGATCAAGATTTCTCTGAAATGGTAGATTTTGTGAAAAAGCACAAAATTCATCCAATAATAGATACTGTTTTTGCTTTGGAAGAAGGTGTTCAAGCGTTTGACCACATGAAATCAGGCAATCACTTTGGAAAGATTGTTGTTAAACCATCATAGTTTTGGCTATTTTATTTCATTGTTCAAAAAGATGAAATGAAAAAGGTTTTGCTCATCATTGATTCATTTAAAAATTCTTTATCTAATAGAGAATTGAATGGTCTTGCTAAAGAGGTCTTTCAAAATTATGCTGAGATTGAAGTGAAATATCTCCTATTTGCAGATGGAGGAGAAGGTTCATTGGCAAGTGTAGCTTTTGTTATTCCTGCACAAAGGATGGAAGTAGAAACAATAGATTTATATGGATATCCAATTTTTGCACCTTATTTATTATATGAAAGCAGTGCTTATATTGAAGTCGCTACTGTAATCGGTGCTCATTTAAAGATTAAAGGCAAAACAGTATTTGATGCTACGTCTGATGGTGTAGCTATTCTGATAAAAGATGCTGTTTTTCGAGGAGCTAAAAATATTTATTTATATCTAGGAGGTACTGCTACAGTTGATGCTGGTACAGGTTGGATGCGAGGTTTGGGGGTTGAGTTTATAGATATTGACCATCAAATTATTCATTCTGGAAATCCTTTGCCAAATTTTAAAAGCATCAATTGGGAGAATTGGGATAAAATAACTGACGAAATCAGTTTTCATATTATCTCTGATGTTCATAATCCTATTTTTGGTGAAAATGGTGGAGTACGGATTTATGGACCACAGAAAGGATTGCAACCAACTCAGTTTGAAAATTTAGAAGGAAAGATTTCTTTATGGTTGAGTCAATTGAATGAACATTTTAAAATATCTCCTTTAGTTACAGGGGAAGAAAGATTTACAGGTGCTGCTGGAGGATTGGGAATACCTGTTTTTTACTTTAAAAATTATTCTTTTCAATTGGGATTCGAATATTTTAAATCAATAATGAAAATTGAACAAAGTATTCAAGATGCAGATTTGGTGATTACTGGTGAAGGCCGTATTGATATTCAAACTTCTATGGGAAAGGGTGTCGGACAAGTGGCACAAATGTGCAAGAGATTGAATAAACCCATTTATGCTATCTGTGGAGCCAATACTTATGAAGGAGATTTGTTTGATAAAATATTTGTTTTAGGAGAAGGAAAGGTGTCCAAAGAATTTGCTATCGCTCATGCTTCTGAACTATTTAAAGAACAAATAGAAAAAATTGCAGACATGATTTCCAAATAAAATAAATCTTGAGGAGCTTTTCGTAAATTTGACTTATGTCTCATATTCAATTTGAAAAGAGAAATCTTAAAAACGGGCTTACAGTTATTCATCATTTAGACACGAACACTCCTTTTGTTGTAGTCAATGCATTGTATAAAGTAGGAGCAAAGCATGAACAATCTACAAAGACAGGATTTGCACACCTATTTGAACATTTGATGTTTGAAGGGACACCTGATGTTCCTTATTTTGATGGACCTCTTCAAGAATCTGGAGGAGAAAATAATGCATTTACCAATAATGACTATACCAATTATTATGATATTGTTCCAGATATCAATGCAGAGATTCCATTTTGGTTGGAAGCAGATAGAATGACACAGCTCAATATTAATGCTCAATCTTTGAAATTGCAAAAGAAAGTAGTCATTGAAGAGTTTAAAGAAAATTATATCAATCCTCCTTATGGTGATATTCAGCATATATTGCGTTCAATGTTATATCAAAAACATCCTTATCAATGGCCGACGATAGGTAAAGATATTCAACATATTCAAAAAGCAACATTGGATGATGTGAAGCGTTTTTATCAGCAATATTATGCACCTAATAATTGTATTTTAGTGATTGGAGGCAATCTTCAACAAGATACTGCTTTTGAATGGGCAGAAAAATGGTTTGGGCAAATCCCTCCAACTATGATTCCTGAACATCATCTACCCATTGAGGCTGTACAGACAGAAACTAGGACATTTACGCATTATGCTGATGTTCCTCAAAGTATGATTATTATTGCTTTTCTTATGCCAGGAAGATTAGAGGATGGGTATTTTGAAGCTGATTTGGTGACAGATATTTTATCTTCAGGTCAATCCTCAAGATTTTATCAAAAACTAGTGAAAGAAAGAAAGTTGTTTTCAGAAATTGAAGCCTATATTTCTGGAAGTATTGATACAGGGATGTTTGTGGTAGAAGGTAGATTGCATGATAATGTTGATATACATGAGGCAGAAGATGCTATCTGGCATGAAATTTTCAAACTTCAAGAAGAAGGTATCGCTGAAATGGAAATTGAAAAGGTAAAAAATCAAATGGTGACTTACATGAAGTTTTCTGATGTCAGCCTACTCAATAAAACGATCAATTTGGCTTATTATGAATTGCTTGGAAATATCAATTTAATTAATGAAGAGGAACAGGAATATGAAAAAATCAATGCTGAAAGTACACAATCATTTTGCAACGAGTTTTTAAACAAGCATCAAAGTAATACCTTATATTATCTTTCCTCGTCATGCAAATAAAACATACTCCTCCAATCATCAAGGCATTAAATGCGCCAGTTTTTAAACTTCCAGAGTCATATATCTTGTCCAATGATATTCAGGTCTGGGGATTCCATGATGACTCACAAGAGATTACAAGAATAGAAATAGTTTTGGATAGTGGGAAATGGGAGGAATCTGTTCCTGAGATGTCGCATGGTGTTGCCAAACTATTTAAAAGTGGGACAAATTCATTAAGTGCGTTTCAGATGTCTGCTTCTATTGATCATTTGGGTTCGACGATAAAGGCATATGCTGGATATCATGGATTTACAATTGTGCTTTATACGCTGAGAAAAAATATTTTACCCTCATTAGAGTTGTTGAATGATTGCCTTCAAGATAATATTTTTCCAGAGAGTGAATTTGAAAATTATATCAGAAATACACTTTCCAAGTTGCTTATACAAGAAGAGAAAACGGAGTTCCTTGCAGAAAAAACGTTCCGAAATGCACTTTTTGGCCCTGTTCATCCTTATGGTTATAGCCCTGATAAGCAATGGATAGACCGTCTGACTCTTCAGGAAATTAAAGATTATTTTTTAAATCAAGTTCAAAATAAGAAACCAACTATTTATATCTCAGGAAGCTATGACAATAATGAGATTCAAATATTAGAGCAGATATTCGGACAAAAAGAATACTCGGACTCTTCATCAGCTCGTCAACATATCGTTAAAAGTAGTTCTCAACAAATATTTGAAGTCTATAAAAGTGGAAGCGTACAATCATCATTAATAGTAGGAAAAAGGTCTATTAATAAAACCCATCCTGATTTTGCTCGGCTTTCATTGACCAATGTTATTTTTGGAGGATATTTTGGTTCTAGGCTCATGTTGAATATTAGAGAAGAGAAAGGATATACTTATGGGATATATTCAGCGTTACAGACTTATAGACATGATGCAAATATTTTTATTCAGACAGAAACTAGCAATGAGTATATTCGCCCATGTATTGAAGAAATCAAAATTGAAATCAATAAATTGCAACAGGAATTAATAAGTGATAGTGAATTAAGTCAAGCGAAAAATTATCTCTTAGGTAAATATCTGAGTAGGATGGATGGTGCATTTTCTCAAATGGAGACTTTTAAAAACTATCAGATTGAAGGCTTGAATATCCTTTCCTTTAATAACTTTGCAAAAACAATACAAGCAGTTACAAAGCAAGATATTATAGAGATGGCTCAAAAATATTTAGGCTTTGAAGATATGTATCAAGTGACTGCTGGAAGCTAAATAAATTGTAATGAAATATATTTTTTATATACTGATTATTCTATTAGGTTGCCATGAAGCTGTTGCTCAAATAACAGCTCCTTATACAAGTAATGCGCCTGATTTAAAATGTGTCAAAAATGCAAGTTCCAATCAAATTTCTTTGCAATGGGATGCTCCCTCCAATAAAGGAGCTTGTTTTTTACAGTATGGTATTTATATGTCCAAAGATGATAAAGCAGGTCCTTATGTCAAAATAGATTCGATAGCATCCTCTTTTAGTGGAACAAAGATTATTGATCCTCAATACAATGGGATTGGTTATTTTTTTATAATAAATGAACAGTCTTGCCCTAATGCTGGAAATACTCAAATCTTGACATCTGACACCTTGGATAATATTGTTCCTCATCCTGCCCCAACAATTCGTAAAGTGACTGTTGAAAATAATGTTCCAGTCTTGTATTGGCTACCTTCTTCCAATCCAGAAGTCAGTGCATACGGTATTTATAGTGTTACCAATAATTATAATACGCCAATTGATACTGTCAACGGAAGGATTTCATCAAAATACTTGGACACACTCCATAATCCCACAGACTCTGTAGCTGTTTATAAGATGCGTTCTATTGAGTTCTGTGAAGATTCGGCAGGTCTTTTCAGTAATATCACTAGTGCTTATAATACGATGATGCTTACTAGTTCGGAAGAAGATTTATGTCGTAGAGCTGTAACACTAGAATGGAACGGTTATAACAATCAAAGTAATGGAGTATTGGGCTATAGAATTGATTATTCAACTGATGCTGGCAATACTTTTCAAGAAAAATCTACGCTGAAAGATACGATTAGAAAATTTGACTTTGTCGGCTTAACACCTAAAGTTTCTACTTGTATCCGTGTGGTAGCACTACTCCCCAATGGAGAGGAATCTTGGTCTAATATTATTTGTATTTATAGTCAAGGGGAAGTTCCTTCAGATCATCATTATATTCAAAATGTAACAGTGCTTTCTGATCATGTAGAAATTGAGTATATGGCTGATCCTAAAGCTGATATCGGAGAACTAGTATTAGAGAGAAGTTCGATGGGTGAGCAATTTTCTGTGCTTAACTCTGGTGTATCAGTTCAAGGAGGAGGAAGTGGCAAACCGTTCATTATTAAAGATTATAGTGGTTTGACTGGAAGGACTGCTTTGTATTATAAGGTAAGTATAAAAGATAATTGTTCTAATAAATTCAGCACATTACCTGTAAAAACAATTTTATTAAAAGGCAAAAATTTAGGTCTTGACAATGCTTTGGAATGGGATAGCACATTTATAGATAAGGATAAAATAATTGAATATCAGCTGTATAGAATTATTGGAAATGATACAGTAAAAATCAATAGCCAAAATGCTCAAGGTGCTTTCGTAGATAAAGGGGTATATGCTAATGACCAATTTTCGGAAGCTTGTTATTTTATTCAGGCAGAACATATCAATACGGATACATCAAGAGCGTCTATCTCATTTTTCTCAAATTCCAATACTGTTTGCCTTCAACCTATACCACAGGCTTTTGTTCCTAATGCTTTTGCTCCCAATGGGTACAATAAAATCTTTAAACCGATAATTGTTTTCGGTTCGCAAGAGAATTATTCCTTAGAAGTATATAATCGCTCAGGAAAGAAGGTGTTTGAAAGTACTGATGCCAATATCGGATGGGATGGTAAAGTCAATGGTATTGTATCTGCTTTGGATAGTTATATCTATCATTTAAAATTTAAAGGGATGGATGGTAGAGATTATCAAAAATCTGGCTTTGTTGTATTAGTTCAATAATGAGTATATGAAGAATTTTAGAGAACTATTGGTTTTATTATTTTTGGGTTTTATTCAAATATCTATAGCATTAGCTCAATCTCCTTCAGATTCGATTGTAGAAAATAGTGAGAAATTCATTTACAATAAAGACCATTTTGCTTATACTGATTTGCGATATGGTTATACCAAATTAGGGAGCAATTTTCATGTTGGAATGAATTATAAATATCGTTTCAATATCTTTAAAATAGGTTTTTCTCATACAGATAATTTTAGTAAGGTTATTGATAATGACAACCATCTAAATGATATTTCTTTTTTATATGGATGGTCATTTAGGAAAAGAAATTTTCTGTTTTCAGCAGCTTTTGGAGTGGGAGGCATCTGGGGAAATGCTATGACCAATAAGAAAAGATATGACTCTATCCCTTTTGAACCTCAAATTAAAGTGGGTACTGTTGGGATTCCTATAGAGCTTGTTTTCTCATTTACGCCTCCTCCTAAAATCAAAACATTTTCAAGCATAGGAGTGGCAGTGCTTGGCAATCTCAATAACCAAAAAGCTTATATTGGAATTGGACTCAATCTGGCATTTGGGAAAGTGTCTCCTAAGCTCACCGAAGCTGAAGAGAAAAACATAATAAAAGATTATTATGTTCCCAAAGAACGTAGGCAGAAGTGGTACGATTGATATAATGATTTGATATAGTTTTAAATGATAAAAAATATTTTTTTTCTTATTGGAATAATACTCTTGACGGCTTGTAATCAACAAGAACAGAAACCCTCTTCAATCACGTCCAATTTGATGGACTCGACAGTAGCTTCTCTTTACCCATTCAATAATCAATGGATTGAATTGCAGAGTATGCAATATGTCAATAATAGCGATGGAAATAGGGATTTTAAATCAGATCAAAATTTTTCAGAACCGCATTTGAAAACTATCTCTTATTCAAAATGGTGTGAGGGAGAATATTGTTATCAATTAGACGAGTTTAATACCCTTGAGAAAATACAATCTTCAGAAAGCTCCGAAATAGCAGATCCTAATGTATTGAATTATTTAATACCATTGGATAGTCAGATAATTGCTGTCAGTTCTTTACCTACAGAAAATATTTTTACTATTAAAGCTTATGATAGAGATATCAATGAGTTGTGGAATACCATCTTTGAAAGAAGTCGTAACGATTCCAATGGCGTTGTAATGAGTTATGCAAAAATTTTAGGCTATAACAATCATGTTTTAGCATATCACTCTTCCTTTCCTCAAATACGGAAATCTGGATATTTAGATTTGTCAGATGGAAGAAAAAAGCAAGCAGAAGAACAATGGAATGCTTTGATTATTGATGAAGATTTTAAAACAATTTTAGGAGAAGTGATTCAAAATGTTGACCTTAGTTATGCTATCCGAATAGGAAATGATATTGACTCTCTGCCTAGTTCGATAAGTGGATTTACCCATGTTCAATCATTGTTGAATAAGAATAATATTTATCTAGGATTCTACTATGAGAAAAGTAATATTGCAAAAATATTGGTACTAGACTATCATACTGGAAATACAATTTGGACAGCAGCCATTTCAAGTTCTAAGCCAATAGAAGATATTTACCTCTCCGTTTTTCAAAATTCATTGATATTGGAAACTGTATCCAATAGCAATAATGGATTGTATATTTATCGCACCAATGATGGTCAGATATTAGGCAAGTTTTGAGGAGCTAGTGATCCATTCTTTCAATTGTGAGCTTTGCTCTTTGGATAATAACTCTTTGGGAAAGTAGAAAAAAGATTGAGCTGTTCCATAAAAAAGCCATGCTTTACGATGCTCAACTATCTTGTTTAATTGACTCCATGAAATAGATTTTTCAAAATTTGGATAAGCGATACTTATTCCAGATGCAGTAAATCCCATTTGGATTTCTTGTTGAAATAATACACTATCTTTTATCCGATGTCTTGCCATGCGCTTGATAAAGAATGGGAATGCCAAAACACCCAATACGTAGAACAATGCAAAGTAGGGGAATTGATGAAATTGCAATGGATTATAGCCAAAAAGATAGGCAACAATGAAGAAAAAACAGAAGATCCCACCCATTGTTAGCCACCTCATCCACCATTTTTTATAAAATTGAAATATTGTCAATTCAATAAAAAGTTCTTTATTATATTTTACTGTATCTTTAATTTCGTTATTCATCTATATCTGGATTCAAAATTATTTCATCTTGGAAAATATTAACAAAGATATCATTGTAAAGGGGCGATACAATACTTGGGACACCAAAAAATGGTTGCTTATCTTAATTTTCATGTTGCTAACAGCTATTGGCATTTTTTTATTTAGTTCTATAGACCTTCAAAAGTATAGTTATTATCCATTGGGAGTTGCACTTTTGTTGTTGATTTATATCATTTACTCAGTGATGTCTTTGGGAAGTTATACTGTTTCTCAAACGAGTATAATATGGAAGACATTGAGTGGTTCGATACATACAATTCAATTGGAAAATGTTGGAGATATGGAGCTCAAATATTCCAAATCTGGCACTCCATATTGGATAGTGAAGAATAAAGAAGGAAAAAAAATCAAACAATTTAAACGTGTAACACCCATTCAAGCGAGTGGAGCTGCCATTTTATTTTTTAGATATAAAGATGTTTTACCTGAAATTGTATTAAATATTTGGAAACCTAATAACAAAGGGAAGCGAACTTATGAAGAAGTAGATTATAAATTGAAGATTGATGGTACTTTGGCTATCAATACGAAAGGTTCTATTGTCCTATACGAAAATAAGTTGCTATTTATTCCTTCAACACTTTCACAAACACTCAGTTCACCTGAAATTGCTCGTATTCAAAAAGCTGGATTTTATACTGAATTGACAAAATATCTTCCAGATTTTAACATAAAAACGCATTCTTTGATTGAGGCTATTTTGGAAAGTAATCTTCCTACAGCTATCAGAGATTCTTATATTCAGAAATTAGTCAATGAAAATGGAGGGTTTATTTTTGTAGATATCACCAGGACTGGTAAACAGTGGCAGACGTATAACGAAGGAGTAGAGGTGATTATCGTCAGACCATAGTATTATCTATCTTACCCTTCAATTCTAATAATTGATTTTCCAATAAGCATTCGTTGTTTTCAGCAAGGAGAAAATGCTGAGTTTGATGTAAAGAAGATATAGCTTGAGGGAGATTTAGTGCAGATTGCTTTTGCATAACAGCAAGATTCTTCTGTGCCAATGATTCTGCTAAATAAATTTGTTCGGTCTGTCCAGGGGTAGGAATAAAAATAACTTTTTTACCAAGTAATGATAAATCCATAATGGTGCTATAACCTGAACGGCATATTACGCAATGTGCATTTTTTAATAGAAGGAGCAAATCCTCTCCATGCAGATAATTAATGATTTTCACATTGCCTACTTGCTCTTCATTACCATCTTTCACGACTCCTCTCACTAGTATGGTAGGCTTGTCATAAGATTTCAATTGTTCAATAATTTTACTTTCTAGGAAAGTCCGTTGAGGTTCGGGACCAGAAAGTACTACTACAATATTTTCTCCATCTATACTTTTCTCTAATTTAAATTTTGCAAATCTACTTTGAGGACCAATAAATTTGACAGGAATACCAGTATCTACCCCGTGCGATAGTCTGCCAGTAAAATTATCGGTATCTGGAAAATCAGGTACCCATATTTCAGTAAAGTTTTTCAAATATTTTTTATGCCAGATTAAAATCACATTTTTCCCCCATTGAAATCCTTTGGGTGGTAGCACTTGAAGTTGATGACCTACAAATATGGAAGGGATTTTGGGAGAATATACCCCATATCGATTGTCAGAAATTATTGCGTCAATATGGAAATCGTCAACTATTTGTGCAATTGCATTTTGTTCATCTTTAATAGCTTGGATAATCATAGGAGCTTTAAAGACCGTTTTCCATGCACCGCCCCACCCAGCAGGATATTCTATATTGTATGGAGGCAATTCTATTTTTTTTAAATCAGGGAAAGTCTCAGCTAGAAAAGTTAGAGGTGCACCATCTCCTGCAATGATGACTTCTGCTTTGTGTTCTAATAATCTTTCTATGACAGGAGTCATACGTGTGGCATGACCCAATCCCCAATTGAGGATAGCAACTAAAATCTTTTTGCCTTTGAAAAGCTCTTGCATTTGTTAAAAGTAATCAAGCCAACACAATTTTTTGTAATTTCATTATCAATTCAATGAAAATGAAACGAAGAACTCTCTTTTTTTTAGTATTTGTTTGTGTAATAGCATCGTCAATATCTTGTAAAGCTTCCAAAAAATGTGGATGTCCTACATTTGGTCAAAAGGAAAATGCTCAATTGAATGTGATGTCTAGTCATACTCCTCAAGAGAATTTGAGATATTAAATCTCTTCCACTTTTTTATTTGCAACTATTACTCCAATGAGTATCACTGCAAATCCTGTCACTTGCTGAATATTGAGTTGTTCTTTTAAGAATATCATACCTATCAATATGGCAAAAAAAGGAATTAAGTATGTGGTAAATGATGCAAATAAAGCACTAGTTCGCTGCACCATCCAGTTGAAGAAGAACATGGCAATGGCTGTTCCGAAAGTTCCTAATATCAATAAATATTTGAGTTTTTCTTGAGCCAAATCTTCAGTCATAATCCTATTGAACGTGCCATTATTTAACAAATAAACTCCTGCAATCGGTCCTATAAATAAAAATCCTAAAATAGATATTTGAATTGGATGGATATCATATTGCATGACTTTGGATTTCAGAATATTTCCCGACATACCATAACAACTTGAAGCAAGGACAACCAAAAGAGAATATTTGGCTTCAAATTTCAATTCGACATCGCCTGTATAGAGGATGATAGTTATTGCTCCTACAATGCCGATGACCACCCCAACAAGTTGACGCCATTTTGCAGGAACACCAAATATCAATACACCAAATATCAAAGCAAATAAAGGTGTTGTTGTGTTCAATATCCCAGCTACTGATGTACTGATATGTTGTTGAGCATAAGAAAAAAGCATTGGAGGTACTCCACTGCCCAATATCCCAGCAATTGCTGTATATAAGAATACTTTTGCTGGCATTTTTTTATGAAAGAAAATAAGAAAAGGGAATAGTGTACAAAAAGCTATAAATACTCTTAGTGCACCTACTTCTACTGGGCTAAAAGCTTCCAATCCTTTTTTCATGAAAAAGAATGAAAACCCCCACATCATAGAAAGTCCAATCAATAACAGCCAATTAACGATGACCTTTCTTTGGTTCATTTCTTTGCTATAAAATTTCTGAACAGACTTTTGAAACAACTTTTTGATCACTCATTGTATAAAAGTGAATACATGTCGCTCCATGTTCATATAACTCTTTTGTTTGACTGATACACCATTCTGTTCCTAGTTCTTTTACAGCTTGGTCGTCTTTACATTTTCTAGCTTCTTTAACTAAATCGTCTGGGAAGTCAATATAAAAATTACTAGGGATTCCTTTCAATTGCCCCATTTTTGTCAATGGTTTAATGCCAGGAATAATAGGTACATTGATGCCTAATGCTCTACAATCTTTTACAAATTTGAAAAATGCTTGATTGTCAAAAAACATTTGTGTAACGATATAATCTCCTCCTGCATCTATTTTAGCTTTCAAAAACAATAAGTCTTCTTCATAATTTGCTGCCTCAAAATGCTTCTCTGGGTAACCAGCCACTCCAATACAAAAATCAGTTTTGGCACCATTCACCAATTCTTTGTCTAGATAAATTCCCTGATTCATATCTTTGATTTGCTTCACCAAGTCCACCGCATAATGATGTCCATTAGGTTCAGGAACAAATACTTTATCCAAACGACGAGCATCTCCTCTTAATGCCAAAATATTATGAATGCCTAAGAAATTCAAGTCTATCAATGCATTCTCAGTTTCTTGTTTGGAAAAACCTCCACAAATTAAATGAGGAACCGACTCAATATTATACTTATGCTGAATTGCTGAGCATATTCCTACTGTGCCAGGTCGCTTTCTTACAGCGATTTTTTCAAAATATCCACTAGGGGTTATTTTATATTCAAATTCTTCCCGATGATAAGTAACATCAATAAAAGGAGGATTAAATTCTATCAATGGCTCCAAAATATTATATAGATGCTCAATGCTTTTCCCTTTTAGTGGAGGTAAAAGCTCAAAAGAGACAAGCTTATTCCCTTTGTTCTGCTCAATGATTTCTGTTACTTTCATATCTCGTTCAATATGCAAACATAAATAAAAGCACACTAATAATTTAAAAGATATCTCTACAATAACATTTGCAGAAATTTTACAGTGATATTTTAGAGAATTGACACTAGTTAATATAAGAAAATTGTCCTTCTGAAATAATTGAAATTTTAGGTACTCAAAAATCAATTTATTATCTTAGCCATTTATATTTTTATCATGCAAGAGGCAGAGAAAGAAAGATTACATCAGCAGTTGAAAGATGCTTTGACAGCTATAAAAAAGCTCAAATCAGGCTTAATTGAAGAAAAGAATAAAAAATTTGAGCCTATAGCAATTGTGGGAATGGCTATGCGACTGCCTGGTGGTATATATACTTCCCAAGATTATTGGAAATTGCTCTCTAACGGTGTCGATGCTATTACAGATATTCCTGAGAGTAGATTTGATGCCAAATCTTTGTATGATGAAAATTATGATACTCCTGGGAAAATGATTGTCAAACAGGGGGGCTTTTTGGACAATATTGACCAATTTGACGGTTCTTTCTTTGACTTGTCTTATGCTGAAATTGAAAGTATGGATCCTCAACAAAGGATTTTGCTTGAAGTTACTTATGAAGCACTTGAAAATGCAGGAATCCCTCTTCAATCATTAGTAGATTCTAATACTGGAGTGTTTATTGGTGTTACTAATAATGATTACCAAAAAAGACATTTCAGGTCGGGAGATTACACTTTGATAAATCCGTATTCTTATACCGGTTCTGCTGTTTGTTCCAATTCGGGAAGAATTTCTTATCTCATGGGATTGCAAGGACCTTCTGTTTCTTTAGATACAGCTTGTTCCTCGTCATTGGTTGCAACTCACTTGGCTGTACAATCATTGAGAAATCGTGAATGTAATTTAGCTATTGCTGGTGCGGCAAATGTTATTATAGATCCAGAGTTTACCATTTATTTTTCTTCTCTAAATTCTTTGTCTAAAGACTCAAGATGTAAATCTTTTTCCAATGAAGCCAATGGATTTATTCGCTCAGAAGGAAGTGGGATTTTTATTCTTAAAAGATTGAGTGATGCTCAGAAGGATGGAAATAATATCCTCGCGATAATCAAAGGGTCGGCTGTCAATCAAGATGGTAGGAGCAATGGTTTTACTGCTCCCAATGTAAAAGCTCAAGAACGATTGCTGAAACAGGCTCTTGATAATGCCCAACTAAAACCTGATCAAGTAGCATTTATAGAAGCGCATGGGACAGGGACAAAAATTGGAGATCCAATTGAAATGGAAGCCATCTCAGAAGTGTTTTCATCTTCTAAATCTAAAGAACAGCCTTTGTTGGTCGGTTCAGTGAAAACAAATATTGGTCATACTGAAGGTGTCGCTGGTATGGCGGGTATGATGAAAGCAGTATTAGCTATTCAACATCAAATTATACCCAAAAACTTGCATTTCGCTACTCCTAATGAATTGATAGATTGGAAAAATATTCCTATACAAGTTCCTACGAGTAATGTGAATTGGAATACTGAAGATAAATTTATTGGAGTAAGTGGATTTGGTGTTACTGGAACTAATGCTCATGTTTTGATTGGTGCTAATCCTACTAGCTCGTCAGAGAAGGAGCATATTCAACTGAGAAAAGATATTTTTGTCTTGCCTTTATCTGCCAAAACTCCCGAAGCACTACAAGCACTATGCAAAGCTTATGCTCATTTTGTGGCTATATCTCCAGATTCATTAGAAGATATCTGTGCAATGGCAGCTCTAAAAAGAACAACTTTCGACATTAGAGAAGTATTTGTTGCAAAAGACAAAGTAGCTATGATTGAGCAATTGGAAGATTATGCTGAGTTAGAATTTGAAGATACTAAAGTATTTGATGCTGATGATTATGCTAAAGTTGTCTTTGTCTGTCCAGGACAAGGAGCACAATGGATAGGTATGGCACAGCAATTATATGACAGCGAACCAATATTCAAAAGTGTAATAGATGATTGTGCTCAAGCATTTTCTAAATATGTTCAATGGAATTTATTGGATGAATTAAATGGAGAAAATTTTGAAGCATTAGATATTATCCAACCGATTCTTGTAGCTATTGAAATAGCATTAGGGCAATTATGGAAATCTAAAGGAATTCAGCCAGATATAGTTGTTGGGCATAGTATGGGCGAAGTGGCTGCTGCTTTCTTGGCTGATATGATAACATTAGATGATGCTGCAAATATTATCTGCACGAGAAGTTTGTTGATGAAACAAACAAGTGGGAAAGGAGCAATGGCTGTCACTGATTTGACTGTGGAAGAAGCAGAAGCTAGATTATTGCTTCGTCAAGAGTATCTCTCTGTAGCTGTACAAAATAGCCCCAATTCAACTGTGATAGCTGGAGATCCTTTATATCTTCAAAATCTTTTGGACGAACTAGAAGCAGAAGGAAGATTTTGTAGAATGATAAAAGTAGATGTGGCATCTCATAGTCCTCAAATGGATGAGATTTTGGAACCATTGGCTATTGCTTTGAAGGGTATTCAACCTAAGAATTCAGATATTTTGTTCTATTCTACAGCTTTAAAAGAAAAGATAAAAGGAGAGCAATTGACTGCAGATTATTGGGTGAAAAATTTGAGAAACCCTGTTCAGTTTGGAGCAGTAATTAGAGAGATTGTTCAACAAGACAAAGCTATTTTTATTGAGTTGACACCTCATCCTGTGTTGAGCAATGCGATAGAAGAGAATATTCAAAAAGCTAAAAAATCTGGTGCAGCAATTCCTACTTTATTCAGAGAAAAAGATGAGTTGATTAGTTTTTATAGTGCTTTAGGTAAATATTTCAAATCAGGGCTTTCAATGGATTGGAAGAATATTTATCCTGATATCAATCAATTTGTTTTACTACCTAATTATCAATGGCAAAAAGAAAGATTCTGGTTTGATGAAAAACCTCATATTTCTTATGCTCAGGAAAAGGTTGTTCAAAAGGAAGTTATTCAGGAAGAAGTCTCAAACGTCTCAAATGATACATTGGACTTAGCTCCATCTTCTCATCATGAACCATCATCAATGATTTATGAAACAATTTGGGAAGAAATAGATGTTGAATCCAATACCTTACCGAAGTCTGTACTTATTATTAAAGATTTAGAAGGCTTAGGTGAGCAAGTGGCTACTATTTTAAGTCAGAATGGAGTAGAAGTTGAAATCATTACCCCATCGGAGAAGCCTATCTCATCACCCGAAGCGGTAATTCATCTTTCTTGTACCAATGTTAAAGCGACACAGCAAGATGCTATTTTTAGCTTTAGAGATTTGATACAGCATTTTAATAACAAAGGAAAATCTCCTCAATTATATGCTATCTCTAAAAATGGCCAAATAATCAGTGAATATGATAAATCTATACATATTCCAAGTACAGCCTTATGGGGTTTAATCAGAACAATAAGAAATGAATTCCCAGAGTTGAAGCCTGTTACTATTGATATCAATTCTACAACTACTGCGAAAGAAATTATTAGTGTACTGAATCAAAATCCTGCTCATAAAGAATGGGTGCACCGCAATCAAAAATGGTACACTCCTTTGCTCAATGAGGTTCAATCTGTCCCTCATCAAGCCATCCCATTCAATGGTCAAATTACCTATTTGATATCTGGAGGAACAAGTGGATTGGGTTTGGTATTTGCGACTTGGTTGGCATCCAAAGGTGTGAAGAATATCGCATTAGTCAGTCGTTCTGGAATGAAGCCAGAAACTCAGCCAGTAGTCGATAAGCTAAGAGCTCAAGGTGTGAAAGTAGAAGTATTTTCTTCTGATATTTCTCATCCAGATTCTTTAGCTAAATTGGTCATGGAGGTTGAAACAATTATGCCTACAATTAAAGGTGTTGTTCATGCTGCTGGTGTATTAGACGATGGAGCTTTCTTAAATCTTACAGCTGAACAATTTAATAAAGTCCTTGCTCCAAAAATCAATGGTGCATGGAATCTACATCAATATTTCTTTAATAGGTCTTTAGAATCTTTTGTCTTATTTTCTTCAGGAGCTTCTATTCTCGGAACTGCTGGTCAAGCTAACTATACTGCTGCAAATATGGCTTTGGATCAATTGGCTCAATATAGAAAATCTCTTGGTCAAGCTGCTTTGTCTATCAATTTTGGAAATATAGGAGAAATTGGACTTGCTGCTGCAGATGTGAAAAGAGGGCAAAGATTGGCTGATCAAGGAATGGGAATCATTTTTCCTGACCAACTTCCAGAATATTTTGATAATTTATTTGATTTGCCTGGTGCTCAATATATGTTGATGAATATCAATTTTAACCAATGGGCACAAACGAATAGTGGTATCATAGGAAATACTTTTTACAGTAAAGTTTTAAAGGATATACCTCAAAAATTAGAAGTAAATACTCCTACTGAAATTTCTAAATATTCCAATAAAGCAGGGGCAATTCGTTATTACAAATCCAAAGTTAAAGAAATTGTTTCTCTGATTACGAAGATTCCTGCTTCAAAAATCAAAGAAGATGCTACCTTCAAAAGTATGGGAATAGATTCTTTAATGGCTGTTCAATTGAAGAATAAACTTCAAGAAGAATCTGGACTTGACTTGACTGTTTCAAGTATTTGGGCTTATCCTACCGTTGAAAAATATGCAGAATATTTGAGTGATAATATTTTTATTGACAATGATTCAACATTGGAGGAGGGTTCATCAGACTCTAATACAGAAGTAAATAGAGCTACAGCTATCCGTAATTTCAAAAGTATCATCAAAAATCATCTCTCAGCGATAACCAAGATTCCTGTTGCAAAAATCAAGGAAGATGCTACTTTCAAAAGTGTGGGTGTTGATTCATTGATGGCTGTTCAGCTGAAGAATAAATTTCAAGCAGATTTTGAGATAAATATTGCAGTTTCTAGTATTTGGACTTATCCTACTATCGAAAAATATGCAGAATTCATTGCTGATGAGAAAAATATTATTGACGTTTCTTCAGTAGATAGTACGCCTAGTATTTTGCCACCAAATATTATAGATTCAGCTCCTCTCACACCAAAATCTATTGATGCAATTGAAAAAGAAGTTGATCAAATGTCTTTGGATGATTTGTTAAAAGCTTTAGATGACTAAAAGAGGAAGTAGCGTTTAGCAATAGCTATCGGTTGAAAATGATTGCTGAATGACTTATAAATTTTTCAGCAATTCTTCTACTTCGTTATTGTCCAATACACGATAAGACCCAATCTTAGTATTACCTAGTGATATATTCATGATGCGAACTCGTTTCAAGTGTGTTACTTTATACCCAAAGTGTTCACACATCCTACGAATCTGTCGGTTGAGACCTTGAACGAGGATAATCCTAAAAGAGTTTTTCTTTTCTTGCCAGACTTTACAAGGAAGAGTTTTAGTGCCTAACATTGGAACACCATTTTTCATTCCTTCAATAAATTCATGAGATATCATTTTATCTACTTGTACGATATATTCTTTTTCATGTTGGTTACCTGCTCTCAATATTTTATTGACGACATCTCCATTATTGGTCAATAATATCAGACCTTCAGAGTCTTTGTCTAGTCTTCCTATTGGAAATATTCGTTCAGAATAACCCAAATAGTTGATGATATTATCTGGGTCGTTCAAATCTGTTGTAGAGGTCACTCCTAGCGGTTTGTTCATAGCGATATAAACAGTATTGCTAGTTGAATAAATCTCTTCTCCATCTACTGTGACTGTGTCATTGGGATATATGCGATTTCCTTTTTGGGCAATTTTATCATTAATAGTTACACGACCTTCTTCTATTAATCTATCCGCTTCTCTTCTTGAACAATAGCCTGAGCTACTAATATATTTATTGACACTGACAGAATCATCTTGATGAATGACAGTTTGTTTCTTCGGTTTCTTCTTGACAAAATATTTAGGTTGCTCTGTATAAGCACCATAGTTGATTTTGGAAGATTTTTCTTTAGTTGAAGATTGCTCTTTAGTAGAAATGCTCTCTCTCTTTGACAATGGATTAACTACCTTATTTTTAGAAGGCTTGTAAGATTTGTTTTTATTGTCAGAACTTTGAGGTTTACTGTAAGACTTTTTTGAGCTATTTGATGTAGGAGATTTTTTTTGATTTTTCAAGATTTTACTATTTTAAATAGGTGAATAGATAGAGATATAATTGACCTATTTTTGTGAAATAGATTCTTGAATTATTTTTTTATAATAAGCTTCATATAAAGGAAGGATATTGGCTAAGTCAAATTTTTTAGCTTGAATAAGGGCGTTCTTTTTGAATTTTTTGAGCAATTTGTCATCATTTAATAGCTTTAATGCTTTGTCTGCCATTGCTTGGACATCACCTACGTTTACTATGTAACCAGTGACACCATCAATATTTACCTCAGGAATACCTCCAGCATCTGAAGAAATAACAGGGACTTCGCATGCCATAGCTTCTAAAGCTGCTAGTCCAAAGCTCTCACTCTCAGAAGGCATTATAAAAAGATCAGAAATAGATAATACTTCCTCAACGGCCTCTTGTTTACCCAAAAATCTCACATCAAGACTACATTTTGTACGAGCTAGATTTTCTGCCATCTGACGTTCAGGACCATCTCCAATCATTAATAATTTGGCTGGAGTTTTCTTAGATACGAGACAGAACATTTCAATTACATCTTGGACTCTTTTGACCCCTCTGAAATTGGATACATGAACGAGTATTTTCTCATCATTGGGGGCTATTGCTTTTCGGAAATGCTCTTTATTAGATTTTTTGAATCGTGCAAAATCCACAAAGTTGGGAATGACTTCGATATCTCTCGTAATTTTAAAATGCTTGAGAGTGTCTTGTCTTAGACTTTCAGATACAGCGGTCACTCCATTGCTTTCGTTGATAGAAAAAGTTACAACAGGTTCGTAAATAGGGTCTTTCCCTACCAATGTGATATCAGTACCATGAAGGGTGGTAATGACTGGTAGGTTGATATTATGAGTACGTAAAATTTGTTTTGCCAAATAAGCCGATGATGCATGAGGAATGGCATAATGAACATGAAGTAAATCGAGTTTGTCATGTCTTGTTACATCTACAATACGACTTGCCAAAGCAGTATCATAAGGAGCATATTCAAACAATGGATATTCTGCTGGTCTGACTTCATGGTAAAAGACATTAGCATGAAACGAGTCTAATCTAGCTGGTTGTTGGTAAGTAATAAAATGAACTTGATGTCCTTGTTGAGCAAGTCCTTTCCCCAATTCTGTAGCGATGACACCACTACCTCCAAATGTGGGATAACATACTATTCCTATATTCATAAAGCAAATTTAGCGACTTCTCTTGTATAGTCGAGATTTTTTGAAGTGAAAGAATGAAAAATGTGAAACATAATGCAAAGCCCTTTAAAGTATTATTATGAGATCTTTTATAGTTTTATTTTTTATTCGATATTCAGTATTGAAACAAATAGAATAAAAATATTGTTCATTGGTAATATATGGAAGCTATTATTAATTGGAATGAAATAGCCATTCGTTTATTGTTAGCATCTCTTTTTGGAGGTTTTATTGGATGGGAAAGAGAGCGTAAGGATTGGGCTGCAGGACTAAGAACCCACATGATGGTATGTGTGGGCGCTTGTCTAGTGATGATAGTTTCGTCTTATGGATTTACAGATATTTTGAATCATCCAGATATTGATTTGGATCCATCTAGAGTAGCAGCTCAGGTTGTCAGCGGTATTGGTTTTATTGGTGCTGGTGCAATTATTTTTTCAAAACAAGGAACAGTAAGAGGATTGACGACTGCTGCTGGATTGTGGACAGTGGCGGCTATAGGGTTGGCAACAGGTGGAGGTCTTTATTTTGCAGCAGGAATGACGACATTTGTTGCATTAGTTATTTTGTGGGGCATTCAGCCAATAGAGCAACGGTTCTTTAAAAAGTATAGACACATGACTTTAAGAGTTATTGCTCAAAAAGAAATAAATCATTCGGCTTTATTGAAAAGATTATTGGTTTCTGAAAAATTTAAGGTACAATCCTTCTCATTAGATAAGGAAGGTGATGATTTTGTATTCTTATTGGAAGTCAGTAATGTTGATATCTCTCGATTAGATGAAATCGTACAAAATGTAGAGAAAGAGGAAGCTGTGAAAGAAGTTTTTTGGGCAAGATAATTTGGATAATATTTCAACTAAATTATCCTTTTGATAAAATCATTTTGGCTTTCACTCCCTAATTGTGCAATAAATATCTCTTGATGTGAAATAGGAATTTTGAAAATATTCTGAAGAGGAATTTGAAGAAGATATGCCCAAATACAACGTATTACACCTGCATGAGTGATAATGAGAACTTTTTGATGAGGCTTTTGCCTGATTTTATCCAAAAAGAATGAAACTCTCTTAAATAGCATCATCAAATTTTCTCCATTTGGGGTAGGAATATTGACAAAGTCATTCATCCATTGATTTAATTCATCTTGATTGATATCGTTCCATTTTTTATTTTCCCATTCTCCAAAATTCATTTCCATCAGTTCAGATCTAAATTCCACTGGCTGTAATCCTAAAGTTTGAGTAATAATTTTACAGCGTGATAATGGACTACAATAGACGATGTCAAAATCTTGAGGTAATTCATTTATAAAATAGGAAACATCTTTTTTATAAGAATCTGCCACTTGAACATCACTTTGCCCATAGCAGGTATCTTTAGCTACTGTAACTGGCGTATGCCTGATGACATAGATTACCATATCGCCACAATGTATAGAAGGATAATGCATTCTGCAAATTGTTCTATAGCACCTAGACAATCTCCAGTATATCCACCAATCCATTTTTCAAAATATTTTTTGGAAGAATAAACTATTAAGAATAGAATCAATAGGATGTAACCCAACTCCCAATTGATATAGCATAAGGATAGAAATGGAATACCTCCAAAAAGGTAAACGCCTATTTTTTCTTTGTAACCATGAGCTTTTGCAATAGGCTTGACTTTGCTACTTTCATCATCACGAGAATATTGTGAAAAAAATACAAGTTGAATGGATGTAAAACGAGCTAGAGAATGATATAAAATAAAAATCAATGCCAAGTGAAGTCCGTGGATATTATTTGCTATTTCAATAAGTGCTAAATATTTGATTGCAAATAGGAATATGAGAGAAATAGTACCATAGACTCCTATCCTACTATCTTTCATGATTTCTAATATTTTTTCCTTTGTCCAACCTCCACCAAACCCATCAAATACATCAGCAAATCCATCTTCATGAAATGCTCCAGTGAGTAAAACGCCTACGATTAGCGATATTAATACAGCGATTTCAATAGTGAAAATGGAACTGCTTATTGAATATGCTATATAGGACAATGCTCCTACAATCCAACCAATTAGAGGGAAATATCTTGTTGCATGATTGATATTATCTTGAGAATATTCTAATTGTTTGGGGCAAGGTATTCTTGTGTAAAACATCAATGCAGTAAAGAATAATTTTATTTGCCTTCTCATTCTTTAATCTTTATTTGAAACACCTGCATCTTCAAAACTCGCCATGTTATTCAAAAACGAGAGCGCACTTTTAATAATCGGGTAAGCTACTGCGCATCCTGTGCCTTCTCCCAATCTCATATTGAGATGTAGAATTGGGCGTGCATTGAGATGATTGAGTAAATTTTTATGCCCATTTTCATCGCTAAGGTGGCAGAAAACAGCATGGCTGATGATTTGGGAATTTATTTTATAAGCGACTAGAAATGCGGCACTAGCAATAAATCCATCTACAAGGATTATCATATTGTTTTGGTATGCAGATAACATAGCAGCACACATTTGAGCGATTTCAAAACCTCCAAATGTTTGAAGAACATCTTCAGGGCTTGTCATGCTACCATGAAACGCTTGAGCTTGTTTTAAAATAGCTATTTTTTTGCTGAATTGTTCATCATTCACACCTGTACCTCTACCTATACATTCCTCTAATGGTAAATTGCATAAATAACTCATAATCATAGAAGCAGAGGATGTATTTCCTATTCCCATTTCTCCAAAACCTATGATGTTGCAACCTTTTTGAGCAATGTCATCAATCAAGGGTTTTGTCTTTTCAAAACAATCTTTTAATTGCTCTTGACTCATAGCTTTTTGTGTTAAAAAACTCTTTGTCCCATTAGCGATTTTTGAGTGTATAAGTCTATTGTCATTAACGAAATTATAATTAACACCAGAATCTACAATTTTTAATCGGATATCGTTCTGGGCAGAAAATACATTGATCGCAGCTCCTCCTTGTAGAAAATTGCTTACCATTTGATAGGTCACTTCTTGTGGATACGCACTCACTCCTTCAATAGCTATCCCATGGTCAGCGGCAAAAACTATAATAGTGGGATTTGACAAATGTGGTGAAGTTGTATTTTGGATAATTCCTATCTGAATGGCTAATTCTTCTAGAAATCCCAATGAACCGATGGGCTTAGTTTTTGAGTCTATTTTTTGCTGAAGTGTTTTTTTTATCATGGTTGGATTGTTAGTTTTTGCACTGATAAACCTTCAGTGGTTTCAATCTGAATAAAATATACTCCAGCAGCAAAATGATTGGTCTCAAAATCAGCCAATTTGCCTGCAAATATTGACTTTCCTGATAGTTGATAAACGCTGATGCTTTTTATTTCCAGAGAAGAAGCTATCTGTAATTTTTGATGAGATTGAATAGGATTGGGATACAAGATAAGATGAGTCTTGTTGTTTTCTTTGATTGAAGTGTTCACTCGTTTTTGATGAATAACACCAACAGCATCTAGGTCAAATCCGCTAGATTCAAAGGGCGTTGGAAATGGGTCATTGATAGGATTATTGTTGATGTCATAAGAAGCATATCCAGGTTTAACAATTCCAATAACATCAATAATTTTAACATGCGTGATATTGTTAACATCTAAACCAGCAGTTTCTTTTAGTTCTTCAAGGTCAAATGGTGTTCCATAATTGGCTCTATATTTTCCAGCAAGATTGTGGATTAGAGTTGGGTTGGTTTCTCCAAATGTGCCTGTTTGTATATCTGTAGGAGAATTTGAAATCGCAGAAAATCTAAAGAAATTTTCCCCATCACTACTTACTTCAACAAAGGCTAACTCTAAGAAATTGTCATTGAATGAGTTTTCAAATACAGCAAAATCAAATCCTTCTCCATTAATAATTGGATTTTGAAATTGAAGTACTGCTTGACCTCCATCTCCTAGGCTGACTATTCCTACTGCATCTGCAAGTCCAGTAGCTAAGGATGCATCGCCAGCAGAAGCATATCCTAATGATTGATTTTCAATATTTTTATATCCTCTTATGACACTACATTCGGTAGCCCAAGCTGAAAAGATACTACTATCTTTGTGTATAGCGGTTGAGCCATCAGTCCCAGCAGCTCCAGGGAATTGTGCAAATAATGAATAAGATAGAAAAATTGAAATGGTGGTAAGTAAATTTTTTTTCATAGGTTGTTAGTTTTTATAGCCATAGGGACAATGTCTGCATCCATTTTGACAGCAATGACCTTTAGCGATGTGATATAATTCAGTAAAAACCCAATTTTTACCTTCTTTGTAATAGTGAATTCCTTCTAAATAATCTTCTTTTGTCTGAGGAAATGGGTATTGTAAAGAGGAGTGAATGAGTTGGTCAATTTCTAATAAGCAATTAGCACACAAGCAATCGTATTTTGTTTTAGATAAAAATATTTGAGTACTCCTTCCTATTGAAATATTACATTGACAATTGCTGATATCTAGCGTATTGCAATCAAAAGGACTGGAGCATCTGCCACATATTTTAATATTTTTGCTCAATGACATTCAACTTTAGTGATGGAATAGTGTTTTGTAGTAGAGCAAATCCTCCAAACATCACTCCTGAATAGAACAAATCTCCTAGTAGTGTTCCATTGATGTATGGGATTCCTGCTATGTAACAAGAGATTAAACCGTTGACGGTTGGAGGATACATCAATCCGCTTGCCCATACACCGAAGTTTGAAATCAAATAAAAAATAATTGCTGACGCAAACGCACCTCCAATGATTCTTTGTAAGTTGATTTTTTTGAAAACAAATATTCCTACTAGTGTAATAAGTAGGTAACTGCCATATTGCCAATAAAACCCAGGGTAAAACCAAACAAATTCTGAGAAATATTCTCCATATATAAGATTGTTGAGCAATAAATCACTCAGCCATGTAGCTAAAATCGGGACTGAAAATGCTTGCCATTTCTTTGAAAAATAAGCGGCGCCAAACAATCCTATTGCTCCAAGTGGTGAAAAATTTGGAATGGGTAAAATAATTCTACTAAAAGCACAAATCATAATAAGTGCTGTCAAAATTGAAAATCTGAGTAAAATTTTTCTTTGTGTCATTTCTATTTTTTAAAAAATTAAATAATAGAAAAGTGAAATAACATTTGATGTTGAATTGTTAAAGCACTTTTCGTGATGCTTAAACTAAAATCAAATACATGTATCTGGCTTATTCTTGTTAAAGAAAATACAGTTGCACGACAGCGTAAGAATCTAACTTACTTCCATGTTGTAAAGACTATTCAGTCTTTTTGACTTTGTTCAAAGAACTTTAGCAAATGTACTAGAAAATTTTCATTTGAAGTAGTAAATCTTTTTTTGAGGTTTTTATAAACAAGAAGAGGCTGCCTTTTCAGACAGCCTCAATAAAGTGAATATGACTTAATTTAAAAGATTATTTCTTTCTGCTTAATGTGCCATCATAAGTTAATCCAACAAAGAAAGTTCTTCCAATCATTGGAGCTCCGATATTAGTGTTGTAATCAGGACCTGCAATGTTAGTAGCACCTGCTTTAATTGTAGTATTGGAGTTTTTCAAGTTATAAGATAATGAAGCATCTAAAGAACCGAATGCATCAATATTACCTGCTCCAAATGTGCTATACCAATAGAATTCATTTTGCCATCTATAAGACACATTGAATCCAACGCTAGAATTGCCCACATTATTTCCAGATAAACCAATGTTAAACATTTGAGTTGGAGAGTTAAAATCAATCTTTTTCTCATCCATTTCACCAGCATCAAAACCTAAATAGCTATAGTTGGCATTGGCTAATAATCCTTTTGGAAGTTTATAGCTTAGTGCAATTCCTGATCCCCATGATGTTACTCTGTTGTTGACATTGTAATATGGACTGATGACAGCTGGGCTTCCAGTTTCAGCTCCTTTAACTGGTAAATGTTTTTGTTCGAAACTTTTTTTAGCCACAACTCTACCTTGAGTAATGAAATCTTTGTACCAGTTGAAATAAGCATTCCAGTCGATATAAAGATTTTTAATGACTGCTTTATATCCTACTTCTATGTTTGATAATTTTTCTGGTTTGATATAATCCATATATAATGTTTTTAATACAGTAGAGTCCTTACGACCTCCTGCAACAAATGCATTATAAGAATCTAGAGAGTAGGCTCCTCCTTCGTGGATACCATATCTTTCAGCATTTTTCTTTGCTCCACCCATTAAGATAGTAGATACAGGGAAATAGATAAATTGAGCTTGTGTATCTGGATTTCTAAATCCTGTTTGGAAAGATGCACGGATATTATGTTGGCGTTTATCTCCTAAAGTAGCAACCGTTGCAACTCTTGGAGACCATACTCCTTTAAAGTTCTCATTTTTGTCATAACGGATAGATGCAGATATTCTCAATCTTTCATCAATAAATTTTTTAGTCAATTGAGTGAATGCGCCAAACTCATTGATTTTTATTCTGCTATTAACTCCAGTACTATCTGGGTCTTGGTTAAATACAGTTCCTTCAGTTTGCAAGCTATAAAGTCTATGGTTGGCTCCAACAAGGATACCTAATTTATTTTTAGCTAAAGATGTAAAGTCATAAGTTGCTTCAGTATGGAATAATCTTGAGTGGTCAATAAATGAAGATCCTCCTAAGATGCCTTTGCTTGGGTCTGCACGTTGAAACAATGTTCCTTTGATGGTCTTGATAGCATCTAGATATGCTTGCGAACCTCTTGCTGGAAGTAATGCATCTGCTGCATTTCTTGCTTTAACATTAGCTAATTTGAATAAATCTGGACTTTTAAATAGTTGATCTGTTGGGATACCGATGTTTTGTAATGATGCTCCCATGTATGTTCCAACAATTTGACCTAAATAGGTTGGTGCCCATTTTGCTGATGTACCTGCCATTAATTCATTTGCATAGCTACCCAATGCCGTCATATTATATGAATCTCCAGCATTAGTTTGTGTCATATAAGTTCTTACCATGAAATTTTTGCCTGTAGCTTCTAACTTATTTGAGAAGCTAGTGAAATTTCTTAAAACATATTTTTCAGAACTTTGATAGATAGCATTTCCATGTCCAAATCTAAAAGCATAATTGATGTCAATATCACTAGTCGGTTTGTAATGTAGAGCTGCACTTACTTTAGCACTTGTGGCATTTCTATTGTCTAACAAATCTTCTTCTTTAATCCCAGTTCTTCTTAAATCAATAGATGGTAGGTCTTTAAATCTAGCGTTAATAAATGCTTTAGCTGTATCAATATTACCTGCAAAATAAGGACTTAATGAATTGGCAACACCTGCAACTAATGCTTCACGAGTAGGATGTCCTGCTGGTAACATTCCAAGAGGTACAGTTGATAAGACATTTTCATCACCATAAGTATTTACTCCATTGAATTGAAGAGGCTTGTCACCTAATACAGACTTGCCGTCCTGGCTGAGAGAAAGTTCTTGAGTATATTTATCTTTAGTTACAACATCGGTATAATAATCATTAGATTTCCAATCTGTCGCTCTGAAATAACTACCAGTTACTTTGAATCCAAATTTTCCCCATGCTTTTGCATAACGCAAATCTGCATTTGTCATTGGGTTGGCATTGTCATTTTGTGCTTTAGAGAATCCTTGTTTGAAAGAAACTGTCAAACCTTGATAATCAAATGGGTTTTTACTATCCATAATCATGATACCATTAAAAGCATTCGGCCCATATAATGCTGATGCTGCTCCAGGTACAAGTTCTACGCTTTTTATATCATTTTCACCAATACCGATAAGGTTACCCATAGGGAAGTTTAATAAAGGTGCTGAGTTGTCAATACCATCAACAAGTTGAACAAAACGTGTATTGTTGATACTAGCAAAACCTCTGGTATTGATAGAGTTGAAAGTCATAGACCCTGATGTCCCAGATACTCCTTTCAATTTGGTCATTTGGTCAAAATAATCTGTAGAACCTGATGATTTGATAGTCTGCAAGTCCAATTTTTCAATTGAAACAGGAGATTCTAAAAGTTTTTCTTCAACTCTTGATGCAGAAACAACGACCTCTTGTAACAAGGAGCTTTCTTCTGAAAGTTTAATATTGAGATTGTTTTGATCCCCGTTAATTACTACATCTTGGCTTTTAAATCCTAAGTATGAAAAAGTAACTGTAAAAGGTGTTGGCAAATCAACAACTAATTTGTAATCGCCATCAATGTTGGAGGTGGTTCCCAACTCTGTCCCCTTGACAACGACAGCTGCTCCAATGAGAGGCTCATTGGCATTGTCTGTTATTTTCCCAGAGACATTGGTCTGTGCATTTAAGACAGAGTAGCTTAAAAAGCTAAAAAGCAAAAGCAGGTAATGTTTCATAAATAATAGTTTTATACTAAAATAACAAAATCTTAATAAGTTAAAAACATTTAAGGCTGTTTTTCCTTATTTTATTGAGTTTTTATGTGAAAATTGTTAACAAATTGCTTTTTTTGGCTTATTCGCTCAATTATGGAAAATTATTGAGTGTATAATGTTAGAAAACAAGTTGACTATTTCTTTTGCAGATAAGAAGAAAATATGGAATATTGACAATGTCAAATTTGAATAATAGGAGGGGCATTTTATGAAAATAAAAAAAGAGCTACAATATTTGTAGCTCTTTTTGTTTGTAAATCAGTATTGGAAAAATTAATATCAATCTGGTTTGTCACTTAAAAATGAATTTTTCTTCAAATCCAAAGTGTTTCCATTCTCATCTTCAAAACTATCTACAATCGAATATCTAGAAAGATGAGATTGAGATGAATGAGGCATGTTTTCAAATCTTTTATTTTTTCTTTGAAATGAAGGCGTATTTTCCATTTCTTGAATAAATTGATCATTGAATCTTGGAGAAGCCATTTTTCTTCTTATCACTTCATTGTTCATACTTCCTCTATCTACATTTTTGTGAGTAGATAGCTGAGATGCTGCTGTTTGAGCTTGTGATTCTGCAGGATTGACTTGTTTGATTGTAAAAACTGAAGCTGTTTGTGCAGGTTCCTCATTTGTTGGAAATTCAAATGCAAAAGAGGATTCTTTATTTTCATTAATAGTAAAAACAACTTCTTCTTTAGCTGGAGCCACAGTCGCTTCAGGCGCCTTTGTTGTGGCAGGAGTTTCTACTGGGGTAGTTGTTTCTAATTTAACAACTACTTTTTCTTTAGAAGCTTTTATTTCATCTATATCACTGAATCCTGTAGCAATTAAAGTAACAGATACTTCGTCTTCCAAATTGTCGTCATGACAAACTCCCCAAATGATCTCAGTGTCGTTATTAGCTGCTTGTTGAACATAATCTGTAATTTGAGAGATTTCGTCCATTGTTACTTCTTTCGAACCTGAAGAAATATATAATAAAATTCCTCTTGCTCCGTAAATATCCGCATCATCTAATAAAGGAGAAGCCAATGCAGCATCAATAGCTTTTGTTGCTCTGCCTTCACCTTCAGCTACACCAATACCCATTATTGCTACACCGCTATTTCTCATAACAGTTTTAACGTCTTCGAAATCTACGTTGACCTGACCAGGTTTTGTGATGATTTCTGAGATACCTCTTGCTGCAGTTGTCAAGATATTGTCTGCATGTGAAAATGCGGCAGTAAGAGATAGGTTGCCATAGATTTCTCTCAATTTATTGTTAGAGATAACTATGATAGAATCTACATTTTGTTTGAGTTCTTCAAGTCCTGAATCTGCTTTGTCTCTTTTGCTTTTCCCTTCAAAAGAAAAAGGAATAGTCACGATGCCTACTGTAAGGATACCCATATCTTTAGCAATTTTTGCTACTACAGGTGCTCCTCCAGTCCCAGTGCCACCACCCATTCCAGCAGTGATAAACACCATTTGAGTATTGTGACCTAGAGCTTTGCGAATTTCTTCTTCAGATTCTATGGTTGCTTCTTTGCCAACATCAGGTTTAGCACCAGCACCTCTACCGCCAGTGAGAGAAGGTCCTAGTTGGATTTTATTAGGAACTTCGCTGCTTGCTAAAGCTTGTTGATCTGTGTTACAAATAACAAAGTTTACTCCAGTAATACCTTGCTTGTGCATAAAATTGACGGCATTGCTACCTCCTCCTCCTACACCAATTACTTTGATGATAGATTCGTCTTCTGGTTGTATATCGAAAAACATGGTTCTTGCTTTTTATTTTTTATTATTAATGTCATTAAAGTCTTGTAGGTTGTCATCATTTATCCATTCTCCTACTTTTTTACCTGCGGTTTTAAGAAGACCAAAAAAGTCTTTAGATTTCTTTGGTTTTTCCTCTTTGTTTTTATCATTTGCACTAGTTGCTTTCTTGTCTTCTGGAGTAGTTTTTTCGTTTTCTACTGCATTAGATAAAGATATGGAATCAACAGATTTTGCTTCTTCTGTTTTTTCCACAATTTTGTGGTTATCCACAGGCTTATCCACCTTTTTGTCTTCTTGATGTTCAAATTCTTGCACTTCCAGTCCCTTGATAATCAATCCAATTACAGTAGAGTAGATAGGATTATCCACATCTTGTATTTTTGACTTGACTAAATGCTCGTTAGGAAGACCTATTTTAACATCGTGTCCAGTGTGATATTCTGATAATTGTCTTAAATGTTTGATATGAGAGCCTCCTCCAGTAAAGACAATTCCACAGTTCAATTTTTCTCCTAGAGCTGATGATGAAATTTCGTGATTGACATAATCCAAAATTTCTTCCATCCTTGCCTGAATAATTCCAACAAGGTTTTTCATAGAAATTTCTTTTGGATTTCTACCTCCTACGCCGGGTATAGAGATGATAAGATTTTCATGTTCGTCTAATAAAAAAGTTGAGCCATGCTGAACTTTTATCCCTTCTGCTGTAGATTTTAAAATTCTACATCCTTGTTCAATATCATGCGTGATGCTTTCACCTCCAAAAGGAATGACTGCTGTGTGTGCTATGGTTTCATCTACAAATATTGCAATATCTGTTGTGCCTCCACCTATATCTACTAGTGCAACACCAGATTGTTTTTCTTCTCTACTTAATACTGCAGCAGCTGAAGCTATGGGTTGCATAAAAATTTTCAATACTTTTAGGTTGGCTCCTTCAATACATCTTTTTATGTTGTTGACAGAGGTTGTAGATCCTGTAACAACATGCATATTGACTTCTATTTTGTTGCCTACCATCCCTATTGGATCTTGAACATTAGTTATATTATCTACCTTATAATCTTGAGGTAGTATATCTATAATTTCATCTCCTGGAGGTAATGGTAATCTATATGTATCTTCTTTAAGTTTGTCAATGTCAAATTGAGAGATTAATGTTTTATAATCTTCTCTCATCAATGTAGCTCTATGCTGTAAGCTGTTGATGTGACTTCCTGCAATACCGACATACACATTGTTAAATGTGATGCCAGATTGTTTTTCAGCTTCAGCTACCGCACTCTTTATTGCATCTATCGTGCGACTAACATTGAGCACTTCGGCTTTGGTGACTCCAAATGACGGGGATTTCCCTAATCCTAGGATTTCCAGCTTGCCATTTGAAGTTTGCCTTGCGACAATAGCTGCAACCTTAGTTGTACCAATGTCCACAGCTTGAATAATTCTTCCTTCCATAATTACTGATTTATTTACAAACAATTTGATTTTTATACTGAATATCTATGCTTTTAAATTTGTCCCAGCCTGATTTTAATAGGACTTGGGAATAAAATAGGTCTAATTTTTTAAGTCTTTCTTGAGTGGCAACGGTATCTCCAATCGTGACAATGTGATTGCCCAATCGGGGTAAAAATTGAATATCTCCTGAATCATTCATGATGAGTTGAGTGATTTGTGATGACCAATAGGGATCATTTTGGGTTTCGTGAATAATTTTTACTAAAGATTTTAATTCTCCTGAGGTGATATTGCCCACTTTTGTACACGTCTCAGGGATATTTCCAGTTAATAGAGGAACTTTAGCAGTGTAAATATTTGATAATGGTATTTTTAAATCTTGGTCATCTATATAAAATGAACCTCCTCCTTTGGGTAAAACTCTGGCAATAGGATTGATTTGTTCAATTTGTACGTGAAGTTTTCCCTTGCTGTCAATATATGCATTGGCATTTTTGACATGAGGATGTGTCTTTAAATATTTTTCCAATTGACTCAAGTGAGATGCGCCTAATCGGGTAGAGTCGGAGAAAAATTCATCAATCTTTTTAGCGACGATTTCTTTATTGATAAATAAATGTCCTTGATTATAATTGATGTCTATCTGATACCCAGAAGTGAATTTAGGAAGCCCATATTGAAATGACATACTTGTCAATACAATAAATCCTCCAAAAATGAGGAGTAGTGTCAATTTGAATAATATGTTTTTCCAATTCACTTTCATTTCTCTTTTTCTTTTAACCATTGAGAAATAGGTGTCGTCAGCTTGTCAATGTCTCCAGCTCCGACAGTCATTATGATTTCAGTTTTTTCTAGTGATGACAAATAATTTAGAAGTAGATTTTTCTCTATAATTACTTTGTCTTGGATTTCTATCGAATCAAGAATTAATTGAGAACTGACACCTTCTATTGGAAGTTCCCTTGCTGGATAGATAGGAAATAAGATAACCCTATCTGCTGCACTTAAAGATTGTCCAAACTCTGTAGCCAAATCTCTTGTCCTAGAAAATAAATGAGGTTGGAAAATAACAGTTAGGTGAAGATGAGGATGTAAATCTCTTACTGTTTGAATGACAGCATCAATCTCTCTTGGGTGATGTGCATAGTCGTCTATTAGTATATGCTTTTCTGACTGATATACAATCTGAAATCTTCTTCTTACTCCTAAAAATGTTTTAAGTCCTTGACCTAACTCCTCAGGTGTAATTCCAAGTTTTAATGCGACAGCTGAAGCTCCAATTGCATTTTCTACATTGTGTTTGCCTCCATAGTTTAAGATTAAATCTTTTATGATGTTATCTGGAGTATGTAAATCAAAATGAGTAGAGCCTTTTATTACTTTGATATTTGAAGCATAATAATCTGATTCATTGTTTTGATAAGAGTAAGTATATGCATGATGGTTGGAGTCAATTATTTTCTTATCAATATTTTGATGCAAAAAGATGCTTCCATTTTCTCTGACTTGAGAAAGAAATTTTGCAAAGCTTTCTTGAATAGCTTCAAAATTTCCATAAATATCTAAATGGTCAGTATCTACAGAAGTGACCAATGCAATATTTGGATTTAATTGTAAAAATGAACGATCAAACTCATCTGCTTCTGTGACAGAATAGGTATTGCCACTTATAAAATTACTATTGAAGTTGAGACATACACCTCCCAAAAATGCAGCAACATCTTTGTGGGCATGATGTAGAATATGTGCTATTAATGAAGATGTAGATGTTTTACCATGAGAACCAGCAATACTGATATTGTATAGCTCATTGGCAATCAATCCCAATACTTCGGCACGCTTTTTCAATTCATAACCATTTTCTTTATAATAATTGAGCTGTAGATGGTTTTTGGGAATTGCAGGAGTATAAACAATTAAATCAGCATCTTTAAGCAATGTATCTAAACTATCTTCATAAGTGATAAAAATACCTTCTTCTTCAAGTTCGTGAGTGAGTTGAGTCTGAGTTTTGTCATAACCAGACACATCTTTCCCGATAGAATGGAAATATCTGGCTAGTGCACTCATTCCGATTCCTCCAATTCCTAAGAAAAAGACCTTATTTATATCTTTTATTTTCATTTCTGAGATAGTAATTGTTGAATAGTGTGAACAATTGTTTTTGTTGCATCGGTCTTACCCAATGTCTTTATATGCTGAGATAATTCTCTCATTTTTGCTGGATTGTTGAAAGTTTCAAAAACAGTAGCACTTAATTTTTCTCTAGCTTCTGAATCTTTTACCATTATAGCAGCACCTTTATTGACTAAGGCCATTGCATTTTTTGTTTGATGGTCTTCTGCTACGTTTGGTGATGGGATTAAAATTGTTGGTTTACCTACGATACATAATTCTGAAATAGATAAAGCACCCGCTCTAGAGATAATGATATCTGCTGCTCCATAAGCATATTGCATTTCTTTCAAAAACTCAACAATCTTTATTCCTTTTGGAAGTTTATTGCTCCATTTTTCTTGAATACTTTGATAATAATAACTTCCTGTTTGCCATATTACTTGGATATTTTTTTCGGCAAAAGTTTCAATGCTGTTTTCTAAACTATCATTTAATGTTTTTGCTCCCAAGCTACCTCCAAAACTTAGTACTATTGGTAAATTAGGGTCTAATCCGAAATATTTACAACTTTCTTCTTTAGAAGGTAGAGATTGAACAATTGCACTTCTGATAGGATTGCCAGAATTGACAATTTTGCCACTTGAGAAAAATTTATCCATTTCAGGGTATGCTACAAATATCTTTTTTGCTTTTTTGGCTAATATTTTATTGGTGATCCCAGGATATGAATTTTGTTCTAAAATTACAGTTGGCTTTCCTAATGAAGCTGCAGAAAACAATAATGGACCACTCGCATATCCGCCAACGCCAATAACAATATCGGGTTGAAATTCTTTAATTATTTTACGAGCATTTAATAGGCTCTTTAAGACTTTGAATGGGAATTTTAAGTTCTGCAGACTCAAAGATCTTTGTAGTCCGCTGATTTCCAATCCTACTATTTTGTATCCTGCATTTGGAACTTTTTCCATTTCCATTTTTCCTAATGCACCGACAAATAGAATATCTTCTGCAATGCCCATATCTCTTAAGTCATCAGCAATAGCGATAGCAGGGAAGATATGTCCTCCTGTACCTCCACCTGAAATGATGATCTTATATTTTGGGCTTGAACTCATATTGTTAGACATTTAATTCGTTTGAAGGTGTTCTTTTATTGGGTGTAGGAGATGGAGTAGAAGATTGTACGTGTCTGCTCACACTCAGTATGATTCCCATGGCAAAACCATTGAACCAGATGGAAGAACCTCCCATGCTGACAAATGGAAGTGTCAATCCAGTCACAGGCAATAGATTGACAGCGACACCCATGTTGATGAAGGCTTGCATTACTATACTCATCCCTAGTCCTAACGCCATTAATGCACTAAAAACTCGATTGCTGTTTTCAACAATTTTTACGATTCGGTATAGTAATAATAAATAGACAAAAATGACTACTGCTCCTCCAAGCATGCCATATTCTTCTATAATAGTTGCATATATAAAATCTGAATAGGCTTCTGGTAAGTAGTTGCTTTGTGTGCTCTTTCCAGGTGCAAATCTAGCAAGTCCACCTTTGGCAATTGCCATTTTAGAGTGCATGACTTGGTAAGTAGGATTGTCAGGGTCGTGATTGATATAATCATTTATACGCCCTTTCCATGTTTCATATCTACTTTCTGTTGAAAAGGAAGAGGCAAACACTATCAAGCTCCCCGCTATTACACCGATGCCGAAAGTGTAAAATATATATTTCATATTAACACGCCCTAAGAACATGATGACAATATTTGTCATGAATAAGATGAGTGCAGTGGACATATTTTCTACCATAATCAATCCACAGATGAGTGCAATGGGAACCATTACAGGTATGAATCCCTCTTTAAAACTTTTGATAACTCCTTGATTGACTGCTAATGTTCTAGAAGTGTACATGATAAGGGCTAATTTTGCCAAATCACTACTCTGGAAAGAAATATTGATAATTGGGAGTGTAATCCATCTTTTAGCATCATTGGCTTCGTTGCCAAAAAACATAGTATAAAATAAAAGAGGGACGGAAAGTACAATTAGAAATTTGGAAATCTTTATAAAATATTTTAAGTCTATTTTTTGTACAAAATAAGCGATTGCAAGACCTAGTATAAGTACAAATAAATGCTTGAATAAATAATACTCAGTATTCCCCGCCTGCTGTCTATAAGCTAGTGAGCGAGTAGCACTATACACCGTCCATAGGGACAATGCAGATAAAAATATCAGTATCCCCCAGATTTGACGGTCGCCTTTTTTAAAATTTTCTATAAGGTTCCCTACCATGATTATAAGTTTCTTACACTTCTTTTAAATTGGTTTCCTCTGTCTTCATAGTTCTCAAATAAATCAAAGCTGGCACATGCAGGAGATAGGAGTACAACATCTCCGCTATCTGCAATATTACTAGCCAATCGCACAGCTTCTTGAGCACTATCTGCATCAACTATATATCCTACTTCACTTGAAAATGCCTTGTGAAGTTTATCGTTATCCTTGCCTAGGCAAATAATTGCTTTGACTTTTTCTTGTACGAGTTTTTGAAGAATAGTATAATCATTGCCTTTGTCAACACCTCCAACTATCCATACGACTTGCTTGTTCATTGTTTCTAATGCGAACCATACAGAATTTACATTTGTAGCTTTAGAGTCATTGATATATTCTACTCCATTGATATTAGCAACAAATTCTAAGCGATGTTCTAAGCTGGCGAAGTCTTGTAAGCTCTCTCTAATCGTCTCTTTTCGGACACCCACCAACTTGGCAGCTATCCCCGCAGCCATTGAGTTGTATGAATTGTGAGTTCCTTTTAATGCAAATTCGTTAATTGACATAATAGTATATGGTTTGTCTAGGTTTATAATAAATTGATTGTCTTCTATATAAGCTCCATTTTCTCCTTGTTTTTCAATTGAAAAGGGTATGCTGTTGACAGAAGATGTAACTAGGGGTAAATAAGATATTGTTACTGGGTCTTCGGCACAATAGATGAAATAATCTTGTTGTGTCTGATTTTTTGTAATGCTCAATTTGGAAGCGATATAATTCTCAAATTTGTAATCATATCTATCCAAATGGTCTTCAGTAATATTGCATAGTACAGCGACATGAGGGCGGAAGGATACGCATCCATCAAGTTGGAAACTACTTAATTCTAATACATACCATTCCGTAGGAGAGGTTGCCACGAGGCGAGCAAATGATTTTCCAATATTTCCTCCTAAAGAAACATTATATCCTGCTTTTTGTAGTATATGAAAAACTAGAGAAGTCGTAGTAGTCTTTCCATTTGAACCAGTGATAGCAACGATTTTCCCATTGCAGTATCGATAGCCCCATTCAATCTCAGAAATGATTTCCTTACCTAAGGCTTTTAAATCTTTAATAAGTTGGATTTTGTCTGGAATGCCTGGGCTTTTGATGATAATGTCCGCATTATTGATTTTTTCTAGTGTATGCTCTCCTTGCTCAAATGCAATCTGATGTGCATTTAATTCATCTATGTAAGAAGATTTAATTTTCCCCTTATCTGAAACAAATACATCAAAGCCTTGCTTCTTTGCAAGTATAGCAGCACCTATACCACTCTCTCCTGAACCTAATATGACGACTCTCTTTGACATTTTATCTTACTTTTAGAGTGATAATCGTAGCAACAGCCAATATGATACTGATGATCCAAAATCTTGATGTAATCTTAGTTTCGAAATAGCCTAACTTTTGATAATGATGATGTAGAGGTGTCATTCTGAAGAATCTATTGCTTTCTGCATAAGGTCGCCCATACCTTTTGAGGCGGTATTTGAATACAGTCCTTTGGATAACGACTGAAAGATTTTCTGCAAAAAATATCCCGCATAATACAGGAATCAATAACTCTTTCCGGACAATAATTGCTATTGTTGCAATCACTCCTCCTAACATTAAACTACCAGTGTCTCCCATGAAAATTGTTGCAGGGTGTGTGTTATACCACAAGAAGCCTACACATGCTCCTACAATTGCAGCACTTGCAATAAGCACTTCTCCTGATTCAGGAATGTATAAGATGTTGAGGTAGTCTGCAAGTACTACGTTGCCAGATACAAAAGCAAATAAACCTAGTGATAACATATTGATTGCAGATACACCCGATGTTAGTCCATCTAAGCCATCAGCTAAATTGGCGGCATTGGAAACTGCTGTTATTATGAAAATGACAACTGGAATAAATATTATCCAACCCCATTTGGCATAGTCATTTGTAAATGGTTTTAATATGTAACTATAGTCCCAAAGATTGTCTTTGAGGAAAGGGACATTTGTTTTGAAAGAACGAATATCGTGAGAAATATAATAGCCATCTTTTACTACTTCAATATCCTGACCTTTTTTATAAGCTTCTTCTTTGACAGGATTGTTCCAGTCAATTTTGCCATCTTCTTGAATTTTATAGAAATATGCTTTTTCAAAGTCTTTTACTCTTACATCTTCATGAGAATATAATACAGCGCCTACTATGATTCCTAGAATAACTTGTGCAAAAATCTTGTATTTACCTTTTACTCCATCTTTATTTTTCTTCTTGAATTTGAGATAATCATCAATAAATCCGATACCAGACATTAAAATGATAGTAATGATAATCAACCAGATATAAACATTGTCTAATTTTGCCAATAATAGTATAGGAACTAAAATAGCAATAATCATAATGATTCCACCCATTGTAGGAGTGTTCTTTTTATCCACTTGTCCTGGCAAACCTAAATCTCTGATAATCTCTCCAATCTGTAATTTCTGCAGTTTGAAAATGATTTTTTTACCTATTACAATAGCAATAAGGAAAGAGATTATAAATGCCAATGAGGCTCTGAAGGTACTATACTGAAATAACCTTGTACCTATTAAAGTATAGTGTTGATATAGAAAATCTGCTAAGTAGTATAACATTATTTATTCATTTCAATAAAAGTTTCTTGCAATATTGCTTTATCATTAAAAGGATATTTTACTCCTTTAATTTCTTGATAGGTTTCGTGTCCTTTACCTGCGATCAGGATAATATCTTGTTTTCCTGCCAACATTACTGCTGTACGTATAGCCTCTTTTCGGTCTGCTTGTACAATGATTTTTTTATAATGTTGCTTTGGCACTCCATCTTGCATTTGACGAATAATATCCATAGGTTCTTCACTTCTTGGATTGTCAGTAGTGATAATTACTTTATCACTTAATTCGGAAGCAATTAATGCCATTTTCGGTCTTTTCTCTTTATCTCTATCTCCTCCACATCCTATAATTGTAATCAATTGCTCATTGCCAGTTCGCACTTCTTGAATAGTGTCCAAAACATTTTTGAGTGCATCAGGAGTATGCGCATAATCTACAATTCCGATAATAGATTCTTGATTAGATTTTATCCATTCAAATCGACCTTGAGCACCTTTAAGTAGGCTTAGAGCAGTCAAAGTTTTGGTTTTGTCAATATGGAGTTGATCAGCAATAGCTATGACAGTCAATAAATTATATGCATTAAATTGACCCATTAACTGAGTGTGTAGTTCTGTTTTGTCAATTGAAAGAATCAGTCCATTAAAACTATCTTCTAAAATGCGGGTTTGGTAATCCGCTATAGATTTTAAAGCAAATGTGAGATGTCTAGCTTTGCAATTTTGAAGCATTACGTCCCACCTTGCATCATCTTTATTGACTAATGCAAAAGCTGTTTTAGGGAGATTGTCAAAAAACTTCTTTTTAGCATAGATATAATCCATGAAAGTTTTGTGATAATCTAAATGGTCATGAGTAATATTAGTAAATACTCCACCAGTAAATTCTAGACCATATATTCTGTCTTGATGTATAGCATGAGAGCTGACCTCCATAAATGCATATTGACATCCTTGCTCTACCATTTTACTGAGTAACTCATTAATATGTATGGCATCAGAAGTCGTATGAGTAGAAGGGTATATGTCCTCGTTGATAATATTTTGTATAGTAGATAATAATCCAACTTTGTATCCCAAACTCTTAAATAATTGATAGCATAATGTACTTACAGTTGTTTTGCCATTAGTACCAGTAATTCCTACCAGTTTAAGTTGTGAAGAAGGATGGTCATAGAAATTAGCAGCAACAATACCCAGTGCTCTATGACTATCTTGAACAACTATATAAGTTGTATTATTATTTATTTCCTTAGGCAGATTTTCGCAGACAATCAGTGATGCGCCTTGTTGCACAGCAGATTGTATATATTGATGTCCATCAACAGTTACTCCTTTCAGTGCAAAGAACGCCCAACCGTATTGTACTTTTTGAGAATTTATGGTAAGTGCTTCTACTTCAATTTGTGTAGAACCATGCACCTCTAAAATATTGACTCCATATAATATTTCTCTTGCTATTTTCACTTTTTCCTATTTCATGACTATATAAATATGATTTCCTCTCGCTACTTTGGTTCCAGGAGAAATGGATTGGTTTTGAACTTTCCCTATCCCAGAATAAGTAATTTTTAAACCCATAGACTCTAAAAGATAGAGTGCATCATCAAAGTTAAGGCCTTTCAAATCAGGCATTTTAGACTCAGATGTTGTATTGGGAGCTAGTTTTACACCAGATGGTCTTAATTCTATATCTACAAAATCAATCTCATCTGCGAAGTTGGTGTTATATCCATAATGATTTAAGATGTTTTTTACTTGATGATTTTCACCTTTCATTTTTGCTATCATTTCTGGAGCTTCAGTGATTTCTTTAGTGTAGTTTGGTGCAATTCTTGTATCAGTTGCTAATGCTTTTTCTGCAATCTCTTTAAATACTGGTCCTGCGATTCCTCCTCCCGTTCTATAAATACCTTTGGGATTATATACCATCACAATACAAGAGTATCTTGGTTCTTTAACTGGGAAAAAGCCTGCAAACATTGCCTGATTGGCACTAGAAAATCTACCAGTATTACGATCCAATAACTTGGCAGTACCAGACTTCCCTCCTAGTTCAAAATATTCTGATCGGATAGATCGTCCTGTTCCTTTAGGATTTTGAATCACTTCTTTGAGCATGGCTTTTAACTGATCTATTGCTTTTTGACTAGCAATAGGAGTAGAAGATACTTCTGGTTCTATCGTTTTAATCACTTTCCCATTTTTAGCAATTTTCTCTACTAAGTAAGGTTTAGCTCTGTATCCATTATTGGCAACAGTATTATAAAAAGTGAGTAGTTGTAATGGGCTAAATGTCTGCTCGTAACCAGTTGCTCTCCAAGGTAAAGAAAGATTACTCCAATTTTTGGGTAAACCTATGATTGGAGCTGTTTCGCCTTTTAAATCAATGCCTGATTTTTTAGTCAATCCATATCTTTCTAGGGTATTATAAAATTCCTTTTTATTCTTTTTGTAATTCTTATCAATTAACCTAGCCACTATGATATTTGAGGAACGAGCAAATGCTTCTTTTACACTGAGGACAGATTCATGGATATGCTCATCAATCATTCTTCTCCCGTAAAAATTCCATGCTCCACCACCATTGGATATGGTATCGTTCATAGTGATATATCCTTTGTCTAAAAGCATTAAATAACTGACTGCTTTAAAAGTAGAACCGGGTTCAGACTTAAATGAAACTGCATAATTTTCTATCTCCCATAATACGCCATTAGCGTTTCTCCCTAGATTGACCATTGCTCTGATAGCTCCAGTTTTGACATCCATTACTATTGCACAACCAAAGTCTGCTTGGCTGGAATCTAAGGCTTTTAATAATGCTGTTTCTGCAACGTCTTGAAGGTTGATATCTATGGTTGTATAAATATCTTTACCATTTTTGGGTTCAATTGCTAAGCTATCATTGATGGGCATCCAAATACCCCCAGCAATTTTTTGTTTTAAAACTTGCCCCTTTTTGCCTGATAATATTGTGTCATAATATGCCTCCAAACCAACAAGAGGTGCATTGTCTCTATATACGCCTATCGTTCTTTGAGCTAGTAGATTATAAGGGTTTTGTCGAGTTTGTTTAGTTTCAACAATTAACCCTCCTTTGTTCTTGCCTTCTCTAAATAAAGGCCATTGCTGAATTTCTTTAAGTGTAGGATAATTGACCTTTCTTTGTATTAAATAGTATCTTTTTTTATTTTTTTTGGCTTGAATAAGGTCGCTTTTGTATTTATTAAGGCTCTTTTTTTGAAATACGGTAGCCATATACCATGCTAATGAATCAACATTTTTATCAAACAACTCTTGAGTCATTCCTTGAGCACCAAAATCAACATATAGATTAAAGAATGGGATAGAAGTTGCTAGCAAATTATCATTATGTGCATAGATATTTCCTCGCTCAGCGGGAATAGTAAATAATTTAGTAGAAAGCTCTTTAGATTTTTGTATCCAATAATCACCTTTATAGTTTTGAATACGATATATCTGCACCAATATAGCTATAGCACTCATAAAAATGAATGCATAGACGACATAGATTCGTAATAATATACTGGTTTTAATTTTCATTAGGTTGTACTTCTATTTTATATGGAGGTGTTTTTATTCTTTTTAACCCTATGCTTTCAACACTTCTTTCAATGTCAGATTGCATGCTCTGTTTTAAAAGGTCTGATTTGATAGACAAATGCTCCCATCTCAATTCTTTGATTTCCTTTTCTAAGGAACCGACCTCTCTAATCATCTTAACAGCTCTATGTGAATTGAAAATATGAAAGACTCCAATTGCTATTATGAAGCCAATGAATAATGCTTTATTGACGAATGCAGTGTAATTGCCTACATCTTCCAATCCGAATAAGTCTAATAACTCTTTTATAATAAGTTCTTTTAGACTCTCCTTAGTGGGAGCATTATTATTGTCCGTTGGGCTTGATATGTCCTTATTTGAATTCATATTTTTTCTGCAATTCTTAATTTGGCACTTCTGGATCTAGGATTTTGTTCTTGTTCTTTTGGTTGGGCTTCAATTGGTTTTTTAGTGATTAATTTCCATGGACATTCAAATCGACCATATAAGTCTTTCTCTGGAATGCCATGTGTGATTCCGTATTTCATAAAATTTTTGACAGGTCTGTCTTCCAATGAATGGTAGGACATAATGACTAATCTTCCACCCTTTTTCAAAGTAGAAGGAGTCTGAGTTAAAAATTCTTCAATAGCTTTGATTTCATCATTGACTTCAATTCTGAGAGCTTGGAAAACTTGAGCTAGGTATTTAGAACCTTTCCCTTTTGAAAGAGGAAGGGCAATATCTGAAAGTTGATTAGTGGTGTCTATTTGACCTGTGACTTCAATCGCTTCTTTGATTGCAGAAGTTAATCTTCTTGCATTGTCAATTTCACCATATTTATAAAATAATGCAGTTAGCTGTTCTCTAGAATATGTATTGATAACTTCCCATGCACTTAAAGGAGAAGATGTGTCCATTCGCATATCTAATTTGCCGTCAAAGCGTATAGAAAATCCTCTGTCTGGTGTGTCAATTTGATGAGAAGAAACGCCGAAATCTGCTAATATTCCGTCAACAGGTGTTGCTTTGTGAAGTCTTAGGAATTTATATAAATGCCTATAATTGCTATGGATAAAAGTGACTCTTGGGTCATCAGGCAGGTTGTTTTTTGCCTGAATATCTTGGTCAAATACAAATAATCTTCCGTCTTTGTTTAGTTTTTCTAAAATGGCAATACTATGACCTCCGCCGCCAAATGTAACATCAACATACGTCCCCTGAGGATGTATATTTAATCCTTCTAAACATTCATTAAGCATAACTGGTATGTGATATGTCATTACTCCTCCCAGTTTAAATTGCCAAAAACTTCATCTGCCATGTCTGAGAAATTTTCAATATCATTATCGGCAGTTGCTTTATACACTTCTTGTGCCCAGATTTCTATGCTAGAACCGTAACACATAATGACTGCATCGTCTTTTAATTGAATGAGGTCAGCGGATTTTTTGGAAATCAAAATTCTGTCACTGCTATCCAATTCAACATTAATTGCATTTTTGTAGAATGCTCTTAAAAATTCTCTATGACGACTATTGAATCTATTTAATTTTTCGAGCTTGGTTGTAATCTTGTACCAGGCTTCTTCAGTGTATAGGTCTAAATTGTTATCCAAACCTTTATTAATGACAAATTTTCCACTCTGCCCATTGGGTAATTGGCGCAATAGTCCAGAAGGAAGTTTTAATCTTCCTTTTGAATCTACTTTACAATCATATTGTCCGGTGTATCCGGCCATTTTCCTTGAGCTTTATTTGGTGAGAAATAATTATGAATATAAAAGTAATAGTTTTTTACCATTTCTTACCATTTCCTACCATTTCCTGACACTTTATCAAGCTTTTATAGATTCAAAATCGTTGATAACTTTGTGAATCTATTTTGACTTATTGTTGTTAATGTTGTTAATTTACTAAAAATCAACAATTTATAAAGAGATACTTATGCACATTTATGTGGATAATGATTTTTGTAATAATGATTTTTGTAAATGTTAAAATTTAGAAGTAAGCTCAGTTTGTTGTCAAATCATTGATAATGAGCTATTCATATCCTTTATGATACAGTTGATATAGCTTGAGCTAATAAGAAAGAAGATGTGGGAAAAATGAATCTATTTATAACTCATCTTTAATCATTGCCGCTAATTGGCTGATATTGTTTTGTGAGAAGTCAAATTTCACCCCTGCCGCTTCATATACTTCAGGAATAGAAACTGTCCCACCCAATGATAAGGCTGTTTTGTATTGCTGGATAGCTTGTGAAGCATTTTTTCTGTAATTTCTCCAAACTCCCAACGCTCCTAATTGAGCAATACCATATTCTATATAATAGAAAGGTACTTCAAAAATATGCAATTGTCTGTGCCAGCTATAGTCTAAAAAACTATCATAATCTGTCCAATCAACTACTTTCGTAGAAAATTCATCAGTTATTGCTCTCCATGATTGTTTTCTTTCTTCTCTACTATGAGTAGGGTGCGTATATATCCAATGTTGGAATTTATCTACAATTGCAATCCAAGGCAATATACTCAGTATGCGTTCCATTTGCTCTCGCTTAGCTCTTTTTAATAAAGCTTCATCAGTATAGAAAACATCCCAATTGTCCATAGTCATTAATTCCATAGACATAGATGCTAATTCTGCTACTTCTGATCCAAAATCTTTATCAAAATTATAAACTAAATCTTTAGTCAGAAAGTTATGTACTGCATGCCCAGATTCATGTAACATGGTTACAACATCACTATGTGTGCCAGCTGCATTCATAAAAATAAACGGAACTCCTATTTCAGGCAGTGGCATATTATATCCTCCGGGGCGCTTCCCAATTCTGGAGTCAAGATCTAAGTGATGCATATTCTCCATAGTATGGATACATTCACCGAAATAATTATCTACTTGATTGAGAACGGATATAGATTTATCAAGAAGTTCTTGAGCAGTTTCAAATGGTCTTAATGGAGCATCACTTGAAGTGGGAACATCCATGTCATAAGGCTTCAAAGAAGTATAGTTCAATCTATTTTTCCTATCCAAATGAATGTCTTTCATAATAGGAAGAATGACATTGGCTATAGATTGGTGAAAGTTCTCACAGTCATTTACTCCATAATCAAATCTACCCAAAGAACGCATCATGAAATCTCTATAATTGTCAAATCCTGCATTCAGTGCAATCTGATGTCTCAGTTGTAATAATTTGTCAAATAAATCTTCGAGAGTTTCACTATCTTGAGCTCTTCTGTTTTGGATTTTTTCAAAAACATCTTTACGGAGATTCCTATCTGTGGACTGTAAAAGTTTTTGGGCTTGTTGAAGAGTAAGTGTTTGACCATCGTGTTCGATAGTCATTGCGCCTGAAATTTTGCCGTATTCGTTGGCAAGTTTATCCACCTCTGTCATTAGAGGAATATTTCCTTCACGAAATAATTCCAATTGATTTTTGAGGGAGCGCAAATAGATTTTATATTTTTTAGAATCAAGTTGATTCAAATATGGGGAATGAGATATTTTCTCGTTGAGTTGGTTGGAAATCTGCATCCAATGAGGCATGATATTCTCCAAAAAGCGATTTAATGCTGCTTCTTTTTCTGCATTATTGGTATCGCAACTTTGATAGACATATTTCCAATGATAGTCTTCGCTGACAACACTTTCTAATTCAGAACGATTTTGCATCCATTTTTCTAACTCTTCTACATTATTGCATTCTGCTTGTAAAAGCTTTTCGAAGTATGGTTGAATATCAGCCCATTCTTGGATATTCAAATCTTCAGCAACGAAAACTCTCTGCTTCCTTTGAACAACTTGACTCATAGCCTATTATTATTCTGAATCAGTATTTTCTGTAGAATTTTCTGATTTGTGAATCAAATCATACTCTTGTAAGATATGAAACCATTTGATCAGTTTTTTAATATCAGTTCCGTGAACTCTTTCTCTATCAAATTCTGGCAATACAGATTCCAAATAATCTTTTAATGTATTTGCATCAGCATTTGCATCTACTGGAGTACTATCTTTCATTTTGATTAAAACGTCAATCAATGGAACGCTATCATCATCGGTATAAATTGAAATACTTTCTAAAGGAGAAAATAGATGTTTTCTAGAAGGGATAAATTTTTTATTATTTCCATCTAAATCAGATACGATTAATCCGTCTTGTCTTCTTCCTACAACTCTCTTCAATCCAGCAATGCCTGATATAGATACGATTTCACTAAATTTCATAAATTAAAAAATTTGAATTTGCAAAATTAAGAGAAAAGATGGTTTATACTAACCCAAAAATGTTCGATTAGGATTTTTTAAACTTTATAGGTTATTGCTTAACAATTTTACCTATGAAAGTTGTGTTATTTTCTCTGTCATTTTGAATTTCTGTGATATAAACCCCTTTTGCTAACTGTGCTATATCTACTTGATGATTGTATCCGATAAATTGTCCTTGCTGAACAATTTGTCCGCTAATATGATAGATTTTAAAATTCCATTTCTCACTAGTAGGCATGGAAACATAAAAATTATCTATTGCAGGGTTAGGTAGGATATTGATTTCTTGAATATTTGTAGGGAAAATAGCTGTTGGTGATACATCTTTCTTTTCACAAGTCACTTGTTTAAATAAGAAATCTACTATACCATTAAGGACTCTATTGTATTTATCTTTATCGATGAAGCTGACTTGAACTATTAAATCTTTGATATCTAAATTTAAGAAAGGGACATGTCCTCCTCCTTCAAATATCATGAATTCGGATTGGACTCCTTGTTGCAAGCATTTCTCATGTATTCGTTTGCTACCGTACATGTCAGGAGCAGCTGTTGCCCCAAACAAGGGCGCTCCATAGTCAAATGGCACAAAATCATCTTTAGTGCCATGAATGTGTAAGAATTTTGTAGTTGTATTTTGAATAAAATTGGTATCGACAAGTGCTCCAGAGATATTAAAAAAACCTTTTATGATATTTTTGTCACCACAAAATTTGTTGGCTAGTACTTCATCTATTCTTCCTTCATCTACTTCTCTTGCCCATGCTGTATATTGTCCTAAATCATCTGCTTTTTCAAGAAATAAACCATGAAGTCCGATAATGCTTCCTGCAGATGAACCACCAGCAAATATTTCATTCTTATTGATTCTGTATGGATTACCATTGTCTATTTGTGAAAGAATATGGCATACTGCATCATTGGCATCGAGTGTAGATTTGACTACAATTTTTATTAATTCTTCTGTACTACTGAATTTTGTTAAATCTGTAAGTCCTCTGTAGTCCGGTGCTATCACTACATATCCCATCTTGGTGAGGTCTTTGACAAGATCCATGATATCTGGACTGTTCTTTTTGATAGCATCTACAAATGCTCCCCCATGCCATAAGATAATCAATGGTCGTAATGAAGCTATATCATCTTTAGGTGCAAAAACATTATATCTTAATGTAGGTCCTCCATGATATTTTGACCAAGATTCAAAATCTACTTGAGCATGATATTCTATTCTGTCAAAAATTTTACTACGAAATCGGTCTGAACACTCTTCTGTGTTTTGTGCATAAGAAGTTGAAAATACTGCAATGAATAGTAATAATAAGGAAAATCTTGCCTTCATAATATAATAAGAAAAGTATCTTTTTGTGAATTAGTAAAATTATTGTTTAATCATTTTCCCTATGAATATTTTATCAGATTCAATAGGACTGATGATTTTTATAACATAAACACCATTAGCTAATTGCTCTACATTTTGAATGTAGTTGTATCCATTAAAATTGTTTTGTTGGATGGTTTTTCCTGCAATATCCATGATTTGTAAATGCCATACTCTGTTCTCTGGCATTTTGATTTCAAAAGAATTGTTTACAGGGTTAGGGTAGATGTTTAATTCTACGCTGTTTTCAGGTCTTATTCCAGTAGGAGTGACTTCCTTTTTCTCACATGTTATCTGATTGAATAAGAAATTTCCCATTAAGTTAAGTGTTTTGTTGTACTCATCCATATTGATTAGACCCAATCCATATTTTAAGATACTCCCTAAATCTAAATTCATAAATGGCACATGTCCTAGACCTGGAGTAAATAGTGCTTCTGAATGCATCCCAAGACTCAATAGTTTGTCATGTACTCTTTTGCTGCCATACAATGGTGGCGCAGCAGTCAGCCCTCCAAGTGGTTTGCCATAATCAAACATTACAATTTGATCGCCTGTGCCGTGGATGTTTAAAAATGAAATAGGAACTTTCTCAATAATTGAAGTGTCCAATATGGCTCCAGAAATATTAATAAATCCTTTGATAGCATTTTGATGGCCACAAAATTTGTTGTCTATAATTTCATCAATTACTCCATTGTCCACTTCTCTTGCCCATGCTGCATTTTGAGCACCTAAAGCATCTACTGATGGAACTAAAAGTGCATGTAATCCTGTTACCGCTCCTCCTGAAACTCCTCCAGCAAATATTTCATCTTTATTGATACGATATGGATTGCCATTTTCTTCGATTTGTTCAAGGATATGACATACAGCTTTATTTGCATCTATTGCGCTTCCTGCCACTTCTCGTATCAAACCACCATCATTAAAAAAATCCATTGCATCGCGTATGCCTCTGTAGTCAGGAGAAATGGCTACATATCCCATTCTTGCCAAATCTTTTGCCATCATCACTATATCAGGACTCTCCTTTGTGAACATATCCATATATGCACCACCATGCCACAATATCACCAATGGTCGTAAGGTGGCAGTGTCGTTTTTGGGATAATAAACATCATAACGCAATGGTCTTATGCCTCCTTGTGGAGCAATCCATTGTCCAAAAGAAATATTACCATCTAAACCGACTTCAGTAAATACTTTTTCTCTGTATCTTTGAGTACACTCTTGTGCATCAACATGTATAGAAAATAGAAAATAAATAAAGAGGAAAAATGTAAAATGTTTTTTCATTTCTTATAGTGTTTAAATAAAGTTATAAAATTAAATTCAATGCAAGCATTTTATTTTAAAAAATAACAAATTGAAAGTTTTGAAGTTATTATAAAAATGAAGTTTCAGTTAGTTTCTAAATATCAGCCAGCAGGAGACCAGCCCAGTGCCATAAGAGAATTGATCAGTGGTGTTGAGAATGGTGAAGATGCACAAGTTTTACTTGGGATAACTGGTTCGGGTAAGACTTTTACAATAGCTAATGTTGTTGAACAACTTCAAAGACCCACTTTGGTACTGACACATAATAAAACGCTAGTAGCTCAATTGTATTCTGAGTTTAAAGAATTTTTTCCTAATAATAAGGTGGAGTATTTTGTTTCTTATTATGATTATTATCAACCTGAAGCATATTTGCCGACAACAGATACATACATTGAGAAAGATTTGTCAATTAATCAAGAGATAGAGAAGCTTCGTTTGAGTACAACTTCATCGTTAATGTCGGGACGAAGAGACGTATTGGTAGTCGCATCTGTATCTTGTATTTATGGATTGGGTAATCCTTCAGAAATCAAAAAGCAAATCATTAGATTGAGCGTAGGACAGCAAGTGAGTAGAAATACATTTTTATTTGATTTAGTCAATTTGTTATATTCTAGAACAACAGATGTTTTTTCACGAGGTACTTTCAGGGTTTTGGGTGATCAAGTGGAGATAAATTTGGCGTATTCAGATGATGCGTATCGGATTGTTTTCTGGGGAGATGAGATTGAATCAATGGAAATGTTCAATCCGCTAACAGGTAAATTGATTGCAGAGATGGAAGATATTGCTATATATCCAGCCTCTATTTATATCGCTCCTAAAGACCAGATGCCTACTATTATTAGAGAAATTCAAGATGAACTTCATCATCAAATTCAATATTTTACGAGAGAAAATAAATTTGCTGAAGCCAAAAGGATAGAAGAACGTGTCAATTTTGATATTGAAATGATAAAAGAATTGGGCTATTGTTCAGGAATAGAAAATTATTCTAGATTTTTTGACAGACGTAATGTTGGAGATAGACCATTTTGTTTACTAGATTATTTTCCCGAAGATTATTTATTGGTGATAGATGAAAGTCATGTGACCATCCCTCAGATAGGAGCGATGTTTGGTGGCGACCGTTCTAGGAAGATGAATCTTGTTGAATATGGTTTCAGATTGCCTAGTGCAATAGATAACCGACCATTAAATTTTAATGAATTTGAATTTCTATCTCCACAGACGATTTATGTCAGTGCAACGCCTAGTGACTACGAGTTAAGAAAGACTAATGGTGAGTTTATTGAACAAGTTGTGCGACCTACTGGTTTATTAGATCCGCCGATAGATGTCCGTCCATGTGTCAATCAGGTAGATGATTTATTAGAAGAAATTCGCATTCGGATTGAAAAGGACGAAAGAGTATTAGTGACTACGCTGACTAAAAGAATGGCTGAAGAGTTGAGTGGATTTTTTCTCAAATTAGGTTTGAAGTGTAAGTATATTCATTCGGATGTAGAAACGATGGAGCGTGTAGAGATTATTCAGGCATTAAGATTAGGGGAAATAGATGTTTTGATAGGGGTTAATTTATTGCGTGAAGGGCTTGATTTGCCTGAAGTTTCTTTAGTGGCAATTATGGATGCTGACAAAGAAGGTTTTTTGAGAAATGTACGTTCGCTTACTCAGACAGCGGGTAGAGCTGCAAGAAATCAAAATGGATTTGTTATCATGTATGCAGATAAAATCACTGATTCAATGCAGAAAACAATTGATGAAACCAATCGAAGACGTGAAAAACAAATACAATTCAATATTGAACATCATATTATTCCGAAAACGGTTTTTAAATCGAAGGAAGATATTTTGCAAAAAAGCACGATTTTAGATATTAGAGAAGATGAAAAGAAAAAGAAATTAGCAGCAAAAAATAACCCTGAACCGATTGTCGCAGAAGCAATTTCTACTTATGATACGCCTAAATCTATTGAGAAACAAATCGAAATTACTAAGAAAGCAATGCATAAAGCAGCAGCAAAAATGGATTTTATGGAAGCTGCTAGATTGCGAGATATAATGTATAATCTTGAAAAGAAACATCGTGAAATGAATCACAAATCGTAAACATGGAACTCAAATTTACTCCTCAAAATTTGGCTAAGATAGAATCTATTTTTAAGTCTAATCTCTATCTAATCAGGTATGAAAAAGGTCATTTCAATTCTGGTTATTGTCTGTTGAAAGATAAAAAGGTGGTGGTGGTCAATAAGTTTTTCAATGTAGAATCAAGGATTTTGTGTTTGATTGACTTGTTGCAAGAAATTGAAATTGACACTGCATTGTTTGATGATGAGAAGTTGGAGAAATTGTATTTTTCATTAGTTAAAAAAGAGAATAAATCTTGAAAGTCATTTTTTTAGGAACTGGAACATCTACTGGAGTGCCAGTAATAGCTTGTCATTGTGAAGTATGTCTGTCAAAAGACAAGAGAGATAAGAGGTTTCGGTCTTCGGTGTACATAGAAATCAATCAGAAAAAAATCTTGATAGATATTGGTCCTGATTTTAGAATGCAAATGTTGAATAATGGTTTGTCAGATATTGACGCCGTGGTTTTTACTCACAATCACAAAGATCATACTGGAGGATTAGACGATATTCGACCGATTAATTTTATTCTCAAAAAGAAAATAGATGTCTATGCAGAAAGCTATGTTCAAGATACTTTGAAAATGGAATATCCTTATATTTTTCATGAACAAGATTATCCTGGTGTTCCTCAAATAAAATTACATACGATAGATGAACAGCCTTTTGCAATTGAACAAATAGAATTTTTCCCAATTAGAGTTCGCCATAAAAATTTGCCAGTATTGGCATACAGAATCGGAAATTTTACCTATCTGACTGATGCAAATTATATTGAAGAAGTAGAGCTTGAAAAAATAAAAGGTTCAGAAGTCCTTGTTATCAATGCTTTGCGTCGAGAGCCTCACTATTCGCATTTTAGCTTGAGTGAAGCACTGGCAATTATAGAGAAGGTACAACCCAAATATGCCTATTTGACACATATTGGTCACCATTTAGGTTTGTATGAGGAAGTGCAAAAAGAACTTCCTCCAAATGTTTTTCTAGCTTATGATGGATTGAGCCTAGAATTGTAAATCTCAATTCAAAAACATCTCAATTATTATTTATTCAACAGCTTTCTATATTGTAGTGCGAATATTTAATTCTTTCAATTGCTTGTCATCAATTATACTTGGCGAATCTAACATCACATCTCTACCACTATTATTTTTAGGAAAAGCGATATAGTCTCTTATAGAATCACTGTTACCTAAAACCGCACATAATCTATCAAAACCAAATGCTAAGCCACCGTGTGGAGGTGCGCCATATTCAAAAGCATTCATCAAGAACCCAAACTGTGCCTGAGCTTGTTCATCTGTAAAGCCTAATCTTTCAAACATTTTGGCTTGTAAAGCTTTGTCAAAAATTCGGATAGAACCGCCTCCAACTTCTACTCCATTGATGGCTAAGTCATAAGCATCTGCTCTGACAGCTCCTGGATCATCATAGAGTTTGCTAATATCTTCTTTCTTTGGAGATGTAAATGGATGGTGCATCGCAAACCAGCGTCCGCTCTCCTCGTCCCATTCAAGTAGAGGGAAGTCTAATACCCATAAGCATTTATAATCATTGGCTTTTCTAAGTCCTAATCTATTTCCCATTTCTAGTCTGAGTTCGTTCATCTGTTTACGAACTTTCTCCGTCTTGCCACTCAATAATAATATCAAATCTCCAGGTCGGGCTCCGCAACGCTCTGCCCAAGCTTTAAGTTCAGTTTCGTTGAAAAATTTATCTACAGAAGATTTTAATGTGCCATCTTCATTATATCTACAATAAATTAAACCAATTGCGCCAATCTGTGGTCTTTTTAACCATTCGGTGAGTTCATCAATTTGTTTACGAGTATAATGAGCCGCTCCTTCAGCATTAATTGCCAATACCAATTCGGCTTCATCAAAGATTTTAAAATCTTTACCTTGAACAAGGTCATTCATTTTATTGAAGGTCATGCCAAAACGTATATCTGGCTTGTCTGAACCATACAATTCCATAGCTTGATCATAAGTCATACGAGGAAAATCATTTAGCTCAATTCCTTTTATTTCTTTAAAAACATCTTTGATTAGACCTTCAAAAATATTTAAGATATCTTCTTGCTCGACAAATGACATTTCACAATCTATTTGAGTGAACTCAGGCTGGCGGTCTGCTCTCAAATCTTCATCTCTGAAACAACGTACAATTTGATAGTATCTGTCAAACCCAGAAACCATTAATAATTGCTTAAATGTCTGTGGAGATTGAGGTAGTGCATAAAATTGACCTGGATTGGTTCGTGAAGGGACAACAAAATCTCTAGCTCCTTCAGGTGTACTTTTAATCAAAAATGGAGTTTCAATATCTAAAAAACCATTGTTATTCAAATAATTGCGAACAATAGCACCTACTTTATGACGAGTGATGATTTTTTCTCTGACATCTTCTCTTCTTAAATCGAGATATCTGTATTGCATTCTTAGTTCATCGCCACCATCTGTATCATTCTCAATTGTAAATGGTGGTGTTTGTGATTTGGATAATATTTGGATAGAAGTTGCAATAATTTCTATTTCGCCAGTAGGAATATTTAAGTTTTTATTAGACCGCTCAACAACACTGCCTTTGATTTGTACAACATCTTCTCTGCTCAAATTACGAGCTTGTTCGCACAATGCTGCTTCTGATGCCATATTGAATACGACTTGAGTAATACCATATCTATCTCTCAAATCTAAAAAAGTCAAGCCTCCGAAGTCACGTGTACGTTGCACCCAACCACTTAATGTTACTTCATTTCCTACGTTTGCGATATTCAATTCTCCACAATTATGACTTCTGTACATATACTATCCGATATTTAGGATACAAATATAAAAACGTTTGTTGCTTTGTAGTCAAATACTTCACATGAAAGATTGTTATAGATTGGATACTTAATAATTATCTTTTTATTGTATTATTAATGTGAAATTAGAAAATGATTGAAATGCCCCTCTCAAATTATTGTTTTACAATCAAAGGATTACTCTTTTTAATAATCGGCTTGAGCTTCACAAGCTGTCAAAATAACTCAATCGAATCTAAAGAAACACTCCAAAACAGTATTGTAAAACAGGAAGAAAAAGTACCAGAAGAAAAGCCTATTGTCAAACCGACAATTCATTATGCGCTGATTCCTCGTTCTGAGTGGCTAAAAGTTGATACATTTAAGGGAATCGGATATACAAATATTCTGTGTGCTATCAATCGTACTGATAGTATTCATTTGACTCGAATGGATAGTATTTTGGTGCCTGATAGATATGATTTGCCTTTTAATGATTATTTATCTTTTCCAGATTTTGTCAAAAAATTAGTTGAAGTAGATAAAATCCTTATTTTCTCACTTCCTTATCAAGTATTTGCTGCTTATGAAAATGGGAAATTGGTAAGGCAAGGACAAACCAATACTGGAAAAAAATCAACGCCTACGCCTCCTCATTTATATTTCTGCAATTGGAAAGCCAAAAGGTCAGTCAGTACAGTTGATAAATCATGGATATTGAATTGGAACTTTAATGTCAGTAATTATGGAGGAATCGGTTTTCATCAATATGCTTTGCCAGGTTATCCTGCTTCTCACAGTTGCATGAGACTTACAGAAGAAGATGCTTTTTATTTATATAATTGGGCAGATCAGTGGATTTTAAATGGTAATCAATTGGCAGCCAATGGTACTCCTGTTATTGTTTATGGTCAATATGCGTTTGGCAGTAAAAAACCTTGGTTGGATTTGGTTAATCATCCTGATGCTTTAATATATAATGAAGATAGCATTGAAGCGATAGTGAATCCATATTTAGATACAATATTAAATGGACAAATACGGAGAAAAGAATTGAATATAAATGTTCATTCTTAATGGCTTTAATATCTTTTTTATCCTTCAGATCATATACCTCAAATGAGAATGTAGAGACCTTTTGGATATTATTAGCTTTAACAAAAAATATTTCTTCATGAAAATATGGATACTGAAAGTGGTTCCGCAAAAAATAATTTCTTTTCTTCCTTATCCATATCAAATTATGTTTTTCTATACTATGTAATTAGGCATAATTTGGTATAGAAACGAGTAGTGTCATTTGAACGTAAAATTTAATAAGTTTAGCCTAGTCAATATTTTTAACACTTTTATTTATTAAAAGAATATTAAGTGTAAAGATGAAAATTTATAAGTATTTGAAATTCAGCTTAAAGTGTACTATTTAGAACCATTCCAAATTGACACTTTTTTTGATTTTTTTCGTGTTTTAAGAAATGAGAGTGTATTTTTGCTCGGTAAAAAGTAAAATTGCGATGTCTAACTGCAGAAACGGTTTTAAAATTATCTTCCTTCTATTTGCACTTGCAAGCATTTTACCTTTCAAAGCTCATGCATATAATCCTACAGAATCTTTTGACGATTTGTCAAAACCTGAAATTGCTGCACGAGTTGAAGAAGGTAAAAAACTATTCAAGGCAAATTGTGCAGCCTGTCATAAAGTTGAAGGCAAATTATTAGGTCCAGGATTAGCTGATGTTTGGACACAATGGGAAACTCAAGAGAGATTGATTAAGTGGGTGCATAATTCACAAGAGATGATAAACTCTGGTGATGCACAAGCTACCAAGCTTTTCAATGAGTACAATAAGTTGGTGATGCCTCCATTCCCTCAATTGAGTAATGAGCAAGTTGTCAGTATCCTTGAATATTATGTTCAAGCAGAGCAGAAAAAATTATTTGATGCTAAACCTGCTGGTGGAGACGCTGCTGCTAAACCAGATGGAGCAATTGGTGGTGAAGCTGCTGGTGACTCTACTCCTAATAAATGGATATTGATTACCATTATTGGAGTTTTAGCAATTGTTGCCTTTACGCTTTATTCTGTTACATCTAAATTAGATAGACTTGTACAAGAAAAAACAACTGGCGAAATTGGTGAAGAAGGCTCTTTAGCTTCAAGAATTTTAAACAAAAAGTTATTAGGTGCTATCGCTATTATTGGTATTGTATTCTTAGGTTACAATATTGTTAGAGGTGCTATCGACCTAGGTAGAAGTCAAGGATATGCTCCTGAACAACCTATTAAATTCTCTCATGCATTACACGCTGGACAAAATAAAATTGATTGCCAATACTGCCACTCTGGTGCAGAGAAAAGCCGTCATGCTGTTATCCCTTCTGTTGCTGTATGTATGAACTGTCACAAATATGTACAAGAAGGTCCTAAGTTTGGAAATAAAGAAATTTCTAAAATTTACGAATACAGCGGTTGGGATCCTGAATCTAGTACATTTAAGAATGCTCCAAAACCTATTCAATGGGTGAAAATTCATAATTTACCTGATTACGTTTACTTCAATCACTCTCAACACGTTAAAGTGGGTGGTATTGAATGTCAGACATGTCACGGTAATGTTCAGGAAATGGAAGTTGTTCAACAATTTGCTCCACTTTCAATGGGCTGGTGTATCAATTGTCACCGTCAAACTGATGTTCAGTTTGCAAACAATGATTATTATTCAATTTTTGAAAAGTATCACGAAGAAATTAAGAAGGGTGAACGTTCAGGCGTTACCGTAAATGATATTGGTGGTACTGAGTGTGCAAAATGTCATTATTAATCTATCTTATTCAAAAGATACTCTAAAAACTAGATAAATGAGTAACAATAAATATTGGCAAAGTCTTGAACAATTTGAGGAAACTCCTGAGTTCAAAGAACAAGCAAACAAAGAATTTATAGAAGAGCTTCCAGTATTTGACTATGTAGATAATACTACTAAAGTTGAATCTACAGGAAGAAGGGACTTCTTAAAAATGATGGGAATTAGTTTCTCTGCTGCAGCAATTGCATCTTCTTGTAAGATTCCTGTGAAAAAGGCTGTTCCTTATGTATTTAATTTGGATCAAAGTAGCCGTATTCCAGAATTAATGCCTGGTATAGCAGATTATTTTGCTTCTTCTTATGCAGAAGGTGGCGATTTTATGTCTGTTTTGGTGAAAACAAGAGAAAATAGACCTATCAAAATTGAAGGAAACACTGCTGCTCCATTGACTAAAGGTGGTACAACTGCTCGTTCTCAAGCTTCAGTATTGGGTCTTTATGATATCACAAGATTAACTCAACCTAAGAAAAAGGGAGCATCTATCACTTGGGAACAAGCTGATGCTGAAATCTCTAAACAATTGGGTACTATCGCTACTAATGGTGGTAAAATTGTTATCTTAACGAATACCAACTATTCTTTAGCTACACAAAAAGCTTTAGCTACTTTCAAAGCAAAATATCCTACTACTGAAGTTGTTACTTATGACCCAGTATCATTGTATGCAATGCGTAAAGCCAATCAAGTTTCTTTAGGAAGTGCTATTATTCCTTCTTATTTATTTGATAAAGCGAATGTTATTGCAGGATTCAATTGTGACTTCTTAGGCGCTTGGGTGAATACTACTGAAAATGCTAGAAGATATGTTGCTAATAGAGTTCCTTCTGCAGATAATCCAAATATGTCTCGTCACTATCAATTCCAATCAAATGTGACAATTACTGGATCTAAAGCGGATTATAAATATGCAATCAAGCCTTCACAAGAAAAAGCGGTATTAATTGCTTTATATAATAAAGTTGCAGCTGGTACAGGTGGATCTGCTATCGCTAATGTGAATATCGGCGACTTACAAGCTGGTGTTGATAAATTAGCTGCTGAATTAATCGCTAATAAAGGTGCTTCAATAGTAGTTTCTGGAACAAATAACGTTGATATCCAATTGTTGACTAATGCTATCAATGGCTTGTTAGGTAACTACGGTACGACAATCGATACTACTGCTTCTTTGAATTTGAAACAAGGTAATGATGAGGCATTAAAAGCTTTATCTGATGATACTTCTGTAAAAGCTATTTTATTATTGGGAGCAAACCCAGTATATGATTCTGCTTTTTCTGAAAAATTCAAATCTATTATTTCTAAAGCTGAGCTTTCAGTTTCATTTGCTGATAGAGTAGATGAATCGGCTGAATTAGCTCAATATATCACTCCAGATAACCACTACTTGGAATCTTGGGATGTTTTAGAACCTAAGAAAGGATATATCGCATTTGTTCAACCTACAATCAATCAATTGTTTGATACTCGTCAAGCTGCTGTTTCATTGATAGAGTTCGCTGGCGATACAACAACTGCACATGATTTAGCAATGTCGGTTGGAACTCCATTTGTTACTAATTTCCCTACATTATTAGGTAATACAGCATGGGAATCTGCATTGCAAACAGGTTTTGTTTCTTCAATTGGAGAGACTGCTACTGGCTCTGCAAATGTTGGTGCTACTATCGCTGCAGTGAATACTACTATTGCTGCTTCAAAAGGTTTGGAACTAGTAGTTTTTGAATCTATTCCATTGGGAGATGGTAAATATTCTAATAATCCTTATTTATTAGAAATGCCTGATCCAATTACAAGAGTATCTTGGGACAATTATATTGCATTGCCTTATACTTTTGCAATCAATAATGGTATCCAAGCAATGTCTCAAGCTTCTACAGTGAAAACTGCAAAAGTTACTGTAAATGGTAAAGAGATTGTACTTCCTGTTGTTATTTCTTACGGTCAAGCACAAGACACTATTGCAATAGCTTTAGGTTTTGGTCGTTCAGAAGGAGTTGGTCAAGCATCTTTTGGAGCTGGTGCAAATGCTTATCCGTTCATCAAATTTGACAATGGAGCTGTTGCTTATTCTATTGATGGTGCAACTTATGAAACTTTGAATGAAACAGCTAAAATTGGATTATCTCAAAGATATCATACACTTCAAGAAGATTCAAATTTACCAGGAAGACCACGTAGATATAGAAGCAATATTGTTAAAGAAGCTACTTTAGGAGATTTTATTAAAAATCCTTCAGCTGGAAATGAAGATAGAGCTGCTATTAAAGAACATTTAACTACTCTATATAAGAGTTACGATTCTTTAGGTCACCATTGGAGTATGGCAGTTGATTTGAATGCTTGTATTGGTTGTGGTGCTTGTGTAGTTTCTTGTAATGTAGAGAATAATATTCCTGTAATCGGAAGAAAAGAAATGTCAAATACTCGTTCTATGCATTGGATGAGAATTGACAGATATTATAGTGGTAATCCTGATAATCCAGATGTAGCATTCCAGCCGTTGATGTGTCAGCATTGTGATAACGCTCCTTGTGAGAACGTATGTCCAGTAAACGCTACTAACCATAGCTCTGAAGGTTTGAACCAGATGGCTTATAACAGATGTATCGGTACAAAATATTGTGCTAATAACTGTCCTTTCAAAGTAAGAAAGTTCAATTGGTATGATTATCAAGGTAATGATGCATTTGGAGCATGGAATGACCATACAGATGCAACTTATATGTTGAATGATTTGACAAGAATGGTTCTTAACCCTGACGTTACTGTTAGATCTAGAGGGGTGATGGAAAAATGTACTTTCTGTGTACAGAGAATCCAATCAGCTAAATTGACTGCTAAATCTGAATCTAGAACATTGAAAGATGGGGAAGTTCAAACAGCTTGTCAAACAGCTTGTCCTACTGGAGCAATTACATTTGGTGATAGAAATGATAAGAGTAGTGAAATTCATAAAATATTTTATGACAGTGGAAGAAACTATCATTTGTATGAAGAACAACATTTCTTACCAAATGTCGGATATCAAGTGAAAATCCGTAATACTGACGAACAACCGAATTTTACATTTATTGGTGCATTAGAAGAAAAAGCTTAAAAGATGAGTCATTTTGAATCACCGTTGCGCGAGCCGTTAATTACCGGTAGCAAAACATATAAACAAATTACTGACGATATCGTCAGAGGAACCGAGGGAACATTAGGATTAACATGGCTGTTATCTACTGGTGTTGCTGGTTTAGTTGCCCTTTTTGGTTTATTTTGTCTTACTTGGACAGTTTTATACGGAATTGGCACTTGGGGAGTAAATACAACTGTTGGTTGGGCTTGGGATATTACTAACTTCGTTTGGTGGGTTGGTATCGGTCACGCTGGTACATTGATTTCTGCAATTCTACTTTTGTTCCGTCAGAAATGGCGTACAGGGGTGAATAGAGCTGCGGAAGCGATGACAATTTTTGCTGTTGTTTGTGCGGGTATTTTCGTATTATTACACACAGGTCGTCCTTGGGATGTATTCTTTATCTTCCCTTATCCTAATACTAGAGGGCCTTTATGGACTAACTTTAACTCTCCTCTACTTTGGGACGTATTTGCGATTTCTACATATTTGACTGTGTCATTGTTATTTTGGTACACTGGTTTAGTCCCTGATTTTGCTACTATAAGAGATAGAGCAAAAGCTGGTTCTATTCGTTGGAAAATATATAATATACTTTCTTTTGGTTGGGTAGGTACAGCTAAACATTGGGAGAGATTTGAATCTTTAGCATTGATTTTAGCTGGTTTGGCTACTCCATTAGTACTTTCAGTTCATACTATTGTATCTTTTGACTTTGCGACTTCAGTAATTCCAGGTTGGCATACAACTATCCTTCCTCCGTACTTTGTTGCGGGTGCGATTTTCTCTGGTTTTGCAATGGTATTGACCTTGATGATTGTAGCTAGAAAAGTAATGAACCTACAAGATTATATTACGATTGCTCATATTGAATCTATGAATAAGATTCTTTTATTGACTGGTACTATGGTAGGTACAGCTTATTTAACTGAGTTGTTTGTTGCGTGGTATTCTGGTTCAATGATTGAACAATATGCTTTTGCCAACCGTGCTTTCGGTCCTTATTGGTGGGCTTATTGGATAATGATGAGCTGTAACTTGATTTTCCCTCAATTCTTCTGGGTGAAAAAATTGAGAAGAAATATTGCCTTTACATTCTTCGCTTCTATTATTGTGAATATCGGAATGTGGTTTGAGCGTTTTGTAATTATCGTTCTTTCTTTGCATAGAGATTATTTACCTTCTAGCTGGACTGATTATCAACCTACTTGGGTGGAAATTGGTATCTATGTTGGAACAGGAGGTATCTTTATGACTTTGTTCTTATTGTTTAGTAGATTCTTCCCTGTTGTTGCGATAGCTGAGGTGAAAGCAATATTAAGTGTTTCTGGTAATCAAGCTAGAAGAGAGCAAATGGATGAAGTGAAAGATGAAGAGGCATATAAAGATGCTGATGCTAGATTAATTTATAAAATCGACTAATTTTCTTGAAAATGAGTACTACTAATAAATTTTTAGTCGGGATGTTTGATGATGATCAGACATTACTTAAGGCTGTAGAATCTGCTAAAAATAGTGGAATAGAAATTGCCGAAGCTTTTACTCCTTTTCCAGTTCATGGATTGGAGCATAAAATGGGATTGAGACCAACAAAATTGCATACTGCTGGTTTTGTTTTTGGAGCTACTGGTTTAGTGACTGCATTTAGTTTGATGGCATTTGCTAATGCTGTGAACTATCCAACAAATTATGGTGGTAAACCTACATTTGCCTTACCAGCTTGGATTCCTATTATGTTTGAGTTGACTGTATTGTTTTCAGCAGTGGGAATGGTGATTTCATTTTATTATCTATGTAATCTGTATCCTGGTAAGCAGCCAAAGATTATAGATCCTAGATTGACTGATAATATGTTTGCTTTGACCTTCGATATCTCAGGTGATAATGAACAAACATCTAAAATTACTGAGTTCCTTAATAATGAAGGTGCAGTAGAAGTTTTTGAAAAAGATATTTAATTTGTAAATAAAGACTGCAGAATGATTCGCACTCAAACAATACTATCGATATTCTTATCTGGTGCATTACTTGCATCTTGCTCAGCAGGAGGTGAAAATCCTGGATATGAATATGCTCCAGAAATGGTCCACTCTGTTGCTTATGATGCACAAAGTGAAAATCCAATTTATGCTTCTGGTTATACTAATCAATTGCCTGTTGAAGGTGCAATTGCTATTGGTAAATATACCTATCCTTTGACTAATACTCCTGAAGGTTATGCGGAAGCTGCTACAAAAATTCAAAATCCATTCACTTTTACACCTAAGGAAATTAGTGGTGAAGGAAAGAAGATTTATTTGACTTATTGTGCAGTTTGTCATGGTGAGGCTGGTGATGGTCAAGGACATTTGGTTCAAATTGAAAAATTCCCTGCTCCTCCTTCTTATTTTACTCCTGATTTGATGAGTAAACCAGACGGACAGAGATATCATACAATTATGTATGGTAAAGGTATGATGGGTTCTTATGCTACTCAAATCGATCATCGTGAAAGATGGTTAGTATTAGAGTATATTAAAGGTTTGCAAACTGAACAGTTAGCAAAAGGGGGAACTAATTAATTTTTAAAATTCAAAAAAAATTAAGATGAAAAATACATATATTTTTACTCCTGAAGCTAAAGGTTTCCTTATCAAAGGATTTATTGTAGGTTTAATTCTCTTAGCGATTGGTATTGCTATGAATTGGAACGCGGGAGTTGGTGGTGGAGATCATCATGGTCATGCTGCTACTTTGCGTACACATTTGATAGCTAATATCTATACTGTAGTTTTATACGGTTTTTGGATTGGAGTTACTGCTCTCTTCTTTTTGTCAGCAACTACTTTAGCTCTTGGTGGATGGCATATTCAGATTCAAAAAGTTTTGTTAGCAATAGGTGGAACACTTCCATTTTCTATTCTATTATTAGCAATTTTCTTTGCTGTATTTAATCATGATTTATTCCATTGGACGCATGATTTATACGATCCTAATTCAGCTACTTATGATGCAATTTTAGCTTCAAAAAGAGATTATTTGAATATGGGCAGATTTTGGGTTTTTGCTATAGCTATATTTGTTTTGGTTTTAGGTTTGTATTTCCTTTGGAATAAGAATTTGAATGAGATGGATACTAATCCATCAGTTAAACTTTTTGATAAAAGTAGAGCTATTGCAGCTGCAAGTATCTTTATTTTAGCGATGTTAGTAAATACATTTGGTAGCTGGGACTGGGCAATGTCTATCCAACCGCACTGGTATAGTACTATGTTCTCATGGTATTTGATGGCATCTGCTGCTGTGGGTATGTTTTCAATTTTATTTATTATCGTATTTTATTTAAAGAAGAATGATTATTTACCTCATGTGAATGAAAACCATCAACATGATGTTGCAAAATATATGTTTGCAATCTCTATCTTTTGGACTTATGTATGGTTCTCTCAATTTATGTTGATTTGGTATGCTAATATTCCTGAAGAGACTATTTACTTCACTAAGAGGTTACATGGTTATGCTTTTATGTTCTATATTTCATTAGCATTAAACTTTATTTTACCTTTCTTAGCATTGATGAAGAGAGATTCTAAAAGAAAGAGTAAATTGGTTTTGACCATAGCTGTATTTATTATCATTGGTCACTGGTTTGACTTTTTCAACATGATTGTTCCTGAGTTAATCGAAGGTGGTGGCGGATTTAATTTGATAAGTGTTGGTGCATTTGTTGCTTTAGCTAGTGTATTTATTTATATCGCATTAACCACTTTATCTAAATACAAAGATTTATCTTCTAGTACTCACCCTTATATTAAGGAGAGCTACGGACACCATATTTAGAATTTTTATTCTTAGATTTATATAAATGGATTGGTTAACGCCAATCCATTTTTTTGTTTATAGTGAATAGGTACATATTGCTATCTACTTTTTATGTAGTCATTTATTTTCTTGTTTTTTTATGATGAATTATCAGATTTTTTAAATTTCGTGTTTTTGTTTAACAAAGTGCAAAATGGACTAAAATGTCCGATTTGTGATATTGCTCACATAAGTTTCTTTACATGGTATTTTATTTAAATAGTGTTAATTGAAACTTCATCTTATTTTGCTCTTGTTGTGATTTTATTCACGTTTTGTAAAAATATTGTCGTTTTAAGCTTTGATAGAATAAAATTCTTTTTAATTTTGTTACTTTCTTTTCCTAACTAATAATTAAAAGAAATCTAATGCAAATTTTACTTATAATTCTCGCTTTCGTACTTGTTCTAGTTGTGATTTTACAAGTCGGTAAAGTTGTGGAGCTTGTTTCAGTAATGAGAGATGAAGATGAACGTACTGAAGACACCTCTAATTCTGTTGGATTTTTATTTTTACTATCCGGTATAATTTTAGGTGTATTTATTGCTTATACTACATATACTGAGTATGGAAAGTTTCTTCCTGTGCCTGCTTCTGAACATGGTGTATGGATTCAAGATCTAGTAGATATTACGTTGTATATCACTGGTATTGTATTTATTATTACTAATGTTTTATTGTTTTATTTCGCTTATAAGTATCGTTACAAAAGAAATAGAAAAGCTCTTTATTATCCTTATAATAATAGGATAGAAATTTTATGGACTGTTATTCCTACTTTAGTTTTGACTATTATTATTGGTTTAGGTCTTAATAAATGGTTTAAGATATTTTCTGCAGCGCCTACTGAAGCTATTCAGATTGAAGTGACAGGTAAGCAATTTGCTTGGGTAGTTCGTTATGGAGGTAAAGACAATGAATTGGGTAAAAGAGATTTTACTTTATCCACTGTTGAAAATGAGTTGGGTGTCAGATGGAAAGATAAACAAAGTAAAGATGACTTTCTGAGTGATGAGATTGTAATTCCAGTGAATACTCCTGTTCATGTTAATATCGGTGCTTTAGATGTTATTCATAGCTTTTATCTCCCTGAATTTAGAGTGATGATGGACGCTGTGCCAGGTATTCCAACAAAATTTTGGTTTAGACCTACTATTACTACAGAACAAATGAGGGAAATTAAGAAAAATCCTGAATTTGATTATGAATTGGCTTGTAATCAATTATGTGGTACTGGTCACTGGAATATGAAAAAGACTGTTAAGGTTGTTACCGAAGCTGAATATAAAGCTTGGTTTGCAGAACAAAAATCTTATTACAAACAAAACATTGCTAAGATTCAAGGGGAAGATGCGTCATTGGATAATGATGTTATTGCAGAGGCAAATCCTTCAAAGAATTAATTTTAATAGAAATCTTCAAAATTTAAAGACTATAATAATATGGTAACTTCGGCAACTGGTGAACATGCATTGTCAATGATTGGCGCAGGTGGTCATCATAAAGAGACTTTTATTACTAAGTATATTTTCTCTACTGATCATAAGATGATAGGTAAGCAATTCCTTTTTACAGGTATGGCTTGGGCTGTCATTGGGGGATTATTTTCTGTTTTGTTTAGGGTTCAATTGGCTTGGCCTGATGAAACATTTCCATTTTTAGAACAAATATTTTCTAACTGGTTTGATGAAGGACACATGACTCCTGAAGCATATTATGCATTAGTGACTATGCATGGTACGATTATGGTGTTTTTTGTACTTACTGCTAGTTTGAGTGGTACTTTTGCTAACTTTTTGATTCCTTTGCAAATTGGAGCTCGTGATATGGCATCTCCTATAATGAATGCTTTATCTTATTGGTTGTTTGTGTTGTCATCATTAATCATGTTGGCTTCTATCTTTTTGCCAACAGGAATGGCTTCTGCTGGATGGACAATATATCCTCCTTTAAGTATTTTGCCACAAGCATCTTCGGGATCTGGAATGGGTATGACTTTATGGTTGGTGAGTATGGTCTTTTTTATTGCTTCTCAATTATTGGCAGGTATTAACTATATTTCTACTGTATTAAATCTTAGAACAAAAGGTATGTTGATGACTAGAATGCCTTTGACTGTTTGGGCTTTATTCTTCACTGCTGTTGTTGGTTTGTTATCTTTCCCTGTTTTATTCTCTGCTGCTGTATTATTAGTTTTTGATAAAGGTTTAGGCACTAGTTTTTATTTGTCTGATATTTTTATAGGAGGTAAGGCTCTTGGATATTCTGGTGGTAATGCAATTTTATTTCAACATCTTTTCTGGTTCTTGGGTCACCCTGAAGTATATATAGTTATTCTACCTGCTATGGGTATTGTTTCTGAGATACTTTCAATAAGCTCTAGAAAACCAGTATTCGGTTATAAAGCGATGATACTTTCATTATTAGGTATTGTTGTTTTGAGTTTCTTGGTATGGGCGCATCACATGTTTGTAACAGGTATGAATCCTTTCTTAGGTTCTGTTTTTGCATTGTTTACATTATTGATAGCAGTTCCTTCTTCAGTAAAAGTATTTAACTGGCTGACTACTATTTGGCGTGGAAATATTAAGATGACTGTAGCTGCTGTATTTTCATTGGGATTTGTTTCGATGTTTATCTCTGGTGGATTGACAGGTATATGGTTAGGTAATGCTACTGTAGATATACAGCTTCATGATACTTATTTTGTGATTGGCCACTTCCATTTGGTAATGGGTGTTGCTGCTTTCTTTGGTATGTTTGCAGGCATTTATCATTGGTTTCCCAAAATGTTTGGTCGTTTTATGAATGAGACATTAGGTTATATTCATTTCTTTATCACATTTATTGGTGGTTACTTGATATTTTGGCCTATGCACTATTTAGGTATGTCAGGTGTGCCTCGTCGTTATTATGACTTCAATGAGTTTCATGCTTTTAATGAGTATCATGATATGAATTTACTGATTAGTGTATCTGCGATAGTTGTGTTTGCTGCTCAATTTATTTTTGTGATCAACTTCTTCTATAGTATGAAGAAAGGTAGAAAATCTACTGAACTTAATCCATGGAAAGCAAATACACTAGAATGGACTACTCCTATCGAGCCTGGACATGGAAACTGGCTTGGTGAATTGCCTACAGTATATCGTTGGCCTTATGATTATAGTAAATTTGAAGAAGGTCCAGATTTTATACCACAAACTGTTCCACTTACAGAGGCTGATATTGAAAGTGATAAAAGGCTTTTACATTAATAGTTATTAGACGATAGACGATAGACAATAGACGACAGACAATAGTTAATAGACAAAAGATAGCTAATGATATATTCAGGACATAAAGATTTTTCACTTGTTCAATTTGTATTGAATAGGGTAAAGTTTTATTCTGAGGTGACAAAGTTTAGATTGTCCTTACTTGTTGTATTCTCTTCAATCATGGCATTCCTTTTTGAAAGAGTTCAATATCGTTGGTTAGATTTAGTGATGTTGTTTATTGGTGGTTTCTTAGTGACAGGTGCATCTATTGCTATCAATCAAATTTTAGAAAAGGAGACAGATAAGTTGATGAAAAGGACTAGTGGTCGTCCATTGCCTTCAGGTGATTTGTCTGTAATGGAAGTAACAATTTTTGCGGGACTTTCTGGTTTGATTGGTATTGGATTATTGTCTTATTATTTTAATCCTCTATCTGGATTATTAGCGTCATTGTCTTTATTGACTTATGCTTTTCTTTATACTCCGTTCAAAAGAATTAGTCCTGCAGCTGTTTTTATTGGAGCTGTACCTGGTGCATTGCCACTTTTGATTGGCTCTACGGCTGCGGTAGGTAGTATTACTTCTGGAGGCTTTGTACTTTTTATTATTCAATTATTATGGCAGATGCCTCATTTTTGGGCTATTGCTTGGGTGATGGATGATGATTATAGAAAAGGTGGTTTTACTTTACTTCCATCAGGAAGTGGTAAGTCAAGGAGTGCTGCTTTTCAAATATTGACATACAATGCATTTTTGTTATTAGTGAGTGTCGTACCTTTCTTATTGGGATTGACAGGTTATTATTCTTTGATAGTTGTATTGATTAGCGGATTATTATTTTTATATACAGCTATTCAGTTATGTATAGACTTGTCAGATAAAAGTGCTAAGAAATTGATGTTTGCATCGTTTTTTTATATTCCTATTGTTCAAATAGCATTGGTAATTGATAAAATTTAAGATGATGGTTTATCCTATTTCAGAAAAATATAATCAACAAAAGGCACATAGATTTACTATGTATCTAGCTTTGATGAGCATTACTATGGCTTTTGCAGGATTGACTAGTGCATATTTAGTAAGAAAGGGTGCAGGTAATTGGGTTAATTTTCCTATGCCTGTTGAATTTTATACAAGTACAGTTATTCTTTTGATTTCTAGTGCTACTATGCATGTTGCACATATTTCTAATAAAAAGGGGCATCCAAAGATGGCTACTCTTGGACTATTAGTTACTATTGCTTTAGGTTTATTGTTTGCCTTTTTTCAATATAAGGGTTGGCAAGATTTAAACTTTTCAGGAATTTATATAGATGGAAATCCAGCTGGTTCATTCTTTTATGTTATTACAGGTTTACATGCTGCTCATGTTCTGGGAGGTATTGCATTTCTATTAGTAGCATTATTTAGATCTTATCGCTTATTTTTTATCAAAAAAGAAAGTACTACCATTATAAACAAAAAAGGAGAAGCATTAAAAGTTCGTACAGACTTATTGAGTATGTATTGGCATTTTATGGATTTTCTTTGGGTTTATATTTTCTTATTCTTATTTTTTAATTTGAATCATTAAACATATTTTATGGCTGAATTGCTAGAAGAAAAAATGATTTCGGAGCATATTACACTACCTGCTCCTAATAACAATGAAGGAGGAGAGGATACTCCGTTAAAGGTGAGTTATGGAAAAACTATGATGTGGTTTTTCTTATTATCAGATGCCTTTACTTTCACTGGATTCCTTATTGCTTACGGGGCAATTAGAATGAGTAAAGCTTGGTGGCCAGATCCCAATGTAGTATTTTCTGGTATGCCTTTTTTGCATGGTGTAGAGGCACCTTTGGGATTGGTATCTATTATGACTACAATATTGATTTTGAGTTCAGTATTTGTTGTGAGAGCTGTTATTGAAGGGCATAGAATGAATCAAAAAGGAGTTGCTTTTTGGATGTTTTTAGGAATTTTAGGTGGTCTTGCTTTCTTGGGATGTCAAGCTTGGGAGTGGTCACATTTAATTCATGATGGAATGACTCCTTTCTATAATGTTTATCATGCTGGTGCAGATGGTGAGACAGTTAAATTGGCTGTAGCAGATATTGCAAAGACTCCTGTGTCGCCTGGTCCTCCAATGTTTGGTGGTTCATTTTTTGGAATTACCGGATTTCATGGTTTGCACGTTTCAATTGGTGTAGTGATGAATATAGTTGCTTTGATTAAAACTTTGAATGGTACTTATCAAAGAAGAGGACATTACGAAATGATTGAAAAATTTGGATTGTATTGGCACTTCGTTGATTTAGTTTGGGTGTTTGTATTCCTTTTCTTCTATCTTATATAATTTAACTTTAACTCAAAAAATATAATATTATGTCAAGTCATTTGGATGATGCTACTTATCATAAACAGGTTGCAGCAATTTGGAGAGCTACAATTATCATAGCGGTTGTTACTGTATTTGAAGTTGGATTGGCTTTATCTCATTACTTCTTTTTTTATCATCACCCTAAAGCAATAATTAATGTGTTTATGGTGTTGGCTACTTTACTTAAAGCTTTTTATATTATTGCTGAGTTTATGCACTTGAAGTATGAACATCGCTCTTTTATAATCATATTAACGCTTCCTTTAATTTTCCTTGTTTGGTTAATTATAGCTTTGTCAGTGGAAGGAACGTTCTGGTTTAGATTGATTCATTAATGAAATAATGGTTTCTTCAAGAAAAAAAAATTTTTTAATAGCAATCCTTGTGATTGCTATTTTTCCGTTAATATTCCTCTTTGTTTTTCAAAGGATAAAACAACCAGAGGTGACTTCTGATAATGTTCTTCCTATTTATGGAATTCATACACCAGTTGAAGTCAAATTAGAGAATGGGGATATCATTACAGATACTGCTTATCATACTATTCCAAAGTTTTCTTTAGTTAATCAGAATGGTGATACAGTTACAAGTAATAGGATGAAAGGCGTTGTTTCTGTTGTAGATTTCTTTTTTACTACATGTCCTACTATCTGTATAGATATGGCAGAAAACATGAGAAAAGTACAAGATTTCTTCAAAAGTGATAATAGTAAATTTCAAATCTTTTCTTTTTCTGTAGATCCGGAAACAGATACACCCGATGTCCTTTTAAAGTATGCTTATCAAAACAATGTCAATTCTACTTCATGGAGTTTATTGACTGGAGATAAGCCGACTATTTATGAGCTAGCCAGAAAAGGATTCCTAGTTACGGCAACTGAAGGTGATGGTGGTCCTAATGATTTTATTCATGATAATAAGTTTGTTTTGATAGATAGAGAAGGTAGAATTCGTGGTTATTATGACGGAACATCTGCTGAGGAAACTGACAAATTAATTTTAGATATTCAAAAATTGTTGGTGAGTTATATAATGCCTGCCAAAAAACAAAAATAATTGTGCAAAATCGATTAGTTGTTTTTTCTATTGCTTTGATTTCTATTGTTGTCTTATTTACAATTGGAAGTTTATTTCTTTCTTCTCCATTAGATATTGAGCATAATTTAAACTTAGGTTTCTTTCCTAAGTTCCATGCTTTTTTAAATAGCTGTGTTGCAATCTGTCTTTTATTAGGATTTTATTTTATTAAGAATAGGAATTTCAAAGCTCATAAGACTGTCATGTTGATTGCTTTTTCATTGTCATCTATATTTTTGATTTCTTATTTGACTTATCATTCCCTTTCAGAAGGAGGAGTGAAGTATGGGGATGCTAATTTTGATGGTGTATTAGATGATACAGAGAAAATGGTAGCTGGAAGCTTAAGATATGTGTATTATTTTGTTTTATTAACACATATTGTCTTAGCTGGTTTTATATTGCCATTAATATTGTTTACCTTTTACAAAGCATTAACTAATAGATTTGATGAACATAAGAAAATTGCTAGGTGGACATTTCCATTGTGGCTCTATGTAGCGATAACAGGAGTCTTAGTTTATGTAATGATTCATCCATTTTATCCTTATTGATATGAATATGAAAAGTAAAGCTTTAAGTTTCATTTTATTGATGACAATAACATTGTTGCCTTATTTTGCTCAGGCGCAATGTGCGATGTGTAAAGCGACATCACAGAATTCGGGATATGCAAAAAGTCTGAATACAGGAATTTTGTATTTATTGTTTTTCCCTATTGCCGTTATTTTTGGTGGTGGTCTTCTGTGGTATAAGAATAGAAAGAAGTTTATTGTTTCAGATTGGGAAGAGCAAGACGAAGCTAAATAGTATTGCCTTTTTGATTTTTGCCTTTATCTTCTAGTATTTGTAGTTTTATTACCCATAGCCAATATTCATCTATTCCATTTTCTCCGCTAAGGGCTTTTAGATATTGGTCATTAATCCAATTACCTACGTCTGTCAACTTTCCTCTATATTTAGCATGATATGCTCTGATTTGGTTGAGATCTTTTTCAATTTGTTGTGGTAAATCCTTTTTGAGTGTGTCAAATAAATTGGAATTCTGCATTGCTGCGAAATACATCTCTTCTCTTAGTCTTTCTACCTCAGCTGAGTATCTTATAAATGGATTGTTAGTCTTTTGAGCTGCTAAATATGCTATCAAGTTGCAATCTCCCTCATTTGTAAAGCCCATGCTATGCGCCAATTCATGCAATACAGTGCTTGGATATCTTATTGAATGAAGCCCTCCATCAATTGTTGATTCTCCACTGAAAGGAAAGTACATACCTACAATTCCCCATCTCAAAAGATAACCTTTAGGCCATTTTCTGATTTGATTAGATGATTGATTTGGATTTTTCCCTAACTGTTCAATCGTTTGAGTAAGCCATATACGCCCTGAATCTTCTATTAGGTTGAGCATTTTTTCATTCCATTCAGGATAGATACTATCTGTGTTGAGTTGTCCTCTATAGTTTTCAGCTTTGTGAAAAGTTTTTAGAACAGTACTTTGTCTTAATGGATATTGTTCGATATGAGGTTGAGGTACTAATATCTGATCATTGTAGTAAAATCCCCATATCCAGAAAAAGAAGACCAATAAGTATAATATATAGCTTATTAAATAGGCAATTGCAATGGTTTTTTTCTTTAATAATAATTGTTTTACGACTATGTATATTCCTATAATGAAGATGAAAGCGAGTATTAATAGCACCGAAGAAAATGGCAAACTACCAAAGCTATAATTTAATATTTGTCTTATCTGTGGGTATAAATAGGGTGAATATATTTGTTTAACAAAGGTTTGGGATGGTAAAGCAAATAAAATAAGAGTGATTGTAAATAAAATCAATGATAATAGGACAAATTTCTTTTTAATAATCAATAATAATGTGTCCATTCGAATTGAGTTTTTTATTTTTAGAGTTCTTAAATATTAAAGATGCTTTCTAAATACATTCTATCTTTAGATCAAGGTACAACAAGTTCTCGTGCAATATTATTTGATAAAGATGGTCAAATTATTGCAACTGCACAAAAAGAGTTTACTCAATTTTTCCCATTTCCTGGTTGGGTGGAACATGATGCATTGGAAATATGGCAGTCGCAGATTGATGTTGCTAGAGAAGTTGTGGTCAAAGCCAATATTCAACCCTCTCAAGTTGCCGCAATTGGAATAACTAATCAGCGAGAGACTACAGTGGTCTGGGATAGAGAAACGGGTGTGCCGATTTGCAAAGCTATAGTTTGGCAAGATAGAAGGACTGCTGGATTTTGCGATCAGCTAAAAGAGGATGGTCATGAAGAGTATATTCAATCTTCAACAGGATTAGTTGTTGATGCCTATTTTTCTGGAACAAAAGTCAATTGGATTTTAAACAATGTAGAAGGAGCAAGAGCTAAAGCTCATCAAGGAAGACTATGTTTTGGGACGATAGATTCTTGGCTAATATGGAATTTGACGAAGGGCAAAGTGCATGTGACTGATTATAGTAATGCTTCTAGAACGATGATGTACAATATTCAGGAGTTGAAATGGGATGAGAAATTGCTTGAAATATTAGATGTACATCCGTCTTTACTACCTGAAGTCGTTTCATCTTCTGGAATTGTAGGGGTAACTGATGGAGATGTTTTTTTCGATATTGAAGTTCCTATTTCAGGAATTGCTGGAGATCAACAAAGTGCATTGTTTGGACAAGCTTGCTTTGAGAAAGGGATGGCGAAAAATACTTATGGAACTGGTTGCTTTATGTTGATGAATACAGGCGATATACCTGTTCGTTCTAAAAATGGATTGTTGACTACTATAGCTTGGGGTATTGATGGTAAGGTGGAATATGCATTGGAGGGAAGTGTTTTTGTTGCTGGAGCTGCAATTCAATGGCTAAGAGATGGACTTAAATTATTGGACTCTGCTCAAGATTCAGAATATTATGCATTGAAAGTTCCCGATACTGGAGGAGTATATGTTGTTCCTGCATTTGCAGGTTTAGGAGCTCCTTATTGGGATATGTATGCAAGAGGAGCCATATTTGGTCTAACTAGAGGAACTACAAAAGCGCATTTGATAAGAGCTACATTAGAGTCTTTAGCTTATCAAACGGGTGATCTTCTTCGTGCGATGGAGCAAGATTCAGATATTCAGTTGAAAGCTTTAAAAGTAGATGGTGGAGCTTCTGCTAATAATTTACTGATGCAGTTTCAGTCAGACATATTGGATACAGTAGTTGAAAGACCTTTTGTTATTGAGACAACGGCTTTAGGAGCTGCTTTCCTTGCTGGTATTGCAGTAGGTTTTTATGCTAAAAGCCAAATAGGGAGTAGTGCTAATGTGATGACTTGCTTTTCTCCAAAAATGAAAAGTGAGAAAAGATTAGAATTGCTTAAGGGATGGAAGAAGGCTGTGAAAAGAACTATTGATTGGGAAAAAGATGAATAAAATCATAGGATTTTTATCATTTTAATTATTGCGTTGTTAATTATCGGTTAATTGTCTTAAATATTTGCAAAAAAAATGTGAGGGTACTTGTAGAAATTAAAATTCAACATAACTTTGCATTGAACCAATTAAAAAAATTGTAAGATGAAAAAAGTATTTTATTCTTTCGTAGCAGCTGCAATGTTTGCAGGTGTTGTTGCTTGTGGACAAACTGAAGAAGCTGCTCCTGCAGAGGAAGTAGCAGTTGAAGAAACTGTAGAAGCTCCTGTTGAAGAAGCTGCTCCTGCTGAAGCTGCTCCTGTTGAAGCTGCTCCTGCTGAAGCTGCTCCTGCTGCTCCTGCTGCTCCTGCTGCTCCTGCTCAATAATTTGAAAGCAGTAAGCAAAAATATACCCTGGTCAATTCATTTGGCTGGGGTTTTTTTATTTTTAATTTTTACTAAATTTAGTTTAACGTATTTTTCAAAAAGCAAAATGAAGACATTAATAGCATATATCTTAATATTGATAGTTGTAAGCTCTTGTCAATCCAAGAAAAATATGCCCGAGTTTCTTACAAACGATGCTGTTCAACAAGAAAGAAATGTAGATAAAGCAATAGAAGAGGCACAAGTATTATTAGACTCTTTAGAAAATACTGCAATATTAGAAGTGCAATGACTTTGTTCAAAAGAAAAAATCTTTCTCTAAAATTACCCTTAAAACTTGGGCGATACCCAGAATTTGATAGCAAACTTATTGACATCAGGAACCTCCTTTTGGGTTAGCCTCCATGTGAATTGTATTTCCAAAAGTTTTAAGATGTTTTCTATCCCAAATCCTATTTCTGCATAAAATCCATTTAAGCCATTCATATCTTCTGGCAAATCTAAATAGCCTATTTTCTTTTTGTCTAGAGAAGATAAAGCCATTTTATAGACAAATATTTCTCTTAGCTGAGCCTTTTTAATAAGCGGAATTTTATTAAAGAAGAAACCATTGAAATGGTGCTCAAATAATAATGATATTTCTTGGTCTGCAGCAAATTCTCCTTCTTTCATATTAGAGAATCTTCTGAAATCTCTCAGGAAGTTTTCATTTCCTTGATGAATAAATAGTAATGGATAAGGAATTTTTCCAAAAAGCTTATTCAGACTAAGCTGGTATTTGGTTACCCCTATTGGACTAGGAAGTCTTTGTTCTATTGAAAGACCTATTGTTTGATAGTTAAAATCACTACCTAAAAGCCCTTTTTTACTAAATGAATAGTCAATGGTTATTCTGGGCATTTTTCCTTTTAAAAATATTCTTTTATCATCTACTCTGATAAATTTAGCTCCAGGAGTAAGATTAAATTGAATTTTGGGACTAAATACTTTAAACTTTTGGATGATTATTTTCTCTCCATCAGGTTGTGTTTGTGTATATTCTATTAATCCAGGAAGCGTTTGGTATTGTTTATAGTTCAGATATGCCTCTGTCATTAATACACTATTCCATTCTCGTTTGTGATACAATTGAAAATCTTTGACATAAATTAAATCTTCTATAGCATTTTTTCTGAATAATGAATTGAGGATATAGTCGTATTCATTATTTTGTGTATTAGCTAATGAGAACCTTTGGTAATCATCTTTATACGAAGCGCCTATTTCATGAAATAATAAATCTTCTCGCTTAAATCTATATTTCAGTAGTGCTCCATATTTGAATTTGTGGTCATTAGTGCCATAAGCACCATATATATTATACCAGAATTGCTGACTTAAATCCCGATTACTCTTATGTGACAATCTAATTCTAAATCCTTCTATAGGATTGTATGAAAGCATGTTATAAAGATTCCCTATGTCAACTGGCCCTGCTTTGTAAAAACCAGTAATCATAGTTCGACCAAAGTTTTTATAGCGTTTATATGCTTTAGTGCTTTTTAATGAGTCTATTAAATAATAGACGTTATTTTGAGATTTACTCAATTCTTCAGCTCTAGACTCGACCCAAAAACTATCCCTATGTTTCTTATAATTTTCTGCATATAATCTTTTTGATTCAAAAATGGAGTCTTCTATAACTTGATTGATTTTGAATTTGCTATATATTTTGGTCTGTTCTAAATGAACCATTTTGCTCTTTTTTCTTTGAGTGAGTGCAACTCCTGATGTACGAAAGTCTTTTTTCAAAACCCAATAATTATGGTTCAAATATTCAAATTCTTGTATTGCATTGAAGTCATTGACCCAATTGAAATTAACATCTTTGTCTAGTTTTAAATCTATTTTTTGAATGGCATAAGTGGGTGCATGTATCCATGCTTGTCCTAGAAACGCTAGCTCTCCTTTGACATTTGGCGAAAATCCTAGATGATAAATCCATTCATTATCACTGTTCTGAATACTGTCTATGACGTAAAATCTATATTTAAACCATGCTCCTTCAGCAAAAGGTAACATGAAGCTAGACCCTCCAATCGTAAGTTCATTGGAATATGCATCCAATGCATCCAAAGCAATGTTGAGTAAACTGCTAACTTCCGCTTGTTCAATACCAGATACTTTTTGTCCTTGAATGATAGATTTTTCTTTTTTAGGATCTTTCCTAAAATAATGTTGACTGATTTCCTCTTTTAATATCAATGGAATAAATAATCTTCCATCTGCTGTGGAGTCATAATTTTCCAGAACAAATTTAAAAGGTCTAAGTATTTTACGATTTAATAGTTTTGGACTAAAATTATAATATGAACCTACAATTTTATCATATTCCTCATACTCAAAGAAGGAGTGAGCTGTTGGTTTATTGATGTTTTTATTCTCAACTACATTTTTATAAATTCGCCATGCAGTTGTATCTTTTTCTCTTTTTTTGGGTGCGTAAACAGTAATCTGTTCTAAAATATTATCATCACTTGTCATTTCAATGAAAATATTCTCTGGATCTTCTACTGGAAATTTTACAACAAATGGTTTGAAACCTAAATAAGAAATAATTAAACTATCGACAGGACGGGGTAGCGTCTTTGAAAACTCTCCATTTTCATCAGTAAGGAAGCCGTCTTTAATTTGAGGAATGATGATATTACAAAAAGCCAAAGGCTCTCTTTCAACTTTATCTATAACAGTTCCTTTTATATGAAATGTTTGCCCAATTATAATTTTGGGTAGAGAGAATATTGTTCCTATGATTAGGAGCTTGATATACTTCATGATAAAATTGTCCAAAGAGATTTACAAAATTAATACCTAAATATCAGTCTATAACAAGGAGCGTGCTAATTTGATTAAGAGTTAATGTATTTTTCGTATTAATTTATCTCCTTTAAGAAAAAATCTTAGCATTTTTGTAGTTCTACTAAAGAAAGAGATTTAATATGCAATTGTATAGCACAAAGAGAGTATCACCTGATGTGGATTTGAAAGAAGCAGTTTTGAAAGGCTTACCATCTGACAATGGTTTATATATGCCTTATGAAATGTTTCACCTGCCACCTTCTTTTTTTGAAGCTCTGCCTCAAATGAGTTTTAATGAAATGGCAATTGAAATTACCAAACATATTGTTGGAGATGATATTGCAGATAGTGATATTGAGCTTATAATTAATAGTGCATATAATTTTGATGCGCCAATTGTAGATTTGGGGGATATAAAAATATTAGAACTGTTTCAAGGGCCGACACTTGCATTTAAAGATTTTGGGGCTCGGTTCATGGGTAGATTGATGGGCTATTTTTTAAAAGACTCTAAAGATGTAGTTAATATTCTTGTTGCGACTTCGGGAGATACAGGAAGTGCAGTGGCTCATGGATTTTTGAATGTGGAAGGAATACAAGTCACTATTTTATATCCTAAAGGGAAAGTAAGTGATATCCAAGAAAAGCAATTTACAACTCTGGGTGCAAATATTACTGCATTGGAAGTTGATGGCACCTTTGATGATTGTCAAAGATTGGTGAAATCTGCATTTTTAGATAGTGAGCTCAATCAAAAGTTAGTGCTTTCTTCAGCAAATTCAATCAATATCGCTAGATTGATTCCTCAATCGTTCTATTATTTTTGGGCTTATAAACAACTGAAAAATAAATCTTTACCATTGTATTTTTCTATTCCAAGTGGAAACTTTGGCAATTTGACTGCATGCCTTTTTGCTCAAGCTATGGGATTACCTATCAGTAAAATTATTGCTGCAACAAATGCTAATAATATAGTTCCTGAGTATTTGGCTTCAGGATTATTCCAACCAAGAACTTCGGTCAGTACGATTTCCAATGCTATGGATGTTGGTAATCCTAGTAATTTTGCTCGTATTATGGATATATATTCTAATGATTGGGAGGTGATAAAAGATGATATTATTGGATACTCATTTGACGATAATCAAACGGCTCAATGTATTCAAGATGTTTATAAAGAGAAAGGGTATTTGCTATGTCCTCATACTGCTGTAGGATATTTGGCAATGGAAGAATTTTTGAAAGAGAATAATGGGGCAGCCAATGCCGTAGTGCTTTCTACTGCACATCCAGTAAAATTTGGTGAAGTGGTAGAGCCTTTAATTGGAGAGAAAATAGAAATTCCTCAACGTCTTAAAGATATGCTGGGCAGTGATAAGAAAAGCATTCCTATGAGTTCAGATTTCAATCAATTTAAAGAATGGCTTCTGAATAAATAATATATTTTGATACTTATTGTTACAGGGTCTAGAAGTGAATTACTTCAGACCTTTTTTTATTTAGATAGCATAATGAGAGCATATTTTGATTGTTTTTATACTCTTTTCACTAATATGTTCTGTAGTTTGTTAAATAAATTTTAAAATGCATACTCTAGGTTTGGTTTTAAGTGTATTTAGTGTTAAGTTTATTTAAATTTTAAAACCATTTTAATACCATGAAAAAATTATTTTATTCCTTTTTCCTACTGTTCTCAGTAGTGACATTTACAACTTCATGTCAAAAAGACGCAAAACAAGTTGTTCAAGAATCTTTAGGCGCTAGATTAGCTAAAGATGCTGAATTTTCTAAAATGATGAATGCTACCGTAGGTATGGCAACCTCATTTACTGGTCAACAAATTTCTGCTGAAGATGGAAAATTAGCAATGGAAATTTTAGCTAAAGGTAATAAGGCTAATGCATCTGAATTGGCTTTCTTGAAAAGAACATTTGGAGCTAACTTTGAAGCATTTGGAGCTAATTTGAATGAGTATTTAGTGGCTGTAGGAAACTTAGAGAATACTTATAAATTGTCTGCTTTAACTCAACCTGAATTGGACGCTGCTATTCAAGGTGCTGTTGAATTAAACCCAGCATTGAAACAAAAATTGACTGCTGTAGTTTCTGCTAATGGAAAAAGTGCAGGTGCTGATATCTGTAACTTAGTTGTTAACCTTGCTTCATTATTTGGAGGTGGTGCATTATGTACTGCAATCGGAGTTTCTACAATTCCTGTTGTTGGAGGAGTATTATGTACTGCATTGTTAGCAGTAGCTAAAGGTATTTTAGGTGGTCTTTGTAATTTGATTCCATAATACTGAATTTAATATTGTAATATAAGGGGTCTGCTTTGGCAGACCTTTTTTTATTTGTATAAAGAAGATATTGTTGACTTAGCTATTATCTTTGTACCTGCCATGAGCAAAGAAAAAACTATACAGAAGATTGATATTGTAAATAAGAAGGCAAAGTTTAATTTTGAATTTATTCAAACTTTTTCTTCTGGAGTACAATTACATGGAACAGAAATTAAATCTATCCGTGAAGGGAAAATAAATCTTACTGATGGATACTGCTATTTTAAAGGAGATGAATTATGGATAAAAAATGTTCATATTAGTCCTTATAAACAAGGCACTTACAATAATCATGAACCTTTAAGAATTCGCAAACTCTTATTACAAAGAAGAGAATTGACAAAATTGCAAAATGCTGTGAAAGAAAAGGGCTTAACTATAGTACCTTATCGTGTATTTCTTAGTGATCGCAATCTAATAAAAATAGAGATAGCTTTAGCTAAAGGTAAAAAACTTCACGACAAAAGAGAATCTATTAAAGAAAAAGACTCCAAACGTACTATTGCTAGTACATTAAAAAACAGTAGAAGATATTAAAAGGCTACCTTTTCAGAAATTTCTAAACAAATGGAAGTTTGACGACTTCTGCTTTTAATAATTTTCCTCTAAGTATAATATAAATTGAAGTGTCTGGAGTAGCAAAATCTTTTTCTACATAGCCCATTCCTATACCTATACCTAATGTAGGAGATTGTGTGCCACTAGTCACTTTGCCAATTACATTTCCATCAGCATCTCCAATTTCATACCCATGTCTAGGAATTCCTCTGTCAATCATTTTGAACCCAACTAATTTATTTTTTAGCCCTTGCTCTTTAGAATTGACAATAGCTTCTTTTCCGACAAAATCTTTTTTGAGACTTGTCACCCAGCTTAAGCCAGCTTCAATCGGTGATGTATTGTCATCGATGTCGTTGCCATATAAACAATATCCTTTTTCTAATCTAAGCGTATCACGAGCTCCTAATCCAATAGGTTTTATCCCTTGTGGAGCACCAGCTTCAAATATTTTTTTCCAGATTTCTGCCGATTTTTCTTTAGGGAAATAAAGCTCAAATCCACCTAAACCTGTATATCCTGTAGCTGAAATAATTACATCCTCAACTCCCGCAAAAGTACCTTTCTTAAATCTATAAAATGGAATTTCTGAAAGATTTATATCTGTTAGCGGTTGTAAAGCTTCAGTAGCTTTAGGGCCTTGAATAGCCAATAATGAAATGTTATCTGAAATATTTTCAATATTTGCTCCTTGAGTATTATGTTGAACAAACCAATTCCAATCTTTTTCTATATTTCCAGCATTGACGACACACATATATTCGTCGTTGCCCATATTATAAACAAGTAAATCATCTACAATACCGCCATTTTCATTAGGAAGATAGCCATATTGAGCTTGTCCAGGAATTGTCTTAGAAATATCGTTTGAAACTATACTTTGTAAAAATGGTAAAGCCTTTTCACCTTTTACGATAAACTCACCCATGTGTGAAACATCGAAGACTCCAACACCATTTCTTACGGTTTGATGTTCATCGATGATACCAGTATATTGAACTGGCATGTAAAATCCTGCAAAGTCAACCATCTTTGCACCGATTGCTTCATGTATTTCTTTAAAAGGAGTAGTTTTCATAGTCGTCAAAATTAAGCAATTATAATGAAACCTTTTATAGGCTACCTGTTATTGTATTTTGCTATTTCAATATTGTAGCGCTTTTATGGTTTTTATCATTATGTATTTCTTTGATATTATTACTTCTTAAAATCTGGAACTTTGTTCGATTTCGGAATATTTCTTCATTATTTTGTAGGAGAAATATTTTTTATCTTGTAATTATAATATTGTGTATGTCTAATTTGCCTCCTATTATTGTCGATCTTGCTATTATTTTAGTGACAGCTGGTGTAACCACTATCATTTTTAAAAGACTAAAACAGCCAGTTGTATTAGGTTATATATTGGCAGGTTTATTAGTCAAGCCAATTATTTTTTTCCTACCGAGTATAAAAGATTCTTCCTCTATATCTATATGGGCAGAAATCGGGATAGTGATATTGTTATTTAATCTTGGTCTTGAGTTTAGTATCAAGAAAATGGCTAAGATAGGAGCTGTTGCTGCACCTACGGGTGTTTTTGAGTCGATGATGATGTTGGCTACTGGTTATATAGTAGGAGGCTTATTGGGATGGTCGCAAATGGATAGATTGTTTTTAGGAGGTATGATTGCTATATCTTCTACCACAATTATTATTAGAGCTTTTGAAGAGCTAAATCTTAAAACTCAGAAATTTACCCAATTGGTATTTGGAGTGCTAATTGTTGAAGATATTATAGCTGTTCTCTTATTGGTCTTATTATCTACTATCTCTGTAAGCCAGAATTTTGAAGGGATGGATTTAGTTTATGTCATGATAAGGCTAGCTTTCTTCCTAATATTGTGGTTCGTAGCAGGGATATTGCTTATACCATCATTAATTAAATTTATTAAACCATATTTAGATAGTGAAACAGTATTAGTAGTTGCGTTAGGATTATGTCTAGGAATGGTAGTTATGGCTACCCAAGTCGGTTTTTCATCTGCGTTAGGTGCATTTTTGATGGGCTCAATCTTGTCTGAAACTTCAATAGTAGAAGATGTTGAACACCAATTAAAATCATTGAAAGATTTGTTTGGCGCAGTGTTTTTTGTCTCTGTTGGTATGATGATAGACCCTTTGTTGTTGTGGGATAATATATGGATAGTAATTATTTTGACGCTCACTGTATTAATAGGAAAGTCTCTATTTGTATCTATTGGAATGCTAATGACTGGTCAACCACTTAAAGCTGCTGTTCGTTCGGGAATGAGTATGAGTCAAATAGGAGAATTTTCATTTATTATTGCCACATTAGGAATGTCTTTAGGTGTGATAAGTGGATTTTTATATCCAATAGCTGTTGGGGTATCTGTAATTACTACTTTTATTTCTCCTTATTTTATCAGACTTTCTGAGCCTACTTATGAATTTTTGAACCGTGTGCTTCCTAATAAATGGATTTTAGCATTGGATAGTTATTCAGATTCTAGTCAACAGGTTTCCCATGAAAGTGATTGGAGAAGATTAGTAAAGTCCTATTCAACAGTTATTGTGATAAATGCAGTAATTTCATTGGGGGTGATATTATTAGGATATCATGTATTGTATCCTATAGAGGTTAAATTGTTGGGTGATGGAACTGTCAATCAAGTATTATTCTTTGTGTTTGTTTTACTAGCGATTCTTCCTTTTTTATGGGGAATGTTAAAAAAGCAGATAGAAAATGATTTGTTTGAGACCTTATGGAGTAGTAGTGCTTTTAATAGAGGGCCATTATTTGCATTGAAATTTGCTAGAATATTGGGGGTGATTTTGGTATTAGGATTCTTATTGAGTAAAGTGATTTCTACAAATTATGCTTTGGTAATTGCTTTAATAGTCTTAATAATTGGAATCATTGTTTTCTCTAAAAAAATTCAAACTTATTACGATAAGATTGAAAATAGATTTTATACTAATTTTAATACGAAAGAACTCGCAATGGAAGCAAGAGTTAAGAAGTTGAAAGGATTAATGCCTTGGGATACTCACTTTTCAGATTTAGTTGTTTCTCCATCTTCAACATTTGTAGGTAAAACATTAGAATCTATCCAATTGAGAGAAAAATACGAAGTAAGTATTGCCATTATTGATAGAAAATGTGTTAAAATATATGTTCCTACTAAAGATGAAGTGATTCTTCCAGGAGATATTTTGACACTGATCGGTGATGACCAACATTTATTGGATGTCAAGGAATTAATTGAAACATCAGTTCCTACCGAAAAAACTCAATCCCATGAGAAAATAGAACTAGGTAAAATAATTATACATCAGGATGATGGAATTTGTGGACTTTCAATAAGAAATAGTAAAATAAGAGAGTTGACACATGGAATGGTGATTGGTATTGAAAGAGAAGGAGAGAGAGATTTGAACCCACCTTCTGAAACTATTTTTATGACAAATGATGTGGTGTGGATAGTAGGTGATATTAATTTGATTAGAAAATTGGAGAAAGATTTATTAGCTCAACTGCCCAACAACTTAAAAGCCTAATTTGCTAATTCTTTTAAATGCGATATTTATTTGATAATTGAATTTAGGTAAACTTAATGGGTAGAATGGTATATGTAAATTTACAAATGCATATTGGCTCAATAAGTATTAAAATCTTGAGTTTTATAACTTATTGATAAGTACTTGAATTTTTTACTTTAAATTAATTTTGTAAAAGAAATTATTTTTAATATATTTGCACCGCTTAAGGCGCATATCGTACAATTCGATGTACTCTTTAGCAACTGCTTTCGCTGTGAGAGTAAGGCTAAAAAATAAATATTGAAAATTTCCTTTTTCTTTTTTGTTTTCAAAGTCTTTTTTTCATATCTTTGCAGTCCCAAAAAAGTAATTAGGTAAAATGCCAACTATACAACAACTCGTAAGGAAAGGCAGGGAGATTTTAGAAACTCCTTCCAAGTCAAGAGCACTAGATGCATGTCCTCAAAGAAGAGGAGTGTGTACTCGTGTTTACACCACAACACCTAAAAAACCTAACTCTGCTCTCCGCAAAGTGGCTAAGGTGCGTTTGACCAATGGTTATGAAGTAATTGCCTATATCCCAGGTGAAGGTCACAACCTTCAAGAACACTCGATTGTTCTTCTCCGTGGGGGTAGAGTAAAGGACCTTCCAGGCGTACGTTATCATATTGTCAGAGGAGCGTTAGATACTGCAGGTGTGAATAATCGCAAGAAAAGTAGGTCTAAATACGGTACAAAAAATAAAAAATAATTGACAATATAGTCTTCGTAAAGAGATGAGAAAAACGAAAGCAAAGAAACGTCCACTCGCACCGGATCCAAGATATGGAGATCCTGTTGTGACCAGATTCATCAATAGTTTGATGTATGATGGTAAGAAAAGTACAGCCTTTACAGTATTCTATGAAGCAATGGACAGAATTGAAAAATCTACTGGCGAGAATGGTCATGAGATTTGGAAATCTGCAATGCAAAACGTTCAACCTGGTGTTGAGGTTCGTTCTAGAAGAATTGGAGGTGCTACATTCCAAATCCCTACTCCTGTAAGAGAGGTTAGAAAACAATATTTAACCATGAAATGGATTATTATGTTTGCTCGTAAACGTAATGGTAAATCAATGGGTGAAAAATTAGCGGCTGAGTTGATTGCTGCGTCAAAAGGTGAAGGTGCTTCTGTTAAGAAAAAAGAAGATACTCACAAAATGGCAGAAGCAAACAAAGCTTTCTCACACTTTAAAGTATAATTAAGAGAGAGTTATGGCGCGTGATTTAAAATATACAAGAAATATTGGTATTGCAGCTCATATTGATGCTGGTAAGACTACTACAACAGAACGTATCCTTTTCTATTCTGGAGTTAACCATAAATTGGGTGAAACTCACGAAGGTTCTGCTACAACAGACTGGATGGCTCAGGAGCAAGAAAGAGGTATTACTATTACATCTGCTGCAGTAACAATTGATTGGAACTATCGTGGTGATAAATACCATGTGAATATTATTGATACTCCAGGACACGTGGATTTCACTGTAGAAGTAAATCGTTCATTAAGAGTTCTTGATGGATTAGTGTTCTTGTTTTCTGCTGTTGATGGTGTAGAACCTCAATCTGAAACCAACTGGCGTTTGGCAAATAACTATAACGTACCTCGTTTAGGTTTTGTCAACAAAATGGACAGACAAGGAGCAGACTTCCTTAATGTTGTTGGTCAAGTGAAGAAGATGTTAGGCAGTAATGCTGTTCCTCTTCAGTTGCCTATAGGTGCAGAAGATACTTTTAAAGGGGTTGTTGACTTGATTAACTTCCGTGGTATGGTGTGGAATGCACATGATCATGGAATGACTTATGAAATAGTTGATATTCCTGCAGATATGATTGATGAGGCTACTGAATATAGAGAAAAACTATTAGAAGCAGTTTCTGAATTTGATGATAGATTAATGGAGAAATACTTTGAAGATCCTTCATCAATCACTGAAAGAGAAATCTTAGATGCTTTAAGAGCAGCTACTATCGAAGGAACAATCGTTCCAATGGTTTGTGGTTCTTCTTTCAAAAACAAAGGTGTTCAAACCATGTTGGACTTAGTAATGGAAATATTACCTAGTCCATTGGATAAAGAAAGCATCAATGGTATCAATCCTAAAACTGATGAGCCTATTTCTAGAAAACCTAGTATAGATGAGCCTTTTACTGCATTAGCATTTAAAATTGCTACTGACCCTTATGTTGGAAGATTGGCATTTACAAGAGCTTATGCTGGTTACTTAGATGCAGGTTCTTATGTATTGAATACTAGAAGTGGAAACAAAGAACGTATTTCTCGTATTTTCCAAATGCATGCTAATAAGCAAAACCCAATTGACAAATTGTTAGCTGGTGATATTGGTGCAGTAGTTGGATTTAAAGATATCAGAACTGGTGATACACTTTGTGCTGAAAATGCTCCTATCGTATTAGAGTCAATGAAATTCCCAGATCCAGTTATTGGTTTGGCAATTGAACCTAAGACTCAAAAAGATGCTGATAAATTAGGAATGGCTTTAGCTAAATTGGCTGAAGAAGATCCTACTTTCAAAGTAAAATATGATGAAGATACTGCTCAAACAGTTATCTCAGGTATGGGAGAGCTTCACTTAGAGATTATCGTTGATAGACTTTTGCGTGAGTTTAAAGTTGAATGTAATCAAGGTGCTCCTCAAGTTAACTATAAAGAAGCTATCTCTAAATCTGTTCAACACAGAGAAAAATATGCTAAACAATCTGGTGGTCGTGGTAAATTTGCGGATATCGCAGTTGAAGTAGGTCCAGGAGACGAAGACAAAGAAGGATTAGTATTTGTTAATGACATATTTGGGGGTGCAGTTCCTAAAGAATTTATACCAGCTGTTGAGAAAGGCTTTAAAGAAGCTATGAAAACAGGTATTCTTGCAGGATATGAATTGCCAAGCTTGAAAGTTAGACTTTATGATGGTTCATTCCACGCTGTGGACTCTGATACGTTCTCATTTGAGCAAGCTGCTAAGTTTGCATTCAGAGAAGCATGTAAGAAAGCTGGTCCTATGTTGATGGAACCTATCATGAAAGTAGAAGTGATAACTCCAGAAGAAAATACTGGAGATGTTGTTGGAGACCTTAACCGTCGTCGTGGTATGATGGAAGGAATGGAAATGAAGAATAACGCTAACGTTATTAAAGCAAAAGTTCCTTTGTCTGAGATGTTTGGTTATGTAACTGATTTGAGAACAATTACATCTGGTAGAGCAACTTCTATCATGGAGTTCTCTCACTATGCTCAAGCTCCTAACAATATCACTGAAGAAGTAATCGCGAAAGCAAAATCTAAAGTAAAAGCAGAATAATAATAAAATGGCACAGAGAATTAGAATTAAGCTCAAGTCATACGATCATAATTTGGTAGATAAGTCTGCTGAAAAAATCGTAAAAACTGTCAGAAACGCTGGTGCAGTAGTTACGGGTCCAATTCCTTTACCTACACACAAGAGAATCTTTACAGTATTAAGATCACCACATGTGAATAAATCAGCAAGAGAACAATTTAAGCTTTGCACTTATAAAAGACTCTTAGATATTTATAGCGCTACTCCTAAAACAGTAGATGCATTGATGAAACTTGAATTGCCTTCAGGCGTGGACGTAGAAATCAAAGTATAATGAGCGGAATTATTGGAAAGAAAATAGGCATGACCAGTGTATTTGATGAGACTGGTAAGCAAGTAGCATGTACTGTTATTGAAGCAGGACCATGTGTTGTAACTCAAGTAAAAACCATCGAGAATGATGGTTATCAAGCAGTACAGTTAGGATACGGAACTAAGAAAGAAAAAAATACGTCTAAAGCTTTATTAGGACATTTTGAAAAAGCATCAACTGAACCTAAAAGAAAATTAGTTGAATTTAGAGATTCTTTTTCTGATGCTAAATTAGGAGACGTTGTTACATCTGAAATTATTAATCTTGGAGACAAGATTGCTATTACAGGTCAATCAAAAGGTAAAGGATTTCAAGGCGTTGTAAAGCGTCATGGATTTGCTGGAGTTGGAGGTCAAACTCACGGTCAGCATAATAGATTGAGATCTCCTGGTTCTTTGGGAGCTTGTTCTACTCCTGCTAGAGTAATGAAAGGAATGAAAATGGGTGGCCGTATGGGTAATGACCGTGTGAAACAGTCCAACATGAAAGTAGTTTCAGTATTACATGATAAAAATTTAATTTTCGTTAAAGGATCAATTCCTGGACATAACGGTTCACTTATTATCATTGAAAAATAAAATGAAAGTAGAAGTTTTCAATATACAAGGACAGCCTACTGGTAGAACTATTGAACTACCTGAAGATGTTTTCGGTATTACTCCCAACGAGCATGTTTTATATTTAGCTGTAAAGCAATATTTAGCAGGTTTGAGAAGTGGTACACATAAAGCAAAAGAAAAATCAGAATTATCTGGTTCTACTAGAAAATTGCATAAACAAAAAGGTACTGGTGGCTCTAGAAAAGGAAGCATTAAGAATCCTTTATTTAGAGGTGGTGCTAGAATTTTTGGTCCAAGACCAAGAGACTATCATTTCAAATTGAATAAGAAAGTTGTTGCTTTATCTAAGAGATCTGCTTTGTCAGCGAAAGTTTTGGATCAATCAATTAAAATTGTAGAAGATTTCACCTTTGATACTCCACAAACAAAAGCTTATATCAATTTCTTACGTGGTTTTGGTTTGAATGATAAAAAATCAATCTTAATTACACCAGATTTTGATGTGAACATCTTCCTTTCTTCAAGAAACTTGCCAGGAGCAGATGTTGTAGAAGCAGAAGGATTTAATGCTTATGATCTTTTGAATTCAAATTCAATTTTGATTAGCGAAAGTTCAGTTGAAGTTATAGGACAACTTTTATCACCAATTAAAGGATAATTGATATGGATATTTTAAAAAGACCTTTGATTACTGAAAAACAAACTATCGATACTGATAAGTTGGGAACATTCGGTTTTATTGTTGACAAAAGAGCAAATAAAATTGAAATAAAAAAAGAAATCGAAAAATTGTACGGAGTTCATGTTACTGATATTCGTACTCATATTTTACCTGCAAAAGCAAAAAGTAGATTTACTAAAGCTGGTGTTTTGTCTGGTCGTAAAGGAAGCTACAAGAAAGCTATCGTTACTATTGCAGAAGGTGAATCTATTGATTTCTTTACAGATTTGTAGAAATTAAGTTAAATAAGCTACTTAGGCGAAAATTAAGAATTAAAAAATGGGAATTAAAAAGTACAAACCGATAACACCCTCGCTTAGAACGAAAGTTTCTAATGCGTTTACAGAGGTGACAACGGATACTCCAGAGAAGTCTTTATTGGCTTCAATTAAAAGATCTGGTGGTCGTAATTTCTCTGGTCGTATGACTATGAGATATACAGGAGGTGGTCATAAAAGACAATATCGTATAATTGATTTCAAAAGAAATAAATTCGATATACCTGCTGTTGTTAAAACAATTGAATACGATCCAAATCGTTCAGCATTTATTGCTCTTGTTGCATATAATGATGGAGAAAAGAGATATATCATTGCTCCAGAAGGACTTGTAGTTGGTCAACAAATTATTAGCGGTGAGCATGCTGCGCCAGAATTAGGAAATACTTTGGCTCTTGGCAAATTACCTTTAGGTTCTATTATTCATAATATTGAATTGAATCCTGGTAGAGGTGCTGCTATATGTAGAAGTGCTGGTGCATTTGCTCAGATTACTTCTAGAGACGGTAAATATGTTATTGTTAGACTTCCTAGTGGTGAAGCTCGTAAGATTTTGAATACTTGTCTAGCAACTGTAGGTTCTGTTTCAAATTCAGATCACAGCTTAGAAACTTTAGGTAAGGCTGGAGCTTCTAGATGGAGAGGTATCAGACCACGTACTAGAGGTGTTGCGATGAACCCAGTAGATCACCCGATGGGTGGTGGTGAAGGTCGCGCTTCAGGTGGACATCCACGTTCTAGAAAAGGTGTTATGGCTAAAGGTCTTAAAACACGTAACAATAAGAAAGCGAGTACTAATTTAATAATTACCAAGAGGAAATAAGATAACTCATGGCTAGATCATTAAGAAAAGGGCCTTATGTAGCCCATCAACTTCAAAAGAAGATTGACAAGATGAATGAAGGTACTAAACGTACTGTCATCAAAACTTGGTCAAGAGCATCATTGATTACTCCTGACTTCGTAGGACACACTTTTGCTGTCCATAATGGTAAAACTTTTGTACCTGTATATGTTACCGAAATGATGGTAGGTCATAAGTTGGGTGAGTTTTCTCCAACAAGATCATTCAAAGGACATTCAGGAAATAGGAAATAAGACAAGAAATGGGAGCTAGAAAAAGAATTGCTGCAGAAAAACGCAAAGAAACTAAACGTACAGTTTGTACTGCTAGTTTGAAAGGTCGTCCTACTTCTCCAAGGAAAATGAGATTAGTAGTTGATACTGTTAGAGGATTAGATGTTGATAAAGCAATCAATATCTTGACTTATACAAGAAGAGAAACTGCTGATGATGTTTTGAAATTATTAAAATCTGCTATCAATAACTGGGAGCAAAAATTTCAAACAAGTCCTGAAGAAAGTGAACTATACATCAAAACTATTACAGTAGATGCTGGTAGAACACTAAAAAGATTTTTACCTGCACCTATGGGACGTGCTTATAGAGTTCGCAAACGTTCTTGCCATGTTAATATTGAATTGGCAAGCAAGATCAATGCAAACACACCAAACGGACAAGTTAACAATAATATTGATACAGAATAAACTGAGAATATAGCATGGGACAAAAAGCAAACCCGATAGGCAACAGGCTCGGAATCATTAGAGGATGGGATTCAAATTGGTATGGTGAAAAAGATTTCTCTGATAAATTAATCGAAGACCAAAAAATACGTAACTATTTAAATGCACGTATTAACAAAGGTGGTATTTCTAAAATTATCATTGAAAGAACATTAAATAGAATTACTATCTCTATTCATACTTCTAGACCAGGAATCATTATCGGTAAAGGTGGAGGAGAAGTTGACAGAATTCGTGAAGAAATTAAAAAATTCACAAAGAAGGATGTTCAAATCAATATTGTAGAAATCAGAAGACCAGAAATTGATGCAGCTATTGTTGGTGAGACTATAGCTAAACAATTGGAAGCAAGGATACACTTTAGACGTGCAATTAAAATGGCAGTTTCTTCTGCTATGAGATTAGGTGTTGAAGGTATTAAAGTGAAAGTTTCTGGACGTTTAGGTGGAGCTGAGATGGCAAGATCTGAAGAATATAAAGAAGGACGTACTCCTCTTCATACTTTTAGAGCTGATATTGATTATGCTTTAAAAGAAGCAAATACTATCTACGGTATCATAGGTATCAAAGTATGGATTTGTAAAGGAGAAGTTTTCTCTAAGAGAGATTTTTCTCCTAATGTTGGAGTTGAAGAAAATAAACGCAAACCAAAAAGAAAGCCTGAACGCCAAGGACGTGGTGGTAACAGGAAATAATTTAACAACACTATAATTTGAAATATCATGTTACAACCTAAGCGTGTAAAATATAGAAAAGTTCAAAAAGGCAGAATTAAAGGTCTTGCAAATAGAGGTTCGGAATTATCTTTCGGTTCATTTGGTCTTAAAGCTCAGGAGTCTGGTAGAATTACTGATAGACAGATTGAAGCTGCTCGTATTGCAGTAACAAGAGCAATGAAACGTGAAGGAAAAGTTTGGATCAATATTTTCCCTGATAAACCTATCACTTCAAAACCTTTGGGTACAAGGATGGGTAAAGGAAAAGGTGCTTTGGATCATTGGGTAGCTGTCATTAAACCAGGTAGAATTATATTCGAAACAGAAGGTGTTCCTTTCGAAGTAGCTCAAGAATCTTTAAGATTAGCAGCACAAAAACTTCCTCTGAAAACCAAATTTGTTATCAGAAGAGATTATACTGAATAATTAAAAATTAGAGGATATGGCTAATAAAAAATATGAAGAAGTGAAAAGCCTTACAGGTGAAGAGCTTTTGCAGCATATAGCTGATAATAAATTGAGATTACAGAGATTGCGTTTCAATCATGCTGTTTCTCCTCTTGAGAATCCGAATGTGCTTGGTGAGACCAGAAAGCTAATTGCCAGGCTGAAGACAGAACTCAGAAAACGTGAATTACAAAATAACGCGTAAAAAATTTAAGTCGAATGAGCGAAGTAATTAGAAAACAACGTAAAACTAGAACAGGAAAAGTATCTAGTAATAAAATGGATAAAACCATTACAGTTATCGTTGTTCGTAAATTGAAACATCCTAAGTATGGTAAGTTTGTGAAAAAATCAAAAAAATTCCATGCGCATGATGAGAATAATGAGGCACAAGTTGGTGACCTTGTAAAAATAATGGAAACTCGTCCTCTTAGCCGTACTAAGAGATGGAGAATGGTTGAAATTATAGAGAAAGCGAAATAATATGATACAACAAGAATCAAGATTGAGAGTAGCTGATAACAGTGGCGCTAAAGAAGTACTTTGTATTCGTGTACTAGGTGGTACAAGAAGAAGGTATGCTTCTATAGGAGATCAGATTGTTGTATCAGTTAAAGAAGCAGCACCAGGTGGCAACGTTAAGAAAAAACAAGTGTCTAAAGCTGTTATTGTTCGTACAAGAAAAGAAATTCGTAGAAAAGACGGTTCTTATATTAGATTTGATGATAACGCAGTAGTGTTATTGAATAATAATGGTGAACCAAGAGGATCTCGTATCTTTGGACCTGTGGCACGTGAACTTCGTGACAAAGATTATATGAAAATTGTTTCACTAGCACCTGAAGTACTATAATTATGGCAAAGGAAGTTAAACAAAAACGTTTTCAACCAAAATTGAAAATTAAAAAAGGTGATACTGTAAAGGTATTATCTGGTGAGGATCGCGGAAATAAAGGAACTGTTTTGGAAGTATTCCCTGCAGACAATAAAGCAATTGTCGAAGGAGTAAATATGATTTCTAAACATACTAAACCTTCTGCTAAAAATCCTAATGGAGGTATTGTTAAGCAAGAAGCTCCAATTCATATCTCTAACCTTCAAGTTGTTGTTGGCAATCAAGCTACAAGAATAGGAAGAAAAGAGGTTGAAGGTAAGATTGTAAGATATTCTAAGAAAACTCAAGAGGTAATTGACTAATGAGCTACGAACCAAGACTTAAGACAAAATACAAAGAGCAAGTCGCTCAGGCATTGATGCAAAAGTATCAATACAAAAGTATTATGCAAGTACCAAAAATTTCGAAAGTTGTTGTCAACCAAGGTATTGGTGATGCAGTTGGAGATAAAAAGATGGTAGATACTTGTTTGGATGAGATTACACGTATTGTTGGACAGAAAGCAATTCCTACAAGATCAAAGAAGGCAATTTCTAACTTCAAATTGAGAGAAGATATGCCGATTGGTGTTAAAGTTACTTTGAGAGGTAACAAAATGTATGAATTTTTGGATAGATTGATTTCTATTGCTTTACCTGGTGTACGTGATTTTAAAGGTATTAATGATAAATCTTTTGATGGTAGAGGTAATTATACTATGGGTATTACTGAACACATTATCTTCCCAGAAATTGATATCGATAAAATCAGCAGAATTAGTGGTATGGATATCTCTATTGTTACTACTGCAAACACAGATGAAGAAGCTTATAGCTTATTATCATTAATCGGAATGCCTTTCAAAAAGAAATAATAGATATACGATGGCTAAAGAATCAATGAAAGCACGTGAAGTAAAAAGAGCGAAATTAGTCGCTAGATATGCTGCAAAACGTGAACAATACAAAGAAGAAGGGGAATGGGAAAAATTAGATGCTCTTCCTAAGAATTCTAGTAAAATTAGAATGAGAAACCGTTGTAAGATTACTGGAAGACCTAGAGCTTATATCAGATTTTTCGGTATCTCAAGAATTAAATTCCGCGATTTGGCTCTTGATGGGAAAATTCCTGGAGTCACTAAAGCAAGTTGGTAATATTTTAAACGAAGAAATAAATAGGAGATGGTTACAGATCCAATAGCAGATTACCTTACCCGTATTCGTAATGCGCAAATGGCGGGTCACACAGTAGTGGATATCCCAGCTTCAAATATGAAAAAGAAGCTGACAGAAATCTTATACGACAATGGTTATATCCTTCAGTATAGATTTGATGAGGAAGGTCCTCAAGGTACAATTAAGATCGCATTGAAATATGATGTGGAATCTAAAAAACCAGTCATTAAAGAACTTGTAAGAGTTTCTAGACCAGGTTTGAGAAAGTATATCCATGTTGGTGGAATCCCACGTATCAAAAATGGTTTGGGGATTGCAATATTGTCCACATCTAAAGGTGTTATCACTGACAAGGAAGCTAGAAACTTGAAAGTTGGTGGTGAGATTATTTGTTATATTTACTAAAATCAAACGAAAATGTCACGTATTGGTAAATCGCCGATAACAATCCCTTCTGGTGTACAAGTATCAGTTGCTGATAATAATGTTATCACAGTAAAAGGACCTAAAGGTACCTTGACTGAAAAATTAGATAGAGATATTACGGTTTCTGTCGAAGATGGAGTTTTGACTGTGAATAGACCTACAGATCAAAAACGTCATAAAGCTCTTCATGGACTGTATCGTTCATTGTTGAATAACATGGTTCAAGGTGTAACTAACGGTTATGTTAAGGTTTTAGATGTGATTGGTGTCGGTTACAGAGCAAGTAATCAAGGAAATATTTTAGAGTTAGCTATTGGTTATTCTCACCCTATTTTCATTGTTCTTCCTAAAGAAATTACAGTTACAACTGAAACTCTTAAAGGACAAGCTCCAAAAATAAAATTGGAATCTACTGACAAACAATTGGTAGGACAAGTAGCAGCTAAAATACGTTCATTACGTAAACCTGAACCATATAAAGGTAAAGGTATCCGCTACACAGATGAAATTGTTAGAAGAAAAGCAGGTAAATCTGCAGGTGGTAAGAAAAAATAAAATAATCAGATATGTCTAATACTGTTTTAAGAAGACAAAGAATTAAGCTTCGAATTAGAAAGGCCGTTAATGGAACTTCTGATAGACCAAGATTGAGTGTATTTAGAAGCAATAAAGAAATTTATGCTCAATTAATTGATGACGTTTCTAAAAAAACAATTCTTTCTACCTCTTCTATTAAATTGAATAAAGAAGGTAAAACAAAAACTGAAATTGCTAAAGAAGTTGGACAAGTTGTAGCACAACTTTCTATTCAAGCGGGAATCAATAGTGTTGTTTTCGATAGAAACGGTTACCTTTATCACGGTAGAGTGAAAGCTTTAGCAGAAGGTGCACGTGAAAATGGTCTAAATTTTTAAATTCTAACTAAGAATATATATTCATGGCAAACGGCAAAGAAAATAAATTAAGAGCAAGTGAAACTGATCTTAAAGAGCGTGTTGTTAATATTCAGCGTGTAGCTAAAGTAACTAAAGGTGGTCGTACATTCAGCTTTTCAGCATTAGTTGTTGTAGGTGATGAGAATGGTACTATAGGCTTTGGTCTTGGTAAAGCAAGAGAAGTTCAAGGAGCTATTGCTAAAGGCATTGATGATGCAAAAAAGAATTTGATTAAAATTCCTGTTTATAAAGGAACTATTCCTCACGAACAGAGTGCTAGATTAGATGGAGCTAAAGTTCTTATTAAACCTGCAACTGACGGTACTGGAGTTATCGCTGGTGGTTCTATGAGACATGTTCTTGAAAGTGCTGGTATTCAAAACGTTCTTGCAAAATCTTTAGGTTCTAATAATCCTCACAACGTTGTTAAAGCTACTTTTTTAGCTCTTTCAGAATTGAGAGATCCTATTCAAGTTGCTAAAGTAAGAGGTCAAAAATTAAGTAAAGTTTTCAATGGTTAATCAAATGGCAAGAATCAAATTAACTCAAGTGAAAAGTGTCATTGATAGGACACAAAAACAAAAAGACACTATGATTGCTTTAGGTCTGAAAAAAATCAATAGCTCTGTTGAACATGAAGCTAATGCTCAGATTTTGGGAATGGTAGAGAAAGTAAAACATTTAATAACAGTAGAAGAACTATAGTTCATGAATTTATCTAATTTGAAGCCTGCGAAAGGCGCTGTTAAACAGGCAAAAAGAATTGCACGTGGTCAAGGTTCTGGTTCAGGAGGAACAGCAGGCAAAGGTCATAAAGGTGCTAGATCTCGTTCTGGATATAAAACAAAACGTGGGTTTGAAGGTGGTCAAATGCCTCTTCAAAGAAGAATACCTAAGAGAGGTTTTAAAAACTTCAATAGAGTAGAGTATGCTGTGATTAACTTGGCTCAATTACAAGCAATTGCTGACAAACACAATATCACTAACTTCGATTATGAAACTTTCAGATCTTTGAGAATAATTTCTCAAGATGAAATTTTGAAAGTCTTAGCTAACGGTGAATTGAATGTTGCTATCACTATCGAAGCTCATGCTTTTAGTGAGAAAGCAAAAGCAGCTATTGAAGAAAAAGGTGGTAAAGTATCTACTATATAATTGATTTATGAAAGGATTTATCGAGACGATTAAAAATATTTGGGGTATAGTAGAACTTAGAAATAAGATATTATACACACTAGGTCTTTTATTTATTTATAGACTAGGTACTTTTGTTATCCTTCCCGGTATTGATCCAAGACAATTATCTCAATTGTCAAGTGCTGGTAGTAATAATCTTTTTGGCATATTTGATATGTTTGCTGGTGGTGCATTTGGTAGAGCGTCAGTTTTTGCTCTTGGTATTATGCCTTATATCTCAGCTTCAATCGTTATGCAGTTAATGACAATTGCTGTTCCTTACTTTCAAAAACTTCAAAAAGAAGGTGAAAGTGGTCAGAAAAAAATCAATCAAATCACTCGTTACGGAACTGTATTTGTTACTTTACTTCAAGCATCTGCTTATGTGAAATATTTACAATTCCTTACTGGTAATAGTATTTTAATTAATCCTGCATTGTTTTGGTTGTCAACAACTGTTATTTTGACGGGTGGTACTATCTTCGTGATGTGGTTGGGTGAAAAGATTCAAGATTCAGGAATTGGAAACGGTACATCATTAATCATTATGGCTGGTATTATTGCGACATTACCTGCTTCTCTTTATCAAGAGATTACTTTTAGAATATCTGGCGGTACAGCTTCTGGTGTTTTACTTTTAATTGTAGAAATGGTTGCTTTAGCTGTTATTATAATGACTACTGTAGCATTGATTCAGGCAGTAAGGAAAGTTCCTATTACTAGAGCTAAAAAGATGATTGGTAATACTCCAGTTGCTGGGCAAAGAGATTTTTTACCTTTGAAAGTAAATATTGCTGGTGTAATGCCAATAATTTTTGCACAAGCATTTTTATTTATCCCTGCTACTTTAATTCAATTCTTTCCTAATTTAATTGATGAGAGTTTGGGTCAAAAATTGAGTGATTATACATCATTGCCTTATACAATTTTAATGTTTGTTTTAGTTGTACTTTTTACTTATTTTTATACTGCTCTAATTGTTAATCCTACTCAAATTTCTGATGATTTGAAAAGGAATAATGGTTTCATTCCAGGAGTAAAACCTGGTATTGACACTACTGAGTATATAGATTCTATTACTTCTAAAATAACATTTCCAGGTGCAGTGTTTTTGGGAATTATTGCAATCCTTCCGACGTTTGCTCGTCTAGCTGGAGTTAACTCTCAATTTGCTGTATTTTTTGGAGGAACATCATTGTTAATTATGGTTGCTGTAGTTTTGGATACGATTCAACAAGTCAATAGTCATTTATTGAATCGCCATTATGATAGCCTGACAAAATCTGGTTCAAGAACTAGAGTAAGAACGGCATCAACAACGAGTGCAAATCAATAATAATGATTCAGTTTAAGAGTGAAGAGGAAATTGAGCTTATGCGCATCAGTTCTTTGATGGTCAGCGGTACACATGCAGCATTAGTTCCTTTTATTAAACCTGGCGTAACTCTTAAATATTTAGATAAAATCGCTGAACAATATATTAAAGACCAAGGAGCCTATCCTTCATTTCTAGGCTATAATGGTTTTCCTGCTTCTTTATGTTTATCTGTAAACGAAGAAGTTGTTCATGGAATCCCATCAGATAGAGAAGTAAAGGAAGGAGATATCCTCTCGGTAGATTGTGGAGTGAAAATGAATGGATTTCATGGAGATTCAGCTTTTACATTTCCGGTCTGTGTTACAGATACAAGTCACTTGAATTTGTTGAAAATTACCTTAGAATCATTGAATAAAGGTATTCAACAGGTTAAAGTGGGAAATCGCACTGGTGATATTGGCTATGCAGTCCAATATCATACTGAGAAACTGCATGGTTATGGTGTTGTTCGTGAATTAGTAGGTCATGGTATTGGTCGAAATCTTCATGAAGCTCCAGATGTTCCTAATTATGGCAAAAAAGGTAATGGGTACAGATTGATTGCAGGAATGGTTATTGCGATTGAACCTATGATTAACTTAGGTACACATAAAGTGAAGCAACTTAAAGATGGATGGACGATTGTAACTGCTGATGGAAAGCCTTCTGCGCACTTCGAACATACTGTTGCGATAACACAAAATGGGTACGATATATTAAGTAATCATGAGTTGATTTTTAATGAAATAAAAAATAGCGAATATATTACTGATTTCCAATAAAAAGTCAGATATTTGCAATTCTTTTAAAACTATGGCAAAACAAGACCTACTAAAACTGGATGGAACCATCGTGGAAGCACTTTCTAACGCTATGTTTAGAGTGCAACTAGAGAATGGTCATCAGATTGTAGCTACTATCTCTGGAAAAATGCGTATGCACTATATTCGTATTCTTCCTGGTGATAAAGTAGCAGTCGAATTGTCACCTTATGATTTAACTAGAGGACGAATTACCTTCAGGTATAAATAAACAGAACGATGAAAGTAAGAGCATCAATTAAAAAGCGCAGCACAGACTGCATTACGGTAAGGCGCAAGGGTAAGCTTTACATCATTAATAAGAAAAACCCTAAGTTTAAACAAAGACAAGGATAGATATGGCAAGGATTGCTGGTATAGATTTACCAAAAAACAAGCGTGGTTATATTGCGCTTACGTATGTTTACGGAATCGGGCGCACAGTCGCTTTAGAGGTCTTAGAAAAGGCAGGTATTGAGCCTACACTTAAAGTTTATGAATGGTCAGATGAGCAAGCTGCTGATATTCGTGCTATTTTGGCAAATGAGTATAAAGTAGAAGGACAATTAAGATCTGAAGTTCAAATGAACATTAAGCGTTTGATGGACATTGGCTGTTATAGAGGTATTCGTCATCGTAAAGGTTTGCCTTTGAGAGGACAAAGAACTAAATGTAATGCTCGTACACGTAAAGGTAAGCGTAAGACAGTTGCTGGTAAGAAAAAAGTTACTAAATAATCCTTAGCTTAAAAATTTTATATTATGGCACAAAAATCATCTAAGACGGTTAAAAAACGCGTAGTTAAAGTTGAAGCTGAGGGATTAGCTTATATTAAAGCGTCATTTAATAACCTTATTGTAAGTTTGACTAATAAGCAAGGTCAAGTTATCTCATGGTCTTCTTCAGGAAAGAATGGCTTTAGAGGTTCAAAGAAAAGTACACCTTATGCAGCTCAAGTTTCTGTATCAGATGCAGCTAAGACTGCTTATGATTTAGGACTTCGTAAAGTAGAAGTTTTCGTTAAGGGACCTGGTGCTGGTAGAGAGTCAGCTATTCGTTCTCTTGGAACAAGTGGATTAGAAGTAACTATAATAAGAGATGTTACTCCAATTCCTCACAATGGTTGTCGCCCTCCTAAAAAGCGTAGAGTTTAATCCTTATTTTTTTTAATTATAGATAATGGCAAGATATACAGGTCCTCGTACCAAAAAATCAAGATCTTTCGGTGAGTCAATATTCGGATATGATAAATATTTCGAAAAGCGTAAGTATGCTCCAGGACAACATGGTGCCTCAAAGAAAAGAGGTTCTAAGTCTGAGTATGCAATTCAGTTGAAAGAGAAACAAAAAGCTAAATATACTTATGGTGTATTAGAGAAACAATTTGCTAAAATTTTTGATGAGGCAAATAGAAGACAAGGTGTAACTGGTGAAATTCTTTTGACTTTGTTGGAATTGAGATTGGATAATACTGTTTTCAGATTGGGTTTAGCTCCAACTAGAAGTGGTGCTCGTCAATTGGTTTCTCATAAACATATCACTGTTAATGGACGTATCGTAAATATTCCATCTTATACTCTAAGAGTTGGTGATGTTGTAGGAGTACGTGATAAATCTAAGACTATTGATATGATTGTTGATAGTGTAAAAGCTACTAACGTTAAGAAATTCAATTGGTTAGAATTTAACTCAGAAAAATTAGAAGGTAGATATATAGAAATCCCAGAAAGATCTCTAATCCCTGAGAATATTAAAGAGCAATTAATCGTAGAGTTGTACTCTAAATAATTTTAAATTTATAAATTATCCTGCATGGCATTATTAGCGTTTCAAAAGCCTGATAAGATTATTCTTCAAAAAGCAACTGATTTTGAAGGTATCTTTGAATTTAGCCCTTTAGAACCAGGGTTCGGTGCGACAGTAGGTAACGCATTGAGGAGAGTTTTACTTTCTTCTTTAGAAGGGTTTGCTATTACTTCTATCAAAATAGCAGGTGTAGATCATGAATTTTCAACTATCAAAGGTGTAATTGAAGATGTTACTGAGATTGTCTTAAATCTCAAACAGGTACGTCTTAAGCGCGTTTTGAATGATGGAGAAGTAGGTCCAGATAAATTATTCTTATCTATTAAAGGTAAAGACCAATTTTTAGCTGGTGAAATTGAAGCTCACAGCAATGTGTATTCAGTTACTAATCCTGATCTAGTTATCTGTAATATGGAGAAGAATGTGCATCTCGAAATTGAATTAACTATTGGAAAAGGACGTGGTTATGTACCTGCAGAAGAGCAATCAATAGATAGTTCAGTGATTGGCACTATTCCTATTGACTCTATTTATACACCAATTAAAAATGTTCGATATAAAGTTGAAAATACTCGTGTTGAACAGAAAACAGATTATGAAAAATTGGTGATTGAAATCAAAACTGATGGAACTATCCATCCTGAAGATGCTATAAAAGAATCTGCAAAGATTTTGATTCAGCATTTGATGTTGATTTCTGACGAAAATATTAGTTTCGATACAGAGGATTCTGCTCAAGAAGAAGTGGTTGATGAACACGTATTACACATGCGTAAGATTCTTAAAACTCCACTTGAAGATATGGATCTTTCAGTTAGAGCATTTAACTGTCTTAAAGCAGCTAAAATCAATACTTTGGCTGAATTGGTGCAGTATGATACAAACGAGTTGTTGAAATTTAGAAACTTCGGTAGAAAATCACTCGTAGAGATAGAACAATTAATTATAGAGAAAGGTCTTTCATTTGGAATGGATCTATCCAAATTCAAATTAGAGGATTAATCCGTAAAAAGGTAATATAATGAGACACGGAAACAGTATAAATCACCTAGGAAGAAAGTACGGTCATAGAAGTGCTTTGTTGTCCAATCTAGCAACTTCTTTGATTATTAATAAACGTATAGTCACAACTGTTGCTAAAGCTAAAGAACTTAGAAAGTTTGTAGAACCAATAATTACTAGAAGTAAAGATAATTCTACTAATAGCAGAAGGGTTGCTTTTAGTTATTTGAAAGATAAATCAGCTGCTAAAGAATTATTTGATGTAGTAGGACCTGCGGTTGCTAATCGTCCTGGAGGCTATGTTCGTATTATTAAATCTGGATTTAGACCAGGTGATAATGCAGAAATGGCATACATCGAATTAGTTGACTTTAATGATGTATATTCTAAAGGAACTTCTGCAGATGCTAAAAAGAAAACTCGTCGTTCTAGAGGGTCAAAGAAAGTTGAAACTACTTCTACTCCTGAAACAGACAATTCTGATGTAGTAAATGCTACTGAAGAATAGAAATGAATAAAGATTTTTATAAAGGATAGTACTTTTTGTGCTATCCTTTTTTTTTACATATAGGATAGTATTATTTTTGCAATATGGAATCAAATTTTAATCAACAGCCGGCTATTCTTTTATTAGAAGACGGTACTGTTTTTCATGGCTATGCTTGTGGAAAAATTGGAACTTCTTTTGGTGAGGTTTGTTTTTCTACAAATCTTACTGGTTATCAGGAGCTTTTTACAGACCCTTCGTATTTTGGTCAATTGCTTGTGACGACTAATGTTCATGTAGGTAATTATGGAGTTATTGATGAAGACGAGCAATCTGATAAAATTCAAATCGCAGGTTTGATTTGTAAAGATTTTTCAGTGAATTACTCAAGGAAAAAATCTGATACTAATATTCAGGAGTATTTTGAGCGTAATAATCTTGTTGGGATATATGGTGTTGATACTAGAATGTTAGTGCGTCATATTAGAAAGTCTGGGGCTATGAATGCTGTCATTTCTTCAGAGATTTTTGATATAAATATCTTGAAAACTAAACTTGCAGAAGTTCCTTCTATGGATGGCTTGGAATTGTCTTCGAAAGTGACTACTTCTTCATCTTATACTTTAGGTGATGAGTCTGCTAAATATAAAGTATCAGTATTAGACTTAGGAGTGAAAAGAGATATTTTGAATAACCTAGTATCTAGAGGTTGTTTTGTTAAAGTTTTTCCTGCTAAAACCTCATTTGAAGACTTAAAAGCTTTTCAACCTAATGGTTATTTCTTTTCAAATGGCCCTGGAGATCCAGGAAATATGGATTATGCTGTTGAAACAGCTCAAGCTATTCTTAAGGAAGGAGCTCCTTTCTTTGGTATTTGTTTAGGAAATCAAATTTTGGCAAGAGCATTAGGTATTGATACTTATAAAATGCATCATGGACATAGAGGTGGCAATCATCCTGTTAAAAATTTATTGACTGGAAAATGCGAAATTTCTACTCAAAATCACGGTTTCGCTGTGGACATGAATCAATTGAAAGCATCTCCTTTAGTCGAATTGACTCATGTAAATCTTAATGATGATACTGCTGAAGGGTTTAGAGTTGTAGGCAAGAAAGCATTTAGTGTACAATATCATCCAGAAGCTTCTCCTGGTCCTCATGATTCTAGATATTTATTTGATCAGTTTATAGATTTGATGAAGCAATAATTCCTTTATCCCCCTCAATTATCTATTATGAAAAATTTGCTTTTATTGATATTAGGCTTTGCTTTTTTTTGTTCTGCGAGCCAAGCTCAAGATAAGTCTTCACTTTTTTCTGCATATATCACTCCAGATACTGCTGTTGCAGGAGAGAAAAGTAGTTTTAGTATTGTTTTGAAAGCTGAGGATGTCATTAAAGCAAATACACTTTTTAAGATAAAATTTATTAAAGGGTTCAAGGATTTTCAAAATCTTCTAGCAAGTGCTCCAGGATATGTAAAAGCATCTATGAGTACTACTGGTGGAATTGTAGGTGTAAATACTATCAAATCTTCCTATGAAGAGAATCTTCCTTTTTGGGAAATGAATGTTCAAGATAAAGTCATTTCCATCATTACTCGTAATGTGAATATGGCAAAGGGAGACTCTATTATTGTTGCTATAGGACAAGGCGGTGCTAATTCAGGTGCTATTGCTCCGACAACTGCAAATAAAGAGGAAGTAGAAATCGCTATGGCTAATAATGGGACGACTAACAATGTTACGTTGACATCTCATGCTCCTATTTTTGAAGTGAAAGCTAGGTCTGTTAAAACGATATATTTATTTGCAAGCTCTGTTGCTAAAGTAGGTCAAGCATCTAAGTTGTTGATTACTACTGCAGATGAGTACTTTAATGTTAATCAAAATTTTGTTGGCGATGTGTTTTTATCTTCAAATCAAAACTCTGATATCGTTTTGCCTACAAAAGTTACTTTTACACCACTTGATTCAGGCAGGAAAGAAATAGAGGTTTTTTATTTGAAAGAGGGTTCTTTTGTGATTACAGGTAATTATGAAAATTCGAGTATTCCTGTGGTCGCTTCCAATCCTATTCGAGTTGATAATGATAGACCTTTTATTTATTGGGGAGACATGCATAGCCACGGTGCGCCTAGTAGAGATGCTATTGGTCGAGGAAGATATGAATATGCTCGCTATGCACGTGGGCTAGATTTTATGTGTGCAACTGACCACGCTGATCATGGTAAAACTATTTATGGTCTTTCTGATAGAGAGTGGGCAAGACAGAAAGCTGAAGTGATAGCCAGTCACCAACCAGGGAAGTTTATTCCTTTTATTGGATATGAAAATAGTTTTCTTTATCCTACAGGGCATTATAATATGATATTCAATGTCAAAGACGAGAATATTGATGATGTTCCAATGTGGCCAATGAGAGTGGTGAAAGATATTCAAACTATCTGGTCACTGGCTCAACAACAAAATATTGATATGTTGACTATTCCTCATCATTGTGGTAAAGTGTTTAATGTGAGTTCGGAAGGAAGTGAGTGTAAAAATTGTAATACTTTTGGAGGGATACAATATAATGAGAAGTATAAAAGATTAATTGAAATTTATAGCTTTCATGGATTGTCTGAAAGTTATGATCCAGACCATAATTTGTCTTATTATAATAGAAGCAAAATTGCTAGATCTTTCAATGGTCCCAATTATGCACAAGATGCATGGGCTTTAGGTGAGAAGTTAGGAGTCATAGCTAGTAGTGACGATCATTTTGGGCATCCTGGCTCTATTGTGAATGGTGTAGCTGCGGTACTAGCCAATGAATTGGATAGAGATACATTGTTTCAGGCATTGAAAAATCGTCACTCTTATGGTACTACTGGAGAAAGAGTATGGGTTGATTTTAAAGTGAATGGTGCGCTTATGGGTTCAACTATTGAAATTTTGCCAGATTCAAAGCCGAAAATTTCTTTTGATGTAATGGGAACTGATTCAATTGATTATGTTGAAGTGTTGAAATGGGATTTTAAACGTGGTGTATATGAAAATAATCACCCTAAATATGAAATTATTGCTCGATATAATACAGATATATCTAACCCCAAAATGCTGAAAGCTGAATTTTATGATCAAGGTTTTTCGGATTCTTGTTTGTATTATCTAAGAGCCAAACAAACTAATCGCATTTTAGATATAATTGAGTATAAAGAGGTGTGGGCATGGACAAGCCCTGTATGGGTGAGCCACAAAGCAGTTAATGTGAATGAATCAGATTCATTAAAGTCTTATCTTCCCAAAGTGGATGGGAAACGTATCAGACATTTTTGGTCGATGTACAATATTAGCGGTGTGACTCAATATCAAATTGAAAAGAAGAGTCAACAAGGCATTTGGCAGACTTTATTTTCTTATCAACCAAATGATCCTTATCAGTTAGATTTTGAGTATGTTGAATTATATCCTTATGATGGGAAGAATATTTACAGATTAAAGTATTTGACTAATAAAGGAGAAACTAAATATTCTTCTGAACAACAACTATCTCTTCAATTAGATAGCTTGTCTGACTTTTCTTATTCTTTAGATAATGGAGCAATTGTTTTACATTGGCTAACAGATAAGGAATTGCATACAGATTTTTATAAAATTGAATTATTGAATAATGGTGTTTTTCAGAATATAGCAACTATAAATGCCAATATTGATTTAGGTGAATTATTATCCCAATATTCTTGGACATCTACTTATTCTCAACCAGGATTATATCATTTCAAATTGTCTCAATTGATAGAAAATCAAGTGGTAGATACTAAAGAATTGATAGTTGAAATAGTTTCTACTGGGATTGCAGATTCGAATTTATCCGATGAGTTTGTCTTGAAAAATAATTTATTATCTACAAGGCAGAATTTAGAATTTAAAGTTTCTGATAGATTGACTGGGGCTAATGTTTCTATAATTGATACAGAGGGAAGAATTGTTAAACAGGTTGGAGAAATCAATAACATAGGTATTTGGAATAGTGTAGGTATTCAAGGATTACCAGCTGCATCATATAGAATAATTATCAGAACGAAGGAAAATCAATTATTACAAGTTCCATTTGTTTTAATACCGTAAACAGATTTTAAAGTCTATAGATATCCAAAATAAAAACGGGCTACCATTGCGGTAGCCCGTTTTTATTTTATTTGTTAAAACTGATTAGCCTTTAGCAGCAGCTCTTTGGGCTTTTTGTTTTTCAAAATATTCTTTCAATAACCCTCTTGAAATCAATAACTTCATGATTTCATTAGTTCCTGCATAAATTCTTGCTACTCTATTATCAGCATAAGCACGAGCAACAAAATATTCCCACATATAGCCATATCCACCATGTAATTGTACACATTCGTCAACTACTTCTTGATGCATGTCAGTACAAGAATATTTTGCCATAGAAGCAGTCTCAGGAGTCAATTCTCCAGCGATATACAATTCAATACATCTATCTACAAAAGTTTGATGAATCTGAAGCTTAGTAGCCAATTCAGCCAATTTGAATTGTGTATTTTGGAATCCAGCAATAGGTTGTTTGAAAGCTTCTCTGTCAAGTGTGTATTGAATAGTATTTTCTAACGCACCTTCTGCTCCTCCACTTGCCATTAAAGCAACGGACATCCTTTCTCTTCCCAATTTTTGCATCATATAGACAAAGCCTTTCCCTATTTGACCTAAAAGATTTTCTTTAGGTATTTTGACATCTTCAAAGAATAGTTCACAAGTGTCTTGAGCTTTCATTCCCACTTTTTTAAATGGCTTACCTTTTGTATATCCTTGACGAGTTGACTCAATAATGAAAAGGCTGATACCATTATTTTTTCCATCGATGATTGTACGAGCAGCGATAATTGCCATATCACTCATATAACCATTCGTGATAAATGTTTTTTGACCATTGATGACATAGTGGTCTCCTTTGTCTTCTGCAGTAGTTCTCAAAGCCTGTAAGTCACTTCCACAACCAGGTTCGGTCATGCCGATAGCAGTGATGCACTCGCCAGATACCATCAAAGGCAACCATTTTTTCTTTTGTTCTTCTGTGCCATAATCTACAATGTATGGAGCAACAATATCTGAGTGTAAAAAGAATCCTGGTCCTGTATATCCATGTTTGGATATTTCTTCAGTAATAAGTGCGCAGAAAGAAAAGTCTAATCCAGCTCCTCCATAAGCATCAGGAACATCTAAGCATAAAAGCCCAGTCTCACCAGCTTTAATCCATACTTCTCTACTGACCTGACCATCTTCTTCCCATTGGGCATGATAAGGAGTGATTTCTTTTTCGATGAACTGGCGGCAAGTTTCTCTTAGCATTTCATGCTCTTCAGATTGGTAAGCAGTTCTTTTGAGTTTAATATTTGAATACATTTTTTTTAAAATAAGCCATAAAGATATGAAAAACAAGCTGTTTTTTGAAATGAATTTTAATATTGATGGTATTATTTGTTACTCTTCTTATGCAATTATTTATAATTGTTTAACTTCGTACAGCTTTTAAAAGATGATATTTTTTGCCAATAATAATATTGATATAGAGACCCGATTTCTAGCATATTCATCTTGCTCAACTCCTAAAATTATTCAGTTTCAAATAATAATTCAAAATTTTTATGAGCTACATAGTAGATATTAAAGGACGTCAGATTCTTGACTCAAGAGGTAATCCAACAGTAGAAGTGGATGTGAAAACCGAAAATGGTTATATTGGTAGAGCGGCAGTACCATCTGGAGCTTCCACTGGTTCCCATGAAGCAGTAGAACTTAGAGATGGAAGTTTTGAGTATTTAGGAAAGGGTGTTCAGAAAGCTGTTAACCATGTCAATGAAATATTGGCAGATGAGTTGATGGGGGTAGATATTTATAATCAAAGGATGATAGATAATATCATGCTTGAATTGGACGGCACTGAGAATAAATCTAAAATAGGAGCTAATGCTATTTTAGCTGTTTCTTTAGCTGCAGCAAAAGCAGGAGCACAAGAAGCTGGTCTTCCTTTATATAAATATATTGGAGGTGTAAATGCTAATACATTGCCGATTCCTATGATGAATATTCTCAATGGAGGTGCTCATGCTGACAATAGTATTGACTTTCAAGAGTTTATGGTGATGCCTGTAGGTGCTTCTTCTTTTTCTGAAGGATTGAGATGGGGTGTTGAGATTTTTCACCATTTGAAATCAGTACTTAAATCAAAAGGATATTCTACTAATGTGGGTGACGAAGGAGGCTTTGCACCTAATATTGGCTCTAATGAAGAAGCTATTGAAACGGTTTTATCTGCTATTGAGAAAGCAGGATATAGACCTGGAGAAGAGGTCATGATAGCCATGGACGCTGCAGCATCTGAGTTTTATGATGTTGAGAAAAAGGAGTACGTATTTAAAAAATCTGATGGTAGAAGATTATCTGCTGATGCAATGGTAGATTTCTGGGCATCATGGGTTGCTAAGTATCCAATTATTTCTATTGAAGATGGTCTTTTTGAAGATGATTGGTCAGGGTGGAAAAACTTGACAGATAAAATTGGAAATAAATGTCAATTGGTAGGAGATGATTTATTTGTAACTAATGCAAAAAGATTAAAGAAAGGTATTGATGAGAATATTGCCAACTCAATACTTGTTAAAGTCAATCAAATTGGTTCTTTGACTGAAACAATAGAAGCAGTTCAATTAGCTACTAGAAGTAGGTACAATAGTGTGATGTCTCATAGATCTGGAGAAACTGAAGATTATACTATTGCTGACCTTGCAGTTGCGTTGAACTGTGGACAGATAAAAACAGGCTCTGCTTCTCGTTCAGACAGAATGGCTAAGTATAATCAATTGCTTAGAATAGAAGAGGAGCTAGGTGAAGATGCATTTTATCCTGGAAGTAAGTATAAATTTTTCTAATGAATTGAGAAATTAGTAGAAGGAGAAGAGTAATATCTTCTCCTTTTTTTATAGTTTCAGTATAGGGAAATTTACTTTGATGAGTGAATGTTTTGAATAAATATTAAATTGTAGTTGCAACATTGGCATAGTTTTTAATGTTGTAATAGAAAGTTAAATAAGTCGAACATGAAAAAATATTTTTTTACAATAATCAGTGCGTTATTTTTATCTATTAACGCTTATGGACAATTGTTTAAAGCAAATGATGTTGCGAAGATAGCGGACTACGTAGTTTCTGAATTGCAAATTAATGGTGCTACAGCGCAAAATGTTAAGACGCTTTATGCAGATTATGGAGAAAAGATGCGTGTTGTGTCTTCTTCAATGGAAGGTTTACCAGCAAAACAAAGTAAAATTCAAGCACTTACTAAAGAGATGGATGTAAAGGTAAAAGAAGTCTTACCTGCAAATAAAAGGTCAGATTACGACATCGTTACTGATCATTATCGCAAGAAAGGTATCGGTTCTAGTGCTTTGGGTAATCAACAGGTAGCTTCTAATCAAACAGATAATAACTCTAAAGGACAAGCTGCGCAATTAGATTTGAATCAAGCTCAAGAAATTGCTGAAAATTTAAAACAAGAGTTTAAAAGTCAATTGGGTGTTAATGATGCTCAAGCAGATCAACTTGTGAAAATAACTTTTGAGCATAATCTTCAGAAAAAAATTATCAATCAGACATTGAAAACTGATCCTCAAGCTAAGGCTAGTAAAATGAATGAATTGAATGCAAAAACCAATGCTAAGGTCAAAGGAATACTAAATGAACAACAGTTTAAAAAATATATTATGATTCTTATCCAGAATGAGCGTCAATAAAAGTTTTATATTATAAAAATAGGCTGTTCAATTTTGAACAGCCTATTTTCTTTATCCTAAATTATTTGTTACATATTTTCAATAATAGCATCTCCAAATTCAGAGCACTTTAATAAAGTAGCATTATCCATTAATCTGTGGAAGTCATAAGTTACTCTACCTTGGTCAATAGACTTTTCAATACCCTTATTGATTAGGTCAGCAGCTTCTTGCCATCCCATATATTCCAACATCATTACTCCTGATAATATCACTGAACTAGGGTTTACTTTGTCAAGATTAGCATATTTAGGAGCTGTTCCATGAGTAGCTTCAAAAATAGCCATGCCAGTTACATAGTTAATGTTGGCTCCTGGTGCGATACCTATACCTCCCACTAATGCAGCAAGTGCATCTGAAATATAGTCGCCATTAAGATTAAGAGTTGCAATCACATCGTATTCCTCTGGTCTTAGAATGATTTGTTGTAAGAAGTTGTCTGCAATCGCATCTTTGATGATGATTTTACCTGCAGCTATAGCTTCTTTTTGAGCAACATTGGCAGCAGAAGTGCCATCTTCAGCAGCGATTTCATCATATTGTCTCCATGTAAACACATGATCTCCAAATTCTCTTTCTACTAAGTCATATCCCCATTCTTTGAATTTGCCTTCAGTGAATTTCATGATATTTCCTTTGTGAACGAATGTAAGAGATGAGCGTTTTTGTTGAATAGCATATTTGATTGCTGAACGCACCAATCTTTCTGTTCCATCAATGGAAACTGGTTTGATTCCTATTGAAGAAGACTCTGGGAATCTAATTTTGTCAACGCCCATAGTATTAATAAGAAAATCAATTACTTTCTCAGCTTCAGGAGTTTTGGCTAAATATTCAATTCCAGCATAGATATCTTCAGTGTTTTCCCTAAAAATCACCATATTGACTTTTTCAGGTTCTTTTACAGGAGAAGGAACACCATTGAAATATCTTACAGGTCTTACGCAAGCATATAAGTCTAATATTTGTCTTAATGCAACGTTTAATGACCTAATACCTCCTCCTACAGGAGTAGTTAATGGGCCTTTTATTGCTACAAGATGTTCTTGAATTACTTCTAAAGTTTCTTTAGGTAGCCACTCACCAGTTAATTTAAATGCTTTCTCACCAGTCAAGACTTCTTTCCATTCAATTTTTCTTTCACCATTATAAGCTTTTTCAACTGCTGCGTCAAAAACTTTTACTGATGCTTTCCAAATATCAGGTCCGATGCCATCACCTTCAATAAAAGGAATTATTGGGTTGTTAGGAACTTGTAGTACACCATTTTGAATTGAAATTTTTTGTCCACTCATATAAAATATTTTAATGTTTTAAAGATATGTTTTAATGCTCACAAATAGTTTAACAGCCTCAGGTTATATTTGGTTCAAAAATTATTTAAAACTACATTAAAATCCTGTGATTTAATAAAAAATATACAAATCAAATGTTTTAGGAAAGAGAAAATTTCATTTTGTTATCTTTGAACTGTGAGTAGAAATCATTCAAACTTTGATGCTGATGATAAGAGCATGAATTCCACTGAGAAAGAAGTAGAAAAAGTACTTCGTCCTCAGGCTTTGGAGCAATTCTCTGGTCAGCCCCAAATCGTAGAAAATCTTTACATTTTTATCCAAGCGGCAAAAATGAGAGGAGAGTCTATGGATCATGTATTATTGCATGGTCCTCCTGGATTGGGAAAGACGACTCTTTCATACATTATCGCCAATGAATTGGGTACAAATATGAAAATTACTTCAGGCCCAGTGTTGGAAAAAGCTGGGGATTTGGCTGGTTTGCTTACAAGTTTGGAAGAAAATGATGTTCTTTTTATAGATGAAATTCATAGGCTCAATACAACTGTCGAAGAGTATTTGTATAGTGCGATGGAGGATTATAGAATAGATATTATGCTGGATAGCGGTCCTAGTGCAAGGTCTATTCAGATTAATTTAAATCCTTTTACACTAGTAGGAGCAACCACACGTAGTGGACTATTGACAGCACCCATGCGTTCTAGATTTGGAATTACTTTCAGATTAGAATATTATAATGTTGATGTGTTAAGTAGGATTATTAAGAGATCGGCTCAGATTTTAAATACAGAAATTAATACCGAGGCTGCTTATGAGATTGCAAGGCGTAGCAGAGGGACACCAAGGGTTGCCAATGCTCTGTTGAGGAGAGTCAGAGATTTTGCACAGATTAAAGGCAATGGAAAAATAGATCAAGAGATTTCAAGATTTGCATTGTCTGCTCTGAATATTGATGAGCATGGGCTTGATGAAATGGATAATCATATATTGACGACTATAATAGAAAAGTTTGGTGGTGGTCCTGTCGGTTTGACTACAATAGCAACAGCAGTTGGTGAAGATGCAGGGTCTATAGAAGAAGTCTATGAGCCATATCTTATCCAAGAAGGTTATCTGAAGCGTACTCCGAGAGGGAGAGAAGTTACTGCTAAATCTTTCCAACATTTAGGGAAGACACCTCCTGGAACTACTCGTACATTATTTGATTCGTAATTCAATTATATTTGCTCCTTCATATTGAAGATATTTTTTGAAACAATAATGAGATTGATAGATAAATCAAAGTATAAAGAAGCTCCATTATATAGGGCTTGGGTAAGACTTAAGAAGAACAAACCTGCAATTTTGAGTTTGTTTTTAATATTGTTCGCAATTTTTCTTGCGGTATTTGCACCTGTTTTGGCACCAGATGGCACTCCTGATGCTAATGATCAAGTATTGGAATTGGCCAATAAGAACCCCGGCTTTAAGATTCAAATGCTTTTAGTTAAAAAGAATAAGGAGATACCTGCAGTTAATTTTTTTCAACGAATAGCGAAAGGTGAAGAAAATCCATATAATATGTTACCCATTACAGGGTATCGTATCGAAGAATCGAATCTGATAGTTGATTTGTATAAAGGAGACTTTATTCCTCCATTGGAAACTAAGATAAGTATTCCAGAAGTGTTATATGGTTACAAAAATGAAAAAGATTCTATACAATTAACGGGTAAGAATATTCAATTTGTTGATGCAAGAGGAGTAGTGATTTCGAGAGATATTGATGAAGTGACGTCTCAAATAGTGTCACACAATATTGTTGAAAAAAAATACTGGCTAGGAACAGATAATTATGGGAGAGATATTTTTAGTCGCTTGCTTTGGGGGGTTAGAGTATCTATTTCAGTAGGTTTTATTGCAGTTTTGATATCGATGACTATAGGGATTTTTATGGGAGCGATAGCTGGTTACTTTAAAGGATTTATAGATAATATTATCATGTGGCTCATCAATGTAATATGGGCGGTTCCAACTATTTTATTAGCTATGGCATTGACTTTTGCATTAGATGGTAGAATTGATAGGTTTTGGGTGATATATTTTGCTGTTGGTTTGTCGATGTGGGTAGAGGTCGCCCGTATTGTCAGAGGTCAGGTGATGTCGGTCAGGGAAATGGAATATATACAGGCTGCAAAAGGTTTGGGATTTGGACATTTTAGAACAATTTTTAAACACATACTTCCCAATATTATTGGGCCAATTATGGTGATTGCAGCTTCAGATTTTGCTTCAGCAATTTTAGTTGAGGCAGGATTAAGCTTGGTGGGTATCGGTGTGCGCCCTCCTATGCCTTCATGGGGTGTCATGTTAAATGAACATCATAATTATTTGTTTATTCAAGGGAAAGCTTTCTTAGCTCTTGCTCCAGGTATTGCTATAATGATATTAGTCCTTGCCTTTAATTTATTAGGAAATGGACTTAGAGATGCTTTCGATGTTAAAGGAAAGTTGAGCTAAATCAAATATTTAATTTGAGTTCATGATATCTTCTATTTCTTCTACTGAAGAAGGAATGTCATGCATTAAATCGATATTTCCATTAGGTGTAACATGGATATTGTTTTCAATTCTGATGCCTATATTTTCTTCAGGAATATAAATGCCAGGTTCTATTGTAAATAGATTTCCATATTTTATTTTCTCATATCGAGGTCCTACATCATGAACATCTATTCCAAGGAAGTGTCCAGCACCATGCATGAAATATTTTTTAAATAAAGGGTATTTAGGGTTTTGATTGGCAACAAGTGTTTTATCTAATAGTCCGATTTTTATCAATTCAGACTCAGTGATTTTGCCTATTTCATTATTATATTCTACTAAACTTAATGAAGTGTTGAATAATTCAATTCCAGCTTTTTGAATATTGAGACATGCGTTATAGACTTCTTTTTGTCTATGAGTAAATCTCCCATTTGCAGGAACTGTACGAGTCAAATCTGCCGCATAGTTGGCATATTCCGCCCCAAAATCCATTAATATCAAATCGCCATCTTGGACAATTTTGTTGTTTTCATTATAATGAAGAACACATGCATTTTTCCCAGATGCTATAATCGGTGCATAAGCATGACCAGTAGCTCTTTGTCGAATAAATTCATGAGTAATTTCTGCTTCAATTTCATATTCAGCAACTCCTGGTTTGATGAATTTTAGAATGCGCAAAAAAGCATCTCTTGTAATTTCACAAGCCTTTCTTGTCAAAGCAATTTCTTCAGATTCCTTTACAGAACGAAGGTCTTGCATGATAGGGCCTAGTCTTTTGAAGCTATGACCTGGGTAAGTTTGTTTTAATTGTTGTGCAAATCTGATATCTCTAGATGGAACCTGAGGTGCTGCTCTGTCATTTTCATTAATATTGACATATACATCATTGCAATAGGCCATAAGTGCAGGTAAAGCTACTTCTAATTCATCTTCCCAATAAATATTTTGGATACCACTTGCTTGAAAAGCTTCCTCCATTGTGTATTTATGACCTTCCCATATAGCGATATGTTCATTAGTCTTTCTGATGAAAAGAGCTTCTCTATAAGCAGGGTTGGGACAATCAGGATATATGATAAGAGCGATTCTTTCTTGGTCGATACCTGATAAATAAAACAAATCAGGGTTTTGTCTAAAAGGATATGTTCCATCTCCACTTCTGGGCATTTCATCATTTGAAAGAAAAATAGCCAAGCTGTTTGGAGCTAATTTCTTAACTAATTTATTTCTGTTTTTGACAAAAAGAGCAGAATCTATAGGCGCATACTTCATATTTTAGATTTTTATCCTGGTATTCTAGACATGTACTTTTCCATATCCTTAATAGCTTGAACAAGTTCAGGCGTAGAAGGTTTAAGTGTTTTTGCTTTTCTGAAATAAGATTTTGCAACTCTATAATCTTGTCTTTGAATGCAGATAGATGCTAGTTGAACATAAGCTGTAGCTTCATTCTCTTTATCAGGCAAACCTAATTTTACAGCTTCTTTTAATTGAGAATATGCATCTTTTATATTGCCTTTTTTCATAGAAATAGCGCCTAGCTGTAAGTATGAAACGCCATTATAGCCTTTCATTAAATCACTTTTAGTGTTGAGACTTTTTCTGATATTAGCTTCAGCTTCATCTAAGTTTTCATTGACCATTGCTAGATTGGATTGCAAAAGATAATATCCAGAACGGACTGGTGGAATTAATAACTTGGGGAATCTTACACTCTTAATAATTTCCTTAGCACCGTCCATATCTCCAGCTTCTACCAATTGTTGGATATATCTCATCGGCCCAATCAACACATCCCAAAGTAGTAATAATATACCTCCGATATAGAACATCCATGACCATTGATACCCTTTATGAATAGTAATGTGAATGATAACACCTATCAATATGATAGCGATAGATAGAAACAAGCGATACTTTACGTAATATTTTTTCAAGTTCATTATTCAAATAATATGGGGCAAAAATAAGAAGATACATTGTCAATTCATGTAATTATTTTAAAAGCTTTATAATAATCTTTTTTATAGGCACATTTCTTGGTTTATCTATTCAAAAAGTGGATTTATTTGAGGTAAATAAATGGATATTACATATAGGATTAAATTTTATTATCATTTAGGAATAAAATTTGTTATTTTGAATGAGTAAATCTTTTTATGATGTTATTACGAATGAACAAAAAAATATTTTCAGTAGCTATTTTTTCTTTTTGTTTTTTGATTTCAGTATCAGCGCAAAATGCCATTTCATATTATAATAGTGGTATAAAAAAGAAAGATGCCAATGATATGTTAGGGGCAATTGAGGAGTTCAGTAAGGCAATTGAATTGCAGTCAGACTTTGTAGATGCTTATAATAATAGAGGTACATCTTATTATGCATTGAAAAATTTTAAAGAGGCTCTTGCAGATTTTAATAGAGCAATTGAATTAAAACCTGATTTTATGGCTGCCTATATAAATAGAGGTAGTGTTTATTATGATTTGGGAGATTTTTCAAAAGCATTGACGGATTTTAATGATGTAATTAATAAAGAACCTAAAAATTTCCAAGCTTTAAAGAATAGAGGAGGTACTTATGTAGCAATGAAAGATTTTAAAAATGCGATTTCAGACTATGATAAAGCGATTGCTATCAATACAAAAGATCCTTCTATTTATATTTTTAGAGGTATTGCGAGAAATGGATTACAAGACTATCAACTTGCAATTAAGGATTTTAATCAAGGAATTCAGCTGAAAGGAGATTTGTTATTTGCATACTATCACAGAGGATATGCCAAATACCAATTGAAATTGTGGAATGAAGCACAAGCGGATTTTCTTAAATCAATTGAAGTAGGAGAAGAAAAGGCTCTTTCATATACATACCTTTCTGGAATTTCAAATGAGAAGAGTGATTTTAAATCAGCAATTCAATATGGAGAGTTGGCGATTGGTTTGGATTCGAAATCTGCTTTGGCTCATGAGAATTTAGGATATGCATATTATAGGCTAAGCGAAGATGCTCAGGCAATCAATTTGTTGAGCAAGGCTATAGAGTTGAATGTTCAAAGTAATGGTGGGTATTTATATAGAGGAGCTCTATATTTGAGAGATAGGCAATTGGATTTGGCAGAGAAAGATTTGAATGAAGCTATAAAATTGAATAGTAATACAAGTAGAGCCTATGCTTTCCGCTCTCTTTTATATAATGAAAGATATGATTTAGAAAAAGCAGAGAAAGATGCTCAAAAAGCTTTGAGTTTAAATGCTCAAGATGGATATTCTTTATGGGCTTCTGCTATGAATAAAATGAGAAAGCACCAAAACAAAGCAGCGTTTGTTGATATTCAAAAGGCAGTATTGCTGACACCACAGCATATTGAAATGATTGCATTACGTTCATTAATCAAAACAATTAATGGCAACCCAACTGATGCTTTGAATGATGCCAATATTGTTTTAAACCTTAATTCTAAATCAGCTTTAGGAAATATTGACTATGGATATGCTTATCTGGCATTGAAAAAATATCCAGAAGCAATCAAAAATTTTGAAGATGCATTGGTAGAAAATCCTCAATCAATACAAGCATTATGGGGCTTGTCGAAAACTCAATTGAAATTAAATTCAGTTGACCAAGCATTAAAAACAGCAGATATGGCTATTCAGTTGAATGGGAGAGAGCCTGAATCTTGGGCGACTAGAGCAGAAGCTTCACAAGTAAAAGGTAACTATGATGCTTCTCAGTCAGATTGGAGTAAGGCGATACAGAAGGATAAGTTTAATCCTGAATATTATGTAGGAAGAGCTCAGTCTAGAAGGAGCTTGGGCTTGACGTCAGAAGGTATAGATGATAGTAACTTGGCACTTCAGTTAGATTCTATTTATGCTCCTGCATATTTCATTAGAGGGAATATTTATTTTGATTTAAGGAAATATACTGAAGCTTTAGCTGATTATAATATAGCATTAGAATTGGAGCCCAATGATTTAAAAGCACTTGCTAATCGTGTGAATATTAAGACGATGAAAGGTGATTATAAGAGTGCAATGAAAGATTGTGAAACAATTTTAAAATTAGACCCATCATTTTTATTGGGCTGGGCAAATAGAGGTAGTTTAAAGGCAACAGTAGGGGATTTAAAAGGAGGGTTGGCAGATTTGAATAGGGCTATAGAGATAGACAGCACTTATGCAACATCCTATTCCAATCGTAGTCAGGTGAAATTTTTCATGGGTGACGATGAAGGTGCATTGAATGATGTCAATAGGTCGATTGCTTTAGATGGTAAAATTTCAGTTGACTATGTTTTACGTTCAACTCTATATTTAAAGAAGGAAGAATATCAGTTAGCTGCTAATGACGCTACTCGAGCATTGCAAATGCGTGAAGAAACTAATGTCGTTTATTATAATAGAGGCGTTGCTCTATCAGAACTTGGACATCTTGAAGAAGGCTGTGCAGATTTGAAGAAGGCTTTGGAAAAAGGCAATGCTGGTGCAGCAACAGCAATTAAGAAATATTGCCCAAAGGAGGTAAATGAGGTTAAAGAAAAAAAATAGCCAGCATTTTATACTGGCTATCCATTATGCTTAAAGTTCGATATTGAAATCTACTAGATTAATAAATGCTTGAACTCTATCGTGAAGTTCTTGATTTGTAATTGTTTTCAATCTTTTGGGGCCAAATTCTTCAACACAAAAAGAAGCCATAGCTGAACCATATATAATCGCTCGCTTCATGTTTTCAAATGAAATATCATTTGTTTGAGAGATGTAACCCATAAAACCACCTGCGAAAGTATCTCCTGCACCTGTAGGGTCATAGACATCTTCTAAAGGAAGAGCTGGAGCAAAAAAGATACGTTCATCATGGAATAATAAAGCACCATGTTCTCCTTTTTTGATAATAAGGTATTTGGGACCTTTTGATTTGATAATACTCGCAGCTTTAACTAAAGAGCTGACTCCACTTAATTGCCTAGCTTCCTCATCATTAATAATCAATAAGTCCACCATTGTTAGAGCTTTATCTAGAGCTTCGGGAGTTTGGTCCATCCAGAAATTCATGGTGTCCATCGCTATCAATTTGGGGCGAGATGCTAATTGTTCAATAACTTTTATTTGAAGATGAGGGTCTATGTTGCCTAAAATAAGCATTTCAGGCTTTTTGTATTGTTCAGGTAAAATAGGGTCAAATGTTGCCAAAACGTTTAAATCTGTAGCTAGAGTATCTCTAGAATTCATATTGAGATGATATCTGCCAGACCAAAAGAAAGATTTTTCCCCTGCTTTTATTTGTAATCCATCAAGGTTTACTCCTTTAGATTTTAAATAATTCAATTCATTTTGGTCAAAGTCATCTCCTACTACTGCTACTAAATTCATATCATTGATGAAGTGGGCTGCAGAGTGGCAAATATAGTTTCCTGAACCGCCAGTGATTTTATCTACTTTGTCAAATGGTGTTTCTATAGCGTCAAATGCAACTGTCCCTATTACTAATAAACTCATTGTTAAAAAATTTGGATGCAAAGTTGCAAAATTAAAACTAAACATCTACATTTGCAATCGCTTTTTGAGGTCATGATTTCATCTTTATGATTTTATAAGCTAAATTCCTCCTTAGCTCAGTCGGTTAGAGCATCTGACTGTTAATCAGAGGGTCGTAGGTTCAAGTCCTACAGGGGGAGCAAAACTCAGGTATAGAGTATAAAATACAAGTTCTTTTTTGAATGTTTGGTAAATAAATTTTAATCAAATATTTCAATCAAATTCCTCCTTAGCTCAGTCGGTTAGAGCATCTGACTGTTAATCAGAGGGTCGTAGGTTCAAGTCCTACAGGGGGAGCCTGAAAATCAAAGGGTTACATTAATTTGTAGCCCTTTTTTTATTTCCTTGTCAAACATTTGTCAAACAAATTGTAAATAAGGGTGATTTTAGGTGTGCTTTTCTTTTAAAAGTATCCGTTCAAAATCATTTCTCTTTAATTCTGTGATTGCTTGTCTTTTTGCTTCACTTTGAAAAAGATATCTTTTTTATAGGTAGAAAAACGATTAGGCTACTATTCTTTTTTGTTAAAAAGAAGATGTAAATCTTCTAGATTAACTTGAATACGATATACTTTTTGAAAGGTTGATTATTGAGATATTCTCCTCTCATTCGTATCGTAATTTTTGATATTTTGATATTGAAAGGAAAATCATTGATAGTTTTCGTCTGCTTTAAATATTTATTCCAGTCAAATTCACTTTGAGTAGTCCTTGTCTGCATGAAAATATAATCTAACACTTCATTTATGGTTGTAGGCGGAAACTGCTTAATTTCATCTACAGTATATGCATTTTTTGTGTATTTATTACTAGAAACGGCAGGGTCAATTTTCGTCCAAGGGGATTCATACTTTTTAAATTGAGATAGATTAATATCTTCATCACCAGAGTTAATAATGGAAAGTACTGTTTCGTACTGTTGTTCAACTATAATACTTTTTGTTGCATCAATATTGATAGTAAATGATTTGTCTAAGAGCATTTCTCCACCTCTATCTAATATGATAGCACTATCTTTTTCATAAGTGATAGCTTGGTCTTCTTCCCATTGGTCAACAGTAGGAAATAATACTCTGATTTGTTCAAGTTGAAGAGCAATACTATCCATTTTTTCAAAGCCAAATTCATCGTTGTCGGAATTTAAATATGAATCCTTGTTATTGCAAGAGGGAAAGAGTATTGTTGTAAGTGATATAATGAGTATGTTGAAAATGATTGATTTGTAAAAATATTTCATCGATATAAGAATTTGAATCTAATTTATAATATCATCAAAATTAATGCAAAGAATATGATTTTCAAAGAGCTATGAATGTTTCTTAAATTTGTATCTTTTTTGAAATAGTACTTGAACTGATAGAATATTAGATATTTTACGACCTCAAGCAAAGAGTGGGGAGTATTTTATATTTTTGTTGCTTAGGGAGTAAATAAAAATTCTTAGTTTCTGAATATTTAGGATAGAGATGATTAAAGTCTTATTACGTGGAGGTTTAGGCAATCAGATGTTTCAGTATGCATTTGGTAGGGCTTTGGCTATTCAAAATCAATCTCAATTAGTTCTAGACACATCTTATCTTGATAGCAAATTACCGCTTAAAAAATGGGCTACACCTATGAAGTATGAGTTGGGTGTTTTTAATATAGATGCTCAGTTGAAAACCAATTTTTTTCAATCTCCATTCTTATATCCTTTTGCAAAAGCTGAGTATATCATCAAAGATTTCCTCAATCAGAAACGATATGAAGTATTAATAGAAGAAGGCATAAATTTCAATGCTGATTATCTATTAAAGAAAGGAGATTTGTATGTAAAGGGGCATTTTATGTCTGAAAAATATTTTGAAGCATATAGTCCGATAATCAGGAAAGAATTGTGTTTTTCACAAGAATTTAAAGGCAAGGATAAGGAGTTAGGCCTTCACATTGCAGAAACAAATTCTGTTTCAATTCATATTCGAAGGGGAGATTATTTGTCAATTCAGAAGAATGTAGAAAAATTTCATCACTTAGATTTAGATTACTATTATAAGTCGATAGCATATATTTCGGAAAGAATCTCATCTCCTGTGTTTTTTATTTTCTCAGATGATATTAAATGGGTTAAATCAAATTTAAAGATTGATTTTCCATGTGTCTATATTGATAATGAAAAAGATAGGGATGCTTATTTGGATATGCATTTAATGTCTTTGTGTAAAAATCAGATTATTGCCAATAGTTCCTTTAGTTGGTGGGCTGCATGGTTGAATAGTCAAAAAAGTAAAATTGTGATTCGACCCAATAAATGGTTGAAAGGAATAGACGTAAATTCAATGGGATTTTTTCCTGAGGAATGGATTATATTGTAAATTAGTCAAGTTAAATAGTAAAATGGCAAAATCGAAACAGGCTTCAAATTTGAAGACACCACAAGCAAAAGATACTAATGAGTTGAAAATCTCAGACAAGATATTAATTCCAGCTTTTATCTTATTGTTTATTGTATTGGCATTTAGTTATGCTTCTCCTTTACTAGAAGGGATGATGCTTTCTACACACGACATGAACGAGTTTCTTGCTATGAGTAAAGAAGTCTCAAGTTATAAAGAGGCAAGTGGGCATATTTCTTTTTGGTCGAGTAGAATGTTTGGCGGGATGCCTGCTTATGCAATAGGCGGAATTGAGTTTACTCCATTTTTAAATTATACGCCACTTCCATTCATTCATAAGATATTGAATTTGATGCCATTCCCTGCTGTAGATATTGTTTTGATGTTGTTGGGTTCGTTTATTGGATTTTATATTCTGACAAAAAGAGCATTTATATCATTTTTAGGAGCAATAGCTATCGGTTTCTGTTCGGCTAATTTTGTAATTTTAGATGCAGGACATATAACAAAGATTAACACAATAGCCATGTTTATCCCTTTGTTTGCTTCAGTATGGCTGGTTTTTAGAGAGAAATATTTCATTGGTGGCATAGCTGCTTTAGTTTTCTTTTTTGAGATTGTTTATCAAAGACATATACAGATTGCTTATTATAGTTTTATTTTGATTGGTATTTATGGTGTATATGAAATTGTCATTAATGCAATGGCAAAGAAATTCAAACATATTGCGATTTCGTCCTTCATTTTAGCTCTTGCTCTTGGAGTAAGTATGTTGATGAATTTTGACAATTTTTTTGTAAAACAATTTGCCTCTGAAACTACTCGTGGAGGTGATATTCTTCATGCCGAATTAATGGGTAAAGAAGCAACATCATTACCTGCAAAAGAAGAAGGCGTTGGATTTGAATATGCTACAAGTTGGAGTTATGGTCTGAATGAAATAGGATCTTGGTTAGTTCCTAATTTTACAGGTGGTTCTTCTTCAGGTAGTTTAGATGAAAATTCTGAGGTTTATAAGACATTGACAAGTAGAGGCGTTCAATCTAATCAGGCGCTACAATTTATTCAACATTTGCCTTTGTATTGGGGCAATCAGCCTTTTGTACAAGGTGAAATGTATTTTGGGGCAATCGTAATCCTCTTGTTTTTCTTTGGATTGTTTAGTTATACTGGCTCATTGAAAAAATGGATAGTGGGTGCAATTGTACTTTCCACTCTTATTGCTATGGGTAAAAATGTGGCAGTCTTTTATAAATTTTTATATGATTATGTTCCATTGTTTAATATCTACCGATCTCCGACTATGATATTGTCATTGACTCAAGCTTTGGTGGTTTTATTAGGAGTATTAGGTTTGAATGAATATTTGGAAAAAGATAAATCAAGTAGAATTAAGGTAGTGAAATTGACCTCATATACAATGGGAGGGATTTTTGCTTTGGTGTTTTTGTTGAGTGCAATGATGAGTTTCAAGCCAAGTACAAGCAATGAAGCTCCTTCAGGAGATGTGAGATTTGAATCACAATTGGAACAAATGACGGGAGATAAAGAATTTGCTTCTTCAATATATACTTCTATGGTGAATGACAGAGCGAGTCTTTTGCGTTCAGATGCGATGCGATCTCTTGTTTTTGTAGTGTTAGTATTAGGATTGCTTTATTTACTAGCAATAGGAAAATTGAGAAATGGAAATGTAGTTGTAGGAATCATTGCTGTGTTGATATTGATTGATTTCTGGTCAATAAGTAAGCGAAGTCTCAATAATGATGACTTTGTTGACAAGGATAGGTTTGAATCATTGATATTTCCATTGACACCTGCTGATAGATTTATTCTTGCAGACAATAAAGATGGAGCAAGGATGGTGGACTTGACAAAAGATATTTTTAATACAGCTACGCCAGCATATTATCATCGGACAATTGGAGGATATACTCCAGCTAAATTGAGAAGATATCAAGATGTAATAGAATATGGAATTACTCATGATTTTCAGTTGCTCAATGAATCAGGTTTTCAACGAACTAACTTTTTGAATATGTTGAATACTAAGTATTTAAAAAGAACTGAAGAGGAAAAAGATGTTGTTCAGAATCCTAATGCGCTTGGAAACGCTTGGATGGTCAATGATGTTCAATGGGTAGATTCACCAGAAAAAGAGATTTTGTCTGTCAGGGATGTTAATCCTAAATATACTGCTGTCGTTAACAAGGAGTTTGAATCTTATCTTTCAGGATTTACCCTTAATAATGATAGTATGATGAATGAAAGTTCTAGGTCTATCACAAAGGTAGATACCAAGAACCCAATGGAATTGGAGTATCATTTTAAATCTGATAAACCAGAATTAGTAGTGTTTTCAGAAGTGATTTATAGGCCTAATATAGATTGGATTGCTTATGTAGATGGGAAAAAAGTAGATCATATTCGAGTAAATTATATTTTGAGAGGAATGAAGATTGATGCTGGAGAACATGTTATTAAATTTGAATTTATACCAGTATTGGCTGCTCTGACAGATAAGGTGACTATAGCAGGATATTTTATTTTTTACTTATTGATAGCGCTTTTTGCAGGATTGTATTATAGACAAAAGAAACATTTACCTGCTAAAGCATAGTGTTTTTTATTAAAAATGGTAAATGTGTCTAATAATAAAAAAGTACTCATTATAGGATATTATTGGCCACCTAGTGGAGGAATTGGTATTTTTAGAAACTTAAAATTTGTAAAATATCTCAGGGAGTTTGGTTGGGAACCTATTATGTTGACTCCTTTGAATCCAAGTTATCCATTTATAGATAATAATCAGGTGAATGAAATTCCTGAAGGAATAACTGTATTGAAAAGTAAAATTTGGGAACCATTAGATTTATTTAAAAAGATTAGTGGGCGCAAAAAATCTGATTCTTTGCAAAGTATTACTGCTATTACTTCTAATCGCAAATCTTGGATAGATGAATTCGGAATTTGGGTGAGGGGCAATTTTTTTATTCCAGATGCAAGAGTTGGTTGGATTAATCCTTCTGTCAAATTTCTTTCTAAATATCTTCAAGAGAATCAAGTAGATGTTATCATGGCGAGTGGTCCTCCTCATTCTGCTCTGTTGATAGGAATGGAAGCGGCAAAGAATTTTAATATTCCCTTTTTAGCAGACTTTCAAGACCCTTGGACTCAAGTGGATTATTATAAGGAAATGAAAATCGGGAAATGGGCAGATAGAAAGCATAGAAATTTAGAACAGGAAGTTTTTCGTGCCGCCCAAAAAATTACAATAGTAAGCCCTTCTTGGAAGAGAGATTTGGAGTCGATAGGAGCAAAAAATGTCAGTGTTATTTATTTAGGATATGATGAGTCTGATTTTTCTGAGTATAAAAAACGGAAATCAGAATGTTTTAAAATATTTCATGCTGGGCTTTTAGGTAAAGACAGGAATTTATCTTCATTTTTTAAGATAATTAGAAAAATTCTTGATGAGAATCCTAGTTATAGAGATGTCTTGAAATTGGAATTTGCCGGTGAAGTAGATTATTCTAATAAAGAATTGGTGAACCAATATCAGTTGAATGATATTACTGAGTTTTTGGGTTTAATACCTCGTCAGGAGGTTTTGAAAAATTATGAGGAAAGCAGTTTGCTGTTGTTGCCTATCAATCAGGCAGAAAATGCTCAAGGTCGTATTCCTGGAAAATTGTTTGAATGTATGAGAGCTTATACGCCAATTTTAGTCTTGGGTAGTGACAATAGCGATGTGAAGAATATTGTCGAATCCAAAGGTCTTGGTGTATCTGTTGAATATGAGGGAGATGAAGATAAGATGGAAAAATATCTTTTAACGCTTATAAAAAATCATTTGACGCAATCAGAAGAAAAATCCCTTCAAGCTATCTCAATTGATGAATTTTCTAATTATCAACTCACTCGCCAGCTTGCTCAATATTTGAATGAGTTATCTAGGTAAGCAGTTTAATATTTTTATACGAACCTTAGTTTTATTATTTGAGAAATAGATAGTAAATCATTGAATCTCATCAATTGTTTTGTGATAATATTATATCTAGGTAGGTGGCGAATATTTTTGAAATAAGCTTCTGACTTTTCCACTTTTATATGTTTACTCCAAGACTCCAATTCTTTGGCATCAACAAGACCCCAATTAAGGTTGGCGGTTTCCATTCCTGAGCGATGTATTCTTTGGTTAATAAAAAGAATGCCCAATTGTGAAATAACATCAAACACAATAGAAGCTCCTGTTAGTTCTGATGCTATGATTTTGAGAAAATTTTTGACATCTTCTTCAGGAAAATAAGGTAAAACTCCAGGAACTAATATCAGAAGGCCATCATCTATATTGCCAATATCATCTATCCACGTGATGTCAAAAAGAGATTTTTTTATATACTTCACTCGCTCATTGGGAATAGGTAATAACTCTTCCCTCAATGATAAAGTGTCTTCCAAATCAAGGTCGTACCAAATATTTGTACCATTGTCACAACGATAGAAGTAGGTGTCTAATCCTGCTCCTAATGTTAAAATTTTCCCGTTGGGATGTATCTCTTGAAATGCTTTGATATGTTTATCAAATTTAACGGATCTAACTGCCAGAGCAGCAACACCCACTTCTGACATTTCTCTTTGTATCGTTTTGAAGTCAAAATGAACTTTTTGGGCAATTTCCAATGATTTTTTATCATTCAAAATCCCATTGTTATGTTTAGTTTCAATTATTCTAGCTACAAATGGAAGAAGCAAGGTTTTCTGAACTCCACCTAATTGTATATTCATTTTTTGCGTCATAAAATATATTTACATTGAGACAATATGTATAAAAATAGCTTTCTATTTTTAAATGCTTCACTTTTTTTGTCTAACTGAAGAAATATAACATTGAAGTAATGTGATATTTGAGATTGTTCAATTTTTTATTATTGATAAAAGTTATCAATATTGACTAATATAGTATTTTTGAAGAGCATGGAAAAATTGATAAAAAGGATATTGTTTAAAGTTTTAGGATTTCAAAACTATATTAGATTACTATATCGAGGATTAGCATTTTTATTAGACCTTGGTTTTCTAAAGAATAATCAACAATATGCATTACATCAGTTTGCTTCAAAATTTATAAAACCTGGTGATAATGTATTGGATATTGGTGGTAATTTGGGTTATTATACTAGAGTTTTCTTAAAAGCTGTTGGGCAATCTGGGAAGGTTTATGTTGTGGAGCCAGTCAAACCATTTTTTGAGAATATTCAACATTTTTTGGGCAATCATCGAAATTTGACTTTATGGAACTATGCTTTAGGTACAGAAAGTAAGTCTGTGCAATTGTCAATTCCTAAAGGTTATGGTTATCTTCGAACAGGCTTGCCCAGAGTTGTTGCTCCTGATGGAAAGGAAAATGATAAAAATGATTTTTTTGTTTTCGAAGCTCCAATGATTGCTGGTAGTGTACTTTTTTCTGATATTGCTATTTTGGATTATCTAAAAATGGATATTGAAGGCTATGAAAAATTTGTTATTCCAGAAATAAAAGAATTTTTAAGAAGGACACTTCCTGTTATTCAAATAGAAATACAAGATGATTCAAAAGCGATTATTGAACACACACTTTTTGATTTAGGTTATCAAGCTTTATATTTTGATGATGGTGTTTTGACATCTAAATTACCTGTCAATTATATTCAAGATTACTTTTTTATTCATCCTTCCAAAAGAGAAAAATATAAATCGTTAATAAAATAAATCTTTATTAGCGTAAAGATTGATTCTTGATTGTGCTGTTTCAAAATCTATTATCTTTAACTTGCACTCAATTCAATCTTTTATCATGTCAGATACTTCAAATGTCGTAGGTAGGCAACCCGTCTTGGAAGCCTTGGAAAGCGAAAAGAAAATTGACAAAGTTTTTATTTCAAAATTTGCTAAAGGCGAAGTAATTGATAAGATTAAAGCGATATGCCGTGAAAAGGAAATTCATTATCAAATAGTTCCAGAAGAAAAGCTACATCGTGAATGGAGAAACCTTAATCATCAAGGTGTTGCAGCATTATTGAGTGTAGTGAAGTATTATGAACTTCAAGAATTGATTGATAATGTTTTAGATTCCACAGAGTTGCCGTTCTTTATTGTTTTGGATGGTGTTACAGATGTCAGGAATATTGGGGCGATAGCTCGGACTGCTTATGGCTTAGGTGTTCATGGGATTATTATACCACAAAAGGGTTCTGCTCCAATACAAGCAGATGCTATTAAATCATCGGCAGGTGCGCTATTGAAAATCCCGATTTGTAGAGTTCAAAATCTTAGTACAGCAGTAAAAGATTTAAAATTGAATGGGATTGAGGTTGTTGGTATTCATGCTCATACAGATGAAACAATATCTAGTATTAGAGGAGATGCCCCGCTTGCATTGGTGATGGGAGCGGAAGATACCGGCATCAGTGCTCAAGTGCAAAAGGAGATTCAATCTTTTTATAAGATTCCTATTGCGAATATTGACTCTTATAATGTCAGTGTGGCATCTGCGCTGACGATATACCAAGTGTATATTAATCGTCAAAATTTTTAATTGTGTAACTTTTGTCAACTTTAAACATAAATATTTGTTTTACTTTAGTTGAAAATACTTTATTATGTCAGAAATTTTAGTTCCATTTGATCATTCAGAAAATGCATTTGTTGCATTACAGCAAGCCATGTTAATAGCTCAAAAAAGTGGGCTCAGTGTGGAGGTTTTTCATGTACTGAATATATTAGTGAGTAGAGATTATCCTATTGCATGGTCGGAGCAAGATGAAGAAGCCATAAAAGAAAGTTTGGAAACAAAAATTGATGCTGCTCGCAAATTATCTGGAGTTTCCGATGATGTTCAAGCAACTGTTGTCTTACAGAAAGGAGAAAGAATAGTAGATGAAGTATTGCTACGTGCTGCTGAATCAAATGTTGTTTTGATAGTTATGGGAACACATGGTGTCACAGGATTGATTGATAAGTTGATGGGTACTAATGCTTTGGATGTTATAAGTGCTTCAAAGTGGCCAGTTTTATTGATTCCATCTCATTGGAAGCCTGTTACAATAAATCAACTTGTGGTAGCTATTGAGTTAAAAGATATTATCTCTGTAGTGGATCAGATAAAAGATTTGAAAGAGTTTTTCAAATTGCCAGTACGTGCAGTAGAATTTCAGGTGATAGAAGATGGAGATATTAAGGAGAGAGATATTGAAGGTATTCCATTTGAAAGCGTGTCTTCCAATATAGAATTATCTCTTTCTCAAAATATCAGAAATTATACTCAGGAATTGAATGATTCAATTTTGGTGATGTTTATGCATCCTCGCAAATTATTGCAAAAAATATTTGGTATCAGTCTGACTGAAAATGCTGCCAAATTAATTACAATTCCTTTATTGTCAATTAAAAAGGAGATTGTTGAATAGAATTTAGACAATGATTAAAATATAGTATTGTAAAAAGAGATGTAGAAATGTATCTCTTTTTTGTTGAGCCTTGCTAAATTGTATCTTTTTTAAAAAAAATCGCAAACAATTGTAATCCAATGATTTGCGATTTAATTTTGCAGAGAGGAAGGGATTCGAACCCTCGATACAGTTGCCCATATACTACCTTTCCAGGGTAGCTCCTTCAACCACTCGGACACCTCTCTGTATTTTGAAGTGTGCAAAAGTAATAGGATTATTTGATATTCAAAAAGAACGAAGATATTATTTATTACGAATGCTTGCCAATACCGTTTCTCCGACGGCTTGCAATGTTGGCTTTCCGATAATCTCCATATCATCTTGGTGAGTATGCCAATATGAACCAAATCCAGAAGGAGTTGTCTGGTCATAATGAATAATGTCTATCATCGGTGTTCTTGTATATTTGTAAACATACACATGGTCATCAATAATAGAATTGGTCTTTTTATACTGAAAATATCCTCCATGGCCCAGTTTTTGAGCCGTATCCCATATTTCATTGACCCAACTAGGATTGATAGACATGGAAGCTCCTTCCATTGTAAAAACTGCATCTTTTGCACCTACCATATCCAATAAAATGCCTTTCTGTGCATAATAATTGAGTTCGTGAGGGTTTTTGCCCCAATATTGAGAACCTAAACAATAAGAGTCTTCTACGTGATTGACACCAGAGTCTTCTACATCAAAAAGTATAATATCAATTCCAGTTTCTGTACCATGTTTTTGGATTTGTCTAGCAATTTCCAAAAGTATTCCTACTCCACTACCGCCATCATTAGCTCCTAAGATAGGCTCGTCTTGATGCTCATCATCTTGGTCTGCCCAAGGTCGAGTATCCCAATGTGCACTTAATAAAATTCTTGACTTGGATTCAGATAAATAGCTGGCGATGATATTATAACATGGAACACTTTTATTTTCTCCAGTGGTAAGTTGAGTGCTTTGAACCTGAACTGTTGCTCCGAAATCTTTTAATTTTTGAGCTAACCATTCCGAACATTTTAGATGTGCTTCCGAACCAGGTACTCGTGGACCAAAGTCAACTTGATGTTTAATATATTGGTAGGCAGAATCAGAAGAAAATTCAGGTCGCTCGACTACTTTAGCAACGTCTTGAGGTACGTCAATCGCTGGTTGAGACTCTCTTCCTTTACAAGTTATTGTAAGAATTGCTAAAAAAGCAAGATATAAATTAACTTTCCAATTCATAGCTAGAATTTCCATCTTTTGAATCTTTTATGATGATACCTGCTGTTTTTAAGGCATCTCTTATTTGGTCAGAAACATTCCATTTTTTCTCTGCTCTAGCTTGTTTTCTCAATTCTATGATGAGGTTCATAGCGGCATCCAAAGCGTTGTTGTCGGAGCTACTTTCTTCTTTTAATCCCAATACATCTATTACAATATCTCTGAAGATTTTCTGAAGACTTTTAAATGCCTCTTCTGAAATTTCAGATACTTCTTGGTTTTGGTGATACCAAGTGTTGATATAGGAAGCCATCGAGTATAAATTTGCAATTGCTTTAGCAGTATTAAAATCATCACACAGATTAGAGACAATTTCATTGCTGTGTTTGACGATATCAGCTTCGCTTGCTTCATTAATAGTTCCTGCTTTCCATGTTATTTTTGATAAATAACTAAGTGCATTCATTATCTTTTTAAATCCTTTTTCAGCATCATGGAGAGATTTGATAGAAATATCTATTTCACTGCTATAATGTGATTGTAAGAAAAGAAAACGCAATGTCATAGGACTATATCCTTTGTCTAGTAATGGATGTTGTCCTGTTACCATTTCCATGGGTAGGATAGAGTTGCCTTCTGATTTGCTCATTTTCTTGCCATTGAAATTGAGCATATTGCTGTGCATCCAATAGTTGACAGGTGCATGACCACAAGCTCCGATGTTTTGAGCAATTTCAGATTCATGGTGAGGGAATTTTAAATCCATTCCTCCTCCGTGAATATCGAAGACTTTGCCTAAGTATTTGGTACTCATTGCTGAACATTCCAAGTGCCATCCAGGAAATCCTTCTCCCCAAGGAGAGTTCCATTTCATAATATGACCTTTATCTGCTTTTTTCCATAAAGCAAAGTCTGCTTTGTTTCTTTTTTCTTCTTGTCCGTCTAATTCTCTGGTAGTTGCTAATAAATCTTCCAATACTCTTCCAGATAATTTTCCATAAGGATATTGTTCATTGAATTGAACAACATCGAAATAAATTGAACCATTGACTTCATAAGCAAAACCATTTGCCATGATATTGTTTATCATTTCAATTTGCTCAATAATATGCCCACTCGCTGAAGGTTCTATACTAGGAGGAGTAATATTCATCAACCTCATGACATCATGGAAACCTATTGTATATTTTTGGACGATTTCCATCGGTTCCAGTTGTTCCAATCTAGCTTTTTTAGCAATTTTATCTTCACCATGGTCTGCATCGTCCACCAAATGCCCTACATCAGTAATATTTCTTACATATCTCACTTTGTAATCGAGATAAGTTAACAGCCTAAATACAATGTCAAAAGTCAGAAATGTACGGACATTGCCTAGATGAACATCATTATATACCGTAGGTCCACATACATACATACCTACAAAAGGAGGATTGATAGGCTCAAATAATTCTTTGCTCTTCGTGTAGGAATTGTATATATAGAGTGATTGTGAATTCATAATGCAAATATATGCTTGAAAATATTATGATTAATTATTTAATGATAAAACTATTTTTGAGGTATAAAGATATCTGCCACGATAGGGAAATGATCTGAATTGGGATTTTTATTTCGAATATATTGTAAGCATTCAAAATTTTTATCTATAAAAATATAGTCTATCCTCAATAATGGAATAATACCATTATAAGTGGAACCTAACCATTCGCCTCTTTTTAAGAAGGTATCATCCATGATTTCACCCATTTGTTGGTAGGCAAAAGAGCCAGGAGTGTCATTAAAATCTCCTCCTAAAATAACAGGATAAGGTGAAGATTCAATAAAAGTGCGCAATTCTGCAGTCTGTAGTCCTCGTTGTTTAAATGCTTTACCCAATTTTTTTAATATAGGCATGTATTTTTTGATTTGATAGGAAGGCTCTTCTTTCAATTCTTTAATCACTCCATAATCATCTATACCCAAATAGATAGATTGTAAATGAACGGAGATAAATCGAATTCTTTGATTATTGATTAGAATATCTGCATATACTCCTCGATTATGAAAGTTTCCATAAGGACTAGGTGTGCCTTGTCTAATGATTTCACCACTTTCCAAAATTGGATATTTGCTAAAGATAGCTACACCCCAAACTCTAGTCTTTTTCTTGGTCAGTTCCAATGCAAAAGCATTATGCTTATAACCTAAAGAGTTTAAAAGTTCTTTGTTTTGATATTTGTCTTTGTCTGAATAATATTCTTGAAGGAAAAGAATATCTGGTTGATACATTTTGATAGTATCTATCATTGACTGTCTTGATGTTAGATTCTTGCTCCAATTATATAAGTCAAAATTTCTTATATTGTAATTAAGAACCCGTAATGTCGCTTGTTTATCGCTTGGTTTTTCTTGAAAATAAGGTATTGCAATTTGAGCTTTTAATTGAGGGTAAGTAAATATGATGCCAATCAGCGAGAAGATGAAGAAAAATCTTTTTCTCATTATCCAGGAAATAATAAAGAAAATATTTATCAATGCAAAAAGCGGATATGCCAATCCAAACAAGCCTAATGGCCAGAATAAATCGGGATTAAATCTTCCAGCTACTCCAGATATTATCAATAGTACAAAAGCCACTAGATTGGCACTTCTTGAGAATATAGATAGCAATCCGTGTAGAAATTTCATTTAATCTTCTTGGCTGATTTTGAATAAAAATGACTTTTCTTCTTGACTTAAACTATCATATCCCGAAAGATTGATTTTGTCTAATATTTTATCCAAGTGCTCTTGCTTGCTACTACTCACTGTGCTTTTAGAGCCTGATTTTTGTTGTTTTGTATTTTCTCCAGCGACTACCTTTTCTTCTTTTTTATAAGTCATTTTAGGTTTAGGTTTGGGTTTCCTTATGTTTTCAAACCAATCTTCCAGCCAATAAAAAGGCCTTCCTAAATCTACTCCATTTCTCAACTGTTTGATGTAAATAAATCCCATCAATGCACCTCCTAAATGTGCAATACTTCCTCCTGTATTATTCCCTTGAAGCATGATGATATTGATGAAAAGATAGAAAAGTGCTATCCATTTAATTTTTACCCGACCTAATAAAAGTAAATACAGCTCAAAATTGGGAGAAATAGCCACAGCAGCAAATGTGATACCCATAATTCCACCAGATGCTCCGCATATTGATACAGATCCCATCGCTTTAAGTGGTGGAAAAATATTGTATGCCAATATGAATATGAGATAACCAGCCAATCCTGATAATAAAAATATAGGAACGATTTTAGAATTGCCAATCAAGTCTTTTACAATATTTCCAAAAATATATAAAACTATCATATTGAAAAAGATGTGTGAAAATCCACTCACGTCATGGACAAATAAATTGGTGATGGCTATCCATGGTTTGTAAAGATTTTGAGTCAGACTCGAACTGCCTAATATCTGGTCTAAAATAAATGAACGCCCTCTACTGTCGAATAGCAGTCTGTCAAAAAAAAGTGTCAGATTGAGGAGAATAAAGATGGCTACATTGATAAAAATAATTTTAATATGAGCACCTCCATATTGGTACTTATATTTAAGCTCTTGCCATATTGAGGGATTAGTGTACATATCGCTTATAATCTACCATTTCTTTTCCAATATCTCAATATCAAATAGCCAAATAATGCACCTCCTAAATGTGCAAAATGTGCAATATTGCCTTCTTGCTGATAACTATACCACAGTTCCAATAAAATAAGAATCGTAACCATTACTTTGGCTTTAATAGGTATTGGAGGAAAGATAAGCATAAGTTTTGCATCTGGAAAGAAATATGCAAATCCTATCAGTACTCCAAACACAGCACCTGAAGCACCGACCATTGGAGTCAAGAATATTCTAGCAATTTCCTGTTTATCAGAGAAGGGAATAAGCAGATGATTGATGATGTCTGGAGTTACCCATATCTGACCAGAAAGAATATAAATATGAATAACATTCACTAATAGATGCAAAAAAGCACCTCCAAAGCCTGTCAGCAAATAATAATTTAAAAATCTTTTAGATCCCAATACATTTTCTAATACTGATCCAAACATGAATAAGGAAAACATATTAAAGAACAAATGGGTGAAGTTTCCATGGGCAAACATGTGTGTAACAATTTGCCATGGTTTGAACTGCTCATTTGAAAAATAATATAATGAGATGTATTCGTATAGTTGTGGGTATAATGTCAATGCTAAGAGAACAATAGCATTGATGATGATTAAATTTTTTGTAACTACTGGTAAATTTCCAAATCCTAACATAAATATGGTTGTCCGTTAATTAAACTTTTTTTCTATTTCTTGTAGTGATAAAGTAATAAATGTTTTCTTTCCATTCAAAGTATAATTGGGTTCATTACACGCAAATAACTCTTCAATAATGTTTTTTATTTCTCTAATATCTAATTTTTTATTGCTCTTTTGTGCAATACCTTTAGCTAAAGATTGTGCCAATCTTTCTTTTTTGCTGAGAGATTCGCTACCATAACTTTCTTTATAAGATTCTAACATCATTTCAAGTATAGCTTGTTCATCTTCTCCAATATTTTCTTCAGGTATTCCATGCACTATAAACGTGTTTTGTCCGAATGCTTGTATATCAAAGCCTATTTGTTTTAAATCTGGAAGCATTTCAGATAATAAAAAGGAATCTTGTGGTGAAAACTCTAAAGATTTGGGGAATAAAGATTGTTGAGAAGCTGATGGACGTGCTTCTAATGCTTTGATATATTTTTCAAATGAAATTCTTTCAATGGCATGCTGTTGATGAATTAATACCAATCCAGATTTGATTTGTGTGAGAATATATTTTTGATGTAATTGTATCGGCTCAAATGGTGCATGAATCTCATTCTCGTCAAACAATGAATGATGAGAAAAACTGTCAAAAGTTTCATCATCCATTTTACTCTTCAAGGTAATAATATCTGTAGCTGCCTGCATAGCAGAAGGTAATATTGTCTGCCAATTGGCACGTTGAGGTGTTGATAGTGGAGTTTGCTGTCCTGAGGAGGAAGGAAATCCATGTCCACCTGTATATTTGCTTAAGATTCTTTCATCTGCTTTGGGAGCAAATCTTACAGCTTCTAAATTGCTGAACTGTGCTTCCTGTGAAAAATCAAGCGTAGGTGTTACACTATATTGCGCAAGTCCATGCTTTACAGCAGCTTGTATAATCATAAATACACTTTTTTCATCTTCAAATTTGATTTCTTGCTTAGTAGGATGTACATTGACATCTATTGCAGCAGGATTGATTTGGATGAATAATGTATAAAATGGAAAACTTTTTTCTGCAATCAATTCTTCATACGCTTTACCCACTGCATAATTCAAAAATTGACTTTTGATGAATCTATTATTGACAAAGAAAAACTGCTCGCCTCTAGTCTTTTTGGCTATCTCTGGTTTGCCAATAAATCCACTCACGCTTACATAGTCGGTCATCTCTTCAACAGGCACCAATTTGTCATTGACTTGCTTACCGAAAATACTGACTATTCTTTGTCTCAAATTACCAATATTGAGATGGTAAAGTTCTAATCCATTATGGTGAAATGTAAATCCAATGTGTGGATGAGCTAGTGCAATACGAGTGAATTCATCTATGGTATGCTTTAACTCTACTTGGTTGGATTTTAAAAAATTTCTTCTTGCAGGAACATTGAAAAATAAATTTCTGACAATAGTAGTTGTTCCAACATGATGATTAATAGGTTCTTGTGAAATGACTTTCGAGCCTTCTATACGTATATGAGTGCCGACAGTATCAGTAGATTGACGTGATTTGAGCTCGACTTGTGCTACTGCTGCGATGGAAGCCATAGCTTCGCCACGAAAGCCCATAGTGAAAATGCTGAAAATATCGTTGATTTCTCTGATTTTAGAAGTCGCATGTCTTTCAAAGCACATTCTAGCATCTATCATTGACATTCCTCGCCCGTCATCTACTATCTGAATAAGTGAACGACCCGCATCATTTAATATCAGTTGTATTTGAGTGCTACCCGCATCAATGGAATTTTCTAATAGTTCTTTGACAACAGAAGCAGGTCTTTGTACGACCTCCCCAGCAGCAATTTGATTTGCAATAGCGTCTGGAAGTAAATGAATAATGTCTGCCATCTGTTAATCAAGACTTATTTTAGCAATATTACATAATTCTTGATGAATGACCTTGTTTTCAGTGAAAGGAATACCAACAAGATTTCCCCAACCAGTGTGAATAAATGTTTTTTAAGAAATAAGAAAGGAATTTTCTAGATAAAGGCGCAAATCCTTATCTTAACCTCTTTTTCGGTATAAATATTGTCAATTGGTTTTTATGAGGATGAAATTATTTTGTTATTTATTTTTTACGTTTCTTTTTTCTATTCCAATCTATCAAGTTCAGGCTCAGGTCGCACCTCCATACCTGATGGATGTTCCTCAAGAAGCTAATCTTTGGGTGGACTCATTGTTATCTCGTATGACTCCAGAAGCAAAGGTGGCTCAGTTGTTTATGATATCGGCCTATTCCAATAAAGATGAAGCACATGAGAGAGAAATTGAAAATTTTGTAAAGAAATATCAGATAGGTGGCTTGATAATGATGCAGGGGACACCACAAAGACAAGTTGAACTTTTGAATAAATACCAATCTGTTTCCAATATTCCTTTAATGATAGGTTTTGACGGGGAATGGGGATTGTCAATGAGGTTGAAGAATGTGGTAGATTACCCAAGACAAATGTTATTAGGAGCATTGCAAAATGATTTGTTGATATATGAAATGGGGAGAGAATTTGCTCGTCAGATGAAATTGGTAGGCATACATTTTAATTTTGCTCCCGTTGTAGATGTCAATAATAATGCAAGCAATCCTGTCATTAATGATAGGTCTTTTGGTGAGAACGTACAAAATGTGATTAAGAAAAGTATCATGTATATGAAGGGGCTTCAAGATGGTGGAGTATTGGCTTGTGCAAAGCATTTCCCTGGTCATGGAGATACAGATACAGATTCGCATTATGATTTGCCGGTGATAAAACAAAGTAAAGCGCGATTAGATTCTATAGAATTAAAACCATTTAAAGCACTTTCTGCCAATGGCGTGGGAAGTATGATGGTGGCACATTTGAGCATACCCTCTTTGGATAATACCCCAAATTTGCCGAGTACATTGTCTCCTAAAATTATTAATGGAATTTTGAGAAATGAAATTGGCTATCAAGGTCTAGTGTTTACAGATGCTTTAAATATGAAAGGAGTAAGCAAATATTTCCCTTCAGGAGAAGCAGAAGTAAGAGCACTTTTGGCTGGAAATGATATTATGCTTTTTTCTGAAAATGTACCCAAAGCTATGGATGGTGTTTTGGCGGCTGTGAAAAGTGGTCGATTGTCTCAAGAATTAATAGATGAAAAAGTTAAAAAGGTATTATTGGCAAAATATTGGTTGGGGCTTAATCATAAAAGCCAACCAATAGACCCGAAACAATTAGATACTCAATTGAACACAGATTATGCGTCATATCTCAATGAAAAATTAATCACTGAGGCCATTACAATTGTTTCAGACAATGACAATAATATTCCAATTGGAGATTTAAGTCAATTGAAAATAGCTTCTGTTCAGATTGAAGGAGGTGCTTCCAATAAGATGACAGAAATGTTGAATAAATATGGTGATGTTACACATTTTTATATTTCAAAAGATGCTTCTGTTCAAGATTTTCAGTCTTTGCAATCCCAGTTAAATGATTATGATTTAATTATTGTTGCTCATTTTGGACTATTGAGATCGGCTAGTAAAAAGCATGGAATAACTGCAAACTCAGTGAATTTTATTCAGCAATTGCAAGAAAAAAAGCGTACAATAAATATTTTCTTTGGACTTCCTTATGTACTGAATCAGTTTTCAGATTTAAAGACAAGTATAGTCGCTTATGTAGATGATCCTATTGCGCAGTCAGCGGCAGTTCAATTGATATTTGGAGGAATTGGTGCTACAGCCAAGTTGCCTGTAAAAGCTGGGAAATATCCAGCAGGTACAGGGATAAATAGAGTAGGAGGAGTGAGGTTAAGGTATGTCAGTCCATATTATATGGGCATTTCTCCTTCAAAATTTAAAGAGATAGATCAATTAGCTGAAGAGTCTATTCGTATGAAAGCTACGCCTGGTTGTCAAATTGTAGTGGCATATAAAGGAGCTGTTATCTATGAGAAATCTTTTGGAAGAAAAGAATATGGAGGTGAAGAGGTCAAAAATACAGATTTGTATGATATTGCTTCTATTACTAAAATCACTGCTACCGCTCCAGTGTTGATGCACATGAGTGAGTTGGGAAAGTTTGATATCAATAAGAAATTATCAGATTATTTACCTGATTTGAAAGGAAATAAACGCAGTTTGGTGATAAAAGATATTCTTGCTCATCAGTCTGGCTTGCCTGCTTGGATTCCTTTTTATAAGAAGACATTAGGTGAAAATAAAAAACCTAATCCAGAGATTTACAGTAAAGAATATAGTCCACAGTTCTCTTATGAAGTAACCAATAATATGTTTATGGATAAAAGGTATATTGATACCATTTATAAAGATATTGATGAAGTTCCTCTACAAGAAGCAACTTATAGATATAGCGATTTAGGCTATTATTATTTCAAACAGATAATTGAAAATAATTTTCATCGCCCACTTGATGTTGTAGCAGATTCATTAATATGGAAAAAATTAGGTGGAACAAAGACAATGTATAATCCATTGCGACATGGTGTTGCGTTGAATAATATTGTCCCTTCGGAAGAGGATAAAGATTTTAGAATGCAGAAAATTCAAGGATATGTCAATGACCAAGGTGCAGCGATGATGGGTGGTGTAGCTGGACATGCAGGCTTGTTTAGCAATGCAAATGATTTGACAAAATATTTTCAAATGCTATTGAATAAAGGATATTTTGGAGGAGTTCAATTCTTTAGCCCTCAATTAGTAGAAAGATTTACTTCACGAGTAAGTAAAGGAAATAGGCGAGCTTTAGCTTTTGATAAGTCTGCGTTGAGTGGGAGCAATGGACCTTCTTGTGATTGTGTTTCTGATGAATCTTTTGGACATACTGGATTTACGGGAACTATTGCTTGGGCAGATCCTAAGAATGAAGTCATATTTATTTTCCTTTCTAATAGAACTTATCCAAGTCCAGAAAATAGGCTTCTTATCAATCAAAATATCAGACCTAGAATGCAGAAGATTATTTATGATATAATTGGTAAAAGTTCTGAAGATCACTAACTGTCAATAAGGTAAAGTTCCTTTCCATCTTTTATGACTCCAAAGCCAATATGCTGGATTTTGGATAATATTGGATTCCAGTCGTTTGATGTATTGCTCTGTTGCGACACCATCTTCCAAAGATGAGATATTGTCTGTAATTGTTTCTAAATGGATAATATATTTTGCAAAAGATACTTTTTCAAGATGTACATATAGAACAACAGCATCTAGTCTTTTGGCAATCTTTTCTCCTCCTATAAAAAAACGAGTATCTAAAGAAAGAAACCTACTTTCGTAGAAATTTGTTCTTCCAGTGGGGGATTGGTCAGCTACTACAGCGACAATAGAAGCTTGCTTTTGGAGTGTCTGCATGAAGTTTCTTGATTTGGAAGCATCTATCATTGTAGCCCCAAATCTTTCTCTTTTTGTTTTGATAAAATTATCTACAGTCGGATTACTCATTGAAGAATAAAAGGCAAAAGCTTTTAGTGATGTAAATTTTTGTATGATTAATAATGCCCATTCCCAATTGCCATAATGCCCCAATAGAAGGACGATATGGCGATTTTCTTCGGTGAACTTTTGAAGCAGATTTTGGGAAGCATTATCTAATGTGATTCTTTGTAATAAATCTTTCAACGAAATACTCCAACTTTTAATGACTTCGACAATTAATTCAGAAAGATGTTGGTAAAACGCTGGTTGAACTTGCTTAAATTTTGATTCTTCCATATAAGGAAGTGCGTAATAGAGATTGGTACGGACGACTCTATTTCTATACCTTAAGACTTTGAATATTAAAAAGTATAAAGATCTTGAAAGGTATTTCAATAGAGAAAATGGGAGAATAGAGATTATTCCTGACAATATTTTTATTAGCCACAATGTACCTTTCTCTCTCATGTTTCAAAAATAAGGAAGATTTATTCTTAGGAGGTATAAAAGAATATTTTTAGAACAAGCAATTTAACTGTCTTGTTTCATTAATTTTGTTGCATTATGTCACAATCGATATTAATTGAACCACATTATTGGGGTAGTATTACTTATTTTCAGCAATTATTTTCAGCAGAATCAATAGTATTTGATATTCATTCTCATTTCAAAAAAGGCACATATCGCAATCGTTGTCAAATCATGGGGCCTAATGGAAAATTGTCTTTATCTGTGCCATTGATTAAAGGGAAAGATCAACATTCTGTCTTTAAAGATGTAAGTATTAGCTATGCTGAAAATTGGAAGAAAGATCATTGGCAGAGTTTACTTTCATCGTATAGACGTTCTTCTTATTTTGAATATTATGAAGATGAAATAGCTCCATTGTACCAAGAGAATTTTGATAAATTGTCTCAATTAAATATGGCATCTATTCACTTAGTTATGAGGTTGCTTAAAAAAGATTTGAAAATTTCATTTACAGAAAATTATATTACGCCTGGAGATTTTGAAGGTTTGGATTTAAGAAATACGATTCATCCCAATATCAATAAGATGAGTGTTACACCTATGACAAAGCCTTATGTGCAAGTATTTATGGACAGAATGGATTTTTTGTCTGACTTGAGTATTCTGGATTTGTTGTTTAATTTGGGGCCAAGAGCATTGGAATATTTAGAACAATAGATAAAGATTAATCTTCAAAAATAAAAGGCTATCTCAATATTGAAATAGCCTTTTTGGCATTTAATAGGAAAAGAAAGATTATCTCTTTTTCTTAGGAATATTGGTATTGCTCGGTTGAATAGGTAGTTTTTTCAACTCTGCTTGACAAGCTTCGATAAGTTCATTGCTCATTTTTACATATTCTGCACTTTGTGCTTCTTCTGCTTTTGCTTTAGCAAGATTGGCAGTTTCTATAGCTTGTTGGTATTTTTTAAGACCTTTTTCAATTTTAGCTTTGCTCAAGATGTGCCAAAATGCATACGGAGCTTGATCTACTGCTTTTTGTATCCATTCGTATGCTTGATTTAAGTCTTTGCCATTATTTAGATAATAAGTAGCAGCTTGACCATAAGGACGACTATCTTTCATTGCTTTTTCGATATTTCCCATCACTTTAGCGTCAATCTCAGCACTTACATTGAATGAAACAGAAGTGTTTTCCCATGTTAGAGAAATATTAGCAGAATTGTCTGTCAAATTATTCACTTGAATAGTAAAAGTCTCTACTTTATCTGCTAGTTTTTTAACAGGTAATTGTAGTGAAACAACCTCTTTTGTTGGGTCGTAGCTATTGACATTTCCACCAAGAGTCAAGTCGCTATATAATGCTAATTTCCATTCATTGCCACCAGGTACTGTATAGATAGCATAAGTCCCAGCTTTAACATCTTTGCCATTTACCTTTACGTCTTCTCCGAAAGTGATAGTAGTAGAGCTATTTGCTCCTGTTCTCCATACTTGCCCAAAAGGAACTAAGCCGCCAAAGATAACTCTTCCTTTTGCGCTAGGTCTTGAGTAGTCAATTTGAATTTCTGACAAGGCAAATCCTTGAGTGATTTTTTGTTGAGGGCTAGGTACTGGAGTTTTTAGTCCTTGTGCTTGAGAATAGCCTCCTAAAGTCAGAGCTACTGCGAATAGTAAGGAATGAATAGTTCTGGTTTTTTTCATGATAAAACTGTTTGTTTAATAATATAAGTTTAAGGTATGTTGGTAAAGATAAGTATATAGTTCTTTGACCTATCCCTATTAACATAGTTTCTCAATAATAGTTCAATTTTAAGTAAATGGTTTCTTATTTTTGGGACACATGTTATCATCTGGATTATTAATTAAGGAATCTTTGAGGCTTTCTGTTCAGCAATTGTTGAGTAATAAGCTACGTTCAGGACTTTCTTTACTAGGGGTAACAATAGGGATTTTTAGTATTATCACCATTCTCACTTCCATAGATGCACTTAAAAAAGATATCAAAGGTTCTATTGATAAAATGGGTAATCAAGTAGTTTTTGTGAGTAAATGGCCTTGGACGTTTGGAGATTCAGATTATCCATGGTGGGAATATTTCAAAAGGTCTCAAGCGACTTATAGTGATTATAAGAAGTTGAAAACGAGATTGTCAAAGGCTGAAAGTATTTCTTACTCTGTTGAAATAGATGATGCTTCACCAGAATTTAAAGGCAATGTGATTGATAACGCCAAAGTTGAGGGTACAACTCAAGAGTTTGTTGATGTTTTTGATTTAGACATTGAGAAGGGGCGATTTTTTTCTACTATGGAATCTTTGTCGGGGAATGCTGTAGCTGTAATTGGTGGAGGTCTTGCTGAAGAATTAAATAAAAGCTCAAATCATATCTTGGGAGAAGATATTGTAGTGTGGGGACGGAAAGTAAAGATTATCGGAATTGTCAAAAAGGAGGGACAAGGCGGGCTTTTGGGGATGAATAATGATCAGAAGATTTATGTTCCTTTTTCTTATGCCAATAATGTCAGTTTTTTAAGCCCAGACAATGACAATCAGGCTATTCAAGTCAGAGCCAAACAAGGTGTTTCATTAGATGATTTGATGTTTGATATTCAACAACACATGCGTTCTGTCAGAAAGCTCAGACCTAAGGAGGCTGATGATTTTTCATTGAATCAATTGAGTATCGTTGCCAATGGATTTAATGGGATTTTTTCTGTTTTAAATATTATCGGCTGGGTGATTGGTTTTTTTGCATTGATAGTTGGAGGTTTTGGTATCGCTAATATTATGTATGTTTCAGTGACAGAGCGAACAAATATTATAGGAGTCAAAAAAGCTTTAGGAGCAAAAAGAAGTTATATTTTAATGGAGTTTCTCATCGAGTCAATTATACTTTGCTTAATGGGAGGGCTTATAGGACTCATCTTTGTAGGGATATTGACTTATCCAATATCAAGTATGTCGGGAATGAGCTTTGAGTTAAGTGTGAAAAATGCAGCTATAGGATTGAGTATTTCAATTTTGATAGGACTTATTTCTGGATATCTGCCAGCGAAAAAAGCCGCTCTTCTTGATGCAGTGGAAGCTATCCGCTCCAAATAAAAAATGCCCCTAAAAAAGAGGCATTTGAAAATATTTTTTTAGAATCTTAGTAAGTAACTACTGGTTCTAATTCTTTTGCTTGTGCAATAAAATCTTCAACTTGTGATAAAGAAGGAACAACACGAGTTAGTTTTTTCTCAGCATTGACTTCAGTTAATTTTGCATGAAGATTTTCAGGAACTCTATGTCTTAATTCTTTGATAGTGTCCACTCCAGAAGCTTTTAATAATTCTGCAAATTGAGATGCAACACCTTTGATTCTAAATAAATCTGCCATGTTTACCCAATCCAAAATTTTATCTTCACTAATGCCAGATTCTTCTGCAATTTTCTTTCTACCAGCTTTAGTAGCTCCAGCTTTCAAAAGACCTTCTACTGTTTTAATAGATGCGTTTCCTAGTTTTGCACCAAATGCAGGTCCGATGCCTTCAATTTCTTCAATGTTCATAATGTTTAAATTTAATAGGTAATCAATTCAAATAATTCTATTTATATTCTATTAAGATAGTATTTTTTTAAAAAAATAAAAAACTTAATTAGGAATATTTAAAACATCCTCACAATATTTATGCCTTAATTTTAATAAGAGCTACCTTTTCTATCTTTATTGGCTTCTAGTAAAAGTCTTTTTTTTTCTTTTCTCTCTTCCCTTTGGCGAATAGCTCTATAAACATTTCCTTCATGGTATGCAAAAGCATTGGCTAGGTCTTCACTAAAGACATCTGGTTCTGCTTCACGGAGAGATTGTCTTTGAGCTTCTGGTTTCATTAATTCCTCAATAACTTTTACAGATTTTTCTTGTAATGCATTGAGTGCCCATTGTCCAAATACGCAGTGTCCTCCTTCGTACATTTGTAGCTGATATTCTTCAATTGTTACGATATATCCATTGTATGCATTGGCATAAGGTGCAAGAATAACGTGTTGAATACCTTGTTTTGCAACCTTTTCTTCTATCGTTTTTATTAATCTTTTACTAGCAATAGTAGTGATTTCAAATGGAATGCCTAAAATTAATATAGCACCGATGCGCATGGCTTGTACAGGCAGTACTTGTGGAGCTATAGTAATCTGGTCATAAATACCGATTTTGTCAAAATATTTAATGTTTCTTACCAACTCGTCGGCAAAATCGGGTAAGATTAAATTTTTAGGTCTTGCACCCATGACTAGATTTCTTCCTGTTTCCAAGATAACTGGTTTGACACCTTGCGCTTTAATCATACGGTCAATATATGCCTTCGGTTCTCCTTTGCTGAGCAATTCTCTTTTTTTGGTGATGATTTTAGATAGAGTTACAGCTCCTTTGCCTAATAATTCTGGCATCCCTGGTCCATCCATTATTGAACCGACTAGAAATGCTGCTCCCATACAAGAAGGGCTGGTCACACAACCTTCTTTGCCTCCAGTAAACTCAGGGTTAATATCTATTTTCCCAAAGTCAGTATATAAAAGTTGTGCGTCAACTCCTCCTGTGCCTAAGTCTTGAGTTGTGTCAATATTATTGATGATTTCTTTGGCTTTTTTATACTGTATATTGCCGTTGTATTTTGAGCTTTTTAGGTCATCTTCAAAAGGGCCTTCCCAATATCCTCTTTGTCTATCGAGTTTGGGATTAAATTTTACTCTAGCAGATACATCGCCACAAGCACCTTGAGCAAAAGCAGATACATAATTTTTGTTTTCATTGCCAAAAGATTCTTCCAGCTCTGTTGCAGCAAATCCTTTATTGTCTGAACATATTTTTGTCCAATTGTTAGGTAAATTGGTTGTATGCACTGCAAACCAATTCACTGAAGCTCTAGGTCTTCCGTTTTCATCGGTGATTTGTAATAAAGTCATTCGTTTATCAGCTGCTTTATGTCTTTCTGCAAACGAAATCTTATGCTCAACTTCAGGGTTCAGATTATATGCAGCAATAGAGCGATTATAACTGATAGAAGTTTCTAAATCAAAATCACCTGTGCCGACTTGTATTTTGCCCGGTGCTTTATTTATTTCTGCTTTAACGATAGCTTCATAGATTCCATTCACTATTTTGTCATAGATTTCTCTGACAAATCCTGGAGCTCCCATACTATAAAGCGGATGCAAAGAATATCCACTCGGACCAGTATGTGTATGTTGTGCAGTCAACAGAACATTGTCATAATCATAATTCCAATCTGGGTAGTTTTGTTTTAATAGTCGAATGACACCATCTTTTAAAGAGGGATTAATCATGCATAATTCGGTATTGACAAATACAACTCTTTTTTTTGTACTAGGGTCATAAAATGCAAAAGCTCTAGCATGTAATGGAGTTTCGATATCTAGCATGACTTGCGTAGCTAATCCATAACCCAACATGCCAACACCTCTTTTGAAGGCAGTAATATCGCCTTTCCCTATTCCTATTTCCAACATTTCTCTAACTATTTTTAATGATGAGAATAGGATAAAAGTAATGGATAATTATAAATAAATACCTATCAGAAAATAATTATGTTTTGATAATTGTTAAAATTTATCACAATAAACATTGAAGGTCATTATTGAAAGTTTTAAAACCATGTTTTGTCAAACAATGCTTAGAAATAGAATAGATGAATTGGTAGCTTTAGTTGAGAAATTTGCTAAAAAATGTAACTGCGAGCATTTGTCCTCCAATTCCTACTAAAAAACCGATGTACAATTCTTTTACAGTATGTGCCTTTAGGTATAATCTTGCAGTTGCGATTAATCCATTGAGGGTAATTATTAAAAGGAATATTGTAATTAATGACTTTTCTGCACTCATCATCATTAGCATAGTAGCAACAAGCAAACCACTAACGCCGACCATGTGAATACTCAATTTGAAAAATAGATTGATGAAAAATGATGCCATTAAAGAGATGACAGTTCCTAACATAAATATGATATAGATATTAGGCATGAAATTGAAATAATCTTTAACCGCCAAAAATGCCCAAATATAAAAGGTCATCGTAGCTATAAAAGGAATGATACGATCTTTTTTGTCTTCCATTTCCAAGTTCTTAATGAAGCCAATCCCTTTCATCATCAATATTGCAATTGCAGGCATCATGAAAGTGTTAATAAAGACAGACATTAATACATGTTGAGGTGTTCTTACGATATCACCTTCTTCGATGGGTGTGCTCGGTGAAATAGAAGGATATGCCCATAGAAACAATATTGTTCCGTAAGTGGGCATCAAAAGAGGATGAAAAACGATTGAAATAATTTTGAAAACAATTTGCAATAATGAGTTTTGGTTTTTCATCTATTTGTATTTAAAATATTGATTGTTAATGAATTAATATCCGCTCTGCTTACAATTCTTTTCGTAATCTTGCTACAGGAATATTGAGTTGTTCTCTGTATTTGGCAACTGTACGACGAGCGATATTATATCCTTTTTCGGTAAGAGCTTCTGTCAATTGTTCATCTGACATTGGTTTGCTTTTGTCTTCTGAATCAATTAAATTTTCAAGGATTTTTTTCACTTCACGAGTAGAAACTTCCTCACCACTGTCTGTTTGTAGAGATTCTGAGAAAAAATGTTTTAAAAGGAATGTGCCAAATTCGGTTTGAATATATTTGCTATTCGCTACCCTAGAAATTGTAGAGATATCCAATTCTGTAATTTCGGCAATATCTTTTAATATCATTGGACGCATTTGCACCTCGTCACCTGTCAACAAATATTCTTTCTGATATGAAACTATCGCATTCATTGTTACTAAAAGAGTATGTTGTCGCTGTTTGATTGCATCAATAAACCATTTTGCTGAATCTATTTTTTGCTTAATAAATAGTAAGGCTTCTTTTTGTTTTTTGTCTTTGACTTTACTTTTGTTGTAATCTTTTATCATGTCTTTAAAACTCTCACTGACACGAAGATCTGGAGCGTTTTTCCCATTGAGTAAAACCTCAAGTTTTCCATTATTATTGATTAAAGTAAAATCAGGAATAATGACTTGATGCAAACCAATACTATTCCCAGCACTTGAGCCTCCTGGTTTAGGATTGAGCTTTAAGATTTCGTCAACGACATCTTTCAATGTGCTCTCATCAATATTTAACTGTTTGAGTAGCTTGTCGTAATGTTTTTTTGTGAAAGCTTCAAAATGATTTTCTATGACAAGAATGGCATATTTTGTAATCTGTTTCGAATCATTTTTTCTTTTCAATTGGATGAGCAGACATTCTTGCAAATCTCTAGCGCCTACTCCTGCAGGGTCAAATCGTTGGATATCTTTAAGAACTTTTTCCACTTGTTCCTCTGTTACCATTATGCCACGAGAAAACGCAATATCATCAACTATAGCATCTATTTCTCTACGGATATAGCCATCATCGTCAATGCTGCCTACAATTTGATCCGCGATAATATATTCATCTTCATCTAGATTGAGTAGAGATAATTGTTCGTATAATAAATCATGAAAACTTTTACCTACTGCAAAGGGAATCGTTTTATTATCATCTTCACCTGAATATTCATCTCCATCTTCTCGGTAATCATAGCTTTCTTTGTCCAAATAATCATCCAATCCCAAATCTTCATCTTGGCTAGAAGATTCTTCTGACTCATGTTCATTGTCAGTTTCTTGTGCTTCAGACAATCCTTCACTTTCAAAATCATTATCATTCGAACCTTCTTCCAATGCAGGATTGACCTCCAATTCTTCTTTTATTCTTTGTTCTAAAGATGCAGTAGGAACTTGCAACAATTTCATTAACTGAATTTGTTGTGGAGATAGCTTTTGAAGCATCTTTTGGCTTAAACTTTGACTCAGCATAAGTTTTTGTCTTTATTATATATACGAAAAAGGACTGTAGTTGTTTAAAAATTGGCACTTTTAGGTGTGCGAGGGAATGGAATTACATCTCTGATATTTTTCATACCTGTCACAAATAAGACTAATCTTTCAAAACCCAATCCAAAACCGCTATGAGGAACAGTTCCAAATTTCCTAGTTTCTAAATACCACCAAATCGTATCGTGATGAATACCGACTTCATCAACTCGTTTCATCAATTTATCATAATCTTCTTCTCTCTGAGAACCTCCGATAATCTCACCAATTCCAGGGAATAATACGTCCATAGCTCTGACAGTTTTGCCATCATCACTTTGTTTCATATAGAAAGATTTAATTTCTCTAGGATAATCTGTTAAAATGACTGGTGCATTGTATTCCTTTTCAACAAGATATCTTTCATGCTCTGATTGCAAGTCTGTTCCCCAAGAAACAGGGTATTTGAATTGACCTTTCTTATTTGGTTTTGAGTTTTCTAAAACTTTTATTGCTTCAGTATAAGTCAATCTTTTAAATGAATTATTGACAATGAAATGTAGTTTTTCTCTCAAAGGCATAGGGGATTGCTCCTCTTTTTTCAATGATTTTTCTTCATCAATTAATCTTTTCTCTAAGAAAACTAAATCATCAGCACAGTTTTCTAAAGCATATTTTACTAAATATTGTAAAAATTCTTCAGCCAAATTCATGTTGTCCTCCAACTCATAGAATGCCATTTCTGGTTCAATCATCCAAAACTCTGCTAAATGTCGAGCGGTATTTGAATTTTCGGCACGGAATGTAGGTCCGAAAGTATAGATTTTTCCTAGTGCCATCGCTCCCAATTCACCTTCAAGCTGACCTGAAACGGTAAGGTTGGTTTCTCTGCCAAAAAAGTCTTCTTTATAATCTACTTTCCCTTCTTCATTCAAAGGCGGATTTTTGGGGTCCAAAGTGGTCACTCTGAACATTTCTCCTGCTCCTTCTGCATCTGAACCTGTAATGATAGGCGTGTGCAAATAATAAAATCCTCTTTCATTGAAGAATTGATGAATAGCAAAAGCTAAGGCATGTCTTATTCTTAAAATAGCACCAAATGTATTGGTACGTGGACGTAAATGTGCGATTTCACGAAGAAATTCCAATGAATGTTTTTTAGGTTGCAAAGGATATTTCTCTGGATCTGCTGTTCCATAGACAATAATATTAGATGCTAATAATTCAACATCTTGTCCGCTGCCCTGAGATGCGGTCAATACGCCAGTAATCGCTACGCCTGCCCCTGTAACCACTTTTTGAAGTACGCTCTCGTCAATATCTGTTGGGGAGGCTACAGCTTGAATATTATTGATAGTAGAGCCATCATTAATATTGATAAATATTACGTTTTTACTATCTCGTTTTGTTCTTACCCAACCTTTAATCGTGATTTCTGAACCGATCTGGGCTTCATTAAGTATTGTTGCAATGGTCTTTGGCGTCATCTTTTTTGCCTTTAAAATTGAAGCGCAAAGATACAAAATCTACTCATCTTTTTTGATGAAAAAAGACATGCAATATTTAAGTAATAGCTAAAGAAGTCTATGACGATTTGTTTTTCTTTTTTGTAGAAATTCTCAGCATGCCCCATATTGGACAGAAGCTTAAATATGCAGTTGACACCAATATTCCTGCAATCATGGCAAGAAATATTCCAATAGATTTCGGGACTAATTCTAGAAAATATAATGCAATCAATACAATCGCTATTAATAGCCTGATAATTCTATAATTTCCAAAAAACAAAAAATCACATAACAAATTTCAAAAAGTAATTTTTTCTATATTATGAAAAGAAAGCTCGGCAAATTGCTATTTATTCTTACACGAAACAGTGAAGATGCTGTTATGTTATTATCTAAACAAACATAAAAATTTTTTTTAAATAACATAAAAAAAGTCTTTACTGAATATCTTTCTAAATCAAAACCAGTGATATAAATCAGTGACTTCAAATATCCTACGTTTTCATTATCAAGTATAAAATTTTGGGTTATAATATAAGGATCATTACCTTCAATGTCTGTGATCGTTTCTTGTGCCATTACACTTACAACATCTTGAGAAAACAATTCAACTGTACTATCGCTAACTGATTTCACTACCCCTAAAATTGGGAAAAATGTTATGGGAAGCTTACCTATTACACCCTCAGCTACAATATCTCCTTCCTCCTCCATCCATGACCCCCAAAATGATGAGTAATTTTCATTGACATCTATCACTCCATCAAACGTCACGTCTTCATTGATATATAGCTCAAAGCGAAATGTCATAGAATTAGGCATAGTTATCGAATCAAAAAAATAAAACCGGGTCAAGTAATATTCAAAGAAATCCAATACTTCGCTATAGCCATTGGGCAAGTAGTAAGTACTGTAGCTTTTATTGCCAAAACCATGTACTTTTCTACTAAAAAAGGTATCAGTAGAGTATAAATTATCAAAAGCATTTTCAATACTGGTATCAAGCAGTCCCAATCCATCTAGAAATATTAATGGAGCTAAACAGTCTCCCATCTGTATTGATGGAGTAAGTGCTGGAACTGTACTAGTAACAAAGTTTCCTGTCATATTAGTAATTGAGAAAACGCTTGGATTTGCAAATAAACCATTAAAAGGCACAACATACTCTTTAATTACCAACGTATCATTTACTGGTGAGCCAGCTATATCTGCTGTAAAAAACTCACCAAGATTATCAGAAACAAATTGCGCCATATTGGCAACAGTAGCTTCTATATTAGCCCCTATTTGTATTTCGCCACTACCTGCACTGGGCTTGAATGAAAACGGCTTCGTACTAAAATTTGGCATTACCAGATCAAAGCCATCGCCATCTTGAGGATTGTCATGTAGTATTAAAGAGATGGATAATGGAGTAAATGAGACCATAACATCACGAGCCAACTGAAAATCTACAATTCTTTTCTCTGGAAGTATATAAGGCGTAAATGTAGGTAGTATAGCATGACTACCGTCCCATACGACTACCTTACCGACATCAGAAGAAGTAAGTCCTTGATGAGGAAATATCATCTTATAACCATCATCTATTGAAGGTTTATTTTGAATAAATGCTGGGCTTTCAATATCTACCTCATTCCAGTCTGCTTGTTGTTGTTCTACATCAACGTTGATAGGTGGAATAAACTCTCCCTTGATAAGCCCTTGGCTGTCCAGAAGCTGTTGTAATCCTTCCAGTTTCTCTTTGAGTATTGTAGTGAAATCCTCAGTGGATAGTCCTTTGCCCACTTGCTTATCCACTTTATTAGCTAAATCTGCTGCTGTTGGCAAGCTATTGATAAGAGGAATCAATCCTTCAACATCTGCCATAGATATTGGTTCGTCTGAAAATCTACATGCCTCTATCCAAGCCCAGAACTGTGCCTGTGTAGGCTTATTATGGGTTCTAAACCATTCTTTTACGCTATTTTTATCGATTGCCATGATGTTTTTTTTAATTGCCAGTATAAATAATATATGCTAGTGTGTAATATGGAGGACGGTTCTCATGTGGTTGATCTCCTCCTGTGTTAAATACTAAGACACCTCCCGTTATATCCGCCTCTGATTCTGATGTTTCGTAGATTCGCCCAGTACCCGTATTGTTTGCAGATATATTAGCAGTGGCTGAGCCTACAGGATGAATATCATTATTAACCCTTAGTGAATTAGTAGCCCCATTACTATCGTCTGAGAACAAGTGTCTATGACCATTATCCCAAATAACTACATATGTTTCATGGTTATGCAATGGCATTTGAGCTTCTGTGAGGACTACTGAATTGCTACCACCTGTTTTACCAATTGCATTATAATCATTAACATTGGGGTCAAAACCGACTATAAATTGACCTCTCAAATCTGGAGTGCCATTGGTGCCGTCACAGAGTTGCCAGCCAAAAGGGATATTATTGACAGATCCACAAAACAGCTGAGGATTAGTACCCGCAGGAAGTAGCCTTCTTTTGATTTCACTAGCTCTGAAGAAGCTAGCCCATGGAAATGCTCCCGAAAGCGAATTACCAAATTTAGCCTGCCTTCTTATCTCTACGTCTTTCAATTCTCCTCCTTCAAATTCCAATTGAACGACAGTTTCTTCAATAATAACATGTGATGTGATAGCACCTCCTTTAAATGGAAGCACCTCTCCATTGATATATACCACACCGTCTGAGGCCGTAGCTCCTGTTACTTCTACACCTTTCAGAATACTCAAATTTCCTACAATCTCACCCAATGCATTGAACAGGCTATATGCTTCTTGCATAAATGCCAGCGTATCTTGGTCTAGTGGGAAACCTCCTACATTATCTAATTTTAATCGATTCATAATTTTAATCTTTTGGTTCTATTGTATATCGTTTTGATGCTAGTCGGTAAATATCTACCAGTGCTTTTATCTCTATATTTTTAAACATTAATTCAATAGGTACAAGTACAATAAAGTCAACTCTTGTATCCTCGTAGTCTGTACGTTGGCGAATATACTTTACACCCAAGTATTGAGGTTTATTCAGACCTCTGCTGTAGATATACCACCTACCAAATCTATAACCATCTATAATCTCTATTCGTCGTTGTTCATTATCAAATCTATCATTGAGTGCGGCTCTTAAATAGCACACTTGGCTATTATGCTCCAATGTATAAATGTCATCGCTTCTCTCGGTGATAAATCTTCCATACAAACTATGAATAGGACGAGTCAATGCTTTGAGCCATGCCATCATCTTTACTTGTCGCCACTGGATAGGAAGCAACAAGACAGTTAATCGCTCTATATTGATATCAAATACCTTATTCATAACTAATTATACTTTTATAGTCATTATCGGTATAGCTTACAGTATAATATCCACTTTCAGGCACTTTATGAATATCTATAGATTCCCAATTACCATAGTCTTGTAGTGTGCCATCGATCCAGCAGGTGAGAGCTTCATCTATTGATAAATCTTCTACTCCTTCCACTTGTTGAATATTGTCGATAAGTTTCTGGACACTAAAATTGCCATTGAAAGGCAATAGTTTTAAATAACCCTTTATAGCATCTTCTACTGGTTTATTGCCATATCTTATACTTCTACCTTCCGCATCAAGCAATAAAGGATTTCTGATGATTCTGATAGTTAGTTTTAAACGATCAGGCAAATAATTAATCACTGTGATAGCCACTCCTGCATCTTTTATTTCAGCGATATATTCTTGAAAGCTCTCTAATATATTTTCATCTACTGGTTTTAATCCATCACTATCTTCAGTAGCAATCTTGATGATTAATCGACTAACGCTTTCACTTTCTACGACTGCACAATATTTAATCACTTTTGAATTATCAATTTCACTTTCATCAACTCCAGTATTATCATAATTATCACTATCGGGCAATAAATCAAATCCATTTTGGAATAACAACGCCTTTGAGCGATACCACCGAGCAGTATGAGGCTTTAGATGAGCTAATTTGCTATTGACTTCACTGCTGTGCAAATCAAATAGCTTCTCTAACGACCATATTGCAACCGCTGTGATATATGTCCACATTCGCCATACGGACACCTTGCTTGTACTATTTAGACCTACAAGCTCTGGCTGTTCATTTTTTTGCTCAATGATTTCGTCCTGAATTTCTTTTATGCTTCTTGCCATCTCTGTTTATTTCTAACTCACCTTAAAATTGTCTTCTATTATCCAACATCCTATACCTTCACAATTAGTAATATCTTCTGATATTTCTATAGTAAGCCCTGTTGCTGGTTGAATATTTTTGACCTTATAATAATCCAGTATATCATCATCAGTCAATACACCGTTTGTTTGCAATATGGTTCCCGTTATAAGATTTTCTGTGATACTGAGATTATTCTGATTTGCCAATTCAAATACTCCTTCTATTGTTCCGCAGTTTTGCAGACAAACATCAAATATTGATTGCCCTTGTAATACCATTGCTTCCATTTACTGTTGGTCTATATATTTTTTCAAGTCACGATATTTTCCTTTCCACAGTTCAAGATTGCGCTTTAGGCTTTCCACTTCCTTTTTGAGTTCAGCAATTTCGTCCTGCTTTTCTTCTGCCAATCGTTGAAATTTTCGTTCATAATCTTTCTTCAAATCTTCATGTCGGATTTCATACTCTTTTTTTAGATAATCAAATCGCTCGTCATATCGTTTTTTGAGATCATCCAATGCCTCTTGGTATTGCGACATGATTTGCTTAGAACTATCCATTTTCATGTGTTCTATCTCCTCATTTTTTTGCAATAATTCAAGCCTTTTTTCTTCCAGCTCCACCAACCTCTTTTTTCTTGACACTAGCCATGTAGCTAATCCTGTTAGAATAGAAGAAATAGTTGTAATTATCACTGTCAATACACCTGCATCCATCACAATATTTTTAATCGTTGCAAAATATTGACGATAAAAGAAGTAATAGCAACTAGCACGATTATATATAACCACCATGGCCATTTGACCTTCACTACCTCTCTTTCTTTTATACTCTTTTTCACAGAGGAGTTGATATGAGCCATACTATCCTGCTCAATTCTCAATCTGTAATCTTTTTCAAGAACTTCTTTAATAGAATCTAGTTTTAAGTCAAAATACAAAGCTCCATCTTTAGTATATAAGCTACCCTTGTTATTGCCCGAACCTATCGTGTAATAAAAATTATGAATATTACCCAAGCTATCACATGGAGTAGGTATAACGACAGCCCCTTCTACCGCTTTAGTAATATTTATCTGCGTTTGTGTTGATGAAGTATCTATAACGCTACTCTTCTCATAAAGGCTATCTTTAGAGATTTCTGTGAGTGAAATATTACTCTTTTTACTCGCACTACAAGCACTGAGCAACAATAAAATCAATATATTAACAAACATCTGCATTACTGTCTTTTTAGTTGAATGTGAATAGCTTCTTTAATATCATCATACTCCTTATCGTCAATAGCAAGTTGTATTCTTACAATATCTTGAAGAACCCTAGGTGTGACACGTCTATTGATAAGATAGACTAGATTAGCACCAATAAGCGGTTCGTTTTTGAAATTTCCTTGAGCACTGACAAGGATATTATCAACATCTTGAAGCGTATTTTCGTCAATGCGAAAATCACCACCTAATAGTGTAATGTCATATTCCTGTGTCAATACTATATCTTTCATCTTATATCAGATTTCCTTCAAATACCCCTGTTACTGTTCCTCCCAATGGTGGAGCTACTAATCCTGCTGTATATATAATTTCAGCTTCTTTTACATAATCATCTATTGCTGTTGATAGCTCATCAGCAAACTGCTCTATAGCATCTGCTTGATTTTCCTCATCCTTTAGCCCATTGAGAAGGTTTTTTATTTTCGTCTTTAATATTTGCTTGTTTAATGCCATTTTAATTGCCCTTTAATCGTTATTTAAAAAGATTTAAAACATCGGTTTTCAACTCACCAAACTTTGTTACATCATCAGGTGAAAAATTACCTGGCCCCGATGGCGTTAGTATTTTGGCAACCATTAACTGTTCAAAGGCTTCTTTCAATATTGATTTTATATCAGCCTTATCATTTTTTATCACAAATCCATCCTTAGTGATATGGAGTTCATTTTTGCCACTGGTATATATTTTTTCTTCATATTCCTCTACATCTATCAGATAAGTATCTGCTTCTTGATTTAAAATTGAGCCGATTAAGCATCTTGTTCCTATCACTGGCTTAATGAGACGATTACCAACACCCAAACTAACTCCATAATACTCAAGCTCATCTACTAAGCCCACGACTGTACACTGCTTTTTATCCCAGTCTATAGCCGATACCGTCCCCCAGCTCACCTGATTGGGTATCTGGCGTTTGGCTCTACCATCTAGTAGGTCTTTAAGTTTCTCTATGTTAGTTCCTGCGCTCATATAAATTGCCTATTTTAATTTGTTGGCGATAACCGCCCGTATCAAAACTCTTATTGACACCTTCTATATAATATACGCCATCTCTATCAGGATACCGTGTACTAACTAGCCTTGCTTTTCGGCCATGTAGAACACTAGGTACTCCAAAGCCAGTAAAACTACCATCGAAGCCATCAGATTTATTGGCATCATACATCCGTTTGACTGCCTCTTCTAAATCCTTTTGAGTACTCACCAAAAACTGCCAATCTATATTCTTATCCGCATCCTCATCACCAAAAGAATATTCCAGTTTTTCTCCTGATTTGATAGCCGTACCTGTTACTTTTACTCGTACATCATCTTTGTTTCGATAAACAAGGTCATTGCTGACGATATTACGGTCGAGGTCAAACATATAAGCCTGCTCATCTGAATTGTCGGCATATATCTTGCCACTCACTATCTTTTTGGTGCCTGGTTCGATATAGGTATATATTTTAAATTCAGATTGTAACTTTTCAAGTACCGCTCCGACATTTGTTTTTGTAAATCTCACTTTCCCAAGTTCACAACCCTCCAATGCATCTATCTCATAACCTTTGATAATAGATTTTAATAAAACATCTAAACTGATATCCACTGAAGAAAAGTTGACAGGTATCTTTTTTATCATAAACATCTCATCTTCACACTTGAGCTCAATAGGTATATCGGCAGATACCTGAGAGATATAACCCGAAAATTCAGAATACATACGATCATTATATCCTAGATATATAGTTACTGCATCGCCTCTTTTAAATACATCCCTTACCTTACTACGGTCAAATTCCATCACATTTCTTGGAAGAGTAATAGTGGCAGTATCTGTCAGCATACGCCAGCTACTTTCTATCTCCACGCTATTAATTTTCCTAATGGCAAAAGACTTGCGAATATCATTAGCAGAAAATAGTATATATGCACACATCGCTACTGTCATCTTGTCTTTTCTTTCAATATTAATTCAATCGGTTCATCAGATATTGCAGTAATCTCAAAAGGGATTACTCCTGGTTTAGCTTGTATTTGAGTGAAATTAATATCTGTAATAGCTATCCTATAGATACTTTTCTCAGAAAACAATACTCCATCTACTTTGATAGAACCAGCTATCTCTTGCCAGCGCAAGAGCTGTTCCTTTTGAGAAGATGGACTACTATTCTTATCTGCTAGACAGACACCTCGCATTCTTATTTGCCAGTCATCAAATCCATATATCTCTTTGACTGTACCGTTACCTCCCACTACATTGGTGCGTGAGATGATTTTTGCCCGACTGAAATCCACCAGTGTAGCTACAGGTATCGGAAAATTATTAAATGCTCTATTTCTTAATTTTCCATTACTATCATACACTTGATACCGCTCTCCCTCGCCGATAAATTGAATTGGAAACATAACAGGCGTACCTAGATAACTCAACTGCAACGCTTCTTGTTCTTCTATCAACTGTATGCCCATATAAGGAGCAATAGGAGATTGCACTGGATGATTATTATCTATCTGATATGGAGATATTGCATGACCACTATCAGTGGCTTCATTTATTTGGTAAGAAGGTTTCTTACTACTGTCTGCTCCAAAACCAGTAGGATTGACCATATAGATGGGCGAGCTGATTCCAAAAGCCGCTTGGAATATCTCGTTAATATTATATCTCACATCTACTGCCATATAGTCTATTTATACGCTTACAATTGCATCTTGAAGACGGTCGCTAATTTTCCCTGCCACTTGGTCTGCAAGTTGACGGATATTAACGCCTGATGCTGCGGTGAAATAATTATTTATCGTCATAGTGATATTAGAAGCTCCACTTTTGCCAGATATTGACATTCCTGAATCTTCTTTGCTTGTATTTTTGCCTTTATCCTTTTCCTCAGAGAAAGTAAGAAGCGTTGGCTTTACGCCTTGTATTGTGTCATTAACACTTGTAGAAGAAGCTTCTTTCTTCGTTTCGTTTTCACTTTTTGGGTTGGCTGTTTCAAGTTTTTTTTCTTTTTCTTTTTCTCCAGCTGTCTCTAATTCATGAGATTGCCTGAACGCTTTGATTGCCTCAGCTCCTTTACTAGCCAATCCCGTAGGGTCAAACTTTGCGATAGTTTCCAGTATCTGCTGAAGAGGTTTTAATATGACATCCATTATCACCTCTCCGATACGCTTCAATCCTTCTAAAATACCACCATCTCTAAAAGCAGTAACAATAGACTGCCAGTGATCATATATTGTTTTTATCACCGAGATGACAATTCCAAAAGGACCTAAAAGACTTTTAAAAATAAGGCTACCTACAACTGAAAAAATAAGCATCATTGCAGCTCCAAATTCATCCCATTTTTTAATAGCTATCGTGATAAAGGTTATCAAGGCTGCCACTATTATTACTATTTTGAAAATAGGATTTTGAAGTGTGACAATATTCCATAATGCTTGAGATTTTCTAAGGCTGTCAATAATAGGAATTGCACCTGCAAGTATCTCTATCGTTGGAGATAGTTGAGTGGCATAAATGCCGATTTCACCAAAGGCATCTCCAGCCCAGCTCTTGACATTGGAAAAAAACTTCTTAAAGCCACTAGCAGATTCTTCTACTTCTGGTAGTGTAGATAAATCGGGTATCTCTTGAGATAGATTTTGAACAAAAGCAATACCACTCTCTTTTCCTGCCTCGCCAAATACTTTAGCCAGTACATTCTGTTTAGCTTGTTCGTTCATGCCTTCCATGGCTTTAGATACAGTCTGCACCGCCTCCCATGCACTCTTACCTGTTAGTTGACTGATATCTACACCTATCTGTTTTAAGGCTTCCTTTTGCCCAGGCCCCATTTCTTTGATGGCATCACTGGCTCTTTTTAAGGATTCAACTGCTTTATCTCCATCTATGCCCTCTTTCTCTGCTTTTGCCATAATGACCATAGCTTGATCGGCAGAGACACCCATCTCTGCAAATGCACCACTATATCTTTCCATGTTTTTCAAAAGATTGCCAGATAGATTTGCCCCTCTTTTAAATCCTTCCTCCATCAAAGTGAAATTTTCTTCATAGCTACCTCCAAACTGCTTTGTCATTGCATTGACAGACTTGGCAACAGCCATAGAGTCTTGACCATAGACATCTGCTATCTCTCTGCTATGACGGACATACTCATTGAGAGCATCGCCACTTAGCTCGGTCAACCGCTCTATTTCCTTTTTCTGATTTTTATAATCTACTGTAAAATTTAAGGCATTGCTCATTTTTTTAGCGACTTCCATAGTTTGGTTCACTTTGATAGCCATTTCATGCCAAATCTTATTCCCATCCTTAATTTTGTCTAATTCTTCTTGGTGTCCCACAAGTTCTTCACTTATCTCTGTTATTTTAACTTTCAGTAGGTCAACAGACTGAGCATGCTTTGTGTAAGTATCCCACATTTCACTCTGCTCTGGGCCAGGTGCCATAGCATCAATGGCTTTTTTTAAATCATTCATTTCTGTTTCAAGCAACTCAAGGTCTGTTATGTATTTTAACAGACTCGTTTTACCTTCTTCAATTTTAGATAAAATAGTTTTAACAGACATTGCGGAACTATCCCCCATATTTGTAAAAGACTTGGAGGCAGAAGATACCGTGTCCATCATCTTTTTGACAGGCGCAGATACTCTATCCCCAAATTCTAATGCCCATTTTGTAATAATATCCGCCATTTGTTATATCTTTATACTATGAAACGCTTAGCTGTTGCTTTTAGAATCCTTGTCTTTCTGTTAATTATAGCATATTCTGCTATAATGGGATTTTTATTGGCTACTAACCTTTCTGCATTTACTTTTCTGCTTATTATTTCTTTCTGGTTGCTAGTGGAATGGGTAATGAGAAGTGAAAGGGTTTGATAGTTCTACCTTTTCCCATACATTGCCTCTATCACTTCTACAGCTACTTTTCTGATTTCATTACCGATCATCACTGCCAACATTTCATTTTCAATTCTTGTCAAATAGACCCAGTCTTGAAACTTCTGAGCCCAATCTCGGTCAGATAAGCTATCAGGTGCCATACCATATTCTTTGCGTATAATAGCATTGATTTTTTCTATATCTGCACCTGATTCATCTGACGGATCTATCCGAAATCGAGCTATATCTTTTTTAGTCCAGACTGAGCTTCTTCGATAAGCTGACTGATTTGTTGAAGGAGATTAGCATATATCGCACCATCGTACTCATAAGCTGACTTATCTCCCTCTAGCACACAAGCAATCATTATTTTCTGAATCAAATCTGTATCTTGCTTTTGACCAGCACTTGCAACAGCTTGCACCTCTTTTCGTCCGGGTTTCTTGATTAGATAGAAAAACTCATCACCGCCAATCTTCTCTTCAATTCTTCTTTCAGTAGTAACTGTTTCATAATTGACTCTAACACTCACCTCTCTGAGATTGCGCCTGCCACCCACTTTAGCTGCATGGTCATTGATTTCCGTCTCACCGTATGGCTTGATTATATTCACTTCACTCATAGTTGATGATTTTGCTCACTTATATAATATTCCATTCAATATGACTTACGATAAGGTCACTTTGATAGATCATAGACTTATCGTTTTGATTACTCTCCACACCTCTGCCAGTAAATTGACAATTTCTAATTCTGTCTTTCAGCACTCTACCATCTGGCAATGCATATTCCACAGTGATATCAAATGGTGCGATATCTGATAGACGTTTGCCTGGAGGAAGTGCGGACTGTATAGCATCATATTCCTCTTTGAGAAGTGATATAGAAGCCTCTGCCTGATAATTGCCAGAACCTCTACCTACGGGATATTTCCCTGCTCCATAGATGTTTTCGATTTCTTCTGAGTCTTTATAAGACAAGGTAGTGATACCTTCCACATCTCTACCCATGATATTGACAGTCGCATTGTTCCAACCTTGAAGACTGCCGAATTTATTAATAATTGTTTCTACCATTTTATTAGATTTTAGTTGTTAGTTTTTAGTTTTGAGTATTGGGTATTGAGTAGTGAGTAGTGAGTATTGGGTAGTGAGTATTGGGACGATGGTCGATATTTCGTAATTCATAATTCTCAATTCGTCCTTCGTCCTTCATAAATCATAACTCATAACTCATAATTTGCCATTTATCCCACTTGATTGGTCAATCCTAAGTCGATTTCAAATTCATGGACAATACCATCAGAGACGATTTGTGCTTTACCTGTTACAGGGCTTTCATCATTGACAATCTGTTTCCCATTGATATAAAAATCAAAACCGCTGATTTCATCATCTATCATCATGTTTTCAAGTGCTTTATTGACAAGTCCTTCCCAATAACTAATAGTAGTACTTTTGATAAATCCAGACTGTGGATCTTTCTTTGCTGTTGATTTGACTACAGGCAATAGTGCTAGTCTTATCACTCTTGCTGCTTTATTCCACACCCTATTGTTTTCTATATAGGCATAATCGGAGGTCTTAGCAATCGCCGTTGGTGAGTTTTGAAAATATACACCTGCATAACCTTCATAGGAAGCGGCATAGATATATCCTTTGTCATTGATAGACTTCAAATCAACTTTTGACAAGGATTCAATATCTTGACCATCTGATAACCATCCTTTCAACCACAATACACCATCTGTTAATGGATAATTGGCTTGTGCTTTTTTGAGCCTTGGTTTATCTTTGATATTGACAGAACCTATATTTTCATTGATTTTACGCACTGCCAACATGCCCATTGTAGAGCCTACTGCGGCATAGTCATCATAGTCACCAGAACCTAATGCCACTATGTGCGGATCTTGAGCTACAACTACACTACAATGCTTAGCATTCTTAGTTCGTAAATCAACAAGATTATTCACTACAATAGCTCCTGAAGATTTACCTTCCAATATTACAAAGTCGATAAACCTATTCTCCAGAGCCAGTGCATCTACTAATGATGTTTCTATCAGCTCAATATGAGTAGGTAGAGTATTGAGATTGTCATCAAAACCAACAAAACCTATACCCTTAATATCTTTATTGGCTCGGATAGTAGGTAAAAGTCCTGCTATATAATCCTTTACGTTGCTATCCACACCATTCGCTGGTTCTACTCCAGCAAAATACAAGGTAGCATCAGGTGCCAATCTAAATACTTCACTAATGTGATGATGTGCCAACACATTTTGGTTGGCATCATAAGCAGGCGTAACGCCCAATTGTTCTGCATCCATAGTTTGCATAAGTCTCACAGCCTTATACTCTTCCAACTCTGTCAATGTATCCATAGGCATACAGCTGACAAGTAGAAATACACTATCTGTATTGTCTGCTCTTCTTCCCAGCCCTCCTTCCATCCTGTTGATGCTTACTCCAGTTAATTGTGCCATGTTTTTTATTTTTTAGTTTTTGTTCTTAATTTGTTTTAATAAGTTTTTAAACTGACGGCCTTGTCTTTGTTCTTGGCTTATCTGCCTGCGAAAGACGGTTACTTTGCCACCGTTTGAATGTTCAATAGCTTCGTTTTCATCTATGAAGACATTGCCGTCACAACAAGCAAATAATATGTCTATATCTGAAAAATTATCAAACATTTTCTTAGCTCTTGATTCCAGATCCGTAGCGCAATATATCTTGATTTCTGACTCTGACATTTTTCTTTGTTTATGGGTTTATAATGTCATATACTCTGCTTTCGCATTGAATGACGGACAATCTTTTTTCACCCCAGGGAAATCTCTATGCCCTTGTATAATTGCATGAGGATAATTGCCCTTTAGCTCTGTCAACAGATTGATTAAGCTGTTTTTTTGAGCCGTGGTTCTATTATCTATAGCCTTACCTGTGTTATCTACTCCTCCGATATAAGCAACATTGATACTTTTTGAATTATACCCTTTCACGCCATTGCTGACCTGACTGACAGGCAATAATGACACCACTTGACCATCTGCCTTGATGATATAATGATAACCAGGCATCTTCCAACCCAACTCAGCGTGCCAGTATCTTTGCATAGAAGACACAGTCGCACTTTGTGGCGTAGCTGTACAGTGTACTACTATATAATCAATCTGTCTCATTATGCGGCAGCTTCAATAGTAAATGTGACCGTTCCTTCTACAAATCCACTATAGGCAATCGCTTTAATTGTTACAGCTCCTTCTGCCAGCATTGTTACTACACCTTCATCATCCACAGTCGCTTTCTGTTCATCAGAGCTGACAAAATATACTGAGGTGTCCACCTGATCTGTAGCAGGCGTAATTGTCAATGCAAGATTGACTGTTTCTCCTACTTTAGGGGCTACAACTGCTGCAATAGCTATTGCGGAAGGTGATTTTCCTACATAATCTTCTAATGCTTTAATGACCGACTTTCTATTCTTTCCACTCTGCTCACTAGCAATATACCCATTGGCTACACTTCTTTGTAGCGACTTTATACCTGCAATTACGATAGCTGCATTAGCAGATAAGTAATCCACAGAAGTTTCACTTTCTACATCGGGCGTACTATCACCTTTAGAGTAGGCATATACAGACAGACCGCTCGCCTGTGCGTGTAAGTATGCACGATTCTCACTTCTGAATAAATAGCCATCTGAAGTTGCATAGCACATTGTATCATGCTCATAAGTATCAAAGTGAGTTCCTACTTTTGTTTTCAGCGCATTGGCTGTATAATGTTGTCTTTTCACGTTATTGATTTTTGATTTTAAAAAATAGGGCTGTCATAAAACAGCCCTTGGTTGCTACACCGTACCATCTACGAAGGCAGCAATGCCTTCGCTTCTAAATGCTACTCCAATGAAGTGTAATCTAAAGCCGATAGTACTCTCCCTATACTCAGGGTTTTCTTTTGCATCTCTTGCATATCTGATAACAGAACCTCTCGCTTTTGCAGTACTTCTTTTGTGAAAGACAACAGAGGCATCTTTACCAGCATCTGAGCTTTCAAAAGGAAGTTTTTCAAGCCCTGCATTATACTTAGGCGGATAAGTAGCTTCATAGGTCTTAAAGCCATAGAAGTTATCTGCTATCGCACCGCTACTTGTATTTTGATACCTTGTTGCAAATCCCTTGTCTTCAATAAGTAAGTCTGCCACATGATCAGGAGATAAGACTAATACTCTTCCAGACTTAGGTACATTCAACTTGTCAAGCTGTTTTTTGAGTGTAATCAAGTCTTTTGAACACAAACGCTTTCTTCCATTGTCAGCGTCACCAGTAGTCTCTAATACTGGAGTTGCACCCGAATTTTCATCTGGAGCAATGGCATGCAATGCATGCTCTAATGTCTTGTCTTCAAGTTCTTCTCTATGCTGCAACTGCACATCAGATACTTTCTCATAAGGCAATGCATACAGCTCATCATCTGTTACAGTTGTATTTTCTGTATCGTATTTGTTGAGAGCCAATACCACCTGACCATCTTCTCTGTTATTGCTCACAATAGGATAGATATTGTTATTGATCAATACCTTTGGAGCTGCACCTTGTACCGGTATCTTGATAACATCATTGTTGACCCATTGATTTTTACTCGGCACTTCTTCCAGCCAACTGCCATCATGTCTGAATTGTTTTATCATCTCCTTTTCTGCCAGTTCATTTTTTATTGGCAAGGCAACCACTGCCACCGCAGCCAGTGCAAATACTGCATGTCCTTCAACAATGCAATCCAAGGCAGTTACTACTGCCAAAATCATTAGTGTTAATATCCACTTTTTCATAATTTTTGTTTTTTAGTTTTTAGTATTGGGTATTGGGTAGTGAGTATTGGGTATTGAGATTTAAGAGCCAAGAGCCAAGAATCAAGACTTTTCGTCCTTCGTAATTCGTAATTCGTAACTCATAAATCATAAATCTTAACTCATAAATCATAAATTGCTTGCCAAATACGCTTTTTCCAATTCAGCAAATTTTTTCGGGTCATTGACTGCAAGAGCTTCTAAGCCTTTAGGATCATTAGCAAGATAATCGTCAAAAGTCCATTTGCTTTTAATAGCTTCTCCTGAACTGTCATCATCTATCTGGACTGATAATTTTGTGATAGACGGCATCACACTCAATGCCTTTTTTGTTGATTCAAAATCCTTGCGTGCCAAATCCTTATAAGTAGCTACCATATCAGCACCTATCTTTTTGTCTTTCACCGCATCAGCTACCAGCGCACTGATCACCGCTTCTTGCTGTTTGTCTATTAAGGCTTGAAGTGCCTCTGTTTTTTCTGCACTCTTTCCCAGTGCTTCTACAGCTTCCAATATTTGTGCATCCGTAGCATCTTTTGCCAGCTTGAGCGTGGCAATCAATTCATCTCTGTTTTCCATGTTGTTGTCTGATTTTAATGCTTTTATTTCTATTGTATGAGGTGCGCCACACGCCGCTATCATCATAGCTGTCTGTGGGCTTACTTTTTCTTTTTGTGTCATCACTTCGGTGATAAAACCATTTTCTAAAGCCTCTTTGGCTGTCAACCATACATCTCCTTTTGACCAGTTTTGTTCTATCTCATCTTCTTTCAGTCCAGTCAATTCTGAATATCTACTGCGATATTGATTGGTGATATCTCGCAATAACTTTAATCTGCTGGCAACCTCATCTTCATTGCCCTCTATCCACGCTTTAGGCTTATGATACATATACTGACCATTGGTAGGCATTTTAAATTGATCGCAATAAGAGGCTATCAAAGTAGCAGCAGATGCCACGATAGCACCGCCTATACCTACAACACTACCCTCAAATCTCGAAAGCTCATTGATAATCTGATTGGCGGAAAATACATCACCACCCGGAGAGTTGATATACAACACTACATCTGCGACACCATCCTCTATTAACCTATCCAACTCATACTTAAATTCCGAATGAGAAAAACTCCATATCGTTCCTTCGATATGTATATGCGCTTTGCCCTCTTTCTTCTCTGCTCGAATATTCAAAGGATAACGCTTAGCTATCTCTGACCAATCTCTATCTCCGTGAGCTACTATCAACAATGCTTGTTTGTTTATGTGCATCTGAACTGCTTTAAAATTCTTCCACAAACTTGGCAGGCTTTTTTCTTTTTTAAAAATCTCGATTCCAAATCATACCGTAAATACGGTATGATTCAGACAGTAAACACGGTACGATTTGGAATCGACTTTTCTTTAACAATATCCTTACCTGCATCTTTGTATGACAAATAAATGCTATGGCAAAAGACAAAGAAAAGGCAGTGGCAAAAAAGCTATTCATCGAACAACTCATGAGTCGCAAGGATATCGCTGAATATATAGGTATTACAGAAAAGACTGTGGGCAAATGGGTGCAAGTCGAAAATTGGGAGCAAATCAGAGATGCCAAACTCAATAATAGCAAGTCAAGAAGCGAAAATATTAAAAAGGTGATTGACGAGCTGACCAATATGACCTTACAGATCATTGAAAAAATCAAACATGCAGAAAAGCATGGAGATACTGATACGTTGTTGAACCTCAAAAAAGAGACTACTCGTCTAAGTCAAGAAGTGGCGATGTACAACAAAGCATTAGAGAAATTAGAAGCTGAGTATAAAATCAGCCTTTCCACCTATCTCGATGTGATGGAAGATATCTTCCAGTCACTCAACAGACACAACCATCAGCTGTGGATGCAGACACTCGACTTTCAAAAACAACACCTGCAAAGTGTAGCCAATAAAATCGGTTAAGCATGAAAAAAACGGATAAGCTAAGAGTAGAGGCATACCAAAAGAGCTTGGAGCTGGCAAAGTCCAGAGGCTTGGCTAATCCTTTTGAGTCCGAATGGGAGCAAAAACAGGCCATCGAAAGAGCAAAAAACGATTATGCTTTTATGGTCAAGAGATACTTTCCGCATTATGCAGCTTTTGATACTCCTGATTTTCATATTGACTTTGCCAAAAAAGTAAAAGCCAATCCTGCATTCAAGGGATTTGCACAGTGGGGACGTGGACTGGCTAAGTCTGTAGTCAATAATATCATGCTACCTTTCTGGCTTTGGATCAATGAAGAACAGTGCTACTTCGTACTCATAGGAAACAACTATGACAGAGCCGCACAGCTACTTGACGACATCAGAGCCGAGTTTGAAGCCAATCCGCAAATACAAAAGGATTTTGGCACACAAATCAATCCAGGTAATTGGGAGTCGGGCTTCTTTATCACCAAAAGTGGATTTATCGGACAAGCTATCGGTGCTGGGCAATCTGCAAGAGGATTGAGAGTCAAAGACAAAAGACCCTCTCATATTGTGGCAGATGACTTAGAAACTAAAGACATCAACAAAAATCCAAAAAGACAAAGAGAATACGCCAAATGGATAGAAGCTGAAATATTGCCGACCATGGATGGCGATGTCAGACGTTTTGTACAGGCAAACAACAAGTATGCAAAACGGATGATACAAACCATACTACAAGAGGAACATCCGGACTGGCTTGTGCATCAAATCAATGCTTACGACCCAGTGACATACCAGCCTGCATGGCAGGGTAAGTATTCTGCTACTTACTACAAGAGCTTAGAAACTGAAATAGGCATCATTGCAGCAAAAAGCGAATATAATAACGATCCTCACAGCGAAGGAACCATATTTTTAGAGTCTCAAATACAGTTTGCCAAAAGACCACGTCTCAACCAGTTCAAAATTATTTATGGATGGTGGGATGTTGCTTATGGTGGTACTGCTACATCTGACTACAACGCCGTAGTAGTACAAGGGCTGTACAATCCCGATTTTTGGGTTTTAGATGTTTTTCTAAAACAGTGTAAAATGGATGAAGCTATATCTTTCATGTGCCAATATCAAAAATCATTGCCTAAAACAGTGATGATACATTGGGTATTTGAAGCCCAGTTTTGGAATGATGCAGTAAAAGATACCATTGCCGTAGTAGAGAAAAAAGAGAATATCAAACTCAATATCATCAAAAAGAACGTAGCCAAAGTACGCAAATACGACAGAATACTATCTCTACAACCTTACTACCAAAACGGACGTATCTTTTATGATGAGAGACTCAAATCTCATAACGATGCACAGCAGGCACTCTCTCAACTGTATGGCATAGAACCCGGATATTCCACCCATGATGACTACCCTGATGCGCATCAGGCTGGTATCGCCATGTTAGAACCTTATGTTACAAACGAGAACGGCGAATATGCAGAAATACTCATGGGCGATTACAAACCTTCTGAAAATTTATACTGATGATGACATATCTCGAAAAAAATGACCTCATTACTCACAGCTTTGAACGATTTATTGATGAAAGCTCTGATGACTTTGAAGATACACTGGAAAATACTGAAGCTGAAAATATCGGTATCATAAAAAGCTATCTCGGTGCGCTCTACGATGTGGACACAATATTTGACAAGACCACACCCATTCGCAATCCACTGCTGATACGCATACTGGTAAAAATGGTGCTGTACGACATCATCAGAAGAAATGCTGCTAGAAAAGTACCTACCGACTATGTGGAAGATTACAAAGATGCGATGAGCATACTCGAAAAGATAGCATTTAGAAAACTAGAACTGGCAGGTCTGCCACCAGCTACCGACTCAAACGGTGAAACAATCAGATATTCCACTTATGGCAATAATTCAAACCCTAATTTTTATATATAATGGCAAACTTTCTGACAAAAATAGAGAATAGATTAGAAAACTTTTTTCTCAGCAGAGCCGATGAAAGACAGTTGCGTGTACATGCTGAAATGAAAAAAGACAAACAATTGAGTGGTCAAATAGATATGCAACAGGAAAGCATGCAAGTACAGACTCTAAGAGAATGGAAAGCTGCACTGCTTATGGCGACTGATACGCAAAACCCTGACCGCTCTTTATTACAAACCTTATACGATAATCTACTTTTGGATAATCACCTGGCATCTATCATAGAAAGTCGCATCATACACTCTCAGCGCGCACCATTCAAAATAATAGACAGTAGCGACAATGAGGTAGATGAACTGTCGGAACTGTTTAGAAGACCGTGGTTTGAAGACTTTGTCAAAATGGCATTAGAGGTCAGATTTAGAGGTGCGCAGCTCATAGAGCTATTTGAGCTTGACGAGCGCACCGGAGAGCTTAAAGAAGTAGAGCTTATCCCCATGGGACATTTCAATCCGGTAAAAGGTATCATCATCAAACAGCTGGGTGATGAAAACGGATGGAACTACAATCAAGCTCCACTGTCAAGATTTTACTTGCAGGTAGGCAAAGACAGAGATTTGGGTATGTTGGCAAAAATGGCACCTATCGTATTGGGTAAAAAAATGGGATGGGGATCATGGTTGGACTACCTTGACAAATACGGTGTAGGAAATCTGTTTGTCACTACCGAACATCAAGACATGACCGCACTCAAAAGATTAGAGAATGCAGCAAGAAACTTCAAGGCGAATGGCTGGATGGTCACTAACGGCAATGAGACTTTTGAGATAAAAGGAAATGAAGCAGGCAATCCGCAAAACTTTGACCTGCTCATGGATAGGGCTAATTCGGAAATGAGTAAGCGAGTCTTAGGTGGCGCAGGGCTAACAGATGAACGCTCTTTTGTAGGCAGTGCAGAGATACAGTTTAAACTGGCAGAAGACAGATACAACTCTGACCTTCTGCTTTTAGAAAACCTCATCAATCAAGAGCTGATACCCAGACTTGTTATGCTCAGCCCGGTATATGCACCACTGGCAAACACTACCTTTGAGTTTAGAGACAAACCTGAAGACCTCAAAGACCTAAGAGATACAGTAGCCGCATTAGCACCACACTTCCGTATGGACGTGGAAGAAGTGAGCCAAAGATTAGGCATCACACTTTTAGACCAAAAAGACAATACAGGTATTACCGACAACGGTATTCAAAAAAAAAAGCCTGAAATAGACGCTCGTACGCAAAGGAGTATTTTATACGCCGAGCTGGATAGTTTTTACAATGATGTTTGTTGCTTGCACGAACATTCCCTTCAGGCACTCGACTTCAGTAAATGGGATGAGCTGATAGACCAAGTGGCAAAACAAATGCACGAGGGCAAACTCAAACCTCAAGACCTCAATGTAAAAATGATACAAACCACTTATGATGAGCTGAATGATGCAGCACACCAAGGTTATGGTAAAGATTGGATTTCATTTCCATCTGACGGCAAAGGCACGCTACCCAATGAGCTGAAAAAAAACCTATACATGTTTTCAGGTGCGAAAACCTATAGTCAACTGAAGGAACTCAACGACCTGCTATATGACAAAAACGGCAAACTGAGACCTTATAATCAATATGAAGTACTGGCGAGAAAAATCAACCGTAAGTACAACAAAAACTGGCTACAGGCAGAATGGCAGACCGCAAAGACAGCAGCGCAAATGGCGCAAAAATGGGAGCAGATACAAGCCACCAAAGACCTATTCCCAAATCTCGAATTTAGAACCGTAGGAGATGACAGAGTGAGACCTGCACACAAAAAGTTAGACGGTATCATCAAACCCATAGATGACGAGTTTTGGAGTACACACTACCCACCCTTAGATTGGAGATGCAGATGTGATGCAGTGCCGACCGCCGCCGACCCCAAAGGTGAAATACCAGAAGATATGCAAGAGCCTAAATTTGTGGGAAATGTGGGAGTTGACGGCGAGATATTTCAATCTAATCATAATTTCTTCAGACTGATTAGAAGCGATGAAAACGCAGGACGAAACATGGAGCTGATGAAATTGAATGCGCCTTATGAAGTTGTATATAAATCTAAAAATGACAAGAAAGTTTACAGGAGCATTTTCTACGATAAATCAGACTATTCCCAAAACTTAGAAAGTGCTATCAAGATAGCAGACAATCTTAATATAGATGTACGAATCAGACCACATTTAGATACAAATATTGCAACTGGAAGAAAGAATCCTGAGTATTTCATTAATCATTATGTTTCAGACTTAAAAATAAAATTTAAAAAGGATAATTACAATGGCATCACTAATGCATTTAAAAGCGCTAGGCTTCAAAAGGTAGAGTCTATTGTTTTTGACTTTACTCACACATTTAAAACCTTAAATATTACAGAAGTAAATCGACTAATACTAAGCAACATAAACGAAAAACGAGGGAAGCAGTTTAAGGAGGTAATATTTATTTATAAAGACAACGTGGTGCGTGTAGAGAGAGAAACCATTGTAAACAAAGAACTTAGAAAAGCCCTAGAAAAGCTAAAAGCCGACTCATAAGAAACGGCTTTTAGGTGGTGGGGCAAGTTGCCTATTCCCACATAAGAACTATTTCTAGCTCCTATGGACAAATATAAGTAATAAATTTAAATAAATGATAGAAGTGATTAACAAACTAAAAACCAAACGATTCTGTATGCTCAATGCGTTATACGAATTTATGGAAGGAAACACCCAAAAATGGTGCAATCTAAAAGAATTATGCCAATCCCAAGGGATTCCTTTTGACAGCAACACTTTTGCTTATCTGCAAGAAGAAGGTTTGATTAAAATGTACGGTGCCGCATTTACCTGTTTTCTTTCTCATGACGGCGTGAGGGCAATAGAAGAAGCTTGGGGGAATCCGCACAGGGAAACAATGTATTTCCCAGCCATCGCCAATATGACACCGCAAAATGGCTAAAACAAACAAAACACCGGACTTTCTCGCAATTGCGGATATGCTCAAAGCAGACATGCGAAGACATGCCAAAGTGTACTGTCTCAAGTGGTTTGACGACAGCTTTCAAAATGAAGGGTTTACCGATGCGGCTTTTGATGAATGGCCAAAAAGAAACCCGAACAAAGACCCGGACAGAGCAGTAATGACAGACACCACTTTTCTGCGCAAAAGTATAAACGTACTGCAGGAAGATGAAAACACAATTGTCTTTGGCACTCACGTACCTTATGCAGCAGTACATAACTACGGATTGAGAGTCAGAGCCATACAAAACGTCAGAGCGCATCACAGGCTCTCTAAAAACGGAACCCGACACCAAGTGCAAGCTCACAGTAGAAAGATGGACACACAGTTCCCTAAACGGCAATTTATGGGCGAATCTAAACAAATGATGGGTGGGCTGGATAACTGGCTCATTACTCAAATAGAAAAGAGGTTTAAAACCGATTTAAAGAACGTTTAAACTATATATAAATGCAAAATTTTAAAGAATTGTACAAAGAGCTATCTGATAAACTGACAGAAAATATAGAAGACATCAGATGGATAGACCTGTGGAACTCGCAAGTCTATCACCTTGAAGAAGAGCATCCATTCCCGACACCCGCTATCTTTCTGGCATTTCGCTCTTCGCAGATGAATGATGTAGGAGTCAAAGTGCAAAACCTCATCATGCAAGTGGATGTATTTGTGTTTTACGAAACTTTCTTAGATACCTATAAAGGGGCGTATAATCAAAAAGATGCTTTAGCTTTTTTGGACATTATGGACAGTATCAACCAAACACTACATGGCAGTAGCGGAGAAAACTACAGTTCTATGCGCCGTATTGCTTTTTCTCCTGTAGATACCGGAGGAAGTGGCAATCTATGGTCTATTACTTATGAAACAGCTTTGGTGGACTACTCAGCCGTGAAAAAGTACATAGATGTAGATATAGACGGTGTAGAAATAGAAAGAGGAGACATCATCAAGTCGGCTGTCGATTTGTCAAATGGATATGTTATACCCGGTTAAAGATGATGTTCTCAATAGTGGAAGGACTGCGGTAGTATTTTTCTGACAACTTACAGATGATGTATTCTGTGGTGTATTTTCTTGCACCATTTTCTTGTATAGCACTCATCTCTTTAAAGTCATGGCGTATCGCCTTATACATACGTTGAATATTGGATGTTATCATATAGTCGTAGTGTATTAAGTGAAGATGTGGCAAAATAAGTAAAACTTATAAACTTATTTATATTTATCAACGTTTTCTATTTAGATGTTAAAAAAATACGCCTCTATCTTCTTGCGAAAAGACATAAAAAAAGGAGCTGTTAAAGCTCCTAATACTCCTATTGGTTTTCCACATTGGTCACAATGTGTACTCACACGCTTATCATTATATGTTCCACAGATAGGACACTTGCGCCAGATTTCATGATTACTTTCCATGGCTTCATTTTTTGTGTTGCTCATTGAAATATTGAGATTGAAAGGCATTGAAGGCATTGTCATTGACTACATTCTGCATACTCTTTCTATCTTCATTGTGTTTAGTTGATAAATGTGCATTATAGTTGTTCTGCATGATGAGCTGAGTACGCTCCTCCAGATGCTGTTCTACAGCTTTGAGAATGATAGGCACTTTGAGTTTGTAGGTGTGGGAGCGTTTCAGCTGAGAGCAAATCAGAAATAAGTCTTCTAATGATAGATTGCTACTGATACCGTTTTGTATTTCATAGACAGCTTCTATGATTTCATCTTTGCTCATATCACCTCCAAATGATGTGTTGAGGTCGGAGACTAAGACTGCCATCACCTTGCGCACCTGCTCTTTGCCTTGTGAGCGTGTGAGTGCGCCTATACTGGCATAGTTAGCTTGGACAATATCCGAAAGTGTGAGCTTGGAATACTGTTCTATCAAGTCATATTTAGATGCTCCTTCTAAAATCATCTGATAGACTGTTGGCTTTGCTTTTACTATCTGATTGTCCATTTTTGAGAAAATTTAAGATGATATTGAGATTGGAATTGATTTGACGGAGTTCGATTTGTTTTTGATAGAAGTCTGGTAGTTTGTGCCAGTTGTTCAAGATATTTTCAAATACGATTTGGACTTCATTGTCGTCTGCTGATTGTTTACGAAGGAAGGCTATACACTGATTGAGATGCATACCTGTTATCCCATTGATGCGTGGAGTGATACCACTGTGTCCTTGATACCAGATAGTGTATATATCTAATAGCGTTGCGAATAAAGACTGACTTGTCGGCTCGGCTCGCTCATATTGCACATTGAAGTATCTATTGATATATTCATCTATCTGCTCTGGTGATGGTGGTACTATCTTCATCAGTGCATCCCATTGAGCATTAGAGAGCGTACCTCGTTTGCGTTCAAGTCTTTTGAGTAGCTTGCCTTGATAGGTGGCAACAAATACAGCATCAGAACCTTTGCTGGTGATATGTATCGTGAGTTTCATAATTTTTCGATATAAGATTTTAACATGTATTCTGCTTGTTTAATCAGCGTTTGAAGACCCTTTAAACTATATTTATTGAGCGGACAATGTTCGACACCGTGAGAGATACACCAACCATTGATCCGTTCCATATCTGCTTTACCATCTATCACATAACCGCACTGACACAGTGTAGCTACTACCTTTCGGCGCATGCGTTGTTTCTTATCTTCTTGATAACTGCTATTGCCTAACAGGCTATTGAGCTGACGTATTAGTTCACGGTATTCCCTCGCTGATAAATCTTGTAGCGATTCGGTACGTCCTTCCGTATAGTCAGCTATCAATTCTGAACGGTCAATATCTATACCTGAATGTTTCATCTTCTGTTCTATGGCGAAGTATTGGGCGTATTTGTTCATGGTTTTTAGTTTTGGGTAGTGAGTATTGGGTATCAAGATGTGAGACTTTGTTTTTGCTTTGTTTTTAGTTGTTAGTTATGCCCAATGCTAAAACTGCGGTTCAGACGGTTCAACGTGGACATAATTGTTTCGCTTATTGATTAATGTTGTGCAATGCCTGTAAATTCTGTCTTTTATGGTGTTTTTGTTTCTGACGTTAATTGCAATTCGGTTTATCCTTTTGAGTTGGTGCTTTTCAAGTTTGTTCCATTTTTTAGTTAAGTAATAGCTAAACCAAAACGACACTTGTAAAAATCCATTTACCTTTTTAAAACTTTCTGACAAAATCACCCACAAAAAGGATAATAAGATGTACACACAACCAAAAAACATTGTTCCAAAACACCATAAAAGACAAGTAATCTTTTCATTTTTTGTGTCGTGCCATTTGTAAGTGTCGGCTAAATAATATCCTGCAAAAAACAGGTTTGCACCAATGTAAAATTTTGTAATAAGCTCAATCATTTTATTTCAATTTAAAGTTAGACAAAAAGCACTGGGCATAACACGTGTTTTGCGTTATGGCGATTGACGTGCTAAAATCAACCGCAGTAATTCTATTCAACTTTGGTGCTATGCCGACAGTTAGTGCTACTAATCCGCCACAAACGCAAAACACGTGAACGTTAGCGGATATTGCTTAGATCCGTCAACCCAAGAATTACGCTCTCGGCATCCATTACTACGCTTTTTCTTAGAAGTGTCAACGTTTGAAAAATACTTTGTTCTAATTCTTCTGTCATTTCAAACTCTTTCAAATAAGCCTCTAAACAGCGAACAACATCCATTTTAGCTAATGGTCTCATAACTGATTATTTTACAAATGAGAAATGGTTGGATTGTGGCACAAACAACGTATGCTTAAACACACCCTTTACACCCTTGGCTTGAGCAAACTTTGAGAAACGATACATAAAATCACTTTCCTGTTCTTGTGAAAGGCTTGGTGCTGTTTCTTCCGTACCAAACTCAGTTATATATACATCATAACCTTGTGTGTCTGCTAATTCTTGATTGAGAGCATCTAATATCTCCACATCAGAAGTGCCTGATAGATAAACATGAGGAACTAAGAAGATATTGACTTCTTTTGACTTCATTCTCTTAGCAAATCTTAATGCTTCTTCTCTCCAATACTTCCATGCTCTATTGGCTGGTTTACAAAATGAGATACCTATTGGCATTTCCTTTCCTACTATCTTCTGTATTTCGGGAACAACTGTATCTTCAAGATACCTAAAGAAACTATCTATATTAGCAATATAATTTCCTTTCACTCCTCCAGTAAGATAATCGCTCATGTAAGTTTCATTCTCTAACTCTACTGTTTTTAAAGGAAAATTATCATACACATATTTCAAACTAGCTAAACTATCATCTAATGAACACTTACCCATAAAAGGTAGATGTGAATTAAAAGTGAAGTAGAAGTTCTTGGCTTTCAACTGCTCAAAAGCTTTATTCATGTTATACAAGTAGCTTCTATCTACTTTCTTTTCAATGTTGTTAAAAATAGCTTTTGTATTTCCTGTTAAGGCCCAACTAGTTAATTTTAATTGATCCATAAAACTTGGATATAGCTTCTTATGCAATTGCACCATCATTGTAGAAGCATTATATTCATCTCCAAAACCTATTTTATTTAAGTTCATAGTATTAGACATAGTGCCACTGAATCTTAGGTTTTCTACCCAATCTTTAGGCGTAACCTTTAATATCTTATTGACATGTGCAGACGTAAGATCTGCGTTCCCTTTTTGGGACATTGCAAGAAAGTGTTGCATTTGTCCGACATTGAATCCTGTAATCATGGTGTTTGGTTTTTAGTATTGAGTATTGGGTATTGAGTATTGGGTAGTGGGTATTGAAATTTTTCTAAATTCTTTATGTGTGGTGATAATTGCGTTCAATTCCAATAATACTTGGTGAAACTTGTGCCTGTCTGGACTATTGACGTATTCATTGAAAGTGATATTGGACATATAATAGTAACCATTGCGCTGAAGAGGAAGAGTGAATATCATGGTGTTTTTTTTTAGGATTGAGTATTGGATATTGGGTATTGGGTATTGGATATTGGGAATCAAGAATCAAGAGCCAAGACTTTTCGTCCATCGTCCATCACAACTCATAAATTTTAAATAGTTGAGAAATTCAATTCTACGGCCTGATAAGCTCCATTATCATCTTTAAACCATACACGATAATAAGTCTTACTATCTGGTCTGCTGATACTCTTATCTATCAGCTTCATGGCTTTTTCCCATTCTTCTTTTACTTCCTTATTTTTGATGCGATCAGAATGGCGTTTGAGTCCCAATATCTTGCGTGTATCCAAGCGACCTCTTGATGTTTGGAAAGCATCTTCGACTAATGCCAGTATAAAATCATCACCTTGGATATTTTTACGGACAATATCGAGAAGTACTTCTTTAGCACTCTCTAGCATCAGATCATCAAATCGGATTAACTCGCTGATATTGACCTCTACTTTGAGAGAACGGTCAAAATTGAAGAATGTAAAATTGCCTTTACTATTCAATCTGACTTCATTGGCATTGCGAGCAGCATCAATGATCTCCTGTACTCCATCTTGAATCTCTTGTTTGAGTTTCTGAAGCTGTTCATTGGCTTTGATGGATTGCTGATAGAACGTAAATAGTTTGCGTTCCATTAGTCGCTCTAATGGTGTGGTGCGATTGTAAGGAATCTGCACATTGGACTCGTTTGTCCAAAATTCATCTTTTGATGTTTGTTTGTAATTCATAACGTTTGTTTTTAGTATTGAGTATTGGGTATTGGGTATTGAGTATTGGGTATTGGGTATTGGGACGGCATTTCGACAGGCTCAATGACCCTGAACACTTTTAATCTATGGTATAAATTGAGGTGGTGTGGAGCAATCTTCACACATTTGGTTGCGTGCAGCTTCAAGAGCTTCATCCCATTTGGCTTTGCCGTAAGATTTTCCAGCTTCAATCAATACCTTAATAATAAATCCATCTTTATCTTCTTCGGCGATTAACGTTTCATAAGTTATACATTCTAGTTCTTTTAATACGTTTGAAAAATTTTCTTGCCAGTTTGCTGGTTTATTTAGTTCGACGGTGTTTATTTCTTTTATAATAATTTCTTTTAGTGTCATGGTATTTTTTTTTAGTATTGAGTAATGGGTATTGAGTATTGAGTATTGAGTATTGGGTATTGAGTATTGGGTATTGGGTATTGGGTATTGAGAATCAAGAATCAAGAGCCAAGACTTTTTGTCCATTGTCCATTGTCCATTGTCCATCGTCCATCATAATTCATAATTCTCAATTCTTAATTATTGATGATTTTATTCAGTTGCCTCAACTCTGTAAGGCTCAATTCTTCTTTGAGTGGGATAAATCCGTATTCTTTATTAGCAATCCCTGCTTCCACTGCGGTTGTCGGTGTATATTGGAGGGTAACTTCAAGATATCCTTTTGCCCACACTTCATAGTGTAGCTCAACATCATCACCAGGAATGTCTAGTGAATCTAATGTCATCTCAAAGCCCATGTCTTCAAGCTGACTGCGTAATTTATTAGTATATATCATTGTCTGTGGTATTGATGTTAGGAAATAGGGTTATAAATTGTTGCAATGCTAGGTACATACGTCTGCTATGGACTATCTCGTTCATACGGCGTTGATATTGCTCTAATGGATCGGGACAATCTTTCTTGATAATACGTAAGGCAATATCTTCATAGCGCAACCAGTGCAACTTGAAAAAATTCCAATACTCCCGACTATAGGAGACCTTGCGAATATCTTCCTGGTGAACCAAATTGACTTCTAATAATTGCATACCAATTTCAAATTGGAATCCGTTGTACTGTTCAACGGAAATCTGTGACATCTTCAGTACAACATCTTGTTGCCTGTGCATGTCTGCTCTGAGTGTGTCTAGTTGTGTAGCTTCCATGGTTTTAGTTTTAGATCCAAGAGTCAAGATCCAAGATTCAAGACTTTCGTATTTCGTACTTCATAATTCATAGTTCCTCATTCATCTGTGTCCAATATTCTGATGCTCCTTCTTCCCATACGGTAAAAGGCATTCCACCACCAAATCGTGAGGTGATAAAAGCTTTGTGTCCTTCTATCCATATTTTGATGTCTGCATCGTACTTGACAAATCGAGCGGTACGTCCTTCTGGTAATTTGCCTTCTGCATGGCTGATGAAGATGAATAGCTTGTTTGCAAATGCTTCTTTAAGATGGATATACTGCTGTTTATTGAGTCCGAAATATTGAAAGCTGTCGATGATGATAATATCTGGACTGCGACGTTTCCCAAGTCTCTTTATCAATGTATCTGTATCTTCATTGATGATGATAAAGTTGCCAGCTTGATGCATCTGTTCACGTTCCAAAGCGAGTTTAAATGACTTACTCGCTCCTTCTTCCAGTGTATTATAAGCCACTCTACCATACTGTGTGAGATACTTAGCTACTTGTAATGAAAAACTTGTCTTGCCATTGCCTGAACCTCCCCATACGAGCCATACACCTGTACGTGCAGGTTCGCCAAAGCTGTCTTTCCATTTTTCTGTGAATTTCATATCGTCAAATTTCATGTTATAGATGTCGCTGACTGTATAAGCTCTTTTGGGCATTTAAAACAGGTTTAATCGTGGTTTACAAGTTGTTTAATTGCTATATCTGCTTCTTGCTCTTCTATATCCATAGCTTGCTGGCGTTCCATAGCACGGATAGCATGTATCTTGCGTTTGACACGCCTTAAATCGCCTTGGCTGTCTTTGATGATTTCTTTGATTAAAGATTTAGAATCTACGCCATTAGCCATACATACCTGCATGATGTCGGTTTCGCCTACTCCTTTGAGTTCTATACATCTGCGACCGATACGGCTGTATATTTCCTGATAGCCTTTCTTGTTATAATTCAAACCACTTTTCAATCGCTTATCCAAGTGATCAGTTGCCGCCATGACGATACCACAATGGTCTTCCAACTGGTTGTATAGCGTGATAAAGAAATAAAGTACCTTATCTGTCAGCTTGTCTGCTTCATCCATGATAATCAGTGGATTTGACAGCCTTTTAAGTTCTTCTACTATTTTGAGCATCATCTCTGATACACTCAACCCTGCATGGTCTCTACCCATGGCTTGGAGTAGTTCTTTGAGAAAATATTTGCGATTCCAATACTCATTGCATTGCAATACATATACCTGTGCATTTTCTGAAGCATATTGATTGATAGCTACTGTCTTACCACTACCTGCATTGCCTGTCATGGCAAATACTCCTGCATTCATCTGAGCATCTGCAAGCAATAATGATATACGCTTATAGTCACGAGTAGATACTAAGTTCCACTCCTGGGACCTATATCCCACCTGTACTGCTACTGTTCTTAATTTTTCATCAGAGATACCTTCATAATTACCATCTACTATCAGACGGACATAAGATTTTGAAATACCTTTCAATGAATTGGCAGCTCTCTCTATCGAACCATCATAGCGATTGAGATATTGGCGGAGTTGCTCGGTGATTTGTTGCTTTTCTGTGTTTGTCATAGTTTTTAGTTTTGAGTATTGGGTATTGGGTATTGGGTATTGGGTATTGGGTATTGAGAATCAAGAGCCAAGACTTTTCGTCCATCGTCCATCGTCCATTGTCCATCGTCCATCGTCCATCGTCCTTCATAATTCATTAATAACTATTATACAAGTCCATTTCATCATCCATATCTGCTGTCATATTGCTCAATAGCTTGTTATATCCAGCGATATCATCTGATACGTCTGATTTCTTCTTGATGATTTCCACTTTTGGAGTTTTAGATTTTTGAGAACGGCGGTTTTCTATCCCTTTGAGCGTAGTAGAATTGAGTCCATAATCTTCTGGACGTGTGCCAAATTCTTTCTGAATAGCTACCATACGGTCTCTCATTTCGATACGAGTAGCTTTATTTGCCGATGCAACCTGTAATCTGAATGCTTCCTGCTCAGGAGTAATCTCTTGACGACCTCTAGCGATGTCTATTTTGGTTTCAGCGGCAGTTACTAATCGCATACCAAGTGGTGTCTGCTCATATAGATAGATAAGCGTCATGTCCTCTGGGTCAAATCTCACAATGAATTTCTTGTCTTGATTATCTCTGTGAAACTTGGCATCTAATACCCCTGGTGATTGATAGACAAGATATTCATAAGTACTACCTTTCTCAGTGAATGACAGACCACCAGGCTTATATGGAACTGGTATTGTGCGAGTGATCCAGAATAGATCGACCATATCCAAGACTGAGAGCTGAGGAGTCTCGGGATTAGTGCTATTCAGATACAAGTCTATACGGCGGTCTGCCTCACCTTGAAGTCGTGGGGCTTCATTCCACAACTGTCTTTCTTGATAGTATATTGCTTTTACCTCTTCGAGTGTAGGTAGGCTCTTTTGATTGGCTAGGATAAACTCCATGCGTGCTTTGCTCTCCTCAGTAGTGGCTGTTATGTTCTGACCAGTAAAGAACCAGTGCTTTTTGAGAAATTTCATTTGAAATCTGCCAAAGGCACTTTCTATGGTTTTTGACTTACCATTATACGGCTGTGTGCTGATGGATAGACGTGCCAACTTATTTAAGAAACTTTTATTTTTGGCGTTTTTATGCTCACCTTGATTGTCATAATTAGTCTGAAAAGGGCGATGTTTGGCATAAACAGCCGCTGCTTTGTAAGCCATATATTTCGCTTCATAATCCTCTTTGTCGCTGATATGACAGCCTAGGAACACTTCACTATAAGCATCCATCACTTCATATACATTGGTAGTACACATCTTGCCACGGCTATCTTGATAGTACATATTGAGTTTAGTACCATCAGAATACCAAAGTGAATCTCGCATAGTAGGCAATTTTGTAGTATGATGTAGCGTAAACTTCTCTTTGGCTTTGAGAGTACCGTATCTATGACCATACCAGTAGGATTGTATATCTTCTTTGAACAGAAAATTGCGGATAGTATCTTCTGTTTCAAGTACTTTCCAACCTTTATCCTTGCTCTGACTGTTATACTCTTGCCAAAGCTCATAGATACCAGGTACTTTATTGACCTGATCTGCCCAGCGATTGATAAGCCATAGCTTGGCAGTGTCATTGACTTTCTCAGGATTGGTATTACCGTGGTTCTTGTGGACCAGACTTTTGTAATTATTCATATCCTTGCGGTGATATCTCTCATACTTACGGCGGAGCGATACAGGATTCTGTGGTAGAGAGTGAGGTAAAGCATCTGTATTGACCTGATGAACTGCTTTGGCAATATTAGGCCATGGGTCTATCCCTTTGCCTACACCTCTACGTTTGTAGATACGTGTTTCCAATATCTCTGCAATCGCATTGAGTACCATCACCTGAGCGAGGTATTTGTTTTTGGCTTTTTCAGAGAGACGTAAGCCTTCACCATAAGTATAATCATCAAAATAGTTCTTAGCATTTTGATCATGACGTAGATAATCGGAGAGCCTGATTTTAGAAGCCTCCTTGCGTGGATCTCCGAATATTTCCTCAATTCTCAACCTATAAGTGTAGGGAATACTGTCATAAGCAATCATGGCAGGATGATTGGGAGCAGAGCGACGAATAACCTTTATAACGTTCTGCTCTGAAGTTAAATCATAATAATACGACCTTGACATCAACTGTTTTTCCCAGAGGATATTGGCACGGATGCACAATACATTATCTATATACTTAGTCAGCTCTCTGATTTCCATCTTTTGAATATTTTATAATGAGACCTGCTGTTTGAATTTATTTTTAGCATAACGGATTTCACCTGGCGTGTAGTGAGCTTTTATTAAAGCCAGCATTTCTTTTTCTTTTTCTTTTATTATAGTTGGGCTGGCGGATAGTCTCTTCATAGAAATTATCTCTATTATCTTAAAATCAATTACACGACCGATATTGGTCAGCTCATAAGCCCAGTGATTTCTTAAACTATTCATCTTAGTTGTTTTTTATTTATTAATCAGCAATGATTGCCACTTCTCGCTGTACGATACTGTCCAGCTCATTAGTTAATCTCTTGTAATCTTCCCTGATTTTATGTGCCAATATGCTTTTAGGTGCTCCTCTCAAACATTCTCTTACATAAATATGGGTGATGCCATACTTCTGTTCGATAGTCTTGACAGCTACTGTATTCCAAGAGTTGTTCTTTTTCGTTTTTTCTGTGTACATTGCTTATCCTTTATTTTGTAAAACAAATATAGTAGATATATTTACTAATATCCAAATTTATGGACAATAAACTTACCAATATAAAAGAGCGTATATTGTATATTGCTGAATATAAAGGAATTGCAAAGGAAATTTTTTTTGAAAAAATCAATATGACCTACGGAAATTTCAAAGGAAAATCAAAACAAACACCTATTAACTCTAATGCAATAGCAGATATATTATCCATATACCCTGATATAAATTCCTATTGGCTCATCACAGGCAAAGGATCTATGTTGAAAGAAGATATTGTTATCGCAAAAAAACAAGACCATTTTCCCGATATGGATAAAATGGTTCCGTTGGTCAATATAAAGGCAATAGGCGGTTTTGGCAATGCAGATTTTCGTATTGAAGAAAGCGATATCAAGGATCGCTATGTTATCCCTAAGTTTGCTCACAAGAAGATAGATTTTATGATAGAAGTAGAAGGTTCTTCCATGTCACCTCTATATAATAGTGGTGATATCGTAGCGTGTCGCATCATACACGACCGTCAATTCATACAATGGAATAAAGTACATGTCATCGCCAGCAGATCACAAGGCATCCTTATCAAAAGAATCAAACCAGCCAATCAGACAGCTTATATCACTATGGTATCTGACAATAAGGACTTTGACCCATTCCACATCCCTGACAATGACATAGAAGGCATCGCTTTAGTCATCGGGACCATCCGTCTGGACTGACACCAATAACAAATCGTACATAAAAAACACAGTCGCTTTTCTATCCCTCCTTACTTCTTATTGATTATCAATCAATTGCGTTGTATTCTCTCATTTTAAAATGGGAATAAGGGTATAGATAAGAGGAATAAAGCCCACTTTAAAGGCTCAAAACTGCCTTTTTTGTCCTTTATTTGGCTTTATGGGTATCTTTTCGAGCATCTAAAAACCATGATTTACGCATCTGTTTACGCATCTGTTTACGATTCTGTTACATAAAATACATGATTTTAGAGCTAGCTAGTGATAGATAGATCAGTTACAGAAAGAATGTCTTTTATACGCTGTTTATTCAGGCTTTATCGTGCTTTTATAGCCCCTAGATAGTAGTATTTAGGGCATTTCTACCTCAGGATGGTAGTTTAGTCTATTAATGGTATTTTATACCGCTATTTAGTGGTACTTCTATGGAAGTAAAATGGTAGTTAATTTACTTTTTGTTTGTTTTGGTATTTTTCGCTTATATAGTGTGATTGCCTTTGTTTATTGGCATTTCAGCGTTTTTTATTTTTTGTGTTTAGTGATTTTTTGTTTTTAGGCCTTTATCTATCTAGATTGCCTAAGTTGGGTGCTGCTCTCATATCTTTTTATTTGAAAAAGTATTTTTTGAAAATAAGAATTTTAAATAAAATCTCCTTGTAAAGTTTTAACGAATGTGTAAGATAAAAGTTGATGCAATGCGGATATTTTGTTATGATTTAAGTTGTATGAATTTGTCAATTCATACATATTTGCTGAAGCTGTTTGTTTGGGATTATTTATTATCATTAAATAAAAAAGAGGCGAATTCAAAATAGAATTGCCTCCTTAAATTATTTGAAATATGAACAGCTATACGTGTCCTTGTGCTACCATAGCATCGGCTACTTTAATAAATCCTCCGATGTTAGCACCTTTTACATAATTCACTATATCTTGTTCTTGACCATAATTGACGCAAGTATCGTGGATGCTTGTCATGATTTGTTGAAGTCTAGTGTCCACTTCTTCTCTCGGCCAATTCAATCTCATATTATTTTGAGACATCTCCAAGCCAGAAATAGAAACACCACCTGCATTAGATGCCTTCCCAGGAGCAAATAAAATTTTATTTTCTTGGAAGACTTCGATAGCTTCAGCAGAAGAAGGCATATTTGCCCCTTCTCCGACACATTTCACGCCGTTTTTTACTAGTGTTCTTGCATCTTCTTCTAATAACTCATTTTGAGTGGCACAAGGAAGAGCAATATCACATTGAATTCCCCAAGGTTTTTTGCCTTCAAAATATTCAAGATTATATGCCTCAGCAAACTCCTTAATATCTCCTCGCTTATTATTTTTTAAATCTTTTATGAACTCAAGTTTCTCTTTTGTAATTCCTTCTTTGTCATATACAAAACCTCTGTGGTCAGAGATAGCAATTACTTTTGTTCCAAAGTGGAGTAATTTTTCAATAGCATATTGAGAAACATTTCCCGAGCCAGATACAACAGCAGTTAAACCTTCAAGGTTTAGATTGTGTTTTCTTAGCATTTGATCTACGAAGTAAACTAGTCCATAACCTGTAGATTCTGGTCTAATAAGAGAACCTCCGAAAGATAGACCTTTTCCAGTGAGTACGCCAGACCATTCGTTAGCAATTCTTTTGTATTGACCAAACATATAGCCAATTTCTCTTGCGCCAACACCTATATCTCCCGCAGGAACGTCTGTGTCTGGGCCAATGTGTCTGACAAGTTCAGTCATAAAACTTTGACAGAATCTCATAACTTCATTGTCTGATTTTCTTTTTGGATTAAAATCAGAACCTCCTTTTCCTCCTCCCATAGGAAGAGTTGTTAAAGCATTTTTGAAAACTTGTTCGAAAGCTAAGAATTTTAAGATTGAGAGGTTCACGCTAGGGTGAAATCTTAATCCACCTTTGTAAGGACCTATTGCACTGTTCATTTGCACTCTATATCCTCTGTTGACCACTAGTTCCCCTTGGTCATTAATCCAAGGAACTCTAAATATAATTATTCTTTCTGGCTCTACTATTCTTGCGATTAAGTTGGCATCACTATATATTTTATTGCCTTCAATAAAAGGAACAATAGACTCTAATACTTCATGAACAGCCTGGTGAAACTCTACTTCGCCTGGATTTCGTGCTGCGATGAATTCCATCAAATCAGCAACACTTTTACTTTTTGTTTTCATAATAAAAAATAATTGGTTTTAGTTAAAACCTATTCTTATACTCCTATGCGAAGAAAATAAATGATAGATTCGTAATACAAATCTATGAAAAATTCAAAAAGTACAATTATAGTATGTTTTTTTTAATGAACTATTAAAAATAATTTAAAATAACTTTTCGGTATTTGTAATTCCTAAATTGTCCAATTTTATCTTGAGTTTTGAATATTAAAGAGCTTATTTCTTGCCGAATGGATGTCATGGAATAAGTTTATAAATATTTGTTTTGATTTTTCATTGATGAAAATGGTTTAGTGAAACTTCTTCCCTTCTTTCATCATTTGTACGATTTCATTCATTCGTTTGGCTTTTGTTTCGGGCTTTTTGGCAGTTTGTAAGCGAAAATTGATAGCAAATTTATTTGTCTTATTGAGTGAATGATAAAAATTTTCAGCTGCTTTATCTTTTTTCAATTCATGTAAAAGTTCAACATCATCTTGCATCGTAGTATGCGAGTCATAAGCCCTTGCCCAACGCCCATCGGTTTTGGCTTTTTCAATTTCAGCAAAACCTCTTTCGGACATTTTTCCATCTTCAATTAATTTTTCCACCAAACCTATATTTCGTTTAGACCATATACTTTGATTTCTGCGAGGAACATATTTTTGTAAGTACGAATGCTCGTCATAACTTTTCCTTTTTCCATCTATCCAACCAAAGCAAAGGGCTTCGTCTAATGCTTTTGTAATTTTTATGGATTCAATTCCAGAGTCAACTTTGAATACACGTAGCCAAATACCTTCTTGTTGTTCTTGGTTTTTATCTAACCAATTTCGCCAAGCTTTGGCAGTTTTAAAGGATATTATAGAGGTATGTGTCATTAAAAAGATTTATTTTTTACACTCATTTATTTTTCTTCAAAATCAGTAATCTTCAAAAATTTTTTCGCTGAATCTCTACGGTGTGGGCAACCTGGCCAGCAACAAGGTCGTTTCTTCCCGATCAGAATATCTTCACTTAATCTTTTTATATGTTCTTTTCGAGTGACATCTTGCTTTACAATTGTTGTCCAGCAAATCCATTCGTTTCGGGCAAGAGGAGTAAGTTGGTTCCACTTTTCTAATAGAATAATATTATCAAGTAATACAGTTTTAATATCCTCAGGAACGGTGTGTACTACACCCTCTTCTACAATTATCTTTGACATTTGAAAAGGATTTATTAAATACTAATTTACGATTTGCCAGAGAATAATAATCAACTAAAATATTATCATCTATCAATTTCAGTTCTATAGTCTTTGAAGTCAAATTGAGAATAACAATGTATATTGGGTAATGGATCTTGTATGTCCAATAAGAAGTAAATGCCATCTAAATAGTGGATTAAACAAGTTGCACTCAATCATCAACTACAAAATCTAGTAGCCAAAAGCTACAAAACCACCTATATACTTTCTAGCACAAAAAGTCGCTGAACATTTTTCCACTGGAATGAAATTCATCTGGAGTAAATAGCAAAAAGCCTCACTATCTCAGCTTTAGATTGATGTATTTATGGCTATTTTCTGTTTGTTATGATGTTGGCAGATGGTTTTTTTATCAACCGTTAAATCATCATTCTTTAGTATTCATTGTAATTATGTCAAGAATATAATTGCTTACACCTACTTGATATAAACTTGAAAGCATATCATAACAATCGGATGAATTGAATTTTCCTACATTATATAGATAACTTATCAAGTGTAGAGTATGAAAGGATAAGTCGCTTGCCAAGATTTCAATAATAATACTTTCGTTAGTAAAATCGATAGGGTCTATTTTATAATATGCACCTTTTTTAATTAATTCATAGCAAGCAATTCCATTTCCTTTTTCAGCTTCGTTAATTAAATCCAAATCTATTTTTCTAAATCCTTTTTTTAATGCATCGTTTATTTCATCTTCATCCATCCATCCCTCGTTATCAAAAATGAAATGCCTTAGTGTTCTGAATTGAGAATAGTCTTTTAAATTATAGTTTGAAATTGAGAACTTGTTACAAATCCATTCAATACAGGTAATGACTTTTTTATAATATTCAGCTGGATTGATACAATCATTTAAAACTTGAACTTTATTTGCATTATACATTTTGCGACATATTTTGTCTGTTTCAAAGTACTCATAGAGACCCCAAGCTGCCCAGTTTAAAATATCTAAAATATTAATCTCAATATAGTCCTTGTCCCAGTAAAGAGCAAAATAACCGTCTTTTATTGGAATGGTTATGTGTAAGTCATTTTCTTTAGTAACTAATCTTTTAATAACATTTAGATCTGCATAATATGCCGACATAAATAATTCGATATTTTTACCTGTCTTCAATTTTGGAATTTAATTAGAAAGAAATTATTATTTGTGTAATGCATAGTAATTGTAGAACTGTCGTCCGAACCTTTCTGCCAACGGCAGTCTGTGAAAAAAGTCTTTCTCAAACTCTTTCAAATATAATAAATATTTTGAATTCTAAAGCAATAAATGCAATATGTATAATGTCTTTGATAATTGAATTGCTACTGAATCTGTTGAATTGCGTTGAATAGTAAAAAACCTTATCGCTTCAGTATTGGGCTGCTATATTTATGGCTTTTTCTATTCGTTATGATGTTATGCTGCTGGTTTTCTTTGTCTTTGTTCTAGTACTATGTTTAAAATCATTTATTTACTCGTTTTAAGTTAGTTGTGTAATTAAATAAATTAAACAAGCTAATGAAAGTCCTAATGCCAATAGCGAAAGAAGCGTTTGATTTTTAATTCTTCTTCCATATTCTTCGCGTTCTATTGATGTCCATTCTTGTTCTCTTGAAGCAAAACGATGGATTTCCATCTGTCGGATGTCAATATATACTAAATAGACAAGATTCAGAATTGGAAATACAACCGTCCAAATATTTAGAATTGGCGAATTGTTCGGAAAAGTTCCAAGAACCAAATAAACTCCAATTAAAACATTATTGAAATTAAAAACTTTGTCGTGAATTCTGTCAAATGTATTCTGAATTTGATTTAAGGCATTTTCAACTCGTCTATCAGATTTTTCAAATAGTTTGTTCGATTCAGAATCTAGTTCATTTGTCTCTTGTCGAGCGTTTATCTTTTTTGAAATCTCCCTAATTTGTTTTAATATTTCATTATTTTCTTTATCCAATTTGTTTCTCTTTTAATTTTTAATGTGTTAGTTTAGTATAGCATATAATATCAGTCTGTGAAAAAAAACCTTTCCATACTCTTTCAAATATAATAAATATTTTGTATTTTAAGAATAAGTACAAAACAAATAATGCCTTCAATAATTGAATTGCTACAGAATTTGACGAAGTGTGATGAATAGTAAAAAGCCGCACCGTATGAGTATTGGATTGTTGTATTCAGGGCTTTTATTAATTGTTATGATGTTGGGCGTAGTTTTATAATAATCTTTCGTCCCATATGAAATCTTCTCTATTGATTATTTTTACATTGGTTTCAAAAAGAGGGTGTTTAGTATTTATTATGATATTGTATTCTTGTGGGATAATTGCCGAAGGTATTTTTAGAATTAAACTTTCTTGGGAATTATACCAATTTGATCCTATAGTTTGAAGTGTAGGATATGCCTCAATAGATCTCCAATTTTGAGGAAGGATATTGGGGACAATTTCTTTTAAAGATGATTCAGAATTTAATATTTCAATTGTTAATAACTTATATGGGATTGAAGGGAAAATGTATGATCTATGCACTACCATTTCAAGCGTTGATAATGCTCTATTGCTGCCAGTGTATATTACAAATTCATCTTTTTTATTCCATCTATTTGCAGATCCCGATGCAACTAAAGAAGATGAATGTTTTTCCTTTCTTATGTTGAATACTTCCATTCTGAATTATACATTATCACCATATTCAATGGCTGTAAGTTTGTCATCAATAAATTTTAGTCCAGAAACTGTGTCAAGAAAATCCATAGGAGCTTTCTTGCCAAGTAAAAAATTTTCTGTGATTAACCATTTGTCAAAATTTTCAATGCTATCGAAAACTTCAATACCGTGTTTATAGAGTGAAATCAACAAAACAATATGTTCCTTTGTGTTGTCTTTTAAAACAATATCAGATTTTTTATAATTTCTAAAAGTTCTCGTATTTATATTAAGCCAATTTGATATTATATCATCTTTCAAATTTGTTAATTCTTTTAAAATATTTAAATATCTAGAATTTATGTTATGGTTGTTAACATAAAAGAAAATTTTAGTAAAGTCTCCTATCTCAGGAATATCCTTGATGCTTTCATTTACTTTCTTGTCAAGTACTGTATTCATAATTTGGTTCTTTTTGTAAATATAGGAAAATATTCCTTTTGTAAACGGCTTTTTTTACAAATAATACAGCTAACGTCAGTCAGCGAAAAATCTTTCCCAAACTCTTCCAGGTATAGTTAATATTTTGTATTATAAAGTAAAAAATGCAATATGTATAATGTCTTTGATAATTGAATTGCTACTGAATCTGTTGAATTGCGTTGAATAGTAAAAAACCTTATCGCTTCAGTATTGGGCTGCTGTATTTATGGCTTTTTCTATTCGTTATGATGTTAGGCGGTTCGTTCTTTTTCAAAGTTGTATAATCAGTTTCAAATATCCTCCTCCATGTGCTTGCATTTTGTGCGGTGGATATTGCACAGCATACAGGTGTCCACATATTAGGCATACAGCTACATTACGTCATTGTGCAAATTTAGTCTGTATAAGTAGTACTCGGTTTTATACTTCTGAGTCGTTAATGATTGCAACGTAAATTCTTTTCCTGTCTCTTGCAAAGATTGGAGCGTAAAGTGTGACCTGATAGGGAAAATGGAATGTCAAGTTTAAAATCTAAAAATGTAAACTTTCGGCATTACTTAATTAATTGAGTCATTATGCTCAGTTTTTTTAGTTGTCATTTGAGTTATTAAATTCTCGTATTTAAAAAGAATACTTTAATCTTATCATCACATTATTCATTTCGCTTTTAATTTGCTGTTGTGTTAAATATAAGCTTTGCATAAATAGATCTGCTTCTATTTTGTCGTTAATTGAATAGTTAAGAGAAAGAAATAGATACATGGCATTTATTTCAAAAAAATAAATAGCTGAAACAGCTCCTGAAAAAATAGGATTAGAAATACTTTTTAGTTGCAAAAATGCAGAATGTTTAGATGGGCTCATTTGCTTTGCTGAAATGCTTGTGTTATTCAACAATATATTTCCGGGTAATGAAGGGGCACTTACTAAGCCTTTATTAAAGAAAAGATAAGAAGCATTTACGTAAACTTTCCCTTTAATGGTATAATCAAATTCTATTGAAGCGTTTATTACATCTGCTGAATCACGATTATTTTTACGTGGATGAAAATATGTGCCTTCTCCTTTAAATCCAACATTGCCAATGCTTCCAGCCCATCCTAATCCTATGGCAATATCTTTCTCGTACCAACTAGTTAAAAACTGAAAATCATAATTCCATTTATTTAACTTGTACATCAGTGCATATACATCATCGTTCTTGTGTTTCCCTACTTTTGTTGCAGCTGTTATAGATGACATAGTGCTGATGTTATATTTTAATACTGCTGCATCAGATCCTGGTCTTTCTTCATAATCAAAATCAACAAATGAGTAGGTATTAAAAATATCATTAGGGTTCCATACTAAATTAATACCCCAGTTAATGCGTTGCCTTCCTAAGGTTAGCTCTAGCTTATCGTTTGAGATTTTAGTCCATAATCTTTCAACGGATGAAACCATTTTTGCAGCCTTGTTATCAAATGGCAAAAAGGTAGCGTCTACAAGTCCTCCATCTTTATCTAACATAGAAGAAGGGTAGTTCCCTAACTTTACCGACTCTCCATAAATAATTCTGTTCCTTACATCCAATGCCAAAATAAAATTTTTGTTAGGCTTCCATTTGCTGTTAATACGATTATGTAGTAAGCCCCATTGAGCCGATTGTTTATTGGGTGATAAAAGCATTCCATTCAAAATTTTAACATAACCATTCAGCGTTACTGTCTTTTCCTTTTCCGGAATAATGGTTGAATCTGTTTGAACAGTATTAGAATCTGTTTGAGCATAAGTGCAAACAAAGAATAAGAGAAAAATAAAAGTTATAAGTGCTCGCATTACTTATATATATCTGATTTTATTTGTCCATCTTCAAGTGTAATAACTCTTCGTGCACGATCAATTACGCGTTGGTCGTGCGTAGAAAACACAAATGTCATTTGTTCGCGTTGGTTAAGCTCAACCATTATATCTAATAAATTGTTGGTAGAAGCACTATCAAGGTTGGCGGTTGGTTCATCTGCAAGAACAAATTTTGGATGCGATGCCAAAGCTCGTGCAACGGCAACTCGTTGTTGTTGCCCGCCCGACATTTGCGAAGGTTTGCTATTTACTTTTTCTTTTAATCCTACTTCTTCCAAAAGTTGCATGGCTCTTTGTTCTCTTTTATTTTTTTCCCATCCTTGCAGCAACATAATAAATTCAACATTCTCTTTTGCTGTAAGTACTGGTATAAGATTGTAAGCCTGAAAAACAAATCCAATGTTGTTTAAGCGAAAATCTATCAACTCATTTGTTGCTAAGTGAGTAATATTTTTTCCAGCAACCTCTAAGCTGCCATCTGTAGCCGAATCCAAGCCTCCAATAATATTGAGCAAGGTTGTTTTTCCGGAGCCGGAAGGTCCAACAATGGCTGTAAACTCACCTTCGTTAATAGAAAGGTTAACTCCTTTTAAAGCGCTTACAGGAATATCTGTTTCGTTATAAACGCGATGTACATTTGTTACTTGAATTAATGACATAATTGATTTTAATTTTGACGTACCGCTTCTGCTGCATTCATGCGTAAAGCACGCAATGATGGATAAATAGAAGCCAGTAAGGCTGTTAATACTACTACTATCGTGATGGTAAGATACATTTGCGAATCGAGCTTGGTGTAAATAATACTTCCTATGCCAAGGCTATCAAGCCCTTTACCCATAGACGAAAGGTTGATTCCTACTTTTCCAAAATGGTTGATGGTTGCCCATGCGCCTATAATTCCTATAGGACCACCGATTAAAGAAATATATAAGGTTTCATTCAAAATCATGCTAAATACTTTTCGCTTATTCATCCCTACAGAAATGAGCATACCCAACTCTCGTTTCCTTTCTAATACAGCCATAAGCATGGTATTAATAATTCCAAATGACATAGCAAGAATGATGATGAGTATAAATACAGAAAGTGCAATGCTCATGAGTTCGTTAGCGTATCCTAATTCCGGACTAATATCATCCCATGAACGTACCTGTAACATTGGAAGAGAAGTAGATAAATTATTTTTTGTTGGAGCTACATCTTTAACATCATCTAAAAAAACAATTACTTCATTAACTATAGAACTTGTGCCTGCTAATTTTTCTAAATCTTTTTTATTTAGAAAAGCAATGGATTCATCAAACGAAGAAGACGCTGTTTTATAAATACCGGTAACTCTAAAAGCCCCTGAAATAATGTTGTTGGAAGTGTCTTGAAAAGTAACAACAATTTTATTATTCAACTCTACCTTGAGCTTACGAGCTAGTTTTTCTCCAATAACAATTTGATTTTTTTTATCGCTAGTGAAATAAGTTCCTGAAATTATTTTGGTATGAATGGAGGTTGTATTTTTTTCTGTTAAAGGATTAATTCCAATAAGTGCAACACCATATCCGCTGGTAGGAGAGGCAATCATTCCTGTAAAATTATTATGATACGACCACGATTTAATAGTGGGTATTTGAGAAAGCGTTTGGCTTAACAAGGCGGTATCTTTTATAAAATATTTAGGATTATATTCTTTTGTGTATTCCGGATGATGAATTTGAATATGCCCTAATCCGGAGTTAATAGCATTGCCGATGCGTTGAGTGTTAAGTCCGGTTGTCAAAGACATCATAAACAAACCTGCCCAAATGCCCAAGGCAATAGAGGTAATAAGAATGATGCTTCTTAACTTATTTCTCCAAACATTTTTCCATGCAATTTTCTGTATCATAATATTATCGTTTAGAGGCTTCTAGTGGCTTAAGTTTAAGAATAGAGAATACGGAGTACAGAGAAAGAAAAAGTGATATCATCATTACTGCACTACCGTGGGTAAGAGGAATGGAGAAATCTAATAATGTTGGCATCTCAGGCTCAAAGCCAAATTTGCGGAGTGTATCGGCTGCTTTTCCTGTTAAGGTAATAGGGTTGGCGTTGAAGTAATATAAAAATGGTCTGGAAAATAAAACACCTCCACCTACACCTAATAAAGCAATCATAATAGATTCTAACAATACTACTGTAATGATGCGTAACCTGCTCATACCAATAGAAAGCAGAATACCAAATTCATATTTTCTTTCTGCAATCATCATAAGTATTGTTCCAAAAATTCCGAAAGAGATAACCATATAGAGAATCAAAACCATAATCTCACCTCCGGAACTATCGGCTTTTATTATTTGAACCAACTCAGGAAGCATTTCTGTCCAATCCATTATTTCATACTCTTGAACATTTAGCTTCGGATTAATTGCAGCCATTACGTTGGCAGCATTGCTGCCTTCTTTTAAATTGATGGCTAAAGCACTTATTCTGTTTCCTGTTCCATAAAATTCTTGTAATGAACCCAGAGTCATAAAAATGGTAGAGTTATTCATTCGTGAAGAATTTAATTTTACAATACCTTTTATGGTATATTTTCCTCCGGCAGAAACAGCGTGATATCCTTGACTTATCAAAGCAATAGAATCTCCACATTTTAATTTTAATTGCTCTGCTATTCCTTCACCAATTAATACCCCTTTGTCTTCCTGTATAAGGTAATTACCTTTTGTAATTTTATTTTTAAGAGAAGAAAAATTATTTTCTTCGTTAGGATCAATACCTGTAAGGCTTACACCTCTTACTTGTTCACCAAATGAGAGCAGTGCAAAACCCTCTAATCGAGGTACACAAGAAACAACATCTTTAGTAGTTTTAATTTCTTTTTCAAGATGGGCAGAACGTTCAAAAGTATTATCGAGCGATTGTTCTTCCCAATATCCTTTGCTGTGTATTTGTATATATCCGTAATATGAACCTACTACAGAGTCTATCATTTTAGCATACATTCCTAATTGCATTGAACGCATGAATACAGCAAAGAATACGGCAAAAAGGATAGATGCTATGGTAATAAAACTTCTTCGTTTATTGCGCCAAATATTTTTCCAAGCTAATCGTAGGTAAAACATACTTATTTAAGGCTTTTCATTTTATCCGGACTAAAAAAATTATCAGCTATCTCTTTATCAAAAACAAGAGAGTTATAAATGAGAACTGTTTTTTGTTGCTTCTTATCCATTGGTGTCATCTCTATTCGAGAAGCTAATAATTTCCCTCCTAAAAGTTTAATATCCTTTCCAACCATCACATTGATGAGTGTTTCATCTTCATCATAAAATTCTGCTTTCATTTGTATGAAATCTTTTTTATCAATGAAAGTGATTATCTTTCCCCAAACTACTGCTGCATCAGGCTTTGGAGTCATACTAATTTTATAGCACAAACGATTATCTATTGTTACTTCTCCTTTCATCTCGTGCACATAATCTTCTAATAAAGAATTATGTTTTACTAAATCATCATTTGTAAAATCGGTACCCATCCAAGCCTGAGACATCATGGAAGGGGGCAGCTTAATAATTTTTTCAATAGAAGGAACCCAATTCCAAACTTCTTTATTCCTTTTTAAAAAGGCAGTCCCTTTTTCTTTAATAGGGCTGTTAACATGAATCATAGAGTAGTTGGAGCCTTTTGTCCAAACGCTCAATGTTAATTCTCGTTGCCATTTGGGACGAATAATTTCTATTTTAATTTCTGCTTCAGTAGTTTTCCCTTTTAGTTTATCATCCATTTTTTTTACAATGTTGTAGGCGTTTTCATTACCTGTTAAAGAAGAAAAGACAAAAGGAAACACCAATAGAAATAAAAGAATTCTTGTTTTCATTTTCGCAATTTATTTATTGTAACAATATATATGAATAGCTCCTTCTATCGTTTTATCAAGCAATATATTCTCCTCTCCTAACAAGATATATTGCATCGCTAATCCATCCATCATAGCGCCATATCTAAAAGCTCTTTCTTCATAATCTTCATAACCCATTTCTTTAAAAATCAACACTGCATTTTTAAATAACTGACTCCAATACTCATTTAATATTCTATACGAAGCACTCTCTTTATCTAATTGAAGAGATAAGGAAACAAACATTTTCCATACTTGTGGATTATTTTTAAGCATATCAAAACTTGATCGTATTAAAAATTCTAATCTTTCTCCAGGATTTTTTATTTGTGCTGCAGCTTGTATTCCTCCTACCACTCCTTCTAAAACCATTCTTAAACACTCTTCTAGTAGCATATCTTTACTTTCAAAATAGTTATACATTAATCCTTTTGAAATTCCGGCTGTCTTAGCAATATCATTAATGGAAGTGTTTATAAATCCTTTCTTAGAAAAAAGTTCTAGTGCAGCAACAATAATCTTCATCCTACTTGCCTGTCGTTGAGCTTCAAATTGGTCTTTTGTTAATGGAGCCATGTTTTTTTACATTTATTTATGACTGAACGGTTAGTCAAAGATAAAAATTAAATTTTATTTAAACAAATTTCTGTCATTAATTCGCAGATGTGCTTTTTTGTGTGTGGTTTAGCGGTGATTTGGAATTTTGGAGCGTAGTAGAAAAATTACAAATAACCGTAGCATGTGATATCCAAAATGGTTTTGTATAAACCACAAAAGTGTGTTGGGTTGTTGCTATAGCTGTCTTCGGGCGTGTCCGCCCAAATAGCGAAAGAAAAGCAAAAACAAGTACACCTATCTGCATAACTCAAATGTGTCTTTGCAACATTACAGCTGTATTTAAAGGTCGGATGAAAAGTATTTTGTCTGCCAAAAATTGACTACCATAGTAGAAGTCTCAATTGGTTATAACGTCAGTCTTTGAAAAAAATCCTTCCCAAACTCTTTCAAATATTTAAATGCAAAATAAATAATGCCTTCGATAACAGAATTGCTACTGAATCTGTTGAAGTGCGGTAAATAGCAAAAAGCCTCTCCGTGTTGGTGCGAGCGTCTCGCTCGTGCATAAAAAGTTGTTTATATTTATAACATAAGTCGAAAGTATAAATTCCACGAAAAGGAAGGTGCTTATTTTATCAGCTTTGCTGTAATCGCTTGGATAGATGTATTTACAAGAATAGACTACTTTTCTATTTTGATTGAACCCTAGATGATTGCAGAAATAATAAAGGAATGATCATTTTTGCATATTGTATCATACCGAGTCATGTCCATTTGATTTTTCGTTCATCAATTTGACAAGTTAGCACGAGCGAGACGCTCGCTTAAACTGGGGCCTCATTCAAAATCTAAATCCTAAAGTTATAGGTATCAAAAAGGATTGTTGTGTAATAAGCAATCCTGACTTACAGTAAAGTCCTAATTTTTCCGTCAATCTATAATTTATTCCAAGTCCAAACTCTGCGTTCATTGTCCCTGTTCCATTTTCATATTGATTCCAAATATGGTTATAGCCTAGTCTCAAATCAAATAGCGGTGATACTCTGTTTTTTAATGGCAAATATTCAAAATCTCCGAATATTGAAATTCCGTCAATGCCTTCAAAATTCAAATATCCCAATCCAATTCCGGTAAAAATCTTTCTTTTTGCAAACACAAGTCCATTTACAGATGTGACGCTAAAGCCACTTTGCTTTTTGTCAAGATAATATCCTTTCCAATTAGGTCCTGGGTCAACTGTAATAGTTCGGAATAAATAATGTTGATACCCTCCCTCGACTCGCCCAGAGTAATTTATTTGGGCTTCTGTTTCAAAAGTCATTATAAAAAATAAAATAAATGTTGTCAATAAGTGTCTCATATTTTACTATGTCAATGTATTATGTGACTCGTCCTGAAAAAAGTTTACATAGCTTTCATACCATTCAACTTTTTTCTGTTCCTGCTTTGCATCTCTTTCCTGATAATCATTTTTGCCTAAACAAAATCTTTTAAAGATGGGCGGCATGGGTTGGACTCCGACAGGCTGAGCCACTAAATTATTTATAGCGACTCTTGAAATCATCCACCTTCTTGCCACCTCCTGAAAGGTGTCTGTTTCATCTGCATTGTTTTTGCAGGCAACTTCCATTCCAGAAATTTCAGGGCTGAAATTTAAAATGGTAGCCATAAGCAAGACTATATGAATCTTGTATTTCATGTTTTTATATAATCAGTAGGGTTTTCATTACCATTTTATACTATTCAGAATTTGTTGAATAACGTTCGGGTATCTGAACCGATCATCTTTCAGCAGGTTTGCACCTATATAGATGATTTCATTATTATCTGTATACCAATAGTGCCATTGCCACATCTGTTCCATAAAGGTGTTTTGCACTGTCTTAAACGTTTTACCCCCTATAATGGTATCGACAGCTGGACTGAGTTGTAAATCGATAGCTCTGTTCATTTGTACACTCATCTTTATGATTTCTGCTGTCGTTACATTTCCGGTATTCGGTGTGCGTATTATTTGTAAAATTTCTGAATGCCCCCGCAGATCGTCCATCATAATTACAAGTTTATTTTCATTGAGGCTTTTGCTTTTGAAGATAGAGCCGTATTTTTCTAGTTTATAGCTCCAGTCCCATGGGTACTCAAGGCTAACTTTTGGAGGTTGTGTTTCCAGTTTTTTCCATTTCTCGATGACAACAGGCTGGTAATAATCCTCTATCGTGGCGATTAGCCATATCAGAGCTTCCATTTTAGTTAGGAAAGTATCCCTCTTGTAGGCATTGTATAATTCCGCATAGTAAGAACTGATTATTTCAGTTCCCGGTATTTCACTTTCATTCCAAGTTGCAGGAGCTATAGTTCCAATAATTTCATTGTTCTTATGAAGATAATGGTAGAATACACCTCTGGTAAAGTTATCTGGTATCGTATCTATAGTGATACCATCAGGTAATTTTGGAAGTTCGCTACCAAATACACAGTTTGCCATTAAAAGTAAAATAATCAGTATTCTCATGATTATAATTTTACGATTTCCACTCTTCGGTTCAATTTTTTGCCTTCCTCTGTATCATTGGTGCTCACAGGGCAACTCTGTCCGACACCTTCTGCTATCAAACGGGCAGCATTGATTTTTTCTGTATTAATCAGGTAATTTTTTATGCTCTCCGCCCGGGCTTTTGAGAGCGCAGCGTTACCAGAATAGGTGCCTGTATTGTCAGTATGTCCTACAACAATAACTTTAACGGAAGGATTGGATTTTAGGTAATCCGTAATTTGCTGAAGTGCCTGTGACGACTCAGGTTTAATATCAGATTTACCCACATCGAATAAAATACCATACAAAGCTACTTTCCCATCTTTATTGATTGCTTCATTCAAATCTAACACAATATTCTGTTTCATTGATTCTACTTCCACAACTTCAATATTGTAATTTTTTGCATCAGTTGAATTAGCCGCAGTATTAACTTGTAGGTAAACTTCTTTTCCATTTATGCTAGCTGAAAAAGTCGTTTTTCTGTCGTCCAATGCTTTGCCATTGACTTTAATAACAGCATCGTGGTAATTTTTATTTATTTGAGCAGCACTAAATTTCTGAGATTCGGTATTATTTTTTGTATAGTAAACACGGTAATATTTACCGCCCTTGGAGATTATATTGGCTTTACCACCAACATAATAGATAAACTCTACATCATTGTAGTCGCTATTTTTACACTCACTAATATAAAAACCAGGCATTCTGTTAATATAAGTAGGTTCTGAATTTTCGCACCTTTCCACATCTTGAGCAAAGCAAAAAGTTGAAATCATGGTTAACGAAATAATAAAAAGATTTTTCATAAGAAATTTATTTAAATTTTTTAGTCCGTTTTTTTGATTGATTTCTGGTCTCCAAATCTCTTTTTTACATAGTTTGTCAAACTCGCACCTAACGTCAGTCTGTGAAAAAATCTTTCTCAAACTCTTTCAAATATAGTTAATTTTTAAATGTATAGATGCAAAATAAATAATGTTTTCAATAATTGAATTGCTACTGAATCTGTTGAAGTTCAATGATTAGCTAAATGCCGTATAGTTCTGGTAACGGACAGCTGTATTCAGTTTTTTTCTCGTTATAATATTACTTGGTGAAAATATATCCGTATCAATATTGTTCAATTTTTTGGGGAACACCTCTACTAAGCAAGTAACTCACAACAAGAACAAAAAACATTAAGTTAAACCAACCCGAGCGAAAAGTACTTTCAAGAACATTGGTGTTGGTTATATATATACGATCATTAAATGGGGTTTCGTTTCTTTTGTTTTTGGGTACGTAGTGAATGTAAAATTTATTTTTTTTCAATTCTTCAATCGAGGGCAAGGGTTCTTCTATAGAATATGCTTCGGTTGTAAAGTGAGAAATAGTGTCCGTTACATTATCTCGTTTGTAAGTGAGTACATAATCGACACTAGCTATTGCCTTACCTGATTTTAGTTTCGTGTCAACAGAGATGACTGTGGCTTCGGCAAAAACACTTGCTTTACGAAAGGTATATTCTCGCCAATTAGATCGAATGCCTAGTATCAAAAATGCTATACTTAAAAATATGGATGTTTTACTAATGCGCTTACTCATTTCTCCCTTTTTCTTTGTTTTTGAATACTGAAGTATATACTAACACCTGTTGCTAAAATGCCTACAAACCAGCTCCCTATAATTCCTAAAGAACTGGCAAGGGAAACTAGCATATCTTGTGCTGCTTGTTTGGTACTCGATTTTGGAATTTCTATGTTATTAGCAATATCATAGGAATAAGCAATGAGCAAGGCAGAAAAAATCATTATTGCTATTGTGTAAAGCCAATATTTTAGTTTTTCCATTCTATATGAATTTTCTATTATTTTTGATATTCACCATTTACCCATGTTTGAATATCTCTTCGACCATCTGGATAAATAACAGTAACGCTACCGTTTAGTAAATTATTTTTATACCCAACCCTTGCTATCCCATCTATAAATTCACCTGCACATTCGCATTTTGGTTCAATAACTATTTTCCCCGTTTCATCCTTAAATCCCCATTTTTTTTCGACTTTTTAACAATGCTAAAAGGTAGAAGATTTTGGGCTTGGGAAACTGAGATTGTTAATAGAAAACAACCTACGGTTAGTACTATTTTTATAACTCGTTTCTAGTTATACGGATTTAGTCACTTAAATTGATATTGATATTGCCACCTTTATTTTTTTACAATAATTTGTACATCAAATGTGCCTTCAGCTGTCTTTTTTGCTCCACGGTTAGGAAATCTCTCTATCATTTCACAATAAAATTTACCTTTAATACGAGTATCTGTTATGGATTCAATCTCTAAAAATCCTTTTGGTTCTGGAACAAGGTCAGTATTCCATTCTGGTATCGTTTGCTCATCACTTAGTAATACATAAGTCATCTTCAAGTCATAGGAAAATGACTCCCCAGGAACATAATACAAACGCTGATCTGAAGAGTTTAGACGATAATAACCCTTTGTAAAAGCTCTTTTGTCTGTAGCATTTGTAGGGATGAGTTCAATCTGAAAAGTTGGAGATGGAGTGGCATTTTTGTCAAATCCGATAATAGTTATCTTGTTATCTGGAGATAATATAGCAAAAGATGAATTCATCTCAAGCTTCGTCCCACTATCAAATTTTACTTCAAAGTGATTGCTTGTTTTTTGAGTCTGAGCCGTTACCGTTGTAAGGCTCAATAAGAACAAAAATGATAAAGTAATTTTTTTAAAAGGGTTCATAGTGTAATTAATTTTGTAAATCCTTTCAGGACAATGGGTTAATAATTTAATAAGGTAAATTCAGGTTTTTATGTGACGCTCCCATAATTTCTATTCACATAGTTATATAGAGTTTGTCCGTAAATTAAGAGTATTTAATTTTTACTGATAATTTGCATATGGTAATTGTTCATTCCGTTAGTACCTGCTAACTCTTCTCTATAAACCAAGGCAGCGTGTAGTTTATTGTTGAAAAAATATAAGCCCTGAACTTGTGTAAGATTTTTAAGGTCTTCAATTTTTAAGATAAGCTCAGTTCCGCCAGTTGTTTTATATTTTCTGATGCTGTAATGTGCATCCATATTTTGTACATTGTTGGCTACGAGGTATAGATTCCCTTGTGGGTCTATCTCTATGTTTTGTGCCAGGTTGCGTACAAGTGGGTCTGTGTTATCGTAATTTTCAACTTTCGTTTCTTCCACTACTTTTTGAACACTGTAGTTGTTCAGATTTATTCTGTACACTACATATTTATTCTGCCATTGAGCATTTAGAGCTACATAAAGATTTTCATTATGGCGAACGGAATGTATGATATAACCTGCATTGGGAATTGTGTCTTCATTCTTATTTGTCATCAAATACATATTGGATGCATCAGGCGTGTTTGATTCTTCTAGAACCGTAATTGTTCCTTGAGTGCCGGTTGTACCATCATTGAGTAAGGTGGCAACAAAGGTCTTTCCATTGTAGCGAGTAGATACATATTGAGTAGCCCAAAACGCATTATTTTTCCACTGCCCTGTGCCATAATGATAGTGAGACACCCAATTTGTTCCACCATAATATACAGTATTGTTCAAAAGTCCGTCTTCCGATGTTTGCAGTTGTTTTATAGGACCATGTGGATAGCCAATATTAGTTAATTGTCCATTTTTAAAGACATTAATATGGCTGGGGTTGTCGAAAGACATATGAGTTTCCCAAGTATCAGTACCATAAATGATTTTTATAGCTCTGTAATCTGAACTCGTACCGCTAGTCAGTTTATTTACAGTAACAGAATTTTGGCTGTTTACTATAATTTCTGTTGGGCTATTAAAACCAGCCCTGTCAGAAAAATAAATAAACCAACGCAACTCATCTTGCTTTTGTAAATTGAATGCTGCGGTACCGAAACGTCCACCCAAATTGCCTTGTTGCTTCTTTTCAATATGGTTCGCTACAACAGTCCATTGGCTGCTATTGAGTAGTGTTACATTATTAGGATTGTCAGGGTTAGGATTAATATTATCATCCTTTTGGCAGGAAGATAGTAATACCGTAGTAAGAACGGTCATTGTTATAAATTGAATTGCTTTCATAGTTTTGGGTTAAGTGTGTTTGATGAAATTTACAATATTAGTTTTTGTTTTTCCTTTTTTTTAAGTTAATAGTTGCTGTTTATATTGGTTAAAGGTAAGGTCAGTCTGTAAAAAAATCTTTCCCAAACCCTTTCAAATATAGTTAATATTTTGTATTATAAAGCAAAAATGCAATATGTATAATGCCTTCAATAATTGCTCAATAATTGAATGATGTATTATGTCCAAGAGGTAAACTGTGGAACTGAAAAACAACCCCAAGCCAAATGATTTGTTTGGTCAAGATATAAATATTCATCTCTTTGCAGGTCATACTCACTACTTAATAGTCAGTATTGCAGTAAAAATTTTTATCCAATGAAACCTATTAAAATTGTCGTCTTTTTTGCAATTGAAAGTATTTATTGAAAATTCTTACTAACGTTAAAAATAATTATTGATAATCAACTTGTTATAATTTCAATATCTTCATTAGTCATGTTAAATTTTGCAAGATAAAGTAATACTACTGTAGCCAGCACTGCGGTTCTGGGATACTGTAATGCTTTCATCATTACAGTGTTTTTATATCCAAATCAAAAGTACCCTCAGTTACTTTTTTTATGCTACTCGAATTGTAAGAGCCATCGCTGTTCTTACGTACTGCATCAAATGAAAATGTACCTTTAATATGTGTTCCAGTGTTGGATGAGATAATTATTTTATCGGTTTTTACATAGTCCCAATTTGTAAACCATTGGTCATAGCCATTGCCATTCCATTTGTTGTATTCTGCACTTGCCTGATATTCCAGATTGGCAACATGTATTGGGTCAAAATCGTAAGTTCCCGGTTTCCAATCTACTGCTGTACTTACTTTTCCCCCAAATGGCATCATTGTTAATATAATAGCTTCTTTTTGATCTGCAGGTTGCCCAATAATCTGTAGCATTTTGGTTGAAGTGACAAATTTTGCAACAGTAAATTGAAGTTCTGCCTTGGGGAAGGACAGATTATCTACTTTAGCTGCAAAAAAGGCGGAAGAAGGGTCATTCGGCTTGTTATCATCGTCTTTACTGCAAGATGAAATTCCTACGATAAGGGTTATGGCTAATGCCACAATTTTTAAATTTCTAATGATCATTTTGTTTATTTTTTAAATTTAAATAATAATAAATAAGTATGACGAAACAGAGATTTGTACTATGGGTTGCTCAGACCATTTTTTATTTTTCTTTGTTCCAAATTTCTGTTTGTTTATTGGTTATTACAATACTGTTTGCAGGGCATTGTATTGGCAAAGTTCTGTTTAATGTTGTTTATTATCAATACGTCAGATGCCGTATTTTTTGAAAGCAAAGATTTGCTGGAGCCATGGTTTTTTTCTATTCGTTATGATGTTGGCGGTAGGTTTTCTTTTCGTCAATCTCACCTTTAATTCTTTTTCTAATGTCGATTTTCGCACCTGTAAAAACAAATATTCCTGTTCCAAATTCTCTGGCATTTTGATTAGTTATTGAGTCTGCAAGGGTTGAATTTAGAAAAAATGGCGATGTTTCTTGTAGTTCTACACTTACTTCTTCTGCTTCTTTTACCCTAATTAGGTTTTCATATTTTTTAGTTAAATCAAACCAATCTATGTAGTCAGCATTAAATGAAACCGCATTTAATTTTTGTTTTGTGTAGTAATTAATTGCTCCAGCTTGACCATAATTATCGCAAAGAATAAGCGTATAACTTTTGTTCGGTAAACTTAAATATATGCTATCCACTTTCTGTGCTAATTCTTGCCAACCGAGCATATCTGCAAAATCCTGTGGTAATGAATGGTCTTTTCCATCTTCCCAACGTAGCATACCCAACTTTTTGTAGTTGTCTGAATGCTGAATTATGTACTCTGGACTTTTATTTGGAAACGCAACATTATAAATTGGAATAAATAATAGTAGGGGAATTCCAATTGCGATTGGTTGTAAAAATTTTTTCCAACCGTCATTTAATGCGTCTGCAAGAAAAACAGAACCAAAAGCAATGTAAATAGGGTAAATACCAATGGCATAATAATCTTTTGCTTTAAAGTAAAGAAAGGCTATTAAAGTAAAAATAATTGAGAAAAAGAAAAGCCGATATTTTTGAAAGGGTTTATAAAAATGGAACGCATAAAATGATGAAAAGATTACAATAAGTGAACCTACAAAAAAGAGCAATTGATTTTTTAAAAAATCTAATCTATTTACATTTACCAATTGAGTTTGTGCTAATTCTTTCAAGTGATGAAAGACTGGAAAATTGTTATTGTATTGCCATACAAGATTAGGTATAATTAGAACCAACCCTAATAAGATAGCAAAATATAAATTAGGTTTTAAAAATATTTTTCTATGTTCTGTAAGCAATATAGATGGCAAAAGTCCAATTAAGAGAAAAACAATATTGTATTTATTTAAAAAACCAATTGCAAATACTGTTGCTCCTATATATAGCCATTTGGCATTATCTGTTTTGATATATTTTAGTAGAATAAAGTATAAAACCGTCCAACTTAAGACATCAAAAGAATTGGGTTGATACAACATATTTAGTCGTAATAGTGCGGAAAATAAAACACAAGTTGCACCTAAAATCAATGCAAATAAGTTTCCACCTAATTCTTCTATTGCTTTCCAAACCGCATAAATTGTCAAAGCACCAAACAAGGCAGGAAAAAATTTAACCCAAAAAATTGAATTGCCCAATAATTGAATAATGTACGATATCCAAGAGGTAAGCGGCGGAACTGAAAGATAACCCCAAGCCAAATGATTTGCTTGGTCAAGATGTAAATATTCGTCCCTTTGCAGGTCATATTCACTACTTAATAGAAAGCATTGCAGTAAAAATTTAAGTCCAATGAAACCTATTAAAATTGTCGTTTTACTTTTCATTGAGAAGTATATCTATTAAAATTACCGCTAACGCCAGTCTGTGAAAAATCCGTCCCATACTCTTTTAAATATAGTTAATATTTTGTATTCTAAAGCAATAAATAATGCCTTTAATAATTGGTATTGACCGCTCAATAATTGAATGATTGCTGAGATTTAAAAAGTTCGATGAATAGCAAAAAGCCTCACCGTCTCAGTATTGGATAGTTGTATTCATGGCTTTTTTCTATTCGTTATGATGTTGGCGGTAGGTTATTATTTTTCTTTCGGTATTTGTTTCGGTTTGTCTTTCCCTTTCAATGCTGTCTTTGCGTTTAGATTTGTAACCACTCTTTTACCTGTTTTTGCTTCAATTTCTCTTCGGGTGTTTCCAGCGATTGTCCCACCTTGTTTGGCAATGATTTTGTTTTGTGTAAAATTTTTCGGTTTCTTTTCTTTGCTGATTTCAGTTGTGGTTGCTTCTGCTAACATATTCAATACCAATTCAAGATTGGTCATGTTGTCTCGAAGATTTTCCTTTTTCAGTCCTTTGTGTTGCTTGTATTGTTTTACTGAAAACCCGCTCCACGCTTTGGTTATTTCATCAGTAAGTATTGCATACTCTTGTCCTTTTTTCACACCACGATTTTCCCATTCGTCTGTAAGTTCTTTGCGAACTTCTATACTTTTCAGACGTTGGTTTATCCATTCTTTACTATAACCTTTTTTCAAATAGGTTTCCATAAGGCGGTCAATACCAATTTCGGGGTCTTCAATTTCGTCAATGCGTTCACGTCCTACTCTTGCTAACCATTGTTTAAACGGTTCTGCTTTTTTTGACGGAACAGATTGAATAAGCCTGAAAAGTTGTTCTGTGTCAGCTATGTCTGTGAAGCGCATTTTACCGTCTTCGGCAAGCATTTTCAAACGGTTACAATTTGTAACCGTTTCATTTCCCTCTTTGGATAGTCTGTTTTTCAACACTTTCCAATAATTTCTTGCTCCCTGATGCGTTGCTTGGTCTGTCAAAACAGCAATTACGTCCACTATAGAAAAATACCATTTATCCTGTTCTTCGTCCCAATAGGTACGAACTTGGTTTTGTTCAAATATCTTTATGGCATTTTCTTTACTCATCTTCTCTGAAATTATCTTATAAAGATAACAAAAATGCCATGGCAATTTTTAAACCAAGCCTTTGCTTTTAATTTACAACTAAACAGCCTTTGGATCAGCTCCGTATTGGTTTTCTCCTCTTTCCCCTTCTGTAAACGCAAGAATAAGATTGTAAATTGGTATTAGTAAAAACCAACCACTTTTTCCAACATCGTGCATTCTTCTAACACCAACTGCAATTCCTGGGATTAAAACCGCTAGAGAATAAATATTTCCTAGAAAAGTCATTTCTGTTAATCCAGCAATAAACCCAAGAACAAATGCAATAATCACATTGAATAAGATGAAATACCAGTATTCGCTTCTTCTTGCTCGTCCACTAAATGTGGCATCATTTTGTAAAACTTTAAAATAATAGTTCATAATTTTTCCTTATTATAAATTCCTACTCGTATGGCTTTTCGGTTTCGCCCCGTTTTATTAGTGGTCGCTGGACTCCACATTTATTTATTTCAGTCATGGAAGACTGTCAAGAAATATCAAAGTATTTCTTGGGTGGTTCTCTTGTTTGACCGATATGTCGTTTTCTTAACTTGCACACAACGTCAGTCTGTGAAAAAACCTTTCCCAAACTCTTTCAG
>JAMLHJ010000020.1 GCA_023957245.1 Chitinophagales bacterium
TGGTGCATGCGCAACGTGTAGTACTGTCTATCACTTCGTGTACTTTGTGTAGGAACTTGGTGAGCTTTGTGGTTAATTTCAGAAGGCTCTACCACTGAATTTTTCATTCGTATCTCGTACTTTGTAATTTTTTATTTTTTCATCTTACATTTCACATCTCACCAGATTTTCACATTTCCACATTATTTCATTACTTCATTGATAAATTGTACTTTTGAATACATTAATAATCCATGATGCAAAATTTTTTATCAGCCAACGATATTGACGACATTGAAGTATTAGCCAAAGAAGTATTAGAAATTAAAAAATCTCCTTTTCAGTGGAAACATTTAGGAGAAAATAAAACATTAGTACTAATATTCCTCAATAGCAGTTTAAGAACAAGATTAAGCACTCAGAAGGCAGCTCAAAATTTAGGAATGAATACAATAGTACTCAATCTAGGGCAAGATAGCTGGAATATGGAATATCAAGAAAATGCCATTATGAATGGGACTACTGCTGAACATATTAAAGAAGGAGCTGCAGTTATCAGCCAATACGCCGATATGATAGCATTGCGCAGCTTCCCTTCTCTTACAGATAAAGTTAGTGATTATCAGGAATTTGTAATCAATCAGTTCATTAAATACATTAATGTTCCATTGGTGAATATGGAATCTGCTACTGTCCACCCTTTACAATCATTGACAGACTTAGCGACTATTAGAGAATTTAGCACTAAAAAACGTCCAAAAGTCGTTTTGACTTGGGCTCCTCATATCCGAGCTCTACCTCAAGCTGTTGCCAATAGTTTTGCTCAATGGATGAATAAAGCAGATGTAGATTTTTTTATTACCAATCCTGAGGGTTATGATTTAGCTGAAGAATTTAGAGGCAATGCTCCTATCATCAGAGATCAAACCGAAGCTTTTAAAGGTGCAGATTTTATTTATGCTAAAAACTGGTCTTCTTATGAAGACTATGGGAAAATATTAAAGAGCGACTTTGATTGGATGATTAATGAAGAGAAAATGGCACTTACAAATTCAGCAAAATTCATGCATTGCTTGCCTGTCAGACGCAATGTTGTAGTTAGTGATGGCGTTTTGGATAGCCCTCAATCCATTGTTATACAACAAGCTGGAAATAGAGAATGGGCTGCTCAAGCTGTCATTAAAAGGATATTAGAAGGTAGATTATAATATTTCATTCCATCAAAATTTAAGCAAATCAGTTTTATTTATCTACTTTTTGATAAATCATCCTCTTTTTATCCATAAAGAATTTTCAATCATTACATTTTCTTTAAACACTTTATCTGAATAGTGTTGGTACATTTTTTAAATTTGTACTAATCATGGACACCTTGCAATCACAAAAAAATCTCATCCAATTAGCAGCTCAAATGAGTGGGGATGTATTCTTTGACGATATTCATAGAAAACTATATGCTACCGATGCTTCCGTTTACAGAGAAGTTCCGTTGGCTGTTGCATACCCCAAGGATAAGAGAGATATTCAAATATTGATAAAACATGCAGAAGAACACCACACTCCTCTTATTCCACGTACTGCTGGAACATCTTTGGGTGGGCAGGTTGTAGGAAATGGTATTGTGATGGATATGTCTAAATATTTTACCAATGTTTTGGAAGTCAATGAGAAAGAAAAATGGGCAATTGTTCAACCGGGTGTTATTCGTGATGACTTAAATAGATATTTAAAACCTTATGGGCTGATGTTTGCCCCTGAAACTTCCACATCCAATAGAGCCATGATTGGTGGAATGACAGGAAATAATTCTAGTGGAACACATTCTATTGTTTATGGAACAACTAGGGAACATATCATTGAGATTGAAGCTTTTCTAAGCGATGGCGCCTTAGTGAAATTCGGAAAGATATCTGATAAAAAATTTCAACAAAAACTTACCGAAGGAGGAATTGAAGGTGAAATATATAGACACATATACAAGCTTTTAAACAATGATGATGTAGCCAAAGAGATTATTGATGAATATCCTAAATCTTCAATACACAGAAGAAATACAGGCTATGCATTAGATGAACTTTTGCATTTAAAACCATTTAATACCGATGGTGAAGATTTTAATTTTTCAAAATTACTATGTGGAAGTGAAGGTACTTTAGCTATTAGCACTGAAATCAAAGTCAATTTAGTGCCTATTCCACCTGCTCACAAAGTGGTCTTGTGTGCTCATTTCCATACACTAGATGAAAGTTTAAGAGCTGTTGTTCTAGCAATGGAGCAAAAACCCTCTGCTTGCGAACTCATGGACAAAATCATTTTAGATTGTACCAAAGAAAACATCGAACAAAGCAAAAATAGATTTTTTGTCAATGGAGATCCAGAAGCGATTCTTTGTATAGAATTTTGGTCAGATTCTCCTGAAGAGATGAATCAAAAAGCCAGTCAACTTATTCAACTATACAAAGACAACCAATTGGGATATGATTATCCATTGGTTCATGGCAATGACATCAATAAAGTATGGAATCTTAGAAAAGCAGGATTGGGATTATTGGCAAATATTCCTGGAGATAAAAAAGCCGTAGCTGTCATTGAGGATACTGCTGTAGATGTCAGAGAACTACCTGAATATATTCATGACTTCACAAAAATGCTCGATACATTTGGGCAAAAAAGTATCTATTATGCACATGCAGGAGCTGGAGAATTGCACCTTAGACCTATCTTGGATATCAAAACACAAAAAGACAGAAAAGATTTTAGAGCTATTGCATTGGAAAGTGCAAAACTCGTCAAAAAATATGGTGGTTCATTGAGTGGTGAACATGGTGATGGTAGAGTTCGTGGGGAATTTATCCCATTAATGATAGGAGAAAACAACTATCAAAGACTTAGAGAATTAAAAAAAGTATGGGATCCTCATTATATTTTTAATCCAGGGAAAATCACTGATACACCACCGATGGATGAGTCTTTTAGATATGAGGAAAATCAATCTACAAGAGAATTTGATACCGTGATGGATTTTTCTAAGGAAGGAGGAATACTTCGTGCCGCCGAAAAATGTAATGGAAGTGGTGACTGTAGAAAATCTCCAGAAGCAGGAGGAACAATGTGTCCAAGTTATCAAGCAACGAGAGATGAGAAAGACACAACTAGAGCAAGAGCAAATATATTGAGAGATTATTTGACACACTCTGACAAAACCAATGCTTTTGACCATAAGGAAATTAAAGAAGTATTAGATTTATGTTTAAGTTGTAAAGGTTGTACATCTGAATGCCCTTCAAATGTTGATATGCCTGCACTCAAAGCAGAATTTTTGCATCAATATTATTTGTCTAATGGTGTACCTATGAGAGCTAAGATGTTTGGCTATATCAGCAAACTCAATTCTATAGCTTCTTTGATGCCAAAAGTATCCAATTTTATGATGACAAATAAAGTTGCTTCTGGGTTATTCAAAAAAGCAATGGGTGTTGCTCCTCAAAGAAATCTACCTACCATTCACCCTTTTACATTGAATGAATGGATAGAAAAAAATAAAAGTAGGTTGCAAAATATTTCTCAACCCAAAGGTTCTGTCTTTTTATTTGTAGATGAATTTACCAATTACAATGATGTTGTTATCGGCATTAAAGCTATTGAACTTTTATACAATCTAGGCTATTTAGTCAACTTCCTTAATCATGTAGAAAGTGGACGAGCTGCTATTTCAAAAGGCTTATTGCCTTATGCAAAAGAATGCGCTATCACTAATGTCAATATTTTTGCTCCTTGGATCAACGAAAAAACACCTTTAATAGGTATTGAACCTTCTGCAATCTTTACTTTTAGAGATGAGTATCTCAGATTAGTTGATGAAGATCTAAGAGCAACAGCCAAACAATTGGGAAAAAATTGTATTCTAATAGAAGAATTTATCTACAACGAAGTAGCGGCAGGTCGAATAACTCAAGATGCATTTACTGAAGAACCTAAAATCATTAAATATCAAGGCCACTGTCATCAGAAAGCACTTTCTTCTCAAGATTTTAGTGCATGGGCATTGCAATTGCCCAAAAATTATATGGTAGAGATTATCCCATCTGGATGTTGTGGTATGGCTGGTTCATTTGGATATGAAGCTGAACACTATGAAGTTTCGATGAAAATTGGAGAATTGATGCTATTTCCAGCAGTAAGAAAATGCAGTGAAGATACGCTTATCTCTACTTCAGGCACAAGTTGTCGCCACCAAATAAAAGATGGCACTTCTAGAAATGCTTACCATCCAGCTGAAGTATTATTTGATGCTTTGAAGTAGAAATTTTTGAACAAACTTGATTCAACCAAGAATTATCAGAATAGTTTATTCTGTGCTTAAGCGACTATAATATTTAGAAACAAAATTATTTCTAATCGAACAATAAGTAAAAATCTTACTTATAAAATTCAGCATCTACGTACGCTTTATCTCCATTGAGCAACAAAGATTTTTTAGCAGCAGCAGACAATCGAAAGCCAATATTTAGATTGTCAGAAGTTTCAGGTAATTTGCCTATCACTTTTACAAATACTACTCTTTTATTAACTAAGTTGGTCACTTTCAAAATCGTACCAACAGGTGCAGTCTTATGCAATGCAAAAAAACTATCACCCATTCCAGCATTTTCAGTATTGATCCATGAAATTGTCGTTCTTGAAGATTGAAGATTCAATCCATTGTTTTTTGCCTCAATAAAAGCACTTTCCAATTGAGATTGTGAACTTTTACTATTGGTATTTACTCTAGACTCAACAACTGCCTCTGTTGAAGGAGCTGGGAACACTGGTTTAGTTGAAAGTTTTGGAGTATCAACAACAGGTTTCTTTTCAGGTTGAGGTTGTACAGGTAAGGGTTTTGCTTCAACTTTAACTACTGGTTGAGGATTTTCTTTTATTACATTGTTTATCAGGTTGTTATTTCTAATTACTAATTTTGAGCCTACTTTAATATCAGTTCCATCTAAATGATTCCAAGCCTTAATATCTTCTATTGAAACATTATAGATTTTAGAAATCGCATATAAGGTTTGTTTTTCTTGTACAACATGTTCAATTGTCTGAAAAGTCTTATTTTGAACCGTATTTTCCACTTGTTGTTTGGGTTGAGCTGTCGTACTTTTCTCAACTTTCACTGGTTCAGAGCCTGTAGCTCCAGCAAATGGATGAGCAGAAACACTCTTTTGTACAGACGAGTTTTGAGATCGTTGTTGAATATTAGTATTGGTCTTAGCAGCTCCTGGAACTTTAAGAACATCTCCTATTTGAATACTATTGTTCTGAATTTGTGGATTTACTTTTAATAAGTCATTCAAATTAATCTGATATTTACGAGCAATGCCATACAAAGTTTCTCCAGGTGCAACTGTATGATTAGTAATATTTTGAGCGTGTAAGGTTAAATTTAAACTACAAGATAAAATCAATAATAAAATAATATAATTTAGCTTTTTCATTTTAGTTTTACTATTTTGACAATAAAATAATTTCAGGATTGACTATTTTTAAATTCTCTTTCTTTTAACAAATGTGGTCTAAACAAATGAAAAATCAGACACTTCTTCTTTTTTTAACGATTCTTTTATCTTTCGTTTTTCATTCATTGTTAAACGCAGATACAAATATCAATAAAAATGCCACAAATATTTATTACATCCATTTATCTGAAGAAATTCAACCAGCAGCTGGCAGACTAATAAAAAAGGCATTTCAAGCAGCAGAGCAATCCAATGCCGATCAAATATTACTTGAAATCAATACTTATGGAGGCCGTTTAGATGTAGCTGATTCTATCAGGACTCGCATTCTCAACTCAAAAATTCCCACAATAGCATTTATTAATAATAATGCTGCTTCCGCAGGTGCGCTGATTTCATTGGCATGTGATAAGATATTTATGGCTCCCGGTTCTTCCATTGGTGCTGCAACCGTAGTGAATGGAAATTCTGGTGAAGCAATGCCGGACAAATATCAATCTTATATGCGCAGTATGATGCGTTCGACTGCTGAAACTAAAGGTAGAAACCCTGATATCGCTGAAGCAATGGTAGATGAAAGAATAGTAATTAAGGGGATTAGCGATTCAGGTAAAGTATTGACATTAACCTCTAAAGAAGCTTTAAAATATTATATCGCAGACAATATCGCAGATGATATTAAACAAGTTTTATCAGAGATGAATATCAACAACTATAATATCGTTAAACATCAAGTTACAGCTACTGATTCTGTCATCAATTTTCTACTCAATCCACTTGTCAATAGTATTCTCATTTTGATAATCATCGGAGGCTTATATTTTGAATTCAAAACTCCTGGCTTAGGAGTATTTATTTTAGCTTCATTGACAGCAGCGATATTATATTTTGCACCATTAATCATAGACGGAACAGCCAATATTTGGGAAATATTATTATTTGCAATTGGTGTCATTTTACTGCTTCTTGAAATTTTTATTATACCAGGATTTGGTGTAACAGGTATTGCTGGTATTATTTGTATAGTCGCAGGATTGACATTCAGTTTGGTGAATTTCAATGGTTTTGATTTTGAGTTCAATTTTATCACAGGAGATTTATTGTCACGATCATTTTTTAGGGTGATGGCAATTATTTCATTTGCTTTTATTGTCATCTTTTTCTTTGGGGAATCGCTCATTAACCTTCCGGGCTTCAATAAATTGGTACTAAAATCAGAACAATTTTCAGACAAAGGTTTTTCAACTAGACAAGATGAATTGTATCAACTGATAGGTAAAGAAGGAATAGTCATTAATCCATTAAGACCTACGGGAAAGATAAATATCGATGGCAATATCTATGAAGCGATTAGCAATGCACACTATATTGATAAAGACACAATAGTGACTGTACAAAGCATCAATGGTTATTCTTTAATTGTAAGTGCCAAAGCATGAAAATAATAGGAATAATTCCCGCAAGATATGCATCAACTCGTTTTCCTGGCAAACCTTTAGTGCTCATTGAAGGCAAACCAATGATTCAACATGTATATGAACAATGTAAAAAATCTTCTATACTTAATGAGGTTTTCATTGCCACTGATCATCAAAAAATATTTGATACAGCTATCCATTTTGGAGCAAATGTAATGATGACATCTTCTCAACACTTGTCTGGAACCGACAGATGTGCAGAAGTAGCCCAACAAATCAAGGCTGACGCATATATCAATATCCAAGGTGACGAACCTCGTATTCATCCTCAACAGATTGACCAAATAGGCAGATTGCTCATTGAAGGTTCACCTATTGCTACACTTGCCATTAAAACCAAAATAGAAAATGCACAAAATGAGAATATTGTAAAAGTTGTAAAAGACATTCACGATAAAGCACTTTATTTTTCAAGAACACCTATCCCCTTTCATTCTACTCAAGATTATTTGCAACATATTGGAATTTATGGATTTCAAAGGGATACTTTGTTAGAAATATCCCAACTAAAGCCTAGCGTCTTGGAACAATCAGAAAGATTAGAACAATTGAGATGGTTAGAAAATGGTTATGAAATTACTGTGGGCGAAACAGATTATCAAAGTATTTCTATTGACAGACCAGAGGATTTATTGAAAATTTAGTTCATTTCCAACCCCTATTTCATTTTAAAACTTTCAAATCCAATCAGCCATAAAACTTTTCAATAAAAAGTTTTACCAATCGTTTGTTTGGTAAAGAATATTTTTGTTAAATTAGTATTATTCAAGAGGTAAATAAATATTACCCATTAAAACAGTATTAATAAAAAAGCACATAGAAAATAATGGCTGTCATTATCTCAAAAGTCAATACCAATAGTTCTTCTTACAAAGAGAATTATCAAAAAATGTTGGAAAAAATTGAACAACTAAATAAAAATTTAAACAAATCTTTATTTCAAGGAGATGAAAATCGAATATCAAAAACTCATGCTAAGGGCAAAATGACTGCCCGTGAGCGAATAGAAATGCTCATAGACCAAGACAGCCCATTCATGGAATTGATGCCATTGGCTGGACTAGGCGTGCAAGGTGGATTTGGACCATCTGGTACACTAGTGGCAGGTATAGGATTTGTATCTCAAAAAATGTGTCTTATTACAGCCAATGTAGGAACAAATAAAGGTGGAGCAATAGATATCTCTTCATTACAAAAAGCATTAAGATTGAGTGAGATAGGCAAAGAAAATAAACTTCCAACCATCAATCTAGTAGAATCTGCAGGAGCCAATCTTCCCGATCAGGCCAAAGTGTTTAATCTTGGAGGAAATAACTTTAAAAATATTACTCGACATTCTAAGGAGGGCGTCCCTACTATTTCTATCGTTTTTGGAAACTCAACAGCTGGGGGCGCATATATTCCGGGTATGTCAGATTATACCATATTTGTAAAAAATAATGCAAAAGTATTTTTAGCCGGACCTCCATTGGTAAAAATGGCAACTAATGAAATAGTAGATGACGAAACTTTAGGGGGAGCAGATATGCACGCCAAAGTATCAGGAGTTGCTGACTATCTAGCATATGATGAAATGGATGGTATTCGAATAGCAAGAGATTTAATGGAAAATTTGGATACACCTACTTCTACAATTATTTCACCTAAAAACATTACACCACCACTATATGCTATCGATGAACTGTTAGGAATAATTTCAGCAGATATCAAAGTACCGTTTGATAGCAGGGAAGTAATTGCTAGAATAGTAGATGGTTCAGAATTTCACGAATTTAAAAAAGAATGGGGTTCAACATTAGTTTGTGGATTTGCTCATATACATGGATTCCCAATTGCAATCATCGCAAACAATGGTGTTCTTTTCAATGATTCTAGTAACAAAGGTGCGCACTTTATTCAGCTATGCAATATGAATAATACTCCTATTCTCTTCCTTCAAAACATCACAGGATTTATGGTAGGAAAAGATTATGAACAAGCTGGTATGATAAAAGATGGTGCAAAAATGATTAATGCGGTTTCAAATAGTGAGGTACCAATGTTTACAATAATTACAGGAGCTTCTTATGGTGCAGGCAACTACGCCATGTGTGGAAGAGCGTATAATCCACGATTTTTATTTACCTATCCCAATAGTATGATAGCTGTTATGGGTTCTGAACAATTAGCAGGAGTCATGGAGTTAGTAGCCCGTGAAGGAGCCATGAAATCTGGAGCTAAATACGATGAAGTACAAGCTGCACAGATGAAAGAATACATGAAAGGCGAAATTGAAAAACAATCCAATGCATTCTTTGCTACTGGACAAATTTGGGATGACGGTATTATTGACCCTAGAGATACTAGAAATGTAATGGGGCTTATCCTGACTCTCACTAATTTGCAAGAAGTCAAAGGCACTAATGCTTGGGGAGTATTTAGAATGTAAAGTTAAAAGGACGAAAGACGAAAGACGAAGGACAAAAAAGTAAATAATAGAGTTATATGACGGATTTAAAAAGTAGAACCAAAATATTTGCCATCGATATTATTCGATTTGTCCAATCATTAGAAAACAATCCTACTAACTGGATAATTGGAAAACAACTATTGAGATGTGGCACTTCTGTTGGCGCTAATTACCGAGCTGCTTGTAGAGCAAAATCTGATATAGACTTCAAATACAAAATCAAAATTGTAGAGGAAGAAATAGACGAAACAGAATATTGGAAGGAACTTCTTATAGAATCAGAAACAATCTCCGAAGCACGTGTTCAAAATCTACTGAAAGAAACCAAAGAACTTACTGCAATCTTCTCAGCCATTTCTATCAAACTCAAAAATAAAAAAAACTACATAATGAAGTCTTATCCTGATAATAATATGCCACACCTCGTACTTCTAACTTCGTACCTCGTACTTCCGACTTCTAACTTCGTACTTTAAAATCTGAATTCTAAAATCATAATTCATAAATATGGGTGAAATAACAAAATTGCTAATTGCTAATCGGGGAGAAATCGCTATACGTATCATTCGTACATGTCGAGAAATGGGTATTTCTACTGTAGCAGTCTTTTCAGATGCAGATGAAAATGCACTTTTTGTACAAAAAGCAGATGAAGCTGTGAGAATTGGTGGAAAACAACCACAAGAATCATATCTTCTCGCAGATAAAATCATAGAAGCAGCTAAAATCACAGGAGCCGATGCAATACACCCAGGATATGGATTTCTTTCAGAACGTGCTGATTTTGCTCAAGCTGTTATAGATGCTGGTTTAATTTGGATCGGACCTCATCCAGAAGCCATTATCAATATGGGTTCAAAAATTAATGCAAAAAAAATCATGCAACAATATGGTGTTCCAGTTATTCCAGGTTATCAAGGAGAAGACCAATCTCATCAAACTATCAGAACGAAAGCATTAGAAATTGGTTTCCCAATTCTTTTAAAAGCATCAGCTGGTGGTGGAGGAAAAGGGATGCGTATTGTTCGTGAGGAAAAAGAATTAGATAAATCTATCGAAGCTGCAAAAAGTGAAGCATTAAGTGGATTTGGAGATGATACTCTTCTAATAGAAAAATATTTTGATAGTTCGAGACACATTGAGTTTCAAATATTTGGCGACAAACATGGCAATGCTGTTCATATCTTCGAAAGAGAGTGTTCCATACAAAGGAGATATCAAAAAATTATTGAAGAAAGCCCTTCTCCTATTATGACACTTGAATTACGTAAAAAAATGGGAGCTGCCGCTGTACAAGCTGCAAAAGCTATCGGATACGACAATGCAGGAACAGTTGAATTTATTGTAGCTCCTGACAATAGCTTCTATTTTCTAGAAGTCAATACACGTCTTCAAGTCGAACATCCAGTTACTGAAATGATTTCAGGCATGGACTTAGTGAGATTGCAAATAGAAACAGCCGAAGGCAAACCATTTTCATTTCAGCAAGAAGATTTAAAAATAAATGGTCACGCCATTGAAACAAGAATCTATGCCGAAGACCCTGCAAACAATTTCATGCCTGTCAGTGGTAAAATCAGCAAATGGTCACACAGTGATATTCAAGGAGTTAGATATGACAGCGCAATAGAAGAATCAGGTACAATAGATATTTATTACGATCCAATGATAGCAAAAGTGATTACTCATGGTCAGAATCGTACCGAGGCAATCAGGAAAATGAATTATACTTTATCTGATTTAGTAATTGCAGGAATGACAACCAATCAATCATTTCTCAAAGCAATTATTCAAAATGATGATTTTCAAAATGGAAATTTTAATACTCACTTTTTAGATAAAGTCTTCAATTATGAAGGAGAAAAGCCTAGTCAGCAAAATTTAGACTTTGCCATTGTTGCTCTTCAAATATATAGAACTCATCAGCGTGATATTCAGCGAACGCTTGCTCCAGAAGTACCAGCCTTGTGGCGAAATAATATTTTCAAACCACAAAAAGAAAGATACGCTTATCAAGGTTATGAATTTGAGGTGTTCTATCACCAAGAAGGAACACAACTATCCGTTTCATTTGCTGAAAAAGTTTTTAAAGCACAGCTAATTTCAGAAATAAATCAAAACTACGTCATAGAAATCAACGGAATAAGAAATTCATTTCTTTTTGCCCAGACAGAACAAAATTACCTTGTCCACTCCAAAGCAACTGGAATGATTACCTATAAAGCACTCCCTCGATTTGCACCTCCTAAAGAAGAAACAATAAAAGGAGGATATATCGCTCCTATGCCTGGTGAAGTAACTACTGTACTAGTAAAGGCTGGAGATATTGTAAAATCTGGAGACGCATTACTAAAAATGATTTCTATGAAAATGGAAAGTACCATTGAAGCTGCTGAAGACGGAACTATAGAAGAAGTATTTGTTGAGCCTAAGCAATTTGTTGAAAATGGAACGTTGTTATTGAAAATGAAAGAAGAATAAGGATATATAAAGATGGATTGGATTATCAATAATTTTAGAAGAAAATGGTCAAAAGTAATTTTCAATTGGAATGATGACAAACATCTAGCCACCTTCTTTTTTGATAATGGGTGGCGTACCTACGGCACGCCGACTTCTATCATCTGTACATTTCAACAAAGCGATAGCCTCTACGAGGCAATCCAATACAGTTATTCACATAGATTGAAAAAGACAATGCCAAAAATGCTCCAGAGGAGCTACCTCTTGGTAAAAAGAATACACAATAACAACTCATGCTCCGTAGGAGCTACCCATTCTAACCCAAATTAACTAAAGAAATATGATATACACACAAGAACAAATCTCCAACTTCGCTTCTCAAAACTTCGCTTACCTTATCGTTGAAGAAAAAGAGAATACACTAACGATTACACTCAACCGACCAGAAAAAAGAAATGCTTTTCATCTATTTCTAGCAAATGAGCTAGCCTATGCCCTCGCCTACGCACATTACAACAATAATATTTGGTGTGTGGTATTAAAAGCAAATGGCCCTACTTTTTGTGCAGGAGCCGATTTAAAAGCTTTTGCAGGCGACAATACTGCTGAAAAAGTTTCAACAATTCCTATGCCGAATGATGTTGTAAAATTAGGTGATGAATTTAATTGTTTGCACAAGCCTTGTATCGCACAAGTACATGCAGATGTCTATGCAGGAGGCTTTTTAATGATTGGTGGTTGTACACACGTAATTGCTGTAGAATCTGCAAAGTTTGGTTTACCTGAAGTAAAGCGTGGAATATTTCCATTTCAAGTAATGGCAACTATAGAACCATTGATGTCCGCAAGGCAATTATTGGATTTATGTATTCGTGCAAAAATTTTGACAGCTTACGAAGCTCAACAAATTGGTATCGTTTCAGAAGTGGTGAAAGAAGATAATTTAGAAAATCGTGTACAAGAATTGATAGCTGAAATTAAAGAGCAATCGCCGACTGCGATACGATTAGGCTTAAAAGCATTCCAAGAAATGAAAACTAAAAATGCAGAAGATAAACACAAATATTTGCATGCTATGTTAATGGATTGCCTAAAAAGCAAAGATGCTGCCGAAGGCTTAACGGCATTTAAAGAAAAAAGAAAACCGAATTGGACAGGCAATTAAATAATTAAACAATAAAATAATGTATTAATGGAATTCAGCTTTCATTGATAGATATCTACACCTTCTTAAATTTTAAAATTAAAAATAATGGCAAACAAAAAATTAATCTTAAGTGCGGCACTCACAGGAGCTGCCACCAATCGCTCACATTGTCCTGCAATTCCATACACACCAAAAGAAATAGGCGAAGAAGCCAAACGTGCGGTAGATGCAGGTGCAAGTATTGTACATATACACGCTCGTGAAGACAATGGCATTCCTAGTTGGCGTACCGAAGTTTTTGAAGAAATAAAAGCTGAAGTTCGCAAACATTCTTCCGATGTAATCATTAATTTTTCCACGGGTGCAATTGGCTTATCTATAAAAGAAAGAATCAAACATTTGCCTGTTACTAAGCCTGATATGGCAGCATTTAATATGGGCAGTATGAATTATGCCATCTTTTCAAAAAAGCAGAAACAATTTTATTGGAATGCTGTGTTTGAAAATTCTTTTGACATGATGATTCAAGTCGTGAAAACCATGAATGAAAATAATATTTGTCCCGAAATGGAATGCTTTGACACTGGGCATATTCACAATGCTGTGCCCTTGCGTGAAATGGGATTAATTCCAGATAATGCTTGTTATAGTTTGGTGATGGGTGTACTCGGCGGTATTCCAGCGACAGTTGATAATCTAATTCATCAAATCAAACAAGTACCTGAAGGTTCATTTTGGCAAGTCATTGCAATTAGTAGAATGCAATGGCAATTGGCTGCAACTGCTTGTACAATGGGTGGCAATTTTCGTGTAGGTTTAGAAGATAATTTTTATTTACCCAATGGCGATATGGCAAAATCAAATGGCGAATGTGTGGAAGCTGGTGTAAAATTAGCAAATATGTTGGGTAGGGAAATTGCAAGTATTTCAGAAACAAGAGAAATGTTGAACTTGAAAGAAATTAATTAACTCATTAACCGCAAAGATTTTTAAGATTAACCCAAACTCAGCGAGCTTTGTGGTTAAAAAAACTTGAATTTCTTATAGTAAACAAATTGGAAACCTCTGCAAACATTGCGGTTAAAACAAGTAAAATTATGACAAATTTAGAACAATACTACCTAACAGAAGAACATCAATTATTCCGTAAAACATTACGAGATTTTTTGGATGCTGAAATCCTGCCGCATGTCGATAAATGGGAGGAAGATGGCTGTGTACCAAGAGATATTTATAAGAAATTTGGCGATATGGGTTTCTTTGGATTAAGTCAAGAAGAAGAATATGGCGGTTCCAACTTAGATTTTTGGTATGATGTGATTTTTATAGAAGAAGTCGCCAAATGTTGGAGTGGAGGTTTTAGTGCAAGTGTATCTGCACACCCATATTTAGCCTTATCGCACATGAAGTATGAAGCCTCAAAAGCATTAAAAGATAAATATCTAGCCAAAGCGATTGCTGGAGAAATTGTAGGCTGTTTGGCTATCACAGAACCTCACGCAGGAAGCGATGTGGCAGGCATCAAAACAACTGCAACCAAGCAAGGCGATAAATATATCATCAATGGAAGTAAATGTTTTATTACCAATGGTTACTTAGCTGATTTCATGATAGTAGCTTGTAAAACAGGTGAAGGTGCGAGTGGTATTTCTATGATTTTAGTAGAAGGAAACCAGAAAGGTGTTAGTCGTAATAACCTGAACAAATTAGGTTGGCGAGCAAGTGATACAGCTGAAATTGCATTCGATCAAGTTGAAGTTCCGATTACGAATTTGTTAGGAGAGGAGAATAAAGGTTTTTATTATATCATGCAGCGTTTTGAGTTGGAAAGATTGACGATGTCATTAGGAGCAATTAGTTCTTCAGAATTAATGATGCAATACACCTTGCAATACATGAGCGAGCGGAAAGCCTTTGGAAAATCTATCAATAAGTTCCAAGTTTTAAGGCATCGTATTGCACAACTGAGTGCTGAATTGGAAAGTGTAAAAGCCTATACTTATTTGGTTTGTCAGATGCATAGTGAGAAAAAATATTGTGTCAAAGAAGCTTCTATGTCCAAATTATTAGCAACAGAATTATCCGATAAATTAGCTTATCAATGTTTGCAAATGTTCGGTGGATACGGTTATATGGAAGATTATAAAGCTGCAAGATTTTTTAGAGATTCGAGATTAGGAACAATTGGTGGTGGAACTTCTGAAATTATGTGTGAGATTATTGCAAAAATGGTCATTGACGACAAAAGTTATCAATCCACAGACCAAAGTCCTCAACAAAAGCCTATTTCAATTGATGAGTTGTTTGCTACTTTACCAGCAAGATTTAAACAAGAAAAAGCAAAAAGTACTAATGTAAATTTGAATGTATTATTTGAGTTTGAAAACAATTTGAATTATTCATTGAGTATAAATGGCGATGATTTGTCGATTGCAAAAGAAAGAAATCTTGATACTTATGACTTGATACTTACAACTGAATCTTCAACTTATATTGCTGTCGAAACAGGAAAAATCAATTCTCAAGAAGCGTTTATGTCAGGCAAGATAAAAGTATCAGACTTAGGGAAAATGATGCTGATGGGAGGACTGTTTCGTAAATTAGTTTAGACGATGGACAATGGACGATGGACAATGGACAATGGACGATAGTCTATGGTCTAAGGTCTAAGGACAATACACTTTAATAAAAACAAAAAGAAAATATGGCATTTAAATTTGAAAGTTTGAGAGTTTGGCAAGATGCTTTAGCTATCACGAATGAAATTCATCTTCTTACTAAATTCTTTCCAAAAGATGAAATCTATATACTAAGTTCTCAAATTAAAAGAGCTGCTGATTCTATTTGCCTAAATATCGCTGAAGGTTCTACAGGTCAAAGTGATAAAGAACAACATAAATTCTTAGGATATGCATTGCGTTCTTCTATCGAAGTCATCACTTGTTTATATATCGCAGAAAAAAGAGAGTTAATAGATAAAACAATATTTACTGAACATTACAATAAACTAACTAACCTTATTATTTCAATACAAGCATTCAGAAAAGCAGTTAAAAAACAAAATTGAAAACAATTAAATATGGACAATGTGTCATTCCCTGATATAGGTTGACCACTTTTTAAAACAGAATTTTATGTTAAAGAGTGAAAAACGAATTAAAAGACAACGCAGGTTTTCAGAAGATTTCAAATTAAAGATTGTTCAAGAATACGAATCTGGTCAATCCTCGGTTTGTGAAATGGAAAGAATTTATGATATTGGTAATGCAACAATTTACAGTTGGATTTACAAATATTCCAATTATAACAAAAAATCCATTCAAGTCGTTGAGATGAAAAATAGTCAATCAGAAAAAATCAAACTTCTAGAAGCTCGTGTTAAAGAGCTTGAACGTGCTGTTGGTCAGAAACAGATGAATATTGATTACTTGGAAAAAATGATAGACCTAGCCAAGGAACAGTTCGATATTGATATTAAAAAAAACTCAAACACCCAACACTCTGGTGGTTCCAAGACCATAGAGAAGCTCTAGATTACAGTTTAAATAGTATGTATCAGATGTTAGACATAAGCAAGCAAGCGGTTCATAAAAGTCGCAAACGGCAAGAATTGTTTGATATGGAATTAAATGATTTAATACATCAAGTAGATGTAATCAGAACAGATCATCCGGGATGTGGGGTGGAGAAGTTATACAAAGCACTTCTGCCTAAAACAATGGGCAGAGACAAGTTTTGTGAAGTTTTTATGGAATTGGGCTACCGTGTCAAAGCGATGAAAAACTATACTAGAACAACAATTCCAGCGTGGTTTGATTATCCCAATCTCATAGAAGGAATGCAGGTAACCAGACCTTATCAGGTACTGCAAAGCGATATTACTTATTTTGACATAAACGGTAAGTTTTATTATCTGGTCTTTATCATTGACGTTTATACACGAGAGATTTTGGGATATAACGTCGGAGATAATTTGAGGACACAATGCAACATTAATGCGCTGAAAATGGCTTTAAGTAAAATACCGACACAATGCTTAGAAAACATGATTCACCACTCCGACAGAGGCTCTCAGTATGGCAGTAAGGAATATGTTCGGCTATTAAAAAGTAATGGCATAAGGGTCAGTATGGGTGAAATAGCACAGGATAATGCTTTTGCTGAAAGGATTAATGGAACAATTAAGAACGAATACCTTAAGCATTGGCACATCCCGGATTTTAAAACCCTGAAAAAGAAAACAAAAAAAGCGGTCAACCATTATAACAAATCACGGTTGCACCTTGCCTTTAATAATGAGTACTCTCCTTTGGAGTTTAAAGAAACTTTGTTAGATTTGGACAACCAAGAAAGACCGAAGGTGATTATTTATGCCGAAGGTAATTATAAAGTTAAGGTGGCATCGAGCCACCTTAACTTTAAACCAAGAAAAGAACCAAAGGCTCATAATTGTCCGATGGTTATTATAGATAAATAAATGAATTATTAACCAAAACGGTCAACCCTATTTAGGGAAGCTCA
>JAMLHJ010000021.1 GCA_023957245.1 Chitinophagales bacterium
GAGTTATGCATTATCAGAAAGTATGAATTTTCGAAAATGATTTTTTTATTTTTGCTTTTTTCGCATTTTCGAATATTTTATTATTTGTAATATATATCAAATGATTGATTATCAATGATTTAGTAAAATAAAAATCTTCGAAAATGATTTAGATAAATAGTGTGTTTTTGGGTTCAATATCAATACCTCCAAAAGATATGATCCTATTCATACATTTGCCACATAATTCAAATATGATAATGCTGTCCTTTGCTTGAGCTGTCTGTCTAGAGATGTCAAAGAGCTTCAGATAAGATTCAGTATCTAAGCATCCTATGAATACTGATTTGTTTATCCTCTTACAAAATAGTTCTTTTTCTAAAAAATCAGCAATTTTTTTCCGTTTTTTATTATTAATTATATCATAAGCTATTAAATAATGTTTTTCACCACTTCGCATGATAGAGTTTTAGTTTGTTTTTCTCTCCTTTTAGAAATGCAATATACTGCTCCATTATTAGATAACTGTAATCTGCAAGAGTGATTTTGTCTTGTTTTACACTCACCCAAGTCACGAAATATTCATTGATTTTAGTAATTAATAGTTTTCTCAAGGACAATGACAAAAGGTTGTCTTCTTGTGCTATTCCTTTTTTGTGCTTACTCAAAATTGCCAATACGGCACGATCCACAACAAATGGACGATACTGTTCCATGAAATCAAAAACCAAGTTTTTCTTTTTTCCGTCTCCTTTATGCAATATGCCTAGATATGGAGATAAGTGGACGCCGAGTATGGCACGTTCTACACGGTTTTCCAATAGTGCATATCCATAGTTGAGCATTTGGTTGACCAAGTCTTTGGCACCTTGTCCAATTCTTTTTTCAAATACATATCCAGCTTGTTCTACTAGTAGTCGAAAGCTACTCCAATATAATAGTGCAAACTGAGCTTCGGTCAAAAAGATTTGATTGGCCCAGTCTTCTTTTTCCATGAAAGTTTGTCTTATGTTGAGTAGTTCAACTTCCATTTTCTGTAGATAATCTTGTAGATCGGCTTGGGTTGCTATTTGTTTTTTATAATACTTGGCATAGTATTTTATCAATTTGTATTGATTATTCAGCTTATTTAGCATCAACTGGTAGGCTGCATCTTGTTTGTTTTGTTCAGTTTGATTGATTTGCAATTCCATCAGATGTGCTGCGGTAGCTCCGCTATGTTGTATAAGGAAACAATCGGCGTGGCTATCAAAATGAGAAATGACTATATCTTTTTCTATACAAGCCTTGCTTACACTTGAACTGATAGCCACACCTTCTTTCATAATACAGATATGTTTGAGATGTGTAAGGGAAACAATTTTTATAGTTTTTCCTTTTTCACTGATTTTGATTTTGTTTTTCTCCTTACCTATAAAACTTCCAGCTTGTGTGATGGCTAGCTCGTATTGGCTGGCTATTTCCTCTTGGAAATTTCGTTTCTGTTGTTTGATTTTTTGCTGAACAGAAGCAACTGATATTTTTTCTTTTTTAAGTAGAGGTATTTTCCAGTTGAAATTGTGAGCATTATTTTGCTGAATAAATCCTTTACTTTTCAGTATTTCTGTAATTTTTTTTCGCTGATTATTTTCTTTTATATTGCCTAAATATTTTAGATAAGCTTGATACAGTTCATTGTCTATTTTCTTAATATCTTCTTCTGATAGTAATTTGCCATAATATTTTTTTAGTCCTTCTATATATTCTATTAATTTGTTCAGAGAAGTATCGAGGTTCAGGTAATTTTGTGCCTGCCAACCCATTTTCCATAGTTTATGAGGCGAAACGGATAGTTTGTTCTTCCCCCAAAATGAAATACCTAAAAATTCAAAAGGGTCTTGAATATTGCAAATAGTGATTTCTTGATTGAGTTGAAGTTTCAGTTTGTCTTTGAGTACAACTTGTATCTGTTGCAATACGCTGAAGGGGACTTTATCTTTGGGTAATACGAGTAAGATGTCATCGGCATAGCGTACAAATGTTTTAGTGATTTTTTCAGCAATAAACTGATCTAGACTATGTAAGTATATATTGGATAGAATAGGAGAGAGGGGTGAGCCTTGTGAGATACCAGCAGCAGTTTCTATTAATTTTCCTTTTTTAGTGACTGTGGCACTTTTGACCCAGGCTTCTATCAATTGTATTAACTTAAAATCTTTAGTAACGAAATATAATTTGTTCAGTAATAATGGAATAGGGATGCTGTCAAAGAAATTGTCTATATCACATCTGAGTAGGATAGCATCTGGATATTGTGTTTTCCATTTTTGTATCATAGTAATTGCCATACCTGCGCTTTTTCCCTTTTGATAAGCCATAGATTGAGGCAGACAATATTTATCTAGTTGATTGGAAAGTATATCTGCCAAAGTTTTTTGCAGAAAAACATCTATCGGCTGTGGAATCTCTAGGTTTCTATATGTTCCATCAGATTTAGGGATATTTATTTGACTCAGAGGTTGTGGTAGATAGCTTTGATTGCTAATAGATGTAGCTAAGGCATCTTTTTCAGGGAAATTAGAGCTTTTTATTTCTTGCACTAATAATTGAAAATATTTACTGTCATCTTCTGTTTTTATTTCAAAACGACCATTGCCACCATTGACCATATTGCCCAAATGAAGATGTTGCCCACAATAGAGTAGCCACGCATAAAAGGGGTGATAGGGGATTTGGAAAATAATTTCACCTAGGACGCCACTATAATCTTTTTGATTATGAACTATTGAGGAAGAGAAGCTGAGATTGTTAAATATTGTTTTTATACCTTTCAATTCCAAAAATGCTTCTGGGCGGTAGTTGCTATCTATTTGCTGTATATAAAGAGCGACTATACGGTTATATATTCGTTTTAATAAATCTAAAGCTTCTATATCTTTAATCAGAGATTGGTCTTTGCGGAAGGTGAGAGGAGTCAAAATTTTTATTTTAATATAATCTTTCCAGATAGGATATAATGAGTTATCTTGGCCCTGCTGATATACAGTAATATAATGAGGATTGAAATTTTGGTATTGCTGTTGTTTGTTGAGTATCTTAATACTTACTGGAGTGGCTTTAATGCCGAAAAATGAGAATTTTTCCAAATGGCCGAAAACGTCTATAAAAGATTGGATGTCCTCGATATTAGCATGTACAAAAGTAAAATACACGCTGATGATTTCGCTTTTTTCAAATTGAATTTTAGTAGGATTTGCTGGGCTTATCACCATGGCTGCATCCTGGTTTTCTTTTTTGAAAAGTGTATTATATAAGATAGGATATTCATACAAAATCTTACCGATAATTCCACGAAATCGAATATGCCACCACTTGTCTAATTTTAAAGCTTGGGATAGCCAAAAATCGAAACGAATTTTATAGAAGTGAAAATTTTGTGTTAATTCAATCAAGGTTGGATGTTCAATATTTTTGTTTTCATTTATCATAAGTTAGCCTCTCAATAGCTTTTGGCTTTTTGGGAATGTTAAAATATAAAAACTTATCCATATTTTATATCAAGGGAATAGAGATTTTTTATCTCAAACCAACTCACTATTTATTATATTCTGAATGCACATATATCTCCAAATCTGCAAGAAAAATAATTATATAAATAAGTAAAAAAATATTTTAGATATTAACTGAAATGATTATTTTAGTAAAAGCGTTTAGTTTCTAATTTTTCATAATGAGAAATTTAATTTTGATGATAGCATAATTATAAATTGAACGTAGTAGAAAATTTTAATTATATAAAGACCATGAGTAAATATTTATACGGTGCCTCCGTGCAAGGCATACAGGATTTTATCTTCCAGACGAGCAAGTTGGCTGAAATTGCCGGAGCGAGTGAGTTGGTGGAGGAGATATGTACGACCCTTTTTTATGATAAAGCGGGAGTTCAAAATGGGAATATTATTTATTGACTAACTTGGAATGCTCAGAAAATAGAGTTTAATGTTTAATTTTTAAGTTTAAGAAAATAAAATGCAAAATAGTTATAGGAACAATATTTTTTTAGCTGGGCTTTTACATGATATTGGAAAGTTTTATCAAAGAGCTGATGATAAGCTGTTGAAAGATTATACTGATCAGCATTTGCAAATCATGAAAACCCAAATTTGCCCTGAAAATGAATTTGGAGGGTTTGGCTATCAGCATACTTGGTGGACCTATAAATTCTTTTTAGACCATCAAAATATATTTAATTCCATTAAGGAAAAGGGTACACCAACTTTTAAGGTTGAAATTAATGAAAACACAGAACAAGATAATCTTGTCAATCTTGCTATTTATCATCACAAACCCAATACAAATTCAGACTTGCAAAAACTCATCCAGTTAGCAGATTGGTGGAGCAGTGGTATGGAAAGAACCGGCTATAATTTGGAGCAAGAAGAAGATATTGAATGTGGACATTTTAAGTATAAGAAAGTAAAGCTAAAAAATATTTTAAGCTTAATTAATGGTGAGCAAACCGCTAGTACTTTTCCATTATATGCATTAGATACTTCTAGAAAAGTTTTTGAAAAAGAAACAATAACGAAGTCCTTAAAAGAGCAAACCAATATAGAAGCTTCACAATCATATAAAAATCTTTGGGATGGTTTTAATGAGCAATTAAAAACTTTACCAACAGATTCAACAAAAGGTTTCTTAGAAAGTATTTTGTTATTACTTCAAAAATATACTTTCTGTATTCCTGCTAGTACCAACGATTTGGCACATATCAGTTTGTATGAACATTTAAAGACTACAGCTGCAATCGCTGTAAGTTTGTATGATTATATGAATGAAGAGCATTGTAGTTTTAATGAATTAAAAACTGATGATGATAAACTTCCATTATTATTATCTTGTTGGGATATTTCAGGAATTCAAAAGTTTATTTATAATGTTTCGGGAGCAAAGGCAGCTGTAAGTTTAAAAGGGCGTTCGTTTTATTTGCAATTATTAACGGATACCATAAAACAAAAAGTTCTAGACCATCCATCTATCAAAGGTTTTAGCGGACAAATCATATATGGTAGTGGTGGTAAAATGTTTATCCTTTTGCCCAATACCAAAAAATGTAAGGAAGCATTAAATTCTATTCATCAAGATTTGGAAAAAATACTTTGGCAAGAGCATAAAGAGCAATTGTATGTTAATCACGGAGCTGTTGAATTTAGATGTGTAAGCCAATCTAAAGGCGGTATTATTTTTAAAGATAGTAACAATAATTTGGTCAAAGACCAAACAATGTCAGAGCTTTGGGAAGCTGTAATCCAAGCAGCATCTGCTAATAAATTTAAGAAATATCGTTCTATTTTAAGTAAGGAGATACCTTTTTCACCATTTGGAAATTGGGGCAACGATTATGAAGTGTGTGGTGTAACTGGTGAAGTGGGCATATTAGGAAAAGATATTATTAAGATAGGAAAAGATGATAATAAAACTCCTATTCTTAAAACTGTTCATCAACAAATAGAATTGGGCGAAGCTTTAAAAGATGTGGACTATATCATTACATTTTTAAATCAAGATGTAGAAGATAATCCTTATCTAAAAAATAGGATAAAAGATGACCAAAAAAAGAATAAACACCTGACTATCCCAGGTACACATATTCATCATTATCTATTTGATCAAGCAGAATTGGCGAAAGATGAAGCTGATTTTAGAAAAATCACCTCTGTAGATGTTTCGCGTGTTAGAAGAATTAACGATACCAATTTTCATAGTATTACTGCTTTAAAAGGAAATCAATGCAGTTATGGTTTCCAATTTTATGGAGGCAATAAACAAGCTGAAATAAAAAATCGTAATAAAACTTTTGAAGAATTATGTTGGGTCAATGAAACAGAAAAATCGCCTTCAACTTTTTTGGGTGTTTTAAGAATGGATATTGACAATTTAGGAAAAACCTTTAAAGATGGCATTCCAAAAGAATTACGAAGTTTTGCAGCTTATAGTACACTTTCAGCACAGTTGGATTGGTTTTTCTCAGGTTATTTGAATACCATTAGAAAAAGACCTGAATTTGTACATACCGTTAATATTATCTATTCTGGTGGCGATGATATATTTGCAGTAGGAAGATGGGATAGGATAATGGCATTTGCTGAAACGATAAGGCAAGAATTTAGAGCGTATATTGGCGATAAAGATAATGTTACCATTTCGGGAGGCATTGCCATTGTGGGCGAAAAATTTCCAATTCGGATGGCTGCAAATTTAGCTGGCGAAGCCGAAGACCAAAGCAAAGATTTTAAGTATAAAAATGCAGTAAAAAATGCTTTTACTTTTTTTGGTGAAACGGTGAGTTGGGATAAAGAATATGATGAAGTAAAGCAACTCAAAGAGCAATTAAAAGAATATTGTAGTAGAAAACAAAATCCTATTTCTAAAGCTTTATTGCATCATTTAATGCAATGGAAAAGCGAGAATGATAGCTTTCAAAATAGAGTAGAAGGTTCATCGTTATCCTACAAATGGAATACCGCTTATTATCTGAAAAGATATATCAGCCGATACAATAAAGAACCCACTATTAAAACATTTTTAAGCGATTTGCAAACCAGTTTAATGGAAGGCGTAGCACTTTATAATAAAGAAAACTATGGCAATAGAATTTATACATTGGTCGGTTTGGCAGCTCGCTGGGCGGAAATGGAATTAAAAGAATTTGAAAACTAAAAAATGAAATAATTATGGCAGAATTTATTTATAAAGGAGTAAATGATCCTAACTCTCATCTAAAACTCACTTGGATTCATGAAGGTATCAAGGATGATGTTGCAATTGAATGGTCAAAAGCATTTGCGAAACATCTAGTTACTGAAAAAATGAATGACCCATTGCATCATTTACAAGACCGTAATGGTTTCGCATTTGACAGAAGTAATAGGCCAAGATACAGACTTAAGTTAAGCACAACTCAATTGAGAAAGTTTTTTGGAGAGTTAAAGGGTTTAGAAGCTAATACTTCTTCTAATAATTTTAATGTTGCAAAAGTAAAAATGATAAAACCCAAATTAGCCTATGCTGTGGGTAAAGAAAAATCACAAAACCCTAAAATAAATGATTTGTATATTGAATTTGAAAGAGCCATCAATGGAATTTCAGAATATACTCATTTTAAAAACTTTATTCAACTATTTGAAGCGGTAGTAGCTTATCACAAATATTTCGAAAATAATAAAAATTAATCACCTTATATAAGTATTAGCTATGGCAAAATTAATAAACAAGACAATAATAAAAACTCAAATTACTTTATTATCTGGATTACATATAGGTGATTCAAAAGAGACAACTGAAATTGGCGGAATTGACTCCCCAGTAATCAGAAGAAAAGATAATAGAGAACCTTATATTCCTGGTAGTTCTCTAAAAGGAAAGATTAGATGCCTTTTAGAACAAATAGAAGGTGTAATTAATGTTGGCGATTCAGAAAAAATAAATCGAGTATTTGGTATTGCAAAAAAAGACAATACTCAAGCATCTAGACTGATTTTTCGAGATAGTTATTTTTCCAAAGAAGATAGTGATTATGAAAGAGAAAATATTTTTCTAGAGTTAAAGGAAAGTGAATATACAGATATGCCCTACACAGAAATGAAAGCTGAGAATACTATCGACAGAGTTCAAGGAAAGGCAAAAGATGGAGGTATTAGATTTATTGAACGTATTCCTGCTGGTGTGAAGTTTAATATTGAAGTTATTATTAATGAGTTTGAAAATGAAAACAACAATGCAAAACAAATTCTCATCGAAGGCTTCAAAGCATTAAATAACGATTATTTGGGCGGAAGTGGCACAAGAGGCTATGGGCATGTGAAAGTAGATTTACCGGGCGAAGAAAATACTAGTTGGAAAGAAGAAACCATTTCATTTGAAAAAACATTTTCTGCATGAAATTAAATATTTATAGGCTGCATTTTCCGGGCCCTATTCATATTGCTGATGCAAGAAGTGATTATGGGAATAGCGAAAAGCTGATTCATAGCGATATGTTTTATGCTGCTTTACTAGCAGCAAAAGCAATGGTTACAGAAAATGTTCCTGCCGATTTAGATTGTACTTTATCGTCTCTATTCCCATATACAAAAGATGATAGCGGGAAAATTATTTATTTTTTTCCTAAGCCATTATTTCCTTTAGATAGGTATAGTAATTACGATGACATAAAAAAATTGAAAAGGATACAATGGTTAGACCAAAACTACTTTGAAGAAATTTTAAATGGAACGATAAAAAGTCCTATTAATGATAATACTGTTCAAAAAAGTTTCTTAAGCAATTCAAAAATAGATACTGAATTTTCTAACGCTCAAGTGCTTCCTAGAGTGGCAGTACCTCGTTCCAATAGCGAAAATGATGGCAATACCAATATCTTTTATATAGAGAAAACTTATTTTAAAGAAGGTTCTGGCTTGTATTTTATTGCGTATGGAGATACTAAGCAATTAGACAAAGCACTATCTTTACTTCAAGAAGAAGGCATAGGCACAGATAGAAATGTAGGCTTTGGCCATTTTGAATATCAAAAAGATACATTAGAACTTAATCTTCCAGTACAAAGCGATTACAGACTTTCGCTTTCTTTATTTTCTACTCATCAAGAAGCAGATTTAAAAGCATTGACAGATGGGAAGCAGGCTGTTTGGGATATAATTAAACGAGGGGGTTGGTTGACTAAGTCAGGCGGTTTAGGCATTCGTAAAAAATCGGTTTATATGTTTATTGAAGGCTCTGTTTTTTCTAAAAACATAAATGATATTGAAATAGATGGCGACATTGCTCTTAATCTTTGTCCCGATTCAACCGATGGCTTTATAGCACCTGAACATCCAGTATGGAGAAGTGGCAGAGCTATTTTTTTACCTATTAAAATTGCAGATTCATGAGCGGTATCAATTCAGAATATAATATTTCGCTGAAAGTATTAACGCCTGTACATATTGGAGGTGTACAAGAAAAAGAGTTGCAAGAAGGTCTAGATTATTTGAAGTTCAAAGATGGTGCAACTTGGAAATTAGATTGGAAAATGATTTATCAAGATTATGACCCTGATGAAATTGCAAATGCTATAATAAAAAAGCAATTAAGCAAACTACTTGAAAACGATATTGAAAAATATGCCGAAAGTTTAGGGGAAACATTTGGAGATACAAAAGTAATAAAGACATTTATAAAAAATGGCTTAGGATATGCTTATATTCCAGGCAGTAGTATCAAAGGTGCTATGAAATCTTGGTTACATGCAGCCTTAGAAAATGAATTTGGATTTACAGAAGCTAAACCTGATTTGTTGGGAAAATTTGAAAATGACATCTTTAGCTTGATTGCTATATCTGATTGTAATCTAAAATTAGCACCAGAAATAGTGTCATCAAAAACATTTAATCTTCAAAAAGTAAATGGACAATGGGAGGGCGGTTGGAAACATGCATTACAAGGCAATACTAATTATGATTTTGAAAATAACGGTTTTGTAACAGATTATGAATGTCTTTTACCAGAAGATGAAGGTGATTTTATTGTAAAGATGAGAAAACCTTTATCTGTGAGTAATAAAGAATTTCTATATTCAAAAAACCTACATGCAAAAAAGAGTTATGAGCGAGTTTTTAAGGATTCTCCAATTAAGAATATTTTTCAACTTATTAATAATCAAGTTAAAAAACATATAGAAAAAGAAATTGAGTTTTTCAAGGAGTTTAATCAAGCTGAATATTGTGAAGATATCATTAAAAATCTTGAATCATTATTTCAAAAAAATAAAAACTTAAATGAAAATCAATGTATGCTACGGCTTTCTGCTGGTTCAGGATTTCATGGGATTACTGGAGACTTTCAGTTTGAAGATCATACAGATACAGGAATTTGGTCTGGTGAAGATGCAAGGAAATATAAACTATCGAAGAGACAAAGCTCAGATTATGTAGGAAAATATAAGAAATTTAAATCTAGGAGAATTGTTTTTACTGGCGATGAGATGTGTTCTATGGGATTTGTTCTCTTATCCACCACTCCTTTTGAGAAGCATGATTTCGTAAAATGTAATGTTAAGAACGAAAATATTTCAAATAAAGCACAAGTTGAGTCATCTTTGAAAGGTAAGGTGGAAATGCAAGTTGTTTCAAAGGATGCCACAAATCTCAAACAAAATGACGAGGTCTCTGCTGAAGTAATTGCTATTGGTAAGCCATTTGGTATAGCGAAATTATTTCTTGATAATTATTCATTCGAATTGGAAGTGTCTTTAAGTGGAATAAAAAACTCAGGATTAAGTCCTGGAGATAAAATTAAATGTGTGATAAATTCAATTACTAAAGAAGGAAAAATAGCTATGGTAAAATATATCGGATAAAATTTCAGAAATGAAACTTCTCTTACTCCTCTCATCCTTCCTCATCATCCTGACCAAGTTTTTGGATGTGCATTCTACATTGTCTAGGATAAGCTCACCGGAGCAGGAAAGAAATATTTGGGTAAGGCAATGGATGAGAAAGTACGGTATCAAAAAAGTGATATGGGGTATTTTTCTAATTAGTGTTTTAATAGTGGGCTTATCGTTTTACTTGGTGTTGAAAATTTATACAGAATGGTATTTTCAATGGTTGTATGTTTTTATGGCAATAGTGATTTCCTTGTCACAATTGGCAGTGGCTCATTCTAATTATATGGGTAAGTCTAATGTTTTTACAAGGTGGTTGATGAAAAAGAAGCATTATAGATTTTGAATTGAAAAATATTTTTGAAAATATTGATTTTTAAAAAGGAATTAATAACAAAAATAGACATATAAAAAGTCAGCTATTAACAAAAAAATGTAAATATATGTGGTTCAAAAAAACAATTAAAATATTTAATTACTCAAAATTAGCTGCTTATGGTTTATTGATTTTGGTGATTTTATTATTTTTAGTCTATTTATTGGATGAGAATCATAGCAATGTGGTGTGGGAAGTGATAGACCCAGTTGCTGGTATCATGACTTTTATTACTACGCTAGTAATTTTTGGCTTTCAGGCAAAAAAGAATTGGGAAGATTCTCTAGAAAAAATGCTTTCTGTAGAATATATTTATACGGGCGAAGAACAAGATTTACTTATAGCCAAAATAGAAAATGCCTATCTATCAGGTGAGTCAGATGTTCGGCAATGGGCACAATCCTTAGGACAACAAATTATGGGTAATTTGGATTTTGATATGAACTGGGATGAGTCGCCAAGAAAAATTATTTACAATGATTCGGAAAAAAGTTTTTATAAAAACTTTGAGGTTAAACTCTACCTAACAACAAATCCAATAAGTATTCCCAATGATCCGAGAAAAGGAGAGCAAGCTATCAAAGCATTTTTAAATCGAAAATTCAAATATTCTAAGATTGAAGGGGATTTAACACAATTGCCCATAAAATGGATAAGAAAATAAAAGATTAGAAATGGCTAAAGTATTAATTTCATTTTTAGGCACAGGTCAAGCTTCCCCAATAAATGGCACTTTTCTAAGAGCATATAGAAAAGCAAAATATTCAATTGATGAGGAAGTAATCGGAGAATAGTCTTTTATTTCGTCTGCTTTAACGAAGAATTTTGAAATATCTATAGCTGATGCTGATGAAACTTCTGAAATTATTAGTTATCAAAATACTTTTGCCAAATATGTTTTGTCAGATTGGGGAGAGTTGTCTTGGAATAGAGTGAAAGAAGACATTTTGCATGTATCACGCATTGATTTATCTTTAAGGCTATTCATGTAAATTTGAATTTTATTTTCAAATTTGCATGGATGAATTAGTTTTTATAACTTTGTTTCTATAATTATTTCAAATGAAATACATTGAAAGATATCTAGAAATAAGCGTTTTGAGATCACTTGAAAACTTTCCTGTGACTGCTGTCATAGGTCCAAGACAATGTGGAAAATCTACTTTGGTAAAGTATCTGGCGAGGAAACAAGAAGGTGAATTCCTTTATCTGGATTTGGAACGCCCTTCAGATTTGGAAAAACTAAGAGATGCCGAATGGTTTTTAAGCGAGCAAAGTGAAAAACTGATTTGTATTGATGAAATTCAAAGGCGACCAGCACTATTCCCGCTGATAAGAAGTTTAGTAGATGAATGGAACAGACCAGGATGTTTTGTAGTCTTGGGTTCCGCTTCCCACGAATTATTGGAGCAAAGTTCTGAATCCTTAGCTGGGCGGATAATTTACCGCACCTTAACTCCCTTTTTATGGGAAGAACTTAAAAGGCAAGATTCATTCGATATAGAATTGACAGATTATCTTCTAAAAGGTGGTTTTCCTAGAAGTGTCCTTGCGAATCATGATGAGGTTTCCTTAGAATGGCGGCAAAGTTTTATCATCACTTTTCTGGAAAGGGACATGTTGCAGTGGGTCAATTTTACACCAGAAACCATGAGAAGACTCTGGCAAATGCTGGCACATGTCAATGGACAAACCGTGAATTATTCTACTTTAGCTAATTCGCTCGGCGTAAGTAGCAACACAGTAAAGAGCTATATTGACTTACTAGGTTCCACCTATATGTTGTATGCTATTCCTCCTTATTTTTCCAATTTAGGAAAACGATTGGTAAAGGCACCCAAAGTCTATCTTTCTGATTCGGGGATAGTTACCGCACTTTTAAATCTTCGTACTTTTGATGAGCTGTATGGACATCCTGGGTTTGGGTCGCTATGGGAAACGGTCGTTTTAGCCAACCTGAAAGGACATTTCCCGAATAGCGAAATCTTCTTTTATCGCACATCAAATAAAGCTGAAATCGATTTTGTTATAAAATATAAGAATTTCATCTTCGCAATTGAATGTAAAGCTTCACACGCCCCACGATTATCAAAGGGAAACTACAATTCACTGGAAGACATTCAGCCAGATTGTACATTTGTCGTCATTCCAGATAAAAAAGGATGGTCTATGCAAAAAAGTATAGATGTTGTATCTTTAGAGGAATTGATTAACAGAATATTAGCTTTTAAAAAATAAAACGTAGCTTTTTTAGCTGATTAAATAAAATATAAAACTTTAACAGATGATTTTAAAATAACTTTATGCCCAAAATTCTTATTTCTTTTCTTGGTACTGGATCAATCTCAAAAGATGGCGTAACCAGTCAGCGTGAGTATCGCAAGGCAAAATATTCTATTGATGACAAACTGATTGGCGAATCTTCTTTTGTGTCCTCTATCTTGATGGATTATTTTGAATATGATGGCTTGATTTTAATTGGCACAGTTAAATCAATGTGGGAAGAAGCTTATCGTTATTTTTGCGAAAAGAATGGAATAAAATTCGACGAAGATTACTATTTCAATTTGGCTGATAAAATTGAAAATGCCAATCATAAGACCGATACCAATATCTTAAATCTCATCCCAATAAAAGAAGTTTTGGGAACAAACTCAGACGCCATTATCATTCCTTATGGACTAGATAGACAAGAACAATTACAGATTTTATCCATCATTGGTGAAGCCTTTAAAAAGTTAGAGTCTGGAGATGAAATCAGTTTGGATATTACGCATTCCTTTCGTTCACTTCCCTTGTTTGGAACAACAGTCATAAATTTCATTCATTCACTTTCAGATAAAAACATTCAATTTTCAAAAGTCTATTATGGCATGTTAGATGCCATGCGAGAATTTGATGGTGTTGCTCCTATTATTGATATTTCTACTACAGTTGAATTGCAAAATTGGATTACAGCAGCATATAGTTTCAAAGAATATGGGAAAGGTGCATTGTTAGCAGATTTATTAGGTGGTGATGAAGGAAAAGTGATTCAGATATTCTCTGATGCAGTTAACATCAATTATCTCAATGAAATCAAACAAAAGCTCACTAATTTTAAAGATTTAGCCAATCAAAATTTTGAAAATGAATTTGCTCGATGGGTAGTGCCAGAAGTTTTAAATTCTTTTACACAAAGGCTTTTTAAAGCGGGCAACGAACAATATCGTTTTCAATATGAGCTTTCTGTTTGGCATAGAGAAAAACAAAACTACGCATCAGCTTATATTGTTTTTACGGAGGCAGTTATTACTTATGTATGTGAAAAGGAAAAATTGGAATGGAATAAGAAAGAAAATCGCAATGATGCGAAATTGATGATTTCACAAAAAGATGTTTATGGCTTAAGAAAACTTTATGAAACAGCCAATAAAGCAAGAAATAATATTGCTCATAATTTGAATAAAAGAGTGAATCAATTAGAACGTGATATCTTAAACCTAGAAATACTTCAAAAGGAATTTATTAAACTAGTAAAATAAAGAAGATGGCAAGGAAAGTTATTATATCGTTTTTAGGAACAAGTAAATATAAAGAATGTGTTTATTCATCTTCTGAGAAAGGTGAAAGTAAAGTTGTTCAATATGTACAAACCGCTATTTTTGATTTATATTGTAAAGACTTTTCAAAAAATGATATTGCTTTTGTTTTTTTGACCGATGAAGCTAAAGAAAAGAACTGGGAAGAACTTAAAAATGAGATTGGGGAAAGAGTTTTTACTATACTACCAATAAATGATGTGCCAGAAGGCTATTCAGAAAGTGAAATTTGGAATATATTTGAGATAGTATATCAAAAGATTAAAAAGGATGATGAAATTATTTTAGATGTTACTCATAGTTTTCGTTCTTTACCGATGTTGCAAATTGTACTTTTGAATTTTGCTCAAACATTAAAGAATGTAAAGATTAGTAATATCTTATATGGTGCTTTTGAAGCTATTGGTGTCCCCGCTTACCAAATTGAAAAACAGATTCCAGACCCAGTGAATAGAATCGCTCCCCTCTTGGATTTGACAACATTTTCAGCAATTCAGTCATGGACGTTTGCAGCACAGAGTTTTATACAGACGGGTAATCCCAATGCTATTAGGACTCTTTCTATGGATAATATAAAGCCAATCCTTAAAGAAAGTAAAGGTTCTGATAAGACCGCTCTTAATCTAAGGAATTTGATGGAAGCAATAAATAACATTCAATCCATCATCAATACAAACAGAGGCAGAAAGATTATAGAATCAAATGAAATACAAAAAGCAAAAGAAGCGATAGAAAACCTGAATGGAGACGAAATGGTTTTTGCACCCATCAAGCCACTACTAAAACAAATAAGGGATAAACTAATTGATTTTGACAAAATGCCTCATTGGGAAGCTGCCGTTAAATGGTGTATTAATCATGAGATGATTCAACAAGGTATCACCCAATTTCAAGAGGGTATTATTAGTTTTATATGTGAAGAGTTTGGTTTGAAACCCGAAAAACTTGAGGATAGAGAAATTGTTTCTCAATCTTTAAATATTCTTGATAGAAACATTAAAGAAGATGAATGGAAAGAACCTTCCTCCTCGCACAAAGACACCGTAAAGAAATTAATCATCGATTCTTTTATTATTAATCATAAGTCAAATTATTCGAAGCTTACTCAATTAAGAAACGATATTAACCATGCTGGATACAAAGAAAACTCACTAAATGATGGTAAAGTTTTTCAGACAAGACTCAATGAAATATTTAATGAATTTTTGAGAATTAAAGGAGGGAATAAAACAAAACCAAATGCATTGGTAACCCCCATGCTCCTCAACCTCTCCAACCATCCCAGCTCAAATTGGCCAAAAAACCAAATGCAGGCAGCAATTCAACAATTTGGTAGTGTGGAAGATTTAGCCTTTCCTCCAATTGACCCCAACTGGACATCAGATGAAGTAAATCTACTTGTGGATACTTACGAGGTAAAAATTCGAAAAATCAATCCTGCAGCTGTTCATATCATGGGCGAAATGACTTTTATCTTCCAATTAGTCTATCGTTTGAAAGAAATTGGATTTCCTTGTATAGCTTCTACTACCGAAAGAGTGGCTACTGAAGATGAGCAGGGAAACAAAATCTCTCAATTCAATTTTGTACAATTCCGACCATATTAATTGGAAACAAGCTCTCTAATACAAGTAATTTAAGTGATAAAAATACCCGCTCTAAATTTTATTACACTAAACTTTAATTTCAAAACCATTTTTTAATCGATAAACATTTAGAATTATGAAACAAGATGAAATGGAACTACAAGAACAAGCGGATCGTGAGCGATTATTAGCTATGATATTAGGCGAACCTATAAAAAGAGAAGAACTAAATTCAGATGAGCCTCGAAAAAAAAGATTTCTTCCTTTTCCTAGAATGGTAAGCATCTTGTTTTCGGAAACTGAAGAAGGTGCTGCCCTAAAAAATAAAAGAGAAAATGGTGAAATTAATACAGATGATTTTAGACATGAATTTATCAAACTTGCTTTAAAATTTAAGCATTTGATTACCTACTAAAATAAAAAACACAACTAATTCTATACAAAATTTGTTAATGGCAAGTCCATTGATGCTTTTATTCTCAATGGTTACAGCAACTACCTGCCGAAACCAAGTGCAAGGAATGATAAAATTTAACCGCAAAGGACGCTAAGTCTCACGCAAAGTTCACGA
>JAMLHJ010000022.1 GCA_023957245.1 Chitinophagales bacterium
ATGTCTATGGTCTATGGTCTATGGTCTATGGTCTATAGTCTATAGTCTATGGTCTATGGTCTATGGTCTATGGTCTATGGTCTATGGTCTATGGTCTTTTCAAAAAAAATAAAATTTAAACAAAATGAATACAGCACTATCTTACTATTTCAATGAAGAGCACGAGGCTTTTCGTCAGACTATTAAACAATTCTTAAAGAAAGAAGCAGAACCTCACATCGACCAATGGGAACAGGAAGGTAAAATTCCTCGTGAGTTTTGGAAGAAATTTGGAGAAATGGGCTATTTCGGCTTAGCCTATCCTGAAGCTTATGGCGGAAGCGATTTAGATTTTTTCTATACAGTCGTGATGATTGAAGAAGTTTCCAAGGTTTTTTCTGGTGGATTAGCCATCACAGCAGCCGTTCAAACTTGTATGAGCACTCCTTATATTTTTCATCATGGGAGCGAATATTTAAAAGAAGAATTTATGCGACCTGCCATTGCTGGAGACAAGATCGGTTGCATCGGAATCACCGAACCAGGTGCTGGAAGTGATGTTCAAAATATCCAAACTCGTGCTATAAAAGAAGGCGATTATTATATTTTAAATGGCAGTAAAACCTTTATTACTAATGGCATTTATGGACATTTTGTGATATTGGTTTGCAAGACAAATCCAAATGCAGGAGCAGCAGGTGTGAGTTTATTAGTTTTAGATTTAAACAGCGAAGGCATTACTAAAAATAAATTGAAGAAACTAGGTTGGCATTCATCAGATACGGCAGAATTGCATTTTGATAATGTAAAAGTTCCTACCAAAAATTTATTAGGCGAAGAAGGAAAAGGCTTTTATTATTTGATGGGTGGATTGCAATTAGAACGATTAGCTGGTTCAATAATGGGTTATGCAGCTTGTGAAGGGATGTTGGAATATGGTATGGAATATATGCGACAAAGAGAAGCATTTGGAAGACCTATCAATAAATTCCAAGTTTTACGTCATCGTGTGGCACAAATGGCAGCTGAAATTGAAGCCACCAAATTTTATGTTTTACAAACGTGTAGAATGCATAATGAGAAAAAATATGCTGTAAAAGAAAGTTCGATTTCCAAGTTATTAGCATCAGAATTAGCAGATAAAACAGCTTATCAAGTATTGCAATTTTTTGGAGGATATGGGTACATGGAAGAATACAAAATTGCCCGTGCTTTCCGTGATTCTCGTATTGGTACTATCGGTGGAGGAACATCAGAAATTATGCGTGAAATTATTGCTAAAATGGTGATTGACGATGCAAATTATGACAGAGCTACTTCCAATGAAAAATCTAGTAATGAAGAACAAAAACCAACAACAGTCGAAGGTATATTTGCAACACTTCCTTCAAGATTTAAGAAAGAAAAAGCTGCTGGAAAAAATTTGAGCGTGTTGTTCAAATTTGATACTGCCAATTATTTAGTACAAATCAACGATGGGCATTTAGATATTCAAAGCAATGCCAACAATGAACAAGCATCTGCAGATTGTATTGTAGAGACAAATGATGAGACCTATATCGCAGTCGAAACAGGCAAAATCAATCCTCAAGAAGCATTTATGACCGGTAAGATAAAAGTATCAGAATTAATGAAAATGATGGAATTTGGAGGATTGTTCAAAAGGCTTTAGTATTGAATAATGTATTAATAAAAGATTTGTAAAAAAATCACATTTTGATTTTTGCATAATTTAAAATCAATTACTTATATTAGTGCTTTGGATATTTACTTTAATAGTCTTTAAAAACAAATACATTGCCATATAAAGAACGAGAAATAGAAAAGCTATACTATTCTATAGGTGAAGTAGCAGAAATGTTTGGCGTATCCAAATCTCTTATCAGATTTTGGGAAACTGAATTTGATATACTGAAACCTCGAAAAAGTTCTAAAGGAAATCGTTTGTTTACTAAAAAAGACATTGATAATCTCAAAGTTATCTATCATTTAGTGAAAGAAAAAGGATTTACATTGGATGGGGCAAGGCGCAAATTGAAAGAAACCCAACCTACTCAACTTGAAGCCAATGTAGATATAGTTGATAAATTAAAAGCTATAAAATCTTTTTTGATTGATTTAAACAAGCAATTGTAAATCAATTTATTGTTACAAATACTTCATTTATTTCTTTAGATAAGGAGTTGAATAAATTTTATTACAATTCAGCTTATTATTTAAAATATTTACACCATTACACTTCCAGCTATTCTATTAATTGTTTAATTTAATTTCACCAATAAAATGATGGGTTCAAAATGATTAGTCATGTTTCAAAAACAGAAATCAGTAAGGGTCAAGAAGTTCATGCAAAAGATATTCGAACACCAATATTTGAATTTATAAAAAATGAATTTCCAGATTTTTCAGAAGAAGATTACATCACTATTTCTGAACTAAATTATTATAGAAGGCACTTTCTCACTTATCTTATTGAACAGGAAAAGGGTGAAATTGCCGAGATTGACAAAGATGTTTTAAATGCAATCAGAGGAAATGCTATCTTATCAGAAAATATACAAGATGAGATTGAAAAAGAACTGACATTAGGACAAAAAGTAGCAGATTCAGTAGCAGCATTTGGAGGAAGCTGGACATTTATTATTTTCTTCTTCTTATTTATTTTGATGTGGATGTTCATCAATATATGGATAATCTCAAAAAAACCATTTGACCCCTACCCTTTTATTTTACTCAATTTAATCCTCTCTTGCCTTGCTGCTATTCAAGCTCCAATCATCATGATGAGCCAAAACCGGCAAGAGCAGAAAGACAGATTAAGAGCAGAACATGATTATAAAATCAATCTAAAAGCAGAACTAGAAATCAAGTTATTGAGTGAAAAAATCGACCATTTATTAGCTCATCAGAATAAAAAGCTTTTAGAAATTCAAGAAGTACAAACAGATTATTTAGAAGATCTGATGAATGAGTTGAAAAACAAGAGAGAGAAATAATGGCTGGGATAAAGCTAGGAGATATTTTGAGTATTGGGTATTGAGTATTGGGTATTGAGTATTGGGTATTGAGTATTGGGTATTGAGTATTGAGTATTGAGTATTGGGTATTGGGTATTGAGTATTGGGTATTGGGTATTGGGTATTGGGTATTGGGTATTGGGTATTGGGTAAAAGCCGGAATGATTTCTATTTCAGACCATAACCATATACTTACACGATGAAAGATAGAAAAATAAGCTAAAGCAGAAAAAAGATGAAAGAAAGAGTAGTTTTTAAAATAAAAAGGCTATTTTGTACTGATGAAAACAGACAGCTTATAGATGGGATAAAGCTATAAGAATTTCAAGTTTTTCAGTTCTTTGACATAGTGAGAATACTCTAAAAAAAGAGCAATCATTTTCGAAGATTTTTATTTTACTAAATCATTGATAATCAAGTATTTGATACATATTACAAATAATAAAATATTCGAAAATGCGAAAAAAGCAAAAATAAAAAAATCATTTTCGAAAATTCATACTTTCCGATAATACATAACTT
>JAMLHJ010000023.1 GCA_023957245.1 Chitinophagales bacterium
ATCACTAATTTTTCACATCTTCACATTTCCAAATTTCCAAATTATTTAAAATGAGAAAGTAAATAATTTTCTATTGTAGAAGGAAAGTAAGTGTATTCTAATTGATGAATCTTATTAGCAATATTTTCAGGAGAGTCATTCTCATCAATCGCTACTTTTTCTTGTAACAAAATTTGTCCTTTATCATATTCTTCATTCACAAGATGAATAGTAATGCCGCTCCATTTATCACCTGAAGACTTTACTGCTTCATGGACTTTCATACCATACATTCCTTTACCACCATATTTCGGTAAAAGAGAAGGGTGAATATTTATAATTCGATTTGGAAAAAGTTTTAATAAATAATCGGGAACCAACCATAAAAATCCAGCTAAAATTATACTTTGAACATGATGGTCTAATAATATTTCTTTTATTTTATCTGTTTGATAGAAAGCTTCCCTGTCAAAAATATAAAAAGGAACGCCTGTATCTTGCGAGATTTTCAAAGCACCAGAATCTTTCTTATTACTTAAAATTAAAGCGACCTCTACCCTTTCATTATCTTTAAAATATTCAATAATATTTCTAGCATTTGAACCAGCTCCAGAAATAAAAACAGCAATATTTATTTTATTATTCATGTAATTGAAATCAGTGAGTAAAAAAAGGAAAAAATAATGTATTTTCACCGTTTTAATTTTTAAAAATCAATGAAAAAAGCTTTAATCACTGGAATAACTGGTCAAGACGGCGCTTATTTAGCAGAATTATTACTTGGTAAGGGATATGAAGTTCATGGAATCAAGAGAAGAAGTTCATTGTTCAACACAGACAGAATTGATCATTTATACCAAGACCCACACTCTGAAAATATCAATTTCAAATTGCACTATGGTGATTTGTCGGACTCGACAAACTTGATAAGAATCATTCAAGATATTCAGCCAGATGAGATATATAATCTAGGTGCGATGTCACATGTAAAAGTGAGTTTTGACACTCCAGAATATACAGCTAATGTTGATGCTGTAGGTTCTTTAAGATTATTAGAAGCTATTCGTTTATTAGGATTAACGAAAAAAACCAAACTTTATCAAGCATCTACTTCTGAGCTTTATGGTAAAGTGCAAGAAATTCCACAATCTGAGAAAACACCATTTTACCCTAGATCTCCTTATGCAGTTGCAAAAATGTATGCATATTGGATTACTGTAAACTATCGTGAAGCTTATGGCATCTATGCTTGTAATGGAATTCTTTTCAATCATGAGTCTCCATTGAGAGGAGAAACTTTCGTAACTAGAAAAATCACTAGAGCTGTTTCAAGAATTGCTTTGGGTCTTCAAAATGATTTATTCCTTGGTAATCTCAATGCAAAACGTGATTGGGGACATGCTAAAGATTATGTTGAAGCGATGTATCTTATCTTGCAACAAGATGAACCAGATGATTACGTTATCGCTACAGGAAAAACCACTGAAGTACGAGAATTTGTAAAAATGGCTTTCAACTATTTAGGGATTGAAATAGAATTTAAAGGGGAAGGTATCAATGAAAAGGGATATATTACTGCTTGTAACAATCCAAAGTATCAAATAGAAATCGGTAAAGAAGTTGTTGCTGTTGACCCAAGATATTTCAGACCTACTGAAGTAGATTTGCTTATTGGTAACCCTACTAAGTCTAAGACAAAATTGGGATGGGAGCCTAAATATGATCTCAAAGCTTTAGTAGAAGATATGATGAAATCTGACATTCAATTATTTGAAAGAGACAAATATTTGTTGCAAGGAGGACATCCAGTATTCAATTACCACGAATAATATTTTATTTCGACATTATGCCTATCCGTATAATTAATTGACATACAAACAATTATTTTGCGTATAGGCTTTTTCATTTCAACTCAATATCCATGGATAAAAATTCTAAAATATACGTTGCTGGACATAATGGAATGGTTGGTTCTGCAATTGTAAGACTACTTCAAAAACAAGGTTATACTAATATATTAACAGCTTCTTCTTCAGAAGTCAATCTTGTCAGTCAAGCAGACACTAAAGCATTCTTTGAAAGAGAAAAACCAGAATATGTATTTGTAGCAGCCGCTAAAGTTGGTGGAATACATGCTAACAATGTTTATCGTGCCGATTTTTTATATCAAAATCTCATGATAGAATGCAATACAATTCATAGTGCTTTTGAGACAGGTGTAAAAAAATTATTATTCCTAGGAAGTACTTGTATTTATCCTAAAATGGCTCCACAGCCTTTGAAGGAAGAATATCTTTTATCAGGATATTTAGAAGAAACAAATGAACCTTATGCAATCGCTAAAATAGCAGGTATCAAACTATGCGAATCTTATCGCCGTCAGCATGGTGTAGATTTCATTTCAGCTATGCCCACAAATCTCTATGGCTATAATGACAATTATGACTTAAACAACTCTCATGTTTTACCAGCATTAATCAGAAAATTTCATGAAGCCAAAATCAATGGAGATAAAGAAGTGGTGGTTTGGGGTTCAGGTTCACCTATGAGAGAATTTTTGCATGTTGATGATTTAGCAGAAGCATGTTATTATTTGATGCAAAATTATTCTGATGTCGATTTCTTAAATATTGGAACAGGTAGCGATGTAACAATCAAAGAATTAGCTCTATTGGTAAAAGATGTTGTTGGATTTGAAGGTCAATTGACTTTTGATAGTAGTAAGCCAGATGGCACTCCAAGAAAGGTAACTGATTGTACAAAAATTCATAATACTGGTTGGAAACATCAAATTGAACTTCCTGAAGGGCTTAAAAGTGTGTATCAAGACTTTTTAAGTAATTACGACAGGATTAAAGAGAAAGGTAGATAGATTCATTGAGCTATTTTATTTGAACCATTAAGAAAATAGCTTAATAGTAACTTCTTTAAATCACATCCGCTACTAATAATTTAAAAATTTTATTGGGTAATAACTATTACACAAAAGGCTCTAAGAAGTCACAAAAAACTCAAAGCAAAACCTTAGTGGAACTCTGTGATTCTTTGTGAAACTTAGCGTAAAACATAGCATCCTTTGCGGTTAGATTGTATTTCTTAGAGCAGAATGCC
>JAMLHJ010000003.1 GCA_023957245.1 Chitinophagales bacterium
TGGAGCATTCGCAACGTGTAATTCTATCTATATAACTTCCCTGAATTCATTTCAGGGTCGTTTCTTTGGCTACATTGTTCTATATATGCTTCTTCGCAAGCTCACCATGACAATATCGCTGTCATTCTGTAAGAATCTAAACCAAACCTTTCTTAACTAAATGACATTGGTTTTTTCTGTCTATTTAAAGTGCTTCGATTTTCTCTAAACAATTATTCAACATCAATTGGATAGATGCTTCAGGATTTGAAGCAAATGTTCCATTAGCTCTATTGGCTAAGATAACGCTGATTGAAATGACCTCATGTCCTAAAATATGCCCTAAACCATAAAGTCCTGCAGTTTCCATTTCAATATTTGTAACTCTTCGGTTATCTGGAAACGTCATTTTTTGCAATTTCTCGATGAGATTTGTTTGAGAAACTCCTGCTCTTAATTGTCTGCCTTGAGGTGCATAAAATCCAGAAGCAGTATAAGTGACACCTTTCATGTAATCTCCTGCGATTTTTTCTAAAAGATATTCAGAACCTGGAACGATATAACCTTTTGTTTCTCCTAGCATTTCTGTATTAAAATGACTAAAACGATGCGGTTTCCCCTCATAAAATCCCAATAAACCATCATATCCAATAGCAAATTCACTTGCTAATATGGTGTTGAGAGGAATGTCTTCATGTATTGTTCCAGAAGTGCCTAATCTGATAATTTGTAGGGGTGTAATCTCTTTTTTGATAGTTTTTGTCTCAAAATCAATATTGAAAATAGCATCTAATTCATTGAATACTATATCAATATTATCTGTTCCCATTCCAGTAGAAAGTACACTGATGTTTTTATTGCCAATTCTACCTGTATGAGTAACAAGTTCTCTCTTGTGAACTTTTAGATGGATTTCATCAAAATATTTTGAAACCAAAGGCACTCTGTCAGGGTCGCCAACAGTAATAATTGTAGAAGCAACTTCTCCAGGTTTAACTCCTAGATGGTAAATACTTCCATCTTGATTGAGAATCAGTTCAGATGAGGCAATACTCTTCATAGTTAAATGGTTTATTCTTCTTCAAAAAAATCTATAAGTGCTGCTATGAAATCTTGTTCCCAGCCTTCAGTGATATCTTCATAGGCTTCATCAGGGATATTGGTATGTGTCAATTCTAAAGATGTTCCTTTTTTATGTTCATGAAGTTTGATAGTGACGATAGATTCCTCTTCTTGTTCGCCAAAATACCATTCTTGAACAATTTTTTCACCTTCTATAAATTCAATATTTCTTCCACAAATTGACCCTCCAAAAATTTCAAATTCTGTATCTACTTCCTCAGACATGGTGGCATCTTCGCCTGTCCATAGTTGAATCGTATTTTCATTGGTCAAAGCTTTATATACAATGAGTGGCTCTTCTGGAATGATAAAGTATTTTTTAAAAGACTTCATGATGGATGATTTTATGATTGGTGAATATACATCTTATTATACTGTGCTAGAATAGAAAATCCTAAAGGGAAGATTTTAAGAAAGGTTTTTTCAAATTGGATATTGTCTTCTTTATTTTGTTCAGAATAATGAAGTTTGCTGTAAATCAATATTCCTTTTGTACTAAGCATCCTTTTTATTGCTTTCAAATATTTTGTTCCCAACATATTTTCAGGCGTCTTATCATCAATAAATACATCAGAGATAATTAAGTCATATTGATGTGCTTGTGTAGATTGTTCTAGCCAATCGAGTGCATCTTGAACAATGAAAGTTGTTTTGATTTTTTGAAATGTAACTGGCCAATATTTTTTAGCCAATTCAATAATCGCTTCATCAATATCCACAGCGGTAATAGATTGAATAGTAGGATGTTTTTCTAAAAGTCGTACAACACTACCTATTCCAACACCAAGAATTAAAATATTTTTTGCTGGAAATAATTGAATATCCAATTGCTTAAAAGCTTTTTCATAAGAGGTATAATGTTTTCCAAAAGAGTATATGGCATTGAAAGTAGAAAGTTTCCACTCGCCTCGATGCAATGAAACTTCCAAAGTCCCACTGTAATCACTATGCCTTTTTTCTATAGGAATATCATAGAAATAGCTTAAAATTCTTAAAAACCAATTGGGTTTCAATTTAATTTCCGTTATAGTATTTCAATGCAGTAGGTAAATATTCTTTTATCTGATTGATACGAGTATTGTCAGAAGGGTGGGTGCTTAAAAATTCTGGACCAGCGTTTTTACTTCCTTCGGACATTTTCTGCCAAAATGTAATTGCTGCTTCCGGATTATATCCAGCCATAGCCATAAATATTAATCCCAATTTATCAGCCTCAGATTCGTGAAGTCTTGAGTAAGGAAGCATTCCCAATAAATTGGAACCTGCGCCATAAGCTGTCATGAATAGATTTTGTGTAAGCTCAGATTTTTGTGATAATGCTTGACTGAGTACTGCTCCTCCAAACTCTTGAAGAAGTCCCTGACTCATTCTTTCGCTACCATGCTTGGCAACAGCATGAGCAATCTCATGACCCATCACAACCGCCAATTCTGCTTCAGTTTTAGCTACATTTAAAATACCTGTATAGACTACTACTTTTCCTCCAGGCATACACCATGCATTGACAGTATTGTCTTGAATAACATTAAATTCCCATTGGAAGTTTTTAATGGCAGCTTCCATTTTATTGTCTTTCATATATTGTTCTACTGCGGCAGCTATTCTATTCCCTACTTTTTTGACAACATCGACTTGAGGGCCTGAAGTCATCACTTTGCTTTTGTTTTCTGTTAAAAACTCTTTATAACTCGTCAGACTCATTGAGTTCATTTCGTTGTCTGATACAAGATTAATTTGTTTGCGACCTGTTACAGGTACTTGAGAACAAGCATATACAGTGACGGTAATCAGTAAAGCGACAATTATCTTTTTCATATTATTTAATATTTTAACTTTTAACTTTTAATTTTTTTGGTCTTTGAAATCATACATTCTAGCTACAAAATTATCTTTTAATGCAGGATTTATTGGTACAATTTTATAAACAATTTCTTTACCAGATTTTAGAGAGCGCTTATCTTCTTTAATTGCAGACAATTTACTATTGAGATTGGCATCAGAGCTGACGATACCCAATTCGCCATTGGTATATCTTAAAAAGATCCAATCTTCAGTTTGTGTTGTCAAATAAATATTGATGAAATCATTGGTGCTTCTTGGACCTACTTCTATGAATGCTTTAATTTTTTGAGTGTATGGTTTCCCTGCAAATACAAGCATTCCAATCGGTGAGACATTTTTAAAAGTCCCTTCAATCGGGTCAAATATCAAGTTGATATCTGTGAATATCATATTGTAAGGAAATCCTTGAGGTAAGTTGAGGATATTGGAGTTTTGCATGTCTTGCTCAACCAATTGGGCAGTATTATTATCTGTAATCAATCTAGTGACTGCTTGGCTAAGATTTTTATTTTTATTCAGATTGAGGAATACTCCATTGAAATGAAAGTCAGTCATGAATTTTCTTAACAATGTTTCTACTTCTGTTGTGAGATACATATCTAAAGCGAGATTGCCTTGAATAGAGAAATCATTGGTGTCATTCGGTATATATTCTGTTTGCCCGAATAGATTGAATTGTACAGGTTCAGTATTATTGGTGATGTCAAATTTTCCTACTGCTTTTAAAGAGCCATTGTTATCATTATAGGTCAATAATGGCGTAAATGGAGAAGGTTTTTTGATGGCATCTGCTTGCCCAAAATAAATAATAGAGTCATCACTTGCAGAAGTCATACTTCCTGAAGCGGAATAGATAATTCTGTCGGTAGAGGTTTGATTGGCTTGAATAATACGAGGGTAAATGACAAATTCATTCAAGTCTAATGTCAATCCTGTATATAATTTTTGGTTCAGTTCATTTTTTAATGAATCTATTTCCAAGCTTGATTTAGTGATGTCAGAATTTTGGCTGATTTTGAACCATTCTGTTTCGGAAATGCTTTTGAAAATAGGTTGAGAATAACCATTTAACTCAATATTTTTATTCAATGAACTAAATGCGAAATTGCCTTTATATTTCAGATTGTCAGATATTTTAAAATGGTCTTCTTCTAAAATTGTTCCATTGGCAACGGTATAAAAGGTAGATTTAGCTTCAGCTTTCTTTTTGGTTTCTTCTAGTTGTTCTATTGTTTTAAAATTATCAATAGTAAAAATTCCTTTATTATCTCCACTTCCTATTTCTACTTTTCCACTACCTTTCATTAGGTTTTTATTGAGGATTTCTACGCTCGCATCAAAAATAGTATGGAAATTACTGTCTATGTTGAATACAACAATTGCACTATCCATGATATCAATTTGACCGCCATCACTTATTGACAATTCAGATTGATAAGGAATGACTTTTGAATCTGCCACTACTATCTGTGAAATGCCTTTTAATTTCAATTCTCTTGTACTAGTATTAAATGAAGATGATTGAGCACGTAATTGTATCTCATTAAATTTATTTCCATCAAATTCATAATAATGATTATTGTTTGTATCTGATTGAATGGAAATAAATTTGTTTTTAAAGTCCCAGACAATATTGTTGTTATTGGTTTTGATATAATTGAGGTTATACTTTGATAAAGTATCTGTCGGCGTAGTGATTTGAGCTATTTGTTTTTCAAAATCAAAATTCAAATCTGCTGTTGGTGTACTCCAGACTTTATAGGTATTGTCATTAATGGCGAATGGAGCATGAGGAATATATGCACTTTGATGCTTGAGATTGATGGAGTCAGATTTTACACTCACTTCTCCTAATGTTAAAGTTCCATTAGCAGAAAACTGTTTTTGGATGATTTGAAAATCTCCATTGACAGTTGCTTGTCCATTGTATATCGCAATATCTGTTTTTTCGCTGGGGATAATATTTATACTATCATTTGTTGGAGCCCAAGTCAAGTTAGCGGTGGATGCATTGAGTATTGGGAATGGCGCATCTTCTTTAGCTATTCCTTCCCATTTTTCTAAAGTGCTAAATAATGAATCTGGAAAAATTTGAAAGTCCTCACTATAAAATTTGAAATTTTCTTTTGAGATACTTCCCTGAAGTCTTAGTCCATCTTGGTCTAATTTGATTTTGCCATAAGCTGTTCCTTTTCCAGCAAATAAATCCAAACCATTAGTGTCTGTATTAAAATCTAGTCCTAATGTTCTATCCTTAGTGACAGTCAATTCGGTTTCTAAATTTTCAAAGATATTAGCTGATTGCAATTGACCTTTTAGACGCATACTATCTGTCTGAATACTATTGAGGTTTTCTAATTTGAAAGGATATATTTTAAAGAAGAAATTGTCTTGGCTATATTTTTTCCCAAATTTACTTTTATCAAATGCGACAATTGATGTATCACTACAATCGAACATTGGATAAATCGTGTATTTGGTAGATGCGTTTCTATTGTTGGGGTCTGCGATATAGATTTTTCCACTAATTTTTTCGATAGGAGTATTGATTTCAGTGTAATATTGGTTTCCCTTTGTATCTGTCTGCTCTAAAGGCACCATGATCAACATGGAGTCGATATTGTCTAAATTAAATAAGTAGTCATCATAGTTAAATTCGATACTATCGGAATAGAAATTAAATTTTCCTGCTGATAATCTTCCTTTGAATACAATTCCTCTGTTCTTGCTGACATAAACAGTGTCAGAAGTTGGATTCATAGTGATATTGATGGCTGAGGTTATTTTAGTTGTTTCAGTACCAAATATTTGTAATTTTTTTCTATCTAATAATAGTCTAGCCACTTTACCTTGAGTGACTGAAGACAACTTGATATTGTCGTAATTGACATCTTTTTCTTTGCGTATTCTAGCATGAAGAAATAGCTTATTATAGACATCTACCATGCCTGTTTCTCTATCATAATATAGATAGCCATCTTCCATCATTTTGTATGTCAATTGTTCTATAGATTTATAGCCACCTGCATTCCATACTCTTGCTATCTCGTCGATACTCAAACGATTATATCCAAGACTTTCACAATAAGCAGCAAGCGAACCAATCGGGTCGATACTCAATAATTGTTGATATTTTGAATCGCTTCCAGGAGAATAATAGTCAAAAGATTCAAAATAGGTAGGTAATTTGGCATTGGCAGCTGTAGAGTTGATATCTGCATAATTGCTGTCAATATTCCAATCAAATTGATCTACATAAAGATTCATTTTAAAAAATGGAGAAAGAAATGGTATTCTAGCTTCATTGTTATTGTCTCTAGTGATTTTGAGATTTTTCTTTTCAATATTAAAACTAATGATTGAAGAAGGGTGGAAGATAGTCGTAGAGTCCATAAAGGCAAAATTGACTTTGGCTTTTGTGGCATCTATTTGTTTGAAATCTGTAATGAGATACCTATTGGCTTCTGCTTCTAAAATTTTCACTTTCTTATCATTGAAAATTGTCAAAAGTGCAGGTTCTGCTCGACCAGTAGATGTTGCAAATATTTTAGTTCCTTCAATACTTACACCACTTTCTAGTTGAATATTATTTGATAGTTTTAAAGGTACTTTTTCAAATGAAGTGAACTTTGGAAAGTTGTTGGCAGTAGCTTTAGTTGCAAATAATTTATCTTCAAATTTTCCCTGAATAGTATTTTGAATATAGGGTTTAAAATTGAAATTGACAGTATCTATTGCCAATTCGGGCTTAGACAGATCCATTTCATAACTGGTTTTAAATTCAGCATAAACATCACTTTCAGCAAATCCCACTCTTTTATACGTTAATTTACCAGCTTGACCTTTCCAAATATTGTCAAATGGATAAAATTTTCCTTTTGTACCTGAGATTTGCAAAGTATCAAAAGTAGTTGTTCCTAATAAATCTATTTTGTCGAAAGTATATACAGGAAGCTGATTTTCCATTGAAATTTTATAAGCCTGATTGGTAAACCAAGATTTTAATTTATCGCTGTATAATGCTTTGGTTTTGTAATGAACAGTCAGATAATCAATATATTGTAAAAATTGTTTAGGTGCATCTGCTGTATTAGCTTGTAATAATTGGAGTAGAAGTGAATTGTTTTGAGAGATAACTTCTGCTGAAACATCAGTATTCAGTCCTATTGTTTGTATATAGATTGCATATTTATAAAATCCAGGCCAAAGAGGTATTTTCTTTTGAAGCATCAAATTAGCGATGGGTTGAAATTGAGCTATTTTATCTGCTGGAATTTTGGTTGGCATATTTGTTTTCAACCAAGTGGATATTTCTTTGGATTCCAATCGGTTATTAGAAGCTACATAAGTGCTGAATGTATTAATAAATTCATTAGGTTCTTCTGGAAAAGATTTGATAGTTTGGCTATATGCATTCGTCGAATAAGAGAGTATTGCCAAAATAAATATGCTGAGGATAGATTTCATTCTAGTTAGCTTTTTTGTGTAATAAAATACAAGACCAATTTTCTGAATTGACATTATATGAAGCGATTAAATCATGTTTTGAAGCTTCATTCAAAATATCTTTCTCATCAGAAGGGAAAAATCCACTGATAATAATCTGTCCTCCTGGTTTTAATTTTTTTGAAAGCTGAGCAAGAAATTCTAATAAATAATTTCTTTGAATATTGGCTAAAACGACATCAAAATCTTCTTGTGGAATATCTTCGATTCCTCCCAAAATGACTGTAGTCTGAACTTGATTAAGTTCATTGTTTTCGATATGATTTTCATAACACCATGGGTCATTATCCACTGCTACTACTTCTTTGGCTCCCATTTTTGCAGCGACAATAGATAATATTCCTGTACCACTACCACAGTCTAAAATTTTCTTGTCCTGAATAACAATTTTTTCCATTGTTTCTATGACTTGACGTGTTGTTGCATGATGACCAGTCCCAAATGACATTTTGGGATTGATAATGATATCGTATTTCACATTGTCAAATGCTAGATGAAAAGAAGCTCTAATACCTGCAAGTTGACCAATTAATACAGGTTGAAAATTTTTTTCCCAATCTTCATTCCAGTTTTTCTGTTCTAAAACTTCTTTAGTGAAAAGCAAATCATAAGGAGCTAATGTTTCTAACAAATATAGTTCAAACTCTGAAACATAATCGTCTGAAACATAGATTTTTATAGAGCTTTCAAGTTCTTCTATGCCTTCTATTTCCATCCATGAAAATAGCCCTGCAAATTCTTCTACTTCCATAGTCGCAGGTGTGTCAATTTGATAAATCCAAGTCTTTGATGTCATGGGTGTGTTGTAGATAATACTATAGTTTCAAAATCTTTTGCTATTAATGAGGCTCCTCCAATCAGTCCACCATCTATATCTTTTTGAGCAAATAAAGATGATGCGTTTTGTGCATTGCAACTTCCTCCATATAATATTGGAGTGTTTTCTGCTATATCTGTGCCAAATTGATTGGAAATTAATGTTCGAATATATTCATGAACTTCTTGTGCTTGTTCAACAGTAGCCGTCTTCCCAGTGCCTATTGCCCATATCGGTTCATAAGCAATGATGATTTTTTGAAAAGCCTCAGAAGCTAATTGAAATACTGTATTTTCAAGTTGTGCTTGTATGTATTCCAAATGATTATTTGCCTCTCTAATATTTAAAGGTTCGCCACAACAAAAAATAGGTATTAAATGATTTTGAAGAGCTATTTGTGTTTTTTGAAGTAATATTTCATCTGTTTCATTGAAATACATTCTTCTTTCACTATGCCCAATGATAACGTGAGTAACTCCTAAAGAGGCGAGTTGCGATGCTGAAATCTCTCCAGTATAAGCACCTTTAGCTTCATGGTGGCAATTTTGAGCGGCGATATAAAGATGTTGAAAATCTTGAGTCAAGAATACTGCTTCTCTCAAATATAAATATGGAGTTGCTAGAATAACTTGTTGATTAGTAGAAGTGTGAGCAGGAATTTTACTATTGATAATAGATTGAATAAGCTCTATCGCCTCGGGGTGATTTTTATTCATTTTCCAATTCGCTGCAACAATATTTTTTCTCATAGTTTATTTACCTTGTCTGAAAATAGCACTTTCTTTATATACTTCTGCTAAGATAGCTTTATCTATATCATTGAGTTGGATTTGTCTTCTTTCCATGACTTTCTGAGCTGTCTCAAGAGCTTTGTCCAAATCATAATCTACAAGTCCATCGCTACCTCCCCAAGAAAATGAGGGGATAAATTTTGGAGGAAAATTACCGCCATAAATATTGGCAGAGACACCTACTACTGTTCCCGTATTGAACATTGTATTGATACCGCACTTTGAATGGTCGCCCATCATCAAGCCACAAAATTGTAATCCTGTACTGATTTCTTTTTGTGAGTTGTAAGACCATGCTCTGACTGTACTGTAATTGTTTTTAAGATTGGAATTATTGGTGTCTGCTCCTAGATTGCACCATTCTCCAAGAACGGAATTTCCCAGATAGCCATCATGACCTTTGTTACTATAGCCGAATATGACTGAATTGCCAATTTCTCCACCAACTTTACTATATGGCCCTATGCTTGTTTCTCCATATATTTTGGCTCCCATTTTGACTACAGAATGCTCACCTAACGCAAACGAACCTTTAATAATACTGCCTTCCATGACCTCACTATCTTTACCTAAATAGATAGGGCCAGATTTTGCATTGAGCATTGACCAATAAGCTTTTGCACCTTCTTCAACATAAATGTTTTCAGGATTTGAAATTTTATTATCACTTTCTAGAAGATGACCATTGGGTTCAAGTTGAAGCACCTTGATGTCTTTACGGATTTGGTCATCATTATAGGTGAAAATATCCCAAGGATGATGGAGAGCAAAATAGGAGTGTGGGTAAAACTGATAAATATTGGTACTAAAATAATTATTCAATTGTTCTAAGTCTTCTACTGGATTTTCGAGGTGAGCAGCTATGATTTGTTCATCTTTTCCTTTTAATATTGTACCTAGTGGAAGATTTGAAATTTCATTAGAAATATCATTATCAGGCAATATGCTAGCATTGATATAAATACTAGAAGACTCTGATTTGAGAGTATATTTATTTTGCAAATAAGGTAAAGTCAATACTGAACAATCGCTTTGAAGATAAATATTCCATTTTTCAATAATCTTCAAAATTCCTATTCTGATATCAGCTACTGAACGTGTATAAGTAAATGGAAGGAGAGAGTATCTTTCTTTACTATCAAATAAAACTATATTGCTTGCTGTCATATAACAAAAATAAGAAAGTATCTAATAAATTGTGGTGTTTGTGGGTATATTCATAACAGTGTCACTTCTGAATAAAGATGGTCAATCTTCAATCGAAGTATGAATTGTGAATTTAGCGTATAACTTTTAATCGAAGTGATTTTTACACAATAATTGTTAAATCAACATCAGATAACTCGATGCCTAAACAATGGTACTCGCTCATTCAATCTTACTTTTATCAATCTCCTTCATCAACCTTTCCGTTTCACTCAATGCCACAATAATTTTTTGATAATGCAAAATATCTTCAAAGTCTAAAGCTCGGTCTTTGCGATCTTTGAGCCATTTTTGGGCAGGTTGATAACCACCGATGTAAAAGTTCCAGGCTACTTCTGGAACTTGGTCGAAATATTGAGTTTCGTTGATGTAAACTCGACCTTTTTCTGTGTCATGTTTTGGAGTATCTGTGTCATGTTGAGCTTTGTCGAAGCATGGTTTACCCACCACATTATCGCCATCTACAGGATATTGCGTAATGAAACGCTCTACCACTGGGCTTTCCAATAAATGAATTTGGCGTATTGCTCCACCCAATTTTACCAACTTCCAAAAAGTGTCTGCATCTTTTGGATAGGGAACTCTGGGAAAATCTATCTTTAAAAACTCTTTGTATTTTTCCCGATAGGTGGGCGAGTGCAAAACAGCATAGATATAATCCAACAAATCTAAGGGTGTAAACACCGTTTTGTAATCATTTCTCAACTCGCTGTTGTTGGTGGCGTAGCATACCGAACCGGTTTCTGCTTCGGGAATAAAGAGCAAGCCCAAGCCTTTGGCTATCTGCTCCACGATTTCCATGTTTAGGTTGGGCACTCTTTCTGCTTCGGTGTGTAAACCTTGCTGTGCTGAGGTTTCTGGGTAGAGGTAGAGAGGGAATAATGGTGCACTACCAAATTTTTTTGCAGTTGATGTTAAATTACCGTCAGTTGGAAATTTAGAAACGAAAACGTGTTTAAAATCTCCAAAAAATTGTCTTGGTACTAATAAACCTATATTATCATAAAACATATTTTTCATTGTGCTATATGCAGGTCTTCTCTGTAATTTTTCATCATAATAAGAATAAATTAAATCGAATGGACGATAATTTACTTTTCTTATTTTTTCGCCATTATATTTAGCAAATATTAATTTATCCTTTAATGGAAAACCAGATGTATTCTCGATTGAGAATATACGTATTGCTTGTTCTTTATCTTCGAAAGACTTTTCAATCTTTGCTTTTAATTCTTTTAAAGAATAATCGTAAAAAAAACTATCTTTTCCTGTCTCAATTCCATTATTATAAGTAAGAAACAACTCATCCACCTTAAAGCCTTTTTCATAATCTTCTTGTCCAGCATTGTCTTTTTTCACTAGAAAGAAATTGGGTGCTTCGGGTTGCAGCTCGTTCCAATCAACTGAGCGCAAGGTGTTTTGGTTTAGAAAATCGTATTTCGCTTCTCGCTTTCCGTAAAGGTCAAAATGGAATACTTGTGCTAATTTATTTTTGGTCATGGTTGTTATTCAATTGTTGTAAAATGATGGATTTTTCTCGTTCTATTTCGGCTACTAATTCTGCTTCTGTGGGCAGGTAAGGTAAAATTTTGTACTGAAAAGTTGTTTGTTTTCTGCCAGTACGGAGTATTTGGCTATGGTTTTATCGGTTTCGGTACACAATAAAATGCCAATGGTAGGATTGTCAGATGCTTGTTTTTTCAAATCGTCATACATCCGCACATACATATCCAACTGCCCAATATCTTGGTGGTTGATTTTATTGGTTTTTAGTTCGAGTATCACAAAGCATTTTAAGATGTAATTGTAAAATACCAGGTCGATATAAAAATCGGAAGTTTCGGTACGCACCAATTGTTGTCTTTCAACAAAAGCAAAGCCTTTGCCCAATTCCAAAATAAATTTTTGCAGATTATCTATCAAAGCTTTTTCCAGTTCCACTTCGGTATAACTGTAAGATACAGGCAAGTTCAGAAACTCCAAAACAGCCGGATTTTTAATAAACTCAAAAGCATCATTTTGGAAATCTTTGGTCTTTTCCTGCATTTCATTTTCCACATCATCTTTCACCTGAGAAGATAAAAGTCGTTGGTAATACAAAGTTGAAATATTTCTATCTAACGTGCGAATAGACCAGTTGTTAGCTGCGGCTTCGTTTAGGTAATAGGTGCGTGCTTTTTCATCTGAAACCTTTAAAACACGCTGAAAGTGAGACCATTGTAATTTGGAAAACAGTGTTTTCCAAATTGAGACTTCTTGAAAAAGGATATAGAATTGCCTGAAATTTCTAATATTCCTTTCAGTAAATCCTTTCCCAAACTCCTTGGTCAATTCTGCTGAAACATTTTGAATAATTTGCTTTCCATACGTAGCACGGTCTTCGCCGCCTTGTTCTTCTTCCACTATGCGTTTGCCTATCATCCAATAGGCTTCTACCATTGCCGAATTGATGGCGGTATAAGCTTTCTGACGAGCTTGTGCTAAAATGGTTTTTATTTCGAGGATATAATTCATGTTCTTAAATTATTTTATGAAATGGATTGAAGTATATGTGCGACTGTGAGTTTGTCCATTTTTGAAAATGCAAACCATTTTTTCCCTAAATCTTTCAACGAAGCACCCAAATGATACACTTCATTTTCATCAATTATTAAAAATCGGTCGTGACTTTTGTCGAATAGCTTCAACTCAAAACCACCGTACTGCTCATTTACTTTTTTGATGTCCAAAGCTAATTGCGGCGTTTCCTTTTTAGTCAACAATAGCACATTCACATTTTTGTTTTTCTTGGATAAATGGGTCAACGAATCTTCATTAATATAATTGTCAATCAAGATGATATTTTTCTTTGCTGAACGAATAACCTTAGCCATAAATTGATAGGCATCAAAAACTTGCCCATCAAAGAAAATGCCTTGTGCAGGAAGTTCAGTAGATTTTATTTGGAATGAAATTTCTTTTACTTGCTGGGCTATATTTTCAACTGTATTTTCAATGCGATTCATGCGTTGGTTAAGCGCATACCCTTTAAGTAAAAACTCTCGAAGAACATTTGTAGCCCAAATTCTAAATTGAGTTCCCTGCTTGGATTTTACTCTGTAACCCACAGAAATAATTACATCTAAATTGTAATATTCAATCTTTCTTTCAACATTTCGACCTCCTTCAATTTGAACTATCGCAAAATTTGCGACAGTTGAACTTTTACTTAACTCTCCTTCAGAAAATGTGTTATTAATATGCTTCCCTATTGTTTTCACATCTCTGCCAAACAATTCAGCCATTTGCTGTCGGTTGAGCCAAACAGTATTTTCATCTACTCTTACCTCAATTCTTTCGGGTAGCTCATTGGTTTGATATAAAATAATTTCATTCATAAAGACTTATTTTTTTCTTTACAAAAATGTTTTCATCACATCCTGTTTTAAATTGTGCGAACAGTGTTCGCACAATTTATTCTATTAGTTTTTTCAATGTTGATTTATCCGGCAAAATAGTTTTGTACTTGGTGGCAAAAATTTGATCATTATCCTTAGGTAAAGTAATTTCTACTAAATTTTCATTTTTTTGTTTGCACAAAACAATGCCAATGGTGGGGTGTTCATCATCTTCTTTTACGAAGCGGTCGTAATAATTTACATACATCTGCATTTGACCTAAATCCTGATGACTAAGCTTTCCTATTTTTAAATCTATCAACACAAAACAACGAAGTAGCCGATTGTAAAATACCAAATCCACAAAATAATGCTCTTCATCAAAACTAAATCGCACCTGTCTTCCACCAAAGAAAAAACCTTTACCCAACTCCAGCATGAACTGCTCAATCCGGTCTATAATGGATGTTTCCAACTCCGTTTCAGAATAAGTTGATTGCTCCTCTAATCCTAAGAATTCTAAAATATAAGGCTCTTTGAATAAGTCTTTGGGTTGCTGAATGATTTGTCCTTTTTGAGCAAGTTTCATAAGCTCTTCTTTATTTCTGCTCAATGCCAATCGCTCATACAAACCCGAATTAAATTGTCGTTTTAGTTCTTCTAATTTCCAATTGCTGTTAAAACATTCTATTTCATAAAACTGGCGCTCATTTTCATCTTCTATTTGCATTAAGAAAAGATAATGAGACCATCCAATAGGAAGAAACTTAACATCATTTTCTCCAAAAATCCTCAAGCTGTTTGAGGATTTTTGAAACACATCAGATTTCCTCAATTCTTTTGAGGATTTTGAATACAACAAGAAAAAATTTCTCATTCGTTCTAAGTTTTGAACAGAGAACCCTCTACCCAATTGCTTGGTTAGTTGTTGCGAAGTATTTTTTAAAAGCGAAACACCATATTCAGCCCGACTTTCTCCTTGCTGCAACTCTTCTACTATCAGTTTCCCAATTTGAAAGTAGGTAATTACCATAGCTGTGTTTGCAACCTTAGCCACACTGCTTCTGGCATGTTCAATCAAAGAAATTATTTTATCACTTAACTCCATATTTATTTCTTTTTCTTCACAAAAATATTGATACTCACGCCTTGCATGATGTCAAATACATTTTGGTCGGCACTACCATTGGGAGCAGTTTCTTTTTTCTTGGCATTGCCGTGTAGATCGAGTACATAAATTTTATCAAAAGTCTTCATCAATTCTTCCCTCATTTTTCGGTGAATGATGCCGTCGATAAAACTATTGTTGGAGATATAAGCCAAAATACCTTCGCCCGTTTTTTCGATGTAATGTTGTCCGTATCGAATGAATTTGATGTAATCATCAGACAAAGGTTGGATATTGCGTTCGTTCAAATCTTTTTTATAATCGGTAGTCAATTTTTCTATCCATTCTCCTTTATTGTTGGAACTTACAGAATAAGGCGGATTTCCAATGACCACCATTACTGGATTATCTCGTTTGATGTGATTTGCTTCGTTGGCTTCTGTGCTTAACCAATTGGCAAATAAAGTTCCTGTATCTTGATGATATTCTTCAAGACTATTGGTTAAATATACTCTTATTCGCTGGTTTAAAGTTGGTTTAAAACCTGTTTCGGTCAGCAATAAATCCATTTTTAGATGAGCCATGGCATAACTCGCCATCAGTAATTCAAAGCCATTAAGTCGAGGTAACAAATGGTTTTCAACATAATTGCTCCAAATACCTTGTTGCCCTTCAAACTTTTTGTGTATGTGTTTTACCACTTCTGCCAAGAAAGTACCTGTTCCTGTTGCAGGGTCAAGTATTTGTACTTTGTGCACTTCTTGTTCCACTTTTTTGCCTTGAACATCCACTTTTATTTTGGTTTTGCTAGTATCAGCCAAACCTTGTGGTAAATCAAATTCTGTTTTTAAAATGTCATCAACTGCACGAACAATGAAGTTTACTACTGGTTGCGGTGTGTACCAAACGCCACGAGCTTTACGGAGTTTTGGGTCGTATTCACTCAGGAAAGTTTCATAAAAATGGATAATTGGATCTTCCATTTTTGTAGATTTTCCGTAGTTTTTTAAGATTTCTTCTACATTACAAGCTAAAAATATTTCGACTAAGCCATCTACAATCCATTTGATGCGGTCGTCAATATCGGGTCCAGCAATATAACCAAATAATTTTCTCAAAAAAGGATTGGATTTTGGAATGAGTTCTGCGGCTTCTTGTCGGCTAAAAGTAGGTAAAGTTGGGTCGTGTAGTCGAGCTGCAAACATACCGTAAGCAATAGTTTGAGCGTAAACGTCAGCAAATCCTTTGGGTGTAATATCGTGAATTAATATTTCTTTAAAAGCCAACATTTGCTCTTTCAAAGTACTATTCTCTTGATTATAAACATCACTATTTAAAGCATTTTCAATCACATCAGAAAGTAAACGAGCCTTACCTGCCATCATTTCTGCTAACTTTTTCGGACTTTTTATGGTTTGCCCGATATGTGTTGCAAAATCTTTGATTAGGTTTTCAAACTGCTTAAAATTTTCATACAGAGGTTTGATTCCCTTATCATTAATATCTCCGATTGAAATTTTTGTAATAAACTCTCCGTCACGGTATAGATGATAACTCAAATAATCTGTGAAAATTAAGTTGTTTAATGACGCCTTGTAACGGTCAAACTGTTCTTTGTTTCCTGTTTTCTTTGTACCGTCAAGGTCTTTGTCGCCAATGTCTTTAGCTTCAATAAAGCCAACGGGAATATCATTTTTAGTCAAAATATAATCTGGTGCTCCACAACTTTGACGCTTGGGTTCGTTGGTAGCCCTGATGCTAGGTACTAAACTTTCAATGAGTTGTTGTAAGTCGCCACGAAAAGTATGTTCGGTTGAATTGCCTAATTTATAGCGTTGATTTATATTTTCGATATATTGGTCTAAAGTCATTTATTATTTTTTATACTTCCTTTCAAAGTTAATTTTCTTTTCATGAGTTAGCAAAGGAATATATTTTTGTTTTTTTTCGTAGGGATGTATGTAGATAAATACTAAATGCATCTTATTTATACATATACTTTGTTGAATTTTAGACTGTTGCTTGCTTTGCTTAATAAAGCTTTAGTGATTTTTTCTTTATATTGGAAACCTTTATTTGTTATGTCTTTTTTTGAATTGCCATTTAATCTTTAGTAGGAGATATAAAGTTTTAGGTTGCGTTTCCTTGACAAAAGAATTAACTTTAAAAAGTAAGATTTTTTACTACTTCTGAAATTCAGTTTGTTAACTAATAATTCTTGAATTATGAAACCAATTATTCTTTTATTCTTTACTATGTTCTTATTGAATTCATGCAATTCAAGTAGCGACAATGCTAATGATTTGAATGCTCAAAGTTCTGTCAAAAAGGATGCAAATACTAAGGCAAGTGCAGGAAATAACTATTGGCAAGAACTAGTGATGCATGATATTAAAGACAGTAAAGGAGTTGTCAATGCAAGTATTCCTTTGCCTGCATCTTGGCAACTTAATGTCAATGGTGCATCTGTTTCTGGACCTGGAAATATCCGAGTGACTGATTTTGCACCTCAATCTTTTATGATGAATTATGATCCTAGTTTACAGTATGCTTATTCCCAAACACCGATGCGTGCCATGCCTGAAATTGCTCAGCTTATTCAGCAAGATATCGTTCCTTTTATGGCTAAAAAGGGCTACTCTTTTGTGAAATATGATGAACTTTCTGAAATCAGTAAGCTAGATAAATGGTATAGTGACCAACTTTTTAAAGCAATGCCTTCACAATCTTATATAAAGGCTTTTGGTATAGATTTATTAGATAAAAACAATCATCCAGCATTCCTTATTCTGCATATTAATCAATCTGAATCACAGTTTATGCAGTCTTGGTATTATTGGAGTTCTTTGTTGGTGGCAGATGAAAATGTATTTGAAATGGCAAAAAAACAATTGATTTTTGGACTCTCTAATATGCGTTATAATCTGGAACCTATTATGGCTTACAATAGGGAAGAGGCGCAGCGTGTCGGTCAAAGTTGGGCAGTATTTAATCAACGAATGGCTAATAATCAAGCGGCATTTGAAGCACAACAAAGAAATCATATCAATAAAACCAATGCAATTAACGATGCAATAATGGGCTCATGGAATGAGAAGAATAAATCAATGGATAAGAATCAGGAGCAATTTATAGACAATATTTATGAACGTCAAAATGTTCAAAATACCGAAACTGGAGAAAATTATAAAGTTGAAAGTGGGTACAATAAATATTGGATGAATAGTGATGGAGAATATATTGCTACTCAAAAACAAGATTATAATCCCAATGCAGACGAGAATATGAATAGGCAAAATTGGCAAGAACTGAAAGTGAAGAAATAACCTTTTCTAATCAATTGTTGAATTTGTTACATTAAATATTTTGATATTAAATTAAAAATTGTATTTTTGCTTACAAGCATAAATTTATGAATACTACATCTCAAAGTATTTTCAATATTTTTTTAACTTTTTCGAGTATTTTATTATTCTCAAATCTGATTCATGCAGAAGTAGGAATAAAAGATTTTGAGAGGGAATATAAAGTAACAATAGACTCTGTGCCAATCAAAGCAACGCCTTACAAGAAGATAGAAAGAGATGGGGTGATTTACGATAAAGAGAAAAAGATTGATTTTTATAATGACATTGTTATTTATGAGATCAAATCCTATGAAGCAGGAAATGCTATTTCTATGAACGGCAAATCTTCCGTTGCTAATCCTGCAATTTTTATGTTGCCAGGTGGAGGTTTTTTTTGGATTAAGTGATTCAGATATCGATGGGATGGACTTACTTGGAAATCTTAGCTTGGGAAGCAAATTGGCAAATAATCTTAATGCGAATGTTTATGTCATTAAGTATTTGACCAACAATAATACATTCATCTCCAATATGGTATTTCCGCCGCATCCATTACTTTTTAACTGTCAAACGTCAGTAGGAAATGAGGCAGGGAAAGCATTGGCTTTGGAAGCATCATATAAAGCCTTTCACGATTTGAGAAAAATATTAAAAGAAAGATATTTAGATTCTGCATCTATCAAGAACATTGATCCAAATAATTTTTTCATGATAGGCAGTAGTGCCGGAGCAGTATTGGCATTGAATACTTTATTCCTACAAAAAAATGAGATTCCATCGAGTATATCATATAAAACTAATTGTAGTAATAATGATACAAATACAATTGTAATAGATACAACCATCATCAAAAATCAATATTGGCCAATGCCAGTGATGAAAGGAATAGTATCTATGGCAGGAGCATGGATTTATGATAACACAACTCATTTGACAGCAAATACCCCAACATCATCTCTGAATACGCCTCTATTATTAATGCATGGAATGTGTGATGAATTAATAAGCAGAAAAGAGGGACGGATTGGATTTAAAGTACCTTTCAATAGTTTTGCGCAAAACGGCTATTTGGCAAATTTATTTATCAGTGGTAAAGGATCTGAATATATTTTTAATGTCTTTAAAGAGACACATCGAAAAATGATTTACGGACAAGTTAAAAATGGTTCACATGGAGTTTTCTCGAATAATGCAACTATCCCCGCATGGGATTTGATTTTAAATAGTGCCAATATTTTGGATCCGGTAACGACCGAAATTCAACCATTTATTCAAAATTTAATCAATGGAACTTCAAATATTTTGACTTATACAAAAACACCAACAATTGTTCCCGAAAAAGCATCTAATGCATGTAAAACTTTCGATAGTCAAAATGATACTATTTGCTTTTATTATATCCCGACCCCTACTATTGATTACAATAATAATATTTGTCACTCCACTACATATACTGCTTCAATCAACAATTTGCCACCAGCTCCATATACAATAAGTTGGACGGCGACAGGCAATATCAAAACTATTGGAACAACAACTGGTATATCTGTCCAATATAGTTCTGTCAATACTGGTTATGCATCTGGGGTATTAAAAGCTACTATTACAAGGGGCTGCAGTAGTAAAGTTTTTGAATATACTATAGATGTGAATAAGGTTAAATTTCCTTATATCAATATGGCCTCATATTGTTATAGTGGTCACATGGGAACAGTAGAAAGAGAATTGCCAGCAGGCTCGCAGTTAGCTATATTTAATAATCAATATACCAATGCACAGGCAGAAGGCATTACTGGATATGAGTGGGAACTTTTTTGTGGAACAAGCGTAATCACTAATTATATAACAAATAATTTTTTTACAGGATACATGATTTCAAGTTTATTGTTTGGACCGGTTCCTGCAAATTGTACGCAAGTTCGGTTTCGATACTATAATACCTGCGGGCAATTAACCCAGTGGTTTAGTGGTTATCTAAAAGGCTGCCCTGAGTGGGTGCCAGACTATTTAATCGTATATCCAAATCCTACAAATAGTGATTTTAAAATTGCAATTGTGCAAAATAAATTATTAGAACTGGACGATGAAGCAAAAGAACTAATAAGGGATAATATAGCATTTAATGAACAGAAAATATTGGAGCCTGCGGAAGGAATCGAAGTGCTTGTTGTTGATATCACAGGAAATATTGTCCATAAAACAACTATAAAATCTACAGATGAACAGATAAATATTTCTCATCTAAAACCAGATTTGTACAAAATAGTCGTTACCTGCTTAGGGCAAACATATTATTCAACACTCATCAAAAACTAAACTATGAGAAAGTATAAATTAGTATTTGCATTACTACTGGTGTTTACCATTGGTTGCAAAAAGGATAATCTTCAAACAATTAAAGAGGAAGAGGAAATTGTCACTCCAGAAAATTGGTTGGCTACACAAAATGTGCGAATCAATAAAGTAGAATTTGTAAGTACAGATCCTTATTACAACGATTCTTTAATAACGATTCATTATGTGTACGGGACAAACGGAATACTAAAAAGTATCCAGTCTAATATCAATATAGAAACCAACGGTATTACTGAAACATTTAAAATTTCAGAATCTACAGAAAGTATATTTATCGAGAACTTTTCAGAATCTTGTCGTAGATATAATTTATTCGGGCTTGTCCTAGCAGAAAATAACATTAAAATATTGAATAATAAAGTTGATGAGATAAGAGGTAAAGTCAATACTTGCACATTTGGCTTCATTGGACCAACCAAAGGAGAAAGAACTTCAAAATTCTCCTATGATAAAAATGGATTGCTGAACTCCATAAAATCTTATTTTGGCTTGGATAGTCAGGGTCCAGTGTTAATTAAAGAAACAAATTCTATCGTGTATGATTCCTCAGGCAATGTAAAATCGCTAAAAATGCTTGCTCCTTCTTTGAATGAAACTACTACTCTAGACGAGGATTACAGTATGTCCTTCGATTATTACAAAACGACAGAAGTTCCCAATGGGCTGATTAGAATTGTAAATCAGTCTATTCTGGAGATGAATTCATTGGGACACGAAGATTTAAGCTCTTTGATTTTCTATTCAATGAAAGGCGATGGTTTAGAAAGAAGATATACGGATTGGGTATGTTCTTTTGGTTTATCCAAAATACAAATGATTCCGGCTCAAAATATAGACTTGATATCATCGAAACGAATAACTGGTAGCAGATTAGTATATAATGATACTACAGAAGTTCCAATCTCAGTCAATGTGGACACCACTTACAACTTTCCATACATCCACGATTCCGCTGCCAAAACACTAGAAATAGCAGGGTTGAAAATTTGGTACGAATTGATAAAATAATATTTATTTAAATTTATAAATAAACTATATCAATATATATATAAACGTTATGATAGTTTAAGCTAGTAGAATAGATGTAGAATTTTTTATAATACATTTTTTATACTAAATTTCTTATTTATATTTTAGCAATCAATGTCATTTAGTTAAGAGAATATATTATATTAGATTCTTTCTGAATGACACGAATCAATCTATTTTTAAAGGAGAATGTCATGCTGTTAAGCATCTATTTATAAAACAGTCTAACCATGAGATTCTTTCAGAACAATATATTATAGTTTTGTTCGTATGTTAAGCACACAATGAGCGTCTATCGAAATGCACATCTTAATATCAAATAATTACATCTTTAATATCGTATTGTTTATGATTGTATTTAATATATTTATATAATTGAAAGATATTTTGTGTACATAACTACTAATAAAAAATAAAACAGTGCTATATACTGGAGTAACAAACAATTTAAAAAGAAGAATGGAAGAGCATCGTAATGATTCTACTTTTAATAAATCTACATTTGCAGGAAAATATAATTGTTACCACCTAATTTATTTTGAAGAATACGCACTTGTTAATGATGCTATAAATAGAGAAAAAGAGATTAAACTTCTTAATAGGGAGAAGAAGGAAAGTTTAATAAACATTCTAAACCCTAAATGGGAATTCTATACTTTGTAAAGTATTATGCTGAATGCATCTATAGACCCTTACAGGGTGACAACAGTGTTGTTGATGTCATTCGTACTCTGATGCTGTTAAGCATCTTGAAATTCATTAAAATTCTTAACTAAACGACATTGCTTTAGCAATGAGAAAGATACCTTATTTTATTATAAAGACATCATATATGATGATGAAAAATTAGTAGCTTATTCTAGAGTTTCAAAGCATGAGAATATCTTTCCTCAATCTTTTACAAAATATACATATACTAAGCAGCCTCTCATCCCGAAAAGCATTATCCAGCTTATCAATAATGACCTCTTAAATTTTCTACCTGTTGGAGAAAAATCTGGAATTGATTGGGTGAGTTTGGTTTATGGATTAGTGGGATATGAACTACCTCTTCAAGAAAAAGATGAACTGATATCGCAAATTCAATACAAAACATATTCCAAAGAGGAGGGAAGCGAGCCTCAAGACAGTATTGTTACATTCAATTATCAGGTAGATACGCTCAATAGAAAGATTATTTTTGGCAATCAGAGGATTACTTATGAGTTTGTAAAATAGCTTTTAGTATTACTGCACAATAAGTTTTTGAATAGTTGATTTCTTGCCATTATTAATATGAATAAGATATAATCCTTTTGCCCATTGGTCAGTATTAAGTTGTGTTTGGCTTTGAAAATAACTTGTCAAAACATGTTGTCCATTGATTGAAAATACTTCCATTTTTGAATCTGGGATGGCATAATCTGTACGAATAGAAATATTGACTATGTTTTTAGTAGGATTGGGATAGATGCTGACTTCTAGTTCAAAAATATTTTGAGTCACAGAAGTGCTGATGCATGGTTGAGCGAAATGAGTATCTAAATAATCTATTCTCAAGTCTATCCAATCTTTCATCAATTGCAAATATTCTGGTTTGAAGATATATTTTTCCCATTTTCCTACTTCTAAGGAATAGATATTATTCTGATAAAGGAGCTGATAGTTTTGTTCCAAAATAGAATGGATATTATTGGAAGTGATAATTCGCTCTCTCAGTTCAAAATATCTTTTTTTCACTAATGTGCCAAATTTGTTATTTCCGCAATCGTGAATCAATCTATCAAATAAACCATTGCTCAATATACCTTCATATCCTGTAATGAATGCTCCCGACCAATCAAAGCCAAAACTACCATCCAAGTCCCAAGGAGTATAAGTAAAAGGTGACGCTCCATCTTGCTTGGCGATATAAATATTTTTGCCAGTGTTGTCCCACAATGCAAGTAAGTTGATGAAAATGTAATAGTCAACAAAGTTGTCTATATCTATATAGTCAGATATGTACGTATAAAACTGTTTGTCTTTACTTGTTGTGACAAAATACACTAAGTCATACAAATCTTCCCAGTTAATCTTGTTTTCAGGATGTTTCCATTCTATGCCATCCCAAATGTTAGATTGGTTGTTGTAAGCTTTTGCTTTTGCAAATTTTGCAGCTTCTGAATGGTCTAAAGTTTTTACAAGCTGACCAAATTCTTCATTGAGATTTAGTTGCTTTTTATCTATTCTTTCTGTCAAAATGTATATTCCGATATATTCATTGTCAATATATAGTTGTACATATTCAATAGCTATACTTTGGTTGCCATACGATAGCGGTAGGTTTCTAGTATTGAATATCTGACTCCAAATTGAAAACGCAGATTTGGAATTGATTCTCATAGGCTCATTATACATGGCATTGAGATTCCAATCGTCATCTGAGCGCATATTAAGTAGCGAAATATTTTGTGTGACTAGACTGACAGTATCTTTAATAAATTCAATACGATAAGATTTTTTGGGCTGCATTCTTGAGCTAGCACCACGCAATCTGATTTGGATGGGAAGCGAGTCGATATTTTGATGTGTGGATACTAAATTTAATTTTCCAAAGATGTATTCATCATTAATGACTTGATTATTGGTAAAAATTTCAATTTTAGGAATATCTAAAGTATCGGCAATAATATTTTTGGTTGTGACAGTGACTAAAATAAATAGAATTAAAAATATTTTATTAGGTTTCATTTTGAAAAAGATAGAGATTTTCGTCACGAAACGAATATATGAAATTCCTTAATAATAGAAAATAAAATAGTTATTCAGCCAATAAGCGAATAGAAGAAATCTCTTTTCAATGTCGTTTGGTTAAGTAATTACTTGACTTAGATTCTTACAAAAATCGGAGATTCGGCGGAGTTAATGACGCGAAATAAATCATGCTGTAAGCATCTATAGTTAATGCTGTATAGTAATGAACCCTTTACAAGGTGACGAAGTTATATAGATAGAATTACACATTGCGAATGTGTCCTGCACCATAGATTTTGATGCTGGGCGCCCACTATACGAAGAAAGCGTAATTTCTTCAACTGTTTGAGACGAAGTCGAGTTTTGAAGAAATAGCTTTCAAGTATTAAGTGGGTCAGCGAAAAATCCGGTGCTGGTCACTGAGCTTGTCGAAGTGCTTTTGCATACTTTTTCTTCTAAAGAAAAGTATGAAGAGGAAACTTAATAACCACTAGCGGTTGAGGTTCTTGAAACTAACCGCATAATAAGTAAGGGTTTACGCAAAGGACACGAAGTTGAATGAAGTAATGAAATAATGTGCCAGAAGTACTATGCTGTTAAGCATCTCTAAATTCATTAAAATACATAACTAAACGATATTAAATCTCTTTTTGTAAATTAAAGTTGAATTAATCAAATGAGGTATTCTAAAATTAGGTTTTAATCCGTATCTTTGCACCACTAAAAATTAAGTTGCTTCTATGGTACTGCCTGATGTGAAAATAATTTCTGGTCGCTCTACGCATTTTCTTGCTGAGAAAATACTAGATAGTTATGGAGATGTATTGACTGATGTTGAAGTATTGCAATTTAGCGATGGTGAGTTTGAGCCTATCATTCAAGAGTCTGTGAGAGGTTCATTTGTATTTATTATCCAATCTACATTTGCTCCTTCAGATAACTTGATGGAACTTTTGATGTTGATAGATGCAGCAAAAAGAGCTTCTGCTGGTTATATTATTGCGGTGATGCCTTATTTTGGATTGGCACGTCAAGACAGAAAGGACAAGCCGAGAGTAGCAATAGGAGCCAAATTGGTAGCAGATTTATTAACTGCAGCTGGTGCTAATAGAGTAATGACTATGGATCTTCATGCGCCTCAAATACAAGGATTTTTCAATATCCCAGTTGACCATTTAGATGCTTCTGCCATTTTTGTACCTTATATAGAAAGCTTGAATATTCAAGATTTGTGTTTTGCTTCTCCAGATGTAGGAAGTACTAAACGTGCAAGAGCTTATGCCAATGCGTTGGGAGGAGATTTAGTGATTTGTGATAAACATAGAACTAAAGCCAATGAAGTAGAATCTATGAGATTGATAGGTGATGTTACGGGCAAGAATGTTGTGCTTGTAGATGACTTGATTGATACAGGAGGAACTTTAGTAACTGCAGCAAATCTTATCATGGAAAAAGGAGCTAAAAGTGTAAGAGCTCTAATTACCCATCCTGTCTTGTCAGGGAAAGCGTATGAAAGAATAGAATCTTCTCAACTATTAGAATTGGTCGTTTGCGATACTATTCCATTGAGACAAACATCTTCTAAAATAAAAGTTATTTCTGCGGCATCTCTTTTTGCGAAAGCAATCAGAAATGCTCATGAATATAAATCCATTAATTCATTATTTATTCAAAAAAACAAAAGCTAAAAGCCATGAAAACGTTTGCCATTGACGGAAAACTAAGAACGGAGGTTGGTAAAAAGGCCAGTAAAGCTGACAGAGTAGAAGGACGCATTCCATGTGTACTATACGGAGGAGGCAAAGAAACGGTTCATTTTACAACGACTATTTCTGACATCAGAAATCTTGTTTACTCTCCAAATTTCTACAAAGTAATTATCAATATTGACGGTAAATCTACTGAATCGTTGATGAAAGATATTACTTTCCATCCAACTACTGAAGAAATCTTACACATTGATTTTCACCAGTTAATCCCTGGACAAATTGTTAATGCTGAAATTCCTATCAATATTGTTGGACAATCTGAAGGTGTGAAAATAGGGGGTAAACTACTTGTTAAAGTACGTAAGTTGAAAGTAAAATCTACTCCTGAAGCATTGAAAGATGTGATTGATGTAGATATCTCTCCTTTGAAATTAGGTCAATCTATTAAAATTAAAGATTTACCAGAACAAGGATTCCAAATCGTTAATTCAAAGAGTATTCCAATTGCTTCTATTGAAATTCCTAGAGCGCTTAAAAGTGCTGGAGCGAAAGCAGAGAAAAAATAAGAATTTTCTTAAAATCTTACAAGAGCCATTTCATTGCGAAGTGGCTTTTGCTTTTTAATAAACTATATCTTGCTTTCTTATAAAATACCGAAAAAAGTTTTATTTTTTCTTATAAGAAGCATGTCTATAAAGTATTGTTAAAGTGCTTTTATTAACATAAAAGATACTCCAATACATGTAAAAATCTTAAAATCATTTAATTATCTTTGACCCCATAATTTTATTTGATGAAATATTTTTTACTTCTATTCATGGCTATTAGTAGCATAAATGTTTATGCTCAAAGGTCTTGTGGCTCTCATACACTTTATGAGCATCTATTGCAAAATAATCCAGATGTTCAAGTGAAAGAAAGACAAATTGAAGATTTTACTCAAGAGTATATTAAGAGTCATCCATATTCTAGAATGGCTGCCGATGAAATTATTATACCAGTTGTATTTCATGTTGTTTATCATACAAATGCTCCTAAACAGAATGTGGGTGATGTTACCATTTTTGAACAGATGGAAATATTGAATAATGACTTTAATGGTTTGAATGCTGATATTTCAAAAGTGCCTGATCCTTTCAAACCATATATTGGAAATTTCAAAATAAGATTTGTATTGGCAAATAGAGATCCACAAGGAAATCCAACTAACGGAATCATACGTTTAGCTACAACGAGAACAGATTTTAATATTTTGAATAACAATATTAAAAAAGCGGACAAAGGCGGAAGTGCAGCTTGGGATACTAAGAGCTATTTGAATATTTGGGTAGGAGATGTGAAAGATGAAGCCAATAAACCTGGGCTATTGGGTTATGCAACTTTCCCTTCAAGTGCTGGAACTGCTTTAGATGGAGTGGTTATTAGTTATAGTGCATTGGGAAAGACAGGAGCTATTAGCCCCTATAATTTAGGAAGAACAGCTACTCATGAAGTAGGTCATTATTTCAATTTAAGGCATATTTGGGGAGATGCAGATAATTGTACAGCTGATGATGGCATAGGAGATACGCCTCAACAATATAAAGCTTCTTCTGGAAACCCTACTTTCCCTAAAACTGACCAATGTACCAAAGGTGACGGTATCATGTTTATGAACTATATGGATTATTCCTTTGATAAGTCTTTGATAATGTTTACTTTAGAGCAAGCCAATCGTATGAGTGCTGCCTTGAATGGTCCAAGAAAAGGTTTGAAAACTTCTAAAGGATATGTCGATGAAACTCCAAAAAGCGCAATTGATTTGCAATTGCAAAAAATTGTTTATCCTGATAAGAATTTCTGTTCAGGTGAAGCCAATCCGATAGTTTTAGTAAAATCTTTGGGAAGTAATACTGTGAATAATTTTACAGTAAGCATGAGCGTCAATAATGTTCCTACTCAAGAGAAAAGCTGGAGTGGTGTATTAAATTTTTCTGATTCTACATTTATTATTTTTAATCCTATCAACTTCCAAGAAGGTACCTATAATATCACATATACAGTATCTATAAACGGCGACGAAAAACCTGAGAATAATTCATTGTCTCAAATCGTTACAGTGAAAGGAGCTACTGCACTTCCTTATAGTGAAAATTTTGAAAGCCTTATCTTTAATAATGGTACGACTATCAACAATCCTGATGCAAAGATAACATGGGCAAGATCAAGTCAAGGTATTAGCACATTGGGTAATTATTCCTATTTTATGAATAATTATGAATACAATCCAGTAGAATTAGGTGTTGGTTATGGCGAAAAAGATGATATTATTCTACCTAATTTAAATTTTGCAAACCATACAAATGTCAGTTTGACATTTGATTTGGCTGCTGCACAATATACCAATGTGATGACATCTGATAATAATTGGGATTCATTGCAAGTGCTGATTTCTACTGATTGCGGTAAGTCTTTTAATATTTTGTACAATAAATATGCTGGTTCATTAGTGACGGTGGCTAGCCCTAAGACAACATTCTTTACACCTACACCTGCTCAATGGAGAACCGAAACGATTAATTTGGGTGCGTATGATGGTCAAGATGCTGTAAGGTTGATGATTAGAAATATTTCTAATTTTGAAAACAATATCTATATAGATAATTTAAAAATTTCAGGTGATGTTGTTACTGGAATTAAAGATTTTTCATCATCTGCTCAAATGAGTATTTATCCCAATCCTAGTACAGGAAAAGTAACAGTACGTATGGAAAATTTATCTTCAAAATTGAAAGCTATAGAATGGGTCAATATGATGGGGCAAACTATATCTATGGATATGCAAAATAACGTAGGTAATACCTTGTCTTTTGATTTTTCAAAACAAACAAAAGGATTGTATATTGCTAAATTTTTGTTTGAAGATGGATCAGTAAAAACAGAAAAACTACTTCTACAATAATATTTTTTTAAGGTTCCTTATCTATAAGATTTGTATTTATTGAGATAAGAACAGAGTTGAGGTATTGAAATATGTCTATAGAAATTATTGAAAAATATTTCCCTGATTTATTGGATGAACAGAAAGAAAAGTTTATCCAAATGATTCATCTATATAGAGATTGGAATGAAAAGATTAATGTTATTTCAAGAAAGGATATGGATGATTTTGTCGAAAGACACATCTTACATTCACTAGCTATCGCTAAATATCTTCCAATGAAAGATGGATGGTATGTTGTTGATTTGGGTACGGGTGGTGGATTTCCAGGTATTCCGTTGGCGATTATGTTTCCGAATGTACAATTTATTTTAGTGGACTCTATTGGTAAAAAGATCAAAGTAGTTGAGGCAGTTAAAAATGAATTGCAATTAAATAATGTCAGAGCTATTTGGGGTAGAGTAGAAGATATTGATGTGAAAGCAAATTTGGTAGTAACAAGAGCTGTTGCTCCTCTTTCTCAATTGGTGACTTGGACAAAGAAGATATTAAAACTTCAATCTAAAGGAATTATTGCACTCAAAGGAGGAGATCTTTCTGAGGAATTGCATGGATTTAAAAAACATAGTAAGGTGATTCCATTGTCAGAAATATATACTGAAGAACCATTTTTTGAAACAAAAATGATTGTGCATTACAAACCAGCTACTTCGTAGTGTCCTTTTATATCATTTGTCTCTTGAAGCCTATAATTAATCATATTTGATATCTTGTTAATTTAGTTGTTTTAAGGAAATGAATGTGCTGAAATTACTTTATTCAATGTATCTTGCATATTGAAATATTATGGAAAAAGTTCGATTAAATTTATTGTCACTTTCTGAAAGTCCTGCTAAAAATACAACTTATGTTGTAGTGTTAGGTGATTTGGATAGACAGAGAACATTGCCTGTCGTGATTGGTTATTCAGAAGCACAATCCATTCTTTTAGTTGTGGAGCAAATGACATCACCAAGACCTCTTACTCATGATTTGATGAAAAGAATGATGGATACTTATGATATCGAGTTGAAAGAAGTGATTATCAACAAAGTGTTAGAAGGTGTCTTTTTCTCTCAACTAATATGTGAGAAAAATGGCCAGAAAGAAATTTTGGATTCAAGAACTTCAGATGCTATTGCATTAGCTGTTCGTTTTAATTGCCCAATTTATACTTATGATTTGATTATGGATGCATTGGGTATTGATAAAGAAATTTTACTTAGTAGTGATAATGAAGATGAAGAAGACGAAGATGAGGATATTGTTGAGAATTTTATTTCGTCTAGTTCAGTAAGCAATAATTTAGGATTAGAGAATGTAACAAGCAGTGAATTGAAGAATATGCTAGAGAATGCATTGGAGCATGAGGACTACGAAAAAGCAGCAATTCTCAGAGATGCTTTAGATAAAAGATTGAAAGATAATTTATAATCTCGCAACGATAATTTTTTGGATTGGTAATCATGGAATTGATTTGTAAAGTTTTTAAAGATTAAAATCATGCTTTTTAACGTTTATTTGTCCGTAAAAGGGGAAAGATTCATGACATTTCAATAATTTAATAATTATTATAAATAGGAACTCTTATTTTTACTCATTCTTAATAAGCAATTTGTGCAGACATTAGATCAGATGAAGATTGGGTATAGTGCAAGAATAGTTTCTTTTAAAGAACCATTGCTAGCAAGTCGATTAATGGCAATGGGAATTATCCCAGGAACAGAGTTGGTTGTTCTACGAAAATCACTGATGAATTCTACTTATTTTATACAGTTTCCTAGATTGGCATTGGCTCTTAGAAAAGATGAAGCTGCTCAAATATTAATAGAAAGTGAGATTTAATTGTAATGAGCTTTTCTAAATATCAAGTCGCATTATCAGGCAATCCTAATGTTGGGAAATCTTCGGTTTTTAATTTATTAACTGGACTTCATCAGACTGTTGGGAATTTTCCTGGAGTAACTGTTGATAGAAAGTCAGGAGTGTTTCAATTGGGTAATCTTGGCAAAGTGAGCATTGTCGATTTGCCGGGATTGTATAGTCTTTTTCCTTCTTCAGAGGATGAGAGGGTAGTTGTTGATACATTATTAGGAAGTCCATCTAGTGCGCCCATAGATATAATAGGTTATATTGTTGATGCAAATGATATTGATAGAAATCTTTTACTTTTCACTCAGATAAGAGATTTAGGATATAAAATCGTTGTGGGTGTCAATATGCTTGATACAGCTTTGTCCAATGGTCTTCAAATAGATTTAAATGGTTTGAGTGATTCTTTTGGAGTTCCTTTTATAGGTATCAATGGTAGAACAGGAGAAGGAATTACAGAGTTTAAAACAGCATTGGAAAATGAGATTTTAACTCAAATATCTCAACCTAATTATACTTTTAGTCCATCAGAGGAACAGATAGCTAAAGACGTTCAATCTTTAGTGAAAATTGACGCTCAATATGCTGCTTTAATATTAGCTCATCATTATAAGAGAGTTCCTTTTATATCAAAATCACAAAAAGATTTTATTGCAACTCTTACTGAAAAATATAATTTCAATTCAATTGATATTCAATTGGATGAGATGATGAAACGCTACCAATTTATTACTCCATTGGTTCAGAAATCTTCTAAGCAGATTCCTTTGAGTATGGATCCTTTGACAAGGAAAATTGATAAAGTATTGACACACAAAGTATTTGGTTTGTTAATATTTGTTGTTTTAATGCTTTTGGTATTTCAAGCTATTTTTTCTTGGGCAGAAAAGCCTATGGAATGGATAGAAAGTGGCTTTGTGGGAATTAATCATTTGATTACTACTGTTGTGCCAGATAGCTGGTTTCAAAGATTGCTGACAGATGGTATTGTAAGTGGATTGTCTGGTGTATTGGTGTTTATTCCTCAGATAGCTATACTTTTCTTTTTAATTTCTATTTTAGAAGAGTCTGGTTATATGGCAAGAGTAGTGTATATGACAGATAGTTTTATGAGAAGATTTGGTCTCAATGGACGAAGTGTTGTATCTCTTATTTCTGGAGGTGCGTGTGCTATCCCTGCAATAATGTCCACTAGAACTATCAGTAATTGGAAAGAGCGGCTAACGACAATCATGGTAACGCCTTTGATAAGTTGTTCAGCTCGTATTCCTATTTTTGCTATATTAATTGCTATTGCTATTCCAGCTAAGAAAGTAGGAGGTTGGGTCAGTTTACAAGCCTTGGTTTTTATGGGATTGTATGTTTTGGGAACAGGAACAGCATTGGTGGTTGCTTGGATTTTCCATAAGATTTTAAAGACTGAGGAAAAGAGTTTTTTAGTGATGGAATTGCCCAGATATCAAATGCCACAATGGAGAGGAATTTTCTTGAATGTATGGGAAAAAGTAAAAGTCTTTATAGTTGAAGCTGGTAAAGTGATATTTTTTATCTCTATTTTATTGTGGTTTTTGGCTTCTTATGGTCCTAAGGAAAAAATGGAAGCTGCGAGAACTAAAGCAAAGCAGGAATATGCTATTTCTCAAGATATTCCATTGAGTCAATTGACCAAATCTTATGAACTAGAGGCTTCTTATGCAGGCATTGCAGGTCATGCGATTGAACCATTGATTCGCCCATTGGGATATGATTGGAAGATAGGCATTGCATTATTGACTTCATTTGCTGCTAGAGAGATTTTTGTTGGTACTATGGCAACTATTTATGCAGTAGGAGATGATGATAATACATCATTATTGAAAGATCGTCTTCAAAATGCTAGATTTAGTGATAGTGGTAAAAAGGTTTTTACGGTTGGAACATCCATTTCTTTAATGATATTTTATCTTTTTGCGATGCAATGTATGAGTACTGTTGCTGTTGTAAGAAGGGAAACCAAATCTTGGAAATGGCCTATGATTCAGATGTTATATATGGGAGTTTTGGCTTATGTTGGTGGCTGGCTTGCTGCTTTGATTTTTTAATTATGACGAATTAAAATCGGCTTATAGTATTCATTTTTTGAGTTTGTTTACAATTTTATTTTATAATTTTTCTCTTTCAGTCAATTTATCAGGTGAATTTATTTGCCTAAGTATAGAATTTACATAAGATTACTTCTACCTTTGCTAAGATTTTTAATACGATGAAGAAATTTATATATTTTATTACAGTATCAATGATTGCATTGATAGGTTATGATGTACAAGCTCAATGCCCTACTTTGTATGATTTGAAAGTGAATGGAACTGAAAGCACATCTGTCTGTGTTCCTGGAAAAGTAGAGTTGAGTGTTCATGGCATACAGATGCCTTCAGGCGGAACTATTGATTGGTACTATAGTGAAGATGAGAATTTTGACCCTAAAACTCAAGGTAATAAAATTGGCACAACAAATTTACCTACATACAATCAGCAAAGTTGCCCTCAAGTTTGTCCTGATTTATTGATGATGATGATTAATAGTTGTGATCAAGATGGATTAGGTGTGGGAATGGAACACGATAATGAATTTTTTATATTTAGTTCTGGTAGTGGATTTTTTGCAAGTGATTTACAATTTAAGATTAATGAGGGAACAAATGATAATGGAAATGATAACCATTCTATCAATATAGGCTCAAATCCATGTTCGATTAAAAACCCTTCTGATGCATTAATGACAAGATTGAGAACAGGAGCTTGTAGCAATCTTAATCTATTCCCTGCTGGACCTGGTGATTTTATTCCTTCTGATGCATTGGTTATTTTCTATATGAGTGCTAATGTAGCTATGGATTATGATTTGACTACACTTTGCGGCTCTGGTCATAATGTGTATGTAATGCAAAATGCTTGTCAAAGAACAATGGGTGCTTTTACCAACTCAAAAACAAGCAATGATAGTTATAGATACAATGCTTTAAGTTTGAAAAATTGTACAAAATGTGTTGACTCTCTTAATTATAATAGAAATGGAATGAAAGATTTAGAGGGTGAATATGCTATTGATAATGAATTTAATTTTGCAAGTGTGGCGAATGGTTCTATTATATTAAATGACCCATTGAAACCTTGTCAAACCCCAGATCTTTCTAATTACATTAAGCCTAATGAACCTTATAAAATAGATTTTGAAGTGAAATCTGGTTCTCCTTTATGTGGAAAGACTGTATATTTTAAAGCTTATGTTACTCCTTCAGATGAAGCTATCTGTAAAGAAGTTATCGCAAAAGGTGCATCATTGAATATTTTATGTGGTGGTGGCACAGTGCAAGTTGAGAGCTATCCAGCTACAGTTTGTTCTGGTAATGCGATAGATATTGTTTTGGGCAACTCTGGAGATTACTCTTGGGTGGTTGAAGCACCAAATAGTGTTACTGGACTTTCTAATGGTAGCGGTACTAGTATTAAATCAATCAATCAAACTCCAGTTTATAATGGTAATTCTGCAGTTAAAGTAAAATATACTATTTCATCTCTTAGTCAAGAATGTCCGGTAGATCCAGTGACAATTGAAATTTTAGTGGGAGCCAATGTAGATGCAACTATTACAGGCGAAACTCAATTGTGTTCAGGAGGTTCTACTACTCTTTCTGTTCAGGCACAAAATGGTACTACAGTTCTATGGAGCAATGGAGCTACTTCAAATTCGATTAATGTATCTCAATCTGGCAATTATTCAGTTGTTGTAAGCAATGGTGCTTGTTCTGATACTGCTCAAGTAGAAGTGGTAATAGGCAATGAATTGAAACCTTCTATCGTTGGTAAATCTTCAATCTGTGACGGAGAAAGCACTACTTTGAGTGTGGCTGAGACTTTTGATTCCTATTCTTGGTCTAATGGTGAACAGACACAATCTATTACTGTAAATAAAGCTGGCGTTTATACCGTGACTGTTACTAATGGTGCTTGTCAAGGTACAGCTTCTTTAGAAGTAACAATAGGTGCTAATTATGAAGTTATAGAAAATTCTACTCCAGTTTCTTGCGCTGGTAATGATGGAACAGCTTCAATTGAAGTGAAAGATGTTCAAAATTATACTGTGCTTTGGTCATCTGGTGATACTTCGAGAACGATTACTAATAAAAGTGCAGGAGATTATTCATATACAATCACTGTTGGTACTTGTACTCAATCTGGTTCTGTTTCTATTTCAGTAGATGAAAATGTACTTCAAGCAGAATTTGTTGTAGAGCCAGTTCCATGCGGAGAAGGTGCTGATGGAGGAAGTATCTCAATTTCAAATATTAAAAATGAAGCTCAACCTATAGTTGTTTTGTTTAACGGAAATATATCTACTGAAACTTCTTGGTCTGGTTTGTCTGTTGGAGATTATGAAATTTCAATTACTGATGCCAAAGGTTGTGTTTTTACAACAACTCTATCTATCACTGATGCACCTCAAGTTTCAGTGGTACTTCCTCAAGATGTTGTGATTACTCAAGGACAGCAAGTGAATATTCAAGCGACAATTACAGGTGTAGATTTAAAGCCTGAACATACTATTTATCATTGGACTCCAACTGATGGTTTGTCATGCTCTGATTGTCCTAATCCTACTGCAAAACCTCAAGAAACTACTTTATATGTTCTATCTGTTGAAAATGCTTTTGGTTGTGTGGGAGAAGATTCAATACTGATTGAAGTTCAACCTGTTGTTAAAACATTCCTTCCTAGTGCATTTTCTCCAAATGGAGATGGTAAAAATGACATTTTGTATATTTTATCTAATGTAGATGCTCAAGTGAAAATATTTGAAATTTTTAATCGTTGGGGACAATCTGTATATCGTGTAGAAAATGTACCGACTAATTTGCCTTCTGTGGGTTGGGATGGTACTTTTAAAGGTAAAAAAGCTCCTTTGGATAATTATTCTTATTATTATGAAGTTACTCTTCCAGATAATAGTTCTATCAAAAATAAAGGTGCAATATTAATAATTAGATAGTGATGGATTGAACATTGATTTGTTTTTTGAGTTATTAAGGTATTAAGTGTGTCATGCGATTAATATCTTCAAGAAACAGCCAATGGATGAAAGCAATATTATTTATTGCTGGTATTTATAGTATATTTTGGGGAGCGTCGGTGGTGATAGCTCCCCAATTTTGGTTTAATCTGGCTGGCTTATCCACTCCTGACTATATTCAGCTTTGGCAATTGATAGGAGTGTATTCTATTGCAATGGGCGTAGGATATTTGATTGCTTATACCAATCCAATGCGCCAATGGCCGATAGTGTTAATAGGTTTGATAGTCAAAGTATTGACTCCTATTGGATTTTTATTTTTTTATTTGAAAGGGCAATTGCCTTGGATTGTCTTTCAAATGAATATTACCAATGATTTGATTTGGTGGGTTCCTTTTGGACTAATATTATACAATGCATATCTGCATGATTATTTGTTAGACAAAGAGATTATTAATTGTACAGAACATAATATTAAAGATTTGCTTTCATGGCACCACACTCAACATGATGAATCAATTTTAGAAATATCGCAGAAACAACCTGTAATGCTGATATTTTTAAGACATTTTGGTTGTACATTTTGTAGAGAGACCCTCCATGAAGTGGGAGCAAATAAAGAGGTGATAGAATCTCAAGGAGTAAGAATTGTCTTAGTACACCAACTTCCAGTTGAAGAAGCTAATCAGTATTTTCAAAAATTTGATTTGGCAAATATTGACTCTGTGAGCGACCCTGAATTAATTTTATACAAAGGTTTTCATCTGAAACGAGGAAAAATTACTCAAATTTTCGGCCCTAAAGATTTGATTACACTAATTCTTAAAGGCAAGTTTTTCAAATGGGGAATCTCTAGCTTTAAAGATGAAGATCCTTTTCAAATGCCAGGTGTCTTTATGGTCAAAGATGGAAAGATTGTAGCACAATTTGTCCACTCTTCAGTTTCAGATAGTATTCCTTATCAAGAATTAACTAAGTGTATCTGTTCTGCTAAGACTTTGTCTGAAAACTAGCAATTAAATGAACAACTCCAGGGATAATAAATATACTTCCCAATACTAAAGCCCAACCTAAATAGTAGATAGTCAATGGATGAGCAGCACTATTGATAAAGTTAAGTCCGATTTGATCTTTGAATGTAACTACTTCAGGATGTACAAATAGTGCAGTAGTGACAAGCATCCACATTATCACCGAACTAGCGGCAATTCTAGCTCTCCATTTTTTGCTGGAATATATAAATTTCCAATAAACGAGTAAACTGATACTTGAACAAATAAAACTCAAGGTACTCCATGAAATGAATATCTTTTCTTGTATAAATGGTACACCTGTCACTTTAGCGATAAGTAAAGCTATTCCTCCCCAAACAAATACAGAAATAGAAAATATAAAAGATTTCTTTCTGAAATATGCCTTATCTTCTTCAGTTGTACTTTCTCCAATTAAAAATGTAGAAGCTAAAAATGCAAATACGATAACACACAATATCCCTGTAGCAATAGAAAATGGTGTAAGCCAAGAGAAAATATAAGTATCTAAGAAGCTATTGGAAGTAGCTTGCATTTGATGTCCTACAATTGAACCAGCGATTACTCCCATGAAAAAAGAAGTAACTAAACTGGAAATCATAAAGATAAAATTGTAAAATCTCTGACTTTTCTCATCTTGATAAGCATCATAATGGCGAAAAATAAATGCCATCCCTCTAGCAAGATTTCCTAACAGCAATATCATTATTGGAATATGCAAATAGGTAGTAATAGAAGTGTAAATACTTGGAAATGCTACAAATAAAATAACAACCGAAATAATGAGCCACATGTGATTAGCCTCCCATACTGGCCCGATAGTATTGTAGGTGATGGTTCTGACTTTTGTTTTGTTTTTATCACCAACAAAAATTTCCAAAATTCCAGCTCCGAAATCTGCACCTCCAAGAAGGATATATAATAATACAGAAACCCAAAAGAATAAAATAACTATGCTTAACATGGATATTAGTTTTTTGATGAAAGATATTGTTCGTTAATAAATTTGATTTGTCTTCTCATTATCCAAGTGACGATAATGGTTAAAAAGATATAAACGAAGATGAAAAAATAGAAGGAGTACTGAATACCAGGCATTTGTGTAACGGCATCTTTTGTTTTCATAATTCCATAGATAACCCATGGCTGTCTGCCCACTTCTGTAACTGTCCATCCTGCTTCAACTGCGATAAATCCTAATGGTGTACAAAGTATAATGCAATATAAAAACCATTTTTTATTGAGAATATTCTTGAATTTCCAATTGCTGATTAAAAATATAAATCCTAATATCATCATTATTACTCCACAGGCAACCATGATTTGAAAAGCATAATGAGTGATAACAATAGGAGGGTGTTCGTCTTTTGGAAATTGATCTAGACCTTTGACTGCTGTTTCAAAATTTCCATGGGCAAGAAAGCTTAGAGCTCCGGGGATTTTTATTGCATAATCTACTCTTTCTTGTTCAATATTTACAATTCCTCCAATGATGAGCGGAGCATTGTTTTGCGTATGGAAATGTGCCTCCATAGCTGCCAATTTTAATGGTTGTCTTTTTGCTAAATCTTTTGCAGAAATATCTCCACTGATAGGTTGTAAAAATGCTGCAATAGAGCCTATTGTTAGAGCAATTTTGAAAGCACTTTTGTGAAACTCTGGATAATGACCTTTGTAGTAATGATAAGCATGTATCCCTGCTACTCCAAATCCTGTTGCAGAAAATGCAGCGATTATCATGTGTAATGCTTGAGAAAACCAAGCATCATTCATCATAGCTTTTAACGGATCAATATTTGAGAATACGCCATCGTGATAATCAAAACCTGTGGGGCTATTCATCCATCCATTGGCAGCAACTACTAGAATTCCTGAACTTACTCCTGAAATCCCTACTAAAATGCCCATAAACCAGTGGAACCATTTGTTGAATCTTTCCCAGCCGTACATATAAAACCCCAATGCTATCGCTTCAATGAAAAAAGCTGTTCCTTCCAAAGAAAATGGCATTCCAAATATTGGACCTGCATGTTGCATAAATCTTGGCCATAACAATCCAAGTTCAAAAGATAGCATTGTGCCACTGACTGCACCTGTTACAAATAAAATAGCAACCCCTCTGCTCCATGTTTTGGTAAGAATATAATATTTTTTATCTCCAGTTGTGTTCCATTTGTAATGAGCTACTGCCATAATAAATGGCATGACCATCCCAATACATGAGAAAATAATATGAAATGCCATACTGAGTGCCATGAGACTCCTTGCTGCTAATAAATTATCCATTCCAGATTTTAGTGATTTTTTATAAAACTCCAAATATCTAAATCCATTTTATTACACAAAACCTGATAGTGTTGCTAATTTGTTGTGTTTTTTAATAAAAGTTATTGATAATTTAATTTTTACCTTCAAATAATATACATATCGCATTTTATAATGTGAATTAACTATTCTTATGTGATTTGGGCTGTGTTAAGCAGTTTGTTGTATAAGATTTTTTGTACTTTTAAATCCGAAGAATTTATGAAGTTTTCTGAAATCATCTTACAATCCTTTCGTACAATCCAACAAAACAGAGTTAGAACGATAATAACTTGCTGTATTATTGGTTTTGGTATCATGTCATTAGTCGGTATCCTGACAGCAATTGATGGGTTGAAAACGTATATCAATAAAGATTTTAGTAGTATGGGAGCAAATACCTTTAAAATTAGAAATAGGGGTATGGCAATAAATATTGGAGTGGTCAAAATGGCTCCTAAAATATTTAGACCGATTACATACCTTGAAGCACAAAAATTTAAAAAATTGTTCGAAAATCAGCATCCTGTTGATATTCAAGTAGTGTCAAATTATACTGGTTTATTGAAATATCAAGAAAAAAAATCCAATCCCAATGTCTTAGTATTTGGAGTTGATGAAGATTATCTTGAAGTTGAAAGCTATCATATATTGAAGGGAAGAAATTTTTCTTTTGGAGAAATGAATCTAGGGAAACAGGTTTGTGTGATTGGAAATGATATTGCATTAAAACTTTTTGGAGAACAATTAGATGGAGTAGGGAAGAATATTACGATTGATGGAAGGAGATTTCAAGTGATTGGAATATTGGAGTCGAAAGGAAGTAGTATGATTACCTCAGATAATTTTGCGCTGATACCGATTACTAACTATAAATTTTTTAATAACTCTAATAATGCAAGTTTTATTTTAGGTGTCAAAGTAGAGCAATCTAGTGAATTAGAAACTGCTATTGGAGCTGCTAAAAGTAAGATGCGGCTGGCTCGTAAACTCAATCCAAGAGATGAGAATAATTTTGAAATTATAAAAAGTGATAGCTTTTCTGAACTATTAGTAGAAAATCTTTCTTATGCTACTATTGGAGGTTTTGTTATCGGATTGGTGACTTTATTGGGTGCAGCAGTGGGGTTGATGAATATCATGTTAGTGTCTGTTACTGAAAGGACGACAGAAATTGGAACATTGAAAGCGATAGGTGCAAGAAGTTCTGATATTTTGAAGCAGTTTTTAATAGAAGCAATTGTAGTTTGTCAGCTAGGAGGAGTGTTGGGTATTGTATTGGGGATTATTATTGGAAATTTAGTTTCATTGATGATAGGAGGGGTGTTTATTATTCCTTGGCTTTGGATGTTTTTGGGGATATTATTTTGTCTCATTGTGGGTTTGCTGTCAGGAATATATCCAGCTATTAAAGCTTCAAAACAAGACCCGATTGAAGCATTGAGATTTGAATAAATTTTTAGAAATTACAAATAACTATTCCAATATTGTTTTTTGGGGCTTTTAAACAGCAAAATTGATTATCACCTTACCGAAATATTTTATTTATAGAAATGTCTGTTTATTTTCGATATTTGATTGAATAGTTGAATTTACTTGAGAGTTTTCTTGTATTTTATGTGCTTACATCGGATATTTGTTTAAATAAATTTTAAGCATGGTTTTCCAAAATCTATTATGGTCATTAGACTCGGGTGTCTTAAAGATTACTATCAATAGACCCGATAAATTGAACGCTTTGAATAGCGCTACTATATTAGAAATTAAAGGTGCTTTTGAAGCCGCTAGCAAATTAGAAGGGTTGAAAGGTGTCATATTGACTGGTTCAGGAGATAAAGCTTTTGTTGCAGGAGCAGATATTTCTGAGTTTAAAGGACTTGATGCTGATCAAGCTAAATCATTGGCACAAAGAGGTCATGATATTTTTAATCTGATTGAAAATATGACAGTCCCAGTTATTGCTTTAGTCAATGGCTTTGCATTGGGAGGCGGATGTGAATTGGCTATGGCTTGTCACATGAGAATAGCTACTTCTAATGCTAAATTTGGGCAACCAGAAGTAAATCTAGGTATCATAGCTGGTTATGGAGGCACTCAAAGGATGATTCAATATGTAGGGAAGGCTCGTTCCCTTGAATTGCATTTGACTGCTGATATTATTGATGCTGAAAAAGCTTTGCAATGGGGATTGGTTAATTATATTGAAACAGATAAAGAGTCTGCTTATGAAAAAGCATTGTACTTTATCAATAAAATAGGTTCTAAGGGCCCTGTAGCTGTGGCTAAAGTTATTCAAGTGACCAATGATTATTTTAAAGATGGTGTTGATGGTTTTGCTTCAGAAGTAGATGCATTTGGAGATATCTTTAATTCTCAAGATGTTACAGAAGGTGTCAATGCTTTCTTAGAAAAAAGAAAGGCCAACTTTACTGGTAAGTAATTTTTATTTTTTAGACAAATACCTCAATGTGTAAAGGAAAGTACTATTGTATGAATACAAAGCATAGGCGTATTATTGTCATTACTTTTTTTGCAAACATTTCTTATACTAAATTGTCTTTATAGCAGTGTTATGGCTGTTATAAAGATATAATTGCCATTATTTATTCAAATAAAATTTTTTATTATATGGAGTTCAGAATTGAAAAGGATACGTTAGGAGAAGTCAAAGTGCCAATAGATGTATATTGGGGAGCACAGACTCAGCGTTCTATTGAAAATTTCAATATTGCTAGAGATATTAACAAAATGCCAAAAGAGATTATTAACGCATTTGGATATCTTAAAAAAGCGGCAGCTATTACCAATTTTGAAGCAGGGATATTGCCTTTAGAAAAGAAAGATTGGATTGTAAGAGTATGTGATGAAATTTTAGCTGGGGAATTGGCAGACCAGTTTCCATTGGTAGTATGGCAGACGGGTTCAGGTACACAATCTAATATGAATGTAAATGAGGTGGTTTCCAATCGTGCCCATGTTTTGAGCGGTGGAAAATTAACTGATGACAATAGGTTGGTAAAGGCTAATGATGATGTGAATAAATCTCAATCTTCCAATGATACATTTCCTACAGCAATGCATATTGCAGCATATAAAATTATAGTAGAAAAAACTATTCCTGCTATTGAAAGACTGCGTACTACATTGTATAATAAATCGGTGGAGTTCAAGCATATTGTTAAGATTGGTCGTACACACATGATGGATGCTACACCGTTGACATTAGGACAAGAGTTCTCTGGTTATGTATCACAGTTGGATCATGGTTTAAGAGCGATTAAGAATACTTTAGCACATTTATCTGAATTGGCTTTAGGGGGTACAGCTGTTGGGACGGGTATTAATACACCTCCTAATTATTCAGTGAATGTTGCTAAAAACATTGCTGATTTGACAGGATTGCCTTTTGTTACTGCTGAAAATAAATTTGAAGCTTTAGCTGCTCACGATGCTATTGTATATGCACATGGAGCTTTAAAAACTGTTGCTGTCTCAATGATGAAAATTGCCAATGATATTCGTATGCTGGCTTCAGGTCCACGTGCAGGTATTGGTGAAATTTTTATTCCTGATAATGAACCAGGTTCTTCTATCATGCCGGGAAAAGTGAATCCTACTCAATGTGAGGCAATGACAATGGTTGCTGCTCAAATTTTGGGTAATGATGTTGCAATTAATATCGGAGGCTCTAATGGTCAGTACGAACTGAATGTGTTTAAGCCAGTTATTATTTATAATTTTTTACATTCTGCAAGGTTGATAGCTGATGTGATGGTCAGCTTTAATGATAGATGTGCAGTAGGAATTAAAGCTATGGATGCTAATATTAAAAAGCATGTGGAAAATTCTCTCATGTTAGTCACTGCATTAAATCCTTATATTGGATATTACAATGCTGCAGGTATAGCTCAGAGTGCTCATCATCAAGGTTCTACATTGAAAGAAGCGGCTTTGGCATACAAACTTAAAGGTCTAGATTTTGAATATATTACTTCTGAACAATTTGATGAATGGGTAGATCCATTAAAAATGGTTGGAGAAATTGATTAGTCAATTTATAGTATGTAAAATAGAAGCCTCGATTTTTTCGGGGCTTTTTGTTATTAGATTGTGAGTGAAGATGTTGGTCAAATGATTATTGTTGGCATATTTACTTTACAATCTTCTAGCATATTTAATAATGTGTGAATAAATAGCATTTTTATGTAAAAGCTACTACTTACTGGCAAACAAGATGGTTTTTAATAGGCTTGAATGAGAATTTTAGAAGGGATATTTAGTTTTTCAGATAAATTGCGAATCATTTCAAGCGTTAATTTTCGTTTTCTATTTAGAATTTCACTAGCTCTACTTTTCAATCCAATAACTTCGGCTAAATCATTTTGTGAATAATTCAGTTGTTCCATCCTAAATTTAATAGCTTCTATTGGATCAGGAAGGTCAATTGGAAAAAAATCATTTTCATAATTCTCAATTAAAATCCCTAAAATTTCCAATTCGTCACCTTCTTTTGTTCCAGGTTTTGAGTCGAAGATTTGCTCAAGTCTTTCTAAAGCTTGATGATAATCGTGTTCTGTTTTTATTGGTTTTAATTTCATCTTTGTCAAATTTTATTTGCGTCTATTTTATCATATTCAGCGTGAGTTCCAATAAATCGAATCCATATCATTTGATAATTAAAATTTATTTTAACGATTAAACGATAATTATTTCCCTTTATGTTAAAACAAACTCTATTATCTTCTAAAATACTTGCACTTGGATATTCAGACTTTAATTCATTCAGACTTTTCCAAGTTCCTTTATCAGCTTCTTGATACCACGATTTTAATTGTTGTTCACAATCAGAATGTTTTTCCCAAAACTCACGTAATATTTTTTTAGCTATAACTCTCAATAGTTTTTCTTTCTACAAAGGTATATATTATTTCCCAAAATGGGAAATTGTTTTAGTTTTTTTTCTGCAGTGTTTTAGTTAAATCTATTCAGTAAGTTTTTTCCAAATCCTTTTAATAAAATTACAAAGTAAATCGGACTGTATGGGATTTTATTTAATAATTGAACTAAGGACTTGCATACGACTATCCAACCCTCAAAAATTCAGCTTGATAATAAGTCTCCAAAAATGACTTTAATAAGACAAGTGCTTGAACCGAGCTTAATTCAATATTGATATCTCTATTATTAGTGAATTGCATTCTTTTTATCATTTGATTTTGCTTGTCTGCAACTCCAATATAAACACAACCTACTGGTTTTTCAGCACTGCCACCTCCTGGTCCTGCTACTCCAGAAACTGCAATCGCAATATCTGTATTAAGATATTTTATTGCACCAGCAAGCATTTCTTGCACTGTGTTTTCACTGACAGCCCCATATTGACTCAAAGTTTCTGATTTTACTTTTAAAATTGACATCTTTACTTCATTGGAATAGGATACAACACATCCTTTAAAGTAGTCTGAAGCTCCTGGTATTTGAGTTATTAGGTGGCTAATATTTCCTCCTGTACAACTTTCAGCAGTACCCAATTGAAGATTTTTTTCTCGTAAAATTTGTCCTATTACTGTTTCTATGGATGGCTCTGTAAGACTGTAAACATGATTTTGGATACATTTTACAGCATTATTGGTTAGTGTATTTAATTCATTTTTGAGTTGCAATGCATCTTTTCCTTGTCCTGTGATACGCAATCTGACTTTCCCTACACTAGGAAGATATGCCAATGAAAAATGAGCAGGTAATTCTTTTTCAAATTCTTTTAATGCATCTGAGAGGATAGTTTCACCTACTCCAGCTGTATAGATATAGGAGTGTTGAATACTCGGCAATTCAAATTTTTCTTTTATTGTAGGAATTACTGTTTTTTGCATCATGGCCTTCATTTCGTAAGGAACTCCAGGCATTGATACAATAATATTTTTTTCTGATAAATATATAGAACCAGGAGCTGTGCCCATGCTATTGGGAATGACGATAGCACTTTGTGGAAGGTAAGCCATTTTTTTAGAACCTTCATGGGCGGGTCGGTTTCGAATAGCATACATTTGTTGAATATTGTTCCATACGCTTTCATGAAAAACTAGTGGCTCATTATAATACTCAGCTATTGCCTCTACTGTCAAATCATCATTTGTAGGCCCTAATCCTCCTGTTATTAAAATGATTTGAGCTATTTCTTGAGCCGATTTTATATTACTTTTAATTGCTTCTTTTGTGTCAGGAATAGTCCAATGAGCATGGATATTTATTCCGAGTTGAGTGAGTTCATTGCCCAGCCAAAATGAATTTGTATTGAGCGTATTGCCTATGAGCAATTCATCGCCAATAGATATAATGATAGCATTCATAGTAAGAACTATTAAATTTTGGCATTAAAAATGAGTGAATTTTATTACTTTTGAAGGTAAAAGAAATAATTTATTATATGAAAAGTGTTTTTAGTATTTTTTTAGCAGCAGTTTTATTTTTGACTAGTTGCACAACAGCCCAGATTCAAGATACTTTAGGTGCAGTTTTGGGAAGCACTACTGGAGTTACTAATAATGAAGCTGCCAGTGGTTTGAAGGAGGCTTTGGCAAAAGGATTTGTTAATGCAATAGGTTTATTGTCAAAACAAGATGGTTTTTATGGCAATTCATTGGTGAAAATTCCTTGGCCAGAAGAAGCTCAATTTGTGATGAATGCAATGCAGAAGATAGGAATGGGCAATCAGGTTGATAAAGTAACTTTATCGCTTAACAGAGCTGCTGAGAAGGCTTCAGGAGAAGCTTTAGATGTGTTTGTTCAAGCAGTAAAACAAATGACTTTTCAAGATGCGATGGGTATTTTATTAGGTGGTGATGGTGCAGCTACAGATTATTTGAAAAGAACAACTACTGTAATTTTAGCTGATAAGTTTAGACCTATCATTGAATCTTCTTTAGGACAGGTCAATGCTACTAAATATTGGACTGATGCTATTACTGTTTACAATAAAATTCCTTTGGTCAATAAAAAAGTAGATACAGATTTGACAACTTTTGTTACTCAAAAAGCTTTACAAGGTGTATTTGTAAAAGTTGAAGAACAAGAAAATCAAATTAGAAACAATCTAAGCTTTAGAAATACTCCATTATTGCAAAAGGTATTTGGATATGCTGATAGCAAAAAAGCTCAGAATTAATCAATAAAAATATAGAATTGAAAGCCTCTTAATTTTTAAGGGGCTTTTTTAATTAAAAAATATAAGCTCCTTCTGGAGCACCATTGTCATCAAATACAACTCGAATATGTTCTGTAAGTGTAGTGGCCAAATCCATACCGACAATATCTGCTTTGATAGGGAATCTTTTATGTGTTCTATCAATCAGTACAGCTACATGAATCGATATGGGATGTAATGGGTAAATAGTTTGTAAAGCATGAAATAATGTAGAACCAGAATTACCGACGTCGTCAATCAATATAATTGCTTTGTTGTTTAAATTTTGTTGCTCTTCATTGATTCTAGATGCTTCCGAATAAGGAGTTTCTTTATTGACATATATTGAAGCAATTTCAATATGAATATTTTGGATGCTTTTTATTCTTTTTAATAATAAACTAGCCAACTGATAACCACCATTTTCTATCCCCAATAGTACAATTTCTGTTCTATTATAGTGAAGCTCCAGTATCTCCAAAGCCATTCTATTAATTTTTTGTTCGATTTGTTGACTACTTAAAATTTTTTGAGCGTCTTTAGGGATCAGATTTACCATTTTTAGCTGTTTTTTCAATAAAAATATTTAGAATTAATCTAAATAGGTTGTGTTTAACTATTAGTTCATTCAAATTTTTCTAAATAACCTTATATCTGATTATTTTCGTGCAGTCAAATATACTTTTTAATATGCAATTTGTTCAAATCGCACTGTTCATTTTACTCTCTGGAGCCTCTTTTTTCTTGTTTTTTAAACAAGCAAAAGTGATTTATGACAATATCATGTTGGGCCGCAAGGAGAAGATTCATGATGATCCAGCTTGGGGTCTCCAACAAATGTTAATCATCGCTTTCGGTCAGAAGAAGATGTTTAAAATCACTTCAGCAGCATTATTGCACTTGGTGATTTATGTTTCTTTTGTGATTACTCAGATTGAGTTATTGGAAGTGTTTATTGATGGGGTTTTTGGTCAACATAGAGCTGTTTATCATTTCTTTGAATCTCACCGACTTTTGTTTTTCCAACAGTTATATTATTTGTCAATTAATATGATTGAAATATTGTCACTATTGACCTTTGCAGTAACAATAGCATTCTTGTGGAGAAGAAATATTATTAGACTTCCACGTCTGAATAAACCTGAGATGGATGGATGGCCTAGAAAAGATGCCAATCTTATCTTATTGTTTGAGTTGACTTTGATATTTTGTATTTTCTCAATGAATATTGGTGATAGAGCATTGCAGCTAAAAGGTGGTAATCCTCATTATCCTGCATTGAATGGTGGAGGTTTCTTATTGTCAGGCTCAATTGCGCCATTATTGACTTCTTTACCTGAAGGATTGTTGATAGCATTTGAGAGATTTGGCTGGTGGGGACACATTATTATGGTATTTGTGTTTTTAAATTATTTACCAAAATCCAAACACCTTCACATCATGTTGGCGTTTCCTAATACTTATTTTAGTAGAAAACAACCTAAAGGTGAGATTATCAATATGCCTCAAATTATGAATGAAGTGAAATCAATGTTTGATGATTCATTTGTTGCGCCTGAGGTAGAAGGTGAGATGAAGTTTGGAGCAAAAGATGCCAATGATTTATCTTGGAAAAATTTATTAGATGCATATTCTTGTACTGAATGTGGTAGATGTACAGAGCAATGTCCTGCTAATCAAACAGGTAAATTGCTTTCTCCACGTAAAATCATGATGGCAACTAGAGATAGGATTGAAGAATTAGGTAAAGGTATTCGTGAACATGGACCTGATTTTTCTGATAATAAATCTTTATTAGGCGACTATATCTCTAAAGAAGAACTTCTTGCTTGTACAACATGTAATGCATGTGTTGAAGCTTGTCCTGTTACAATTAGTCCATTGGAAATTATAGTTGAGTTGAGAAGAAACTTGATTATGGAAGCTGCAGACTCGCCAGCAGAATGGAACAATATGTTTACAAATCTTGAAAATAATCAAGCACCATGGCAATTCTCTCGTGAAGATGGAATGAATTGGGCAGATGATATGAATTAATTTAATTTTTAAAAATTATTAGACTAAATAAATCAGAAATGAGTGAAAATAAAGTTCCTGTAATGGCTGACTTGGCAGCAGAAGGAAGAGAACCTGAAATTTTATTTTGGGTAGGATGTGCTGGAAGTTTTGACCAGAGAGCGCAAAGAGTAACTATTGCATTTGCAAAAATTTTGAATGCTTTAGGAACAGACTATGCAGTTTTGGGTAAAGAGGAATGTTGTACTGGTGACCCTGCACGTAGAGCTGGTAATGAGTTTGTATTCCAAATGTTAGCTCAACAAAACGTTGCTACATTGAATGCTTATAACGTAAAGAAAATAGTAACAACTTGCCCTCACTGTTTTAATACTTTGAAAAATGAATATCCATCATTAGGTGGAGATTATCAAGTAATTCATCACTCTCAGTTTATGCAGCAATTAATAGATGAAGGAAAATTAGTTGTTGAAGGTGGTGCTTTTAAAGGAAAGAGAATTACTTACCATGACCCATGTTATTTGGGTAGAGCAAATGATGTTTATGAAGCACCTAGAGCTGTCATCGAATCTTTGGATAGTGATTTTGTTGAGATGAGAAACTGTAAGTCCAAAGCTTTATGTTGTGGTGCTGGCGGTGCTCAAATGTGGAAAGAAGATGAACCAGGCAATTCTCGTATCAATACCAAACGTGCTCAACAAGCATTGGATGTCAATCCTGATTATATCGCAGTAGCTTGTCCTTATTGTAATACAATGTTGACTGATGGTGTGAAAGAAGCAGGTAAACAAGATGGTGTCAAAGTAATAGATATCGCTGAATTGATTGCTATGGCTAATGGCCTATAAGATTTAATTGTCAATAAGAGGGAAGTTGTTTGCTGTATTTGTAAACAATTTCTCTCTTTTTTGTTTAATGTTTTTAGACTTAAAATAGAAAATTATGTTTGTTTCATTGAATGAAATGCCAGCAAATTCTAAAGTATGGTTATTCCCATGCTCAAGAGATTTGACTCAAGAAGAGTTATCTGAAATAGAAAATACAGTTAAAGGATTTGTAGAGGGATGGTTGTCTCATGGTCAGAAAGTTACTGGCAGTGTAACTATCTGTGAGAACCGCATTATTTGTCTGGTTGCAGATGATATTTCAGTAGGAATAGGAGGGTGCTCTTTAGATAGTTCTACTAGAATCATTAAAGCAATAGAAGAAAAATACAATATAAGTTGCTTTGAAAGAAGTTTGCTATTAGTGAAGGTTCAAGATGGTGTATTGGCGACAGATTTTAAAAAGATTGCCAATCTGGTGGAAAAGGGAACTATAGATGAAAATTCTGAAATTTTCAATCTTCAGATGGATTCGTTATCTGAATTAAGTAATCCTTGGGTGAAAATTAAGGATAGTGCTTATGCTCGTTTCTTACCTAAAACAGAAATTTTGTAAACAGAAATTTGAAATATTTTATCTCGTTGGGTGAAATGATGATATAATACGATTCAAAGGAAATTACCATTCAACAAAATGAACTTTTTTGAGAAAAATCTTATTTCAAATTTATTTTTTTGTTGGTGAAATGGTTTTGATTACTTACCTTTGCAATCGCTTTGAAAATGCGGATGTGGCGAAATTGGTAGACGCACTAGACTTAGGATCTAGCGGGCAACCATGGGGGTTCGAGTCCCTTCATCCGCACGCTACGGACTTCTCCTTTCGCCAGGAGAAGTCTTATTATTTATAGAAAAAACTATTGAATCGTGAATATTACAAGAAAAGATTCTGACGCATTAAATGCTATCCTTAGTGTCAATTTGACAAAAGAAGATTATTTGCCAAAAGTAGAACAGGCTTTAAACAAATTGAAGAAAAACGTATCAATGAAAGGTTTTAGACCTGGAATGGTTCCTGCTGCTTTAGTGAAAAAAATGTATGGTACTGGTGTACTTGTTGATGAATTGAATAAGATAGTTAATGATACTGTCAATAATTATATTCAGGATAATCAAGTGGAAATTCTTGGAAGACCTTTGCCTGTGCCAACAGATATTCAATTTGATATTCATCATCCAGAAGATTATACTTTAGAATTTGAATTGGGATTATCTCCTGCTTTTGAAATAGCTGCTTTAGATAAATCAACTATCATTAAAGCTCCTAAAGTAGATATTACTGACGAGTTGTTAAATCAAGAATTAGATGGTCTAAGAGGAAGATATGGCAAAATGTCTTTCCCTGAAGAAGGAATTCAAGAAAAAGATATTCTTCAAGTGAAGTTTGTTGAATTAGGTGATAATCAAGAAGCTAAAGAAGGTGGAGTCGTGACTTCTGGACCTATCAATTTGGATATAGTGAAAGAAGAAGCTTTGAAAGTAACACTTCTAGAAGGTAAAGTTGGTACTGCAGTTGCAACAAAAGATTTATTTGCTGCTATTGATAGAGAAAGAGCACAAATAATTAAGCATGTTTTGGGTCTTGAACAAGAACCAGAAGGTTTGGGCAGTGCCTTTGAATTGACTATTGAGCGTATTTCTAGAATGGAAAAAGCTGAATTGGATCAAGAATTTTTTGACAAAGTATTTGGCCCAGAACAAGTAAAATCTGAACAAGAAGCTAAAGATAAATTACGCACTGAATTGTCAGCTTATGTGAGCCAAAGTGAAAATGGCAAACTTAATGAGAAGATTTTTACTTATTTAATTGATAATACTGAAATTGCTCTTCCAGATGCATTTTTGAAAAAATGGATCATGGCTTCTAATGAAAAACCTATTACAGAAAGTGATTTGGAAGCTGAATATCCTGCATTTGTTCGTAACTTAAAATGGTCATTAATTGTCAATAAGATATCTAAAGACAATGACCTTAAAGGTGATTTCGAAGAAGTGAAAGAGCACTCTAAAGAGGCACTTCGTCAGCAATTGAGACAATATTCTCCAACTGGTGAAGGATTTTCTGATGATGACTTAGAAATGTTAAATAATAGCATGTTGGCAAAAGAAGACCATGTCAAAAAGTCATTTGATGCTGTTATGGAACAAAAATTGTTTGTAGCCATTAAGAATCATATCACTATCGAAGATGAAAAAGTCAGCTTCGAAGATTTTTTTAAATCATAAAAAACCGCTATCATGGATTTTGGAAAAGAATTTAGAAAGTTTGCAGTAAAGGAAAAAGGCCTTTCAGGATTAGGTGTAGATCAATATCTACAACATACAATAACAAGTATGACTCCTAATATCATTGAAGAACGCCCGATGAATATTGCAGCATTAGATGTGTTTTCAAGATTAATGATGGATCGTATCATATTTTTGGGAACAGGTATTGATGATTATGTAGCAAATATTATTACGGCTCAATTATTGTTTTTAGACTCAGTTGATTCCAAAAGAGATATTCAGATTTATGTCAATAGCCCTGGTGGTGGTGTTTATGCTGGATTGGGAATTTATGACACTATGCAATATGTCAATCCTGATGTTGCTACAATTTGTACAGGCATGGCTGCTTCCATGGGAGCAGTGTTGTTATGTGCAGGTGCAAAAGGCAAAAGATCTGCGCTTAAACATAGTAGAGTAATGATACATCAACCATTGGGTGGTGCTCAAGGTCAAGCTTCTGATATGGAAATTACATTGAAAGAAATGCTTAAACTTAAAAAGGAGTTGTATGATATTATTGCAAATCACTCAGGTCAACCTTTTGAGAAAGTTGAAGCCGATTCAGATAGAGATTACTGGATGACATCTACTGAAGCAAAAGAGTATGGAATGATTGACGAAGTTTTAGTCAGACAGAAATAAATTTATTATAGTGTAGTAAGAGAGTGGAAATTTTCTTACTACATTCTTCATTGAAATACAAGGGCATTCTGCTCTTCAATAATAATGCAAATAGAGATTAGAGGTAAATTCTAAATTATTCTCTATTTTTATAAATTAATCAATATGGTTAAGAAAAGTATGCAATTTTGTTCGTTCTGCGGAAAATCAAAAAATGAAGTCATGATATTGATTTCAGGAATGGATGCACATATTTGCGAAAGTTGCGTCAATCAAGCCCAACAAATTATACAAGAAGAACTAAATCACAATAATAAGAAAGGTGGATTTGTTTTAAATTCCAATTTAAAGCCAAAGAATATCAAAGACTTTTTAGATGATTATATCATCGGTCAAGATGAAGCTAAGAAAGTTATTGCTGTTGCCGTTTATAATCATTATAAAAGATTAAATCTTCCAGTGAAAGAAGATGATATTGAGATTGAAAAATCTAATATTATCTTGGTTGGAAGGACAGGTACAGGTAAGACATTGATAGCTAAAACAATTGCCAAACTTTTGAATGTTCCTTTTGCGATTGTTGATGCTACCGTATTTACTGAGGCTGGATATGTTGGAGAAGATGTTGAAAGTATCTTAACTCGATTGCTTCAAGTTTGTGATTATAATATCGATGCTGCGCAGAAAGGTATCGTTTATATCGATGAAATTGATAAGATTGCACGCAAAAGTGATAATCCTTCAATTACTCGTGATGTATCTGGTGAAGGAGTTCAACAATCATTATTAAAAATGCTTGAAGGTACTGAAGTATTAGTACCACCTCAAGGAGGACGTAAACATCCCGATCAAAAATTGGTCAAAGTGGACACTAAAAATATTTTATTTATTTGTGGTGGTGCTTTTGATGGTATAGAAAGAAAGATAGGCAATAGAGTCCAACGTCAAGAGATTGGTTTTAAAAATGCCAATAATACTGAGGTAGAAGTTGATAAAGAAAATTTATTAAAGTATATCAATCACGCTGATTTAAAAGCATTTGGACTGATACCTGAGTTGTTAGGTCGTCTGCCTATTCTGTCTTATCTAGAACCATTGGATAAAAATGCATTGAGAAATATTCTGACCCAACCCAAAAATGCATTAATGAAACAATATTCCAAACTGTTTGAAATGGAAGGAGTCCATCTTGAAATTGAAGATGATGCATTGGATTATATTGTGGATCAAGCTATGGAAAATAAGCTTGGAGCAAGAGGATTGAGATCTATATTGGAAGCTATTATGAATGACGCTATGTTTGAGTTGCCATCACAAGATGATGTGAAAACCTTTGTGGTAACAAAAACTTATGCTGAAGAAAAGTTAAAAAAGACCAACATTAGTAAACTAAAAGTTGCTTAATGTGTTCTAAATAATGAATTTTATCACTTAAATCAAATAATCATGGCATTTGAATTACCAAAATTACCGTATGCGTATGACGCTTTAGAACCTCATATTGATGCTAGAACAATGGAAATCCATTATAGTAAACATCATCAGGGATATACTAATAACCTGAATGCAGCTATCAAAGGTACTGCACTTGAAGGCAAAACTATTGAAGAGATATTAGTAGAAGGAAAAGACATCCCTGCTGTTAGAAATAATGGTGGTGGATTTTATAATCACAATTTATTTTGGACTGTAATGGGTCCTAATGGTGGAGGACAACCTACTGGAGAACTAGCTGCTGCTATTGATAGCTCTTTTGGTTCTTTTGATGCATTTAAAGAAGAATTTGCTAAAGCTGCTGCCACTAGATTTGGTTCTGGTTGGGCTTGGTTGAGTGCACACAATGGCAAATTAGAAATTTGTTCTACTCCCAATCAAGATAATCCATTAATGGATGGCAAATGTGGTCAACCAATTTTGGCCCTTGACGTTTGGGAACATGCATATTACCTTCATTATCAAAATAGAAGACCTGACTATATCGGTGCTTTCTGGAATGTTGTGAATTGGGATGAAGTAGCAAGAAGATTTGCTGCAGCGAAATAAGTTGAATTTCATAATTTTTATCATAGAGGTTGCTTTGTTTTAAAGTAGCCTCTTTTTTATTTTATTACTCCGTTAAAAGGTTTATTTTTATAATTATCAAACCAATTAACGATGAAAAGAAATATCTTTTTTTATGCTTTCACTTTTAGTGTATTATTTTTTATTACATCTTGCTCTAAAGATGATGCTAAGAAGAATGAGCCACAAAAAAACACGTATTTATCTGAAATTGATGGAGATAAGATGTTGGAAATAATCAATCGTTATAGAACTTCAGGTTGTATGTGTGGAAGTGATTCATTGCCTCCAGTCAGTCCTTTGGTTTGGAATGTATTGCTTGAAAAAGCAGCTTTGAAGCACACCAAAGATATGAATGATAATAATTTTTTCAGCCATACAGGATCTGATAGCAGTAAGGCTAATGAAAGAATTAAAGCACAAGGATATATCTATAAGAATTGGGGAGAAAATATCCTTATGGGTACACATTCTACCGATGTTGCAATGGATACTTGGATGAAAAGTGAAGGTCATTGTAAGAATTTGATGAATAAAAGTTTTAAAGAAATTGGAGCTGCCAAAGTGGGTGTTTATTGGACGCAGGACTTTGGTGTTCAATAAATTGGGTTAAGAGTTCCTTTTGTTTGAATTATTAAAAATTATTATAAAAATTATTCTAAAATATACTTATGTGTTTTAGACTTATTATATTTTTTGTACTTATTTCATTGAAATTCAATTTAGTCGATGCCTCGAATTCAATAAATGACTTATCCAATATTGATAATCGATTTATTGCCTATCAACAAGCAAATTATGCGAGAGATGGCTCCAATAACGATGGTACTGTGATGGGTAGCTTTTTGGACACGATAAAGAGTGGCTTAGTGAATCAACCTAATGGAACGCCAAATGGGAAAATTGAGTATTTCTTAGCCAATATTGAAGGTCCTGCACGATTTGAGAGATTTTGGTGTGCAGATGTAAGAAATACAGATGCTCTGATTAATTTTTACTTTGATGGAGAATCACAACCTAGATTTTCTGCTAAATTGTCCGAACTTTTCTTTAAAAAAACTACTGTTTTTGATGGGAATTTGGCAAAAAATATCAGTGAAAGCTCTGGTGGAAACACTTTGTATGCATCTTTGAATATTCAGAAAAATTTAATTATCACTACTGAATCAAACATGTTTTATCAGGTGAGTTATGTGATGTTGCCCAAAGATACTATCATCGATTCATGGTCAAATACCAATGATAATACTCAATCAAATTTGTTTGCTTTGAGTGGATTATATCCCAAATCGAATATTGGAGATTTACAAAATAATAGGGGTCTGAAATCTTTAGCTACTCAAGAAACAAAATTACTCTTTCAAAATAATGGTGCAGGAACGATTGATGGGATAGAATTGGAAATGCCTGAATTGAATTTTGAGTATGCAAACAGAACATTTGATAAAGGAATTGTAAGGAAAGGTGTTGCTCAATTTTCAATGAAAGTCAATCAACAAGCTGATTCATTGTATTTAGTCAATAAAATGAATAAAAATAGCATTCTAGGCATGTTGAGTCAATCAATTGCTGTTGTCTATGTTGATAATCAAATGGTTGGAACTTGGTCAGTTGAAAATTTTAGAGATTTTCATTTTTGGGAAGAGGAGCGATTTTTTATTCCCAAATCATTTTATCAAGGCAAAAATAAGATTAGCATTATCGTACAATATCAATCTGGTGATATTTGGAATGAGTTCAGATATCAGACAATCTGTGACGGAGTTGTTGTTGACGAATTAGATATTGACGATGTGAATAGTCGTAATCAGCATAACTATATTGCAACGGCTATTCAAACTGGTGTTTTTAGTGATTATGTAGGGCAGGCAACTTCAAGATATCTTACTCCAGAAGATATTCAGCAGAGAAATAAACAGATTTTGGATAGTTTATATATTGCTGTTTATTATGATAATGAGCCTATGCCTTCAATTCATGCACCAATTGGGTTGTTTTTTGGTGCTGGCACTGATGATGCAGCTTATATGGATGCTCTTTTGATGGGTAATCATCAGAAGATGTACTACAATTATTTGACTATGCCTTATTGGAAAAATATTAGGATAGAACTACAGAATAAATCTTCGATAGCTATTAATGATTTGAAATACAATATCTTGTCAACTAGTCATTCTTTAGATAATACCACTCATGGGTATTTGAAAGCTAATTTTAAGCAAGAGAATAAATTGGCAAAAGATAGTACAGATTTTACCTTTTTGGCAGCCAATGGGAAAGGGAAATTGATAGCATTTATTCTTCAAGGAATTACAGATTCGGTTGTTATTGGTCCTTATTCTTATTTAGAAGGAGATGAAAGGATTTATATTGATGATGCTCAGACTCCGTATATCTATGGTACAGGGACAGAAGATATTTTTAACGGTGGTTTTTATTTTATTTTGGACGAATTTTGTCATCCACTTGGAGGACTTTCCAATTCAGGGAAAAATCAAAATAGGAATATGTATCGCTTTTATCTGAATGATGCTATTTATTTTAGAAAAAATATTTTAGCCAATGTTGAACATGGACCTACAAATAATAGTCAAGCGATGTATAAAAGTCTTTGTTTCTATTATTGGCAGAATGATACCTTGTACCAATGTACAGATAGTGTAGATATAGGTGTGTTGAGTAGTGAAAATAGCCACGATTATAAAGTATTTGGATTCAATGAAAAAGTGAACAAATCATCTTATTTTGAAGGTTCTAATGATAAAATTTTAATTTATCACGATGGAAGAAATATTGATAATAGTGAAGAATTTATTGTAAGTATCACACCCCAAAATGATGGAGTACGACTTTTGAGAACATTTGATTACAGTGTAAAAAATCAAAAAGCAGATGTTTTTGTCAATCAAAACTATGTTGGAACTTGGCTCAATGCAGGGAGTAATTCGTATCAAAATTTTAGAGAAGATATTTTTGATATTCCTGCGAAATTCACTAGAAATGAATCTCAGCTCCATATCAAAATTGTGAATAAAAATGAGAAATGGACTTCATTGAAGTATAAAATTTTTACTCTTCTTAATAATGAAGTGATAACCGATGTTGAAGAATCTATAAGCTCCCAATTGTCTTTTGATTTATTTCCCAATCCTAGCTCAACATATCTTTCATTCTCTTCAAATGAAAATATAAATACTATAAATATTTATCAAATAGATGGCCGTATATTACAATCTATCCATGTAAATGCTAGGACACATACAATAGATGTAAGTCAATATGCAAAGGGTATTTATATTGCAGAGATTGAAGGTGGGAAGGATTTTAAAATAGCCAAGAAATTTGTAGTTGAATAGATTAAATTTAATATTTAGTTTCTAGCATTTTATATAACTTAAGTTGTTGTTTTAAATAACCCAATAAGCATTTGTCAATATTTTTATTTTGAGTAGGGTGAGTGTTTGAAATTCTTTACATTTGCAAATATGACAAACGAACAGAAATTGGAGCTTCTTCAATCCAAAAAAGCAGAAGCACTGCTTGGTGGTGGTGAAAAAAGAATTCAATCGCAACATAAGAAGGGAAAGTTGACAGCGCGTGAACGTGTCGAGTTATTAATGGACCCTGGAACATTTGAAGAGATAGGGATGTTGGTGACTCATCGTAGCTCAGATTTTGGATTGGAGAATGAAGTTTACTTAGGCGATGGAGTAGTTACAGGATATGGTAAAGTAGATGGTCGTTTGGTATATGTATTCTCACAAGATTTTACAGTATTTGGAGGGTCTTTGTCTGAAACACATGCGGAAAAAATCTGTAAAATTATGGATTTGGCTATGAAGACTGGTGCACCTGTTATAGGATTGAATGACTCTGGTGGTGCTCGTATTCAAGAAGGTGTAGTTTCTTTAGGAGGATATGCAGATATATTTTTGAGAAATGTCCAGTCCTCAGGAGTAATACCTCAAATATCTGCTATCATGGGTCCATGTGCAGGGGGCGCAGTTTATTCTCCAGCAATGACTGATTTTACAATGATGGTCGATCAGACTTCTTATATGTTTGTAACAGGGCCAAACGTTGTAAAAACTGTAACACATGAGGAAGTGACTTCCGAAGAATTAGGTGGTTCCAAGACACATGCATCTAAATCTGGTGTTACCCATTTTACGGCTACTAATGAAGTGGCTTGTATTCAGATGATTCGCAATCTGTTGAGCTATATGCCTCAAAATTGTGAAGATGATGCTCCAGTATATCCTTATGAAAGTAAGGAGTCAGAAATAAGAGAGAAACTAGCAAGTCTTATCCCCGCCAATCCCAATCAGCCTTATGATATGAGGGATGTGATTGAGAATATTGTTGATGATACTTCTTTTATGGAAGTGCATAAAGATTTTGCAGAAAATATAGTGGTGGGATTTGCTCGATTGGCAGGTCGTTCAATAGGTATTGTTGCCAATCAACCAGCTTATCTAGCTGGAGTCTTGGATATAAATAGTTCGAGAAAAGCAGCGAGATTTACTAGATTTTGTGATGCTTTCAATATTCCATTATTAGTTTTAGTAGATGTTCCAGGGTTTTTGCCAGGTACTGACCAAGAATGGAATGGTATCATAGTCAATGGAGCAAAATTATTGTTTGCATTAAGTGAAGCTACTGTTCCTAAAGTAACAGTAATTACGAGAAAAGCTTATGGTGGAGCTTATGATGTGATGAACTCCAAGCATATTGGTGCTGATTTGAATTTTGCATGGCCAACTGCTGAAATTGCAGTAATGGGGCCAAAAGGAGCAGCTGAAATTATTTTTAAGAATGAAATAGCCAAAGCAGAAGACAGAGAAGCTAAGCTCCAAGAAAAGGTAGATGAATATACTGTGACATTTGCCAATCCTTATAGAGCAGCAGCACGTGGCTTTGTAGATGAGGTGATAGATCCAAAAGATACTCGATTGAAATTAATACGTGGATTTAAAATGCTAGAAAATAAAGTAGCTTCAATGCCTAAGAAAAAACATGGCAATATTCCTTTGTAGTGAAGGAATAAATTGATTTCCTTTATTTAATATCTTCATAAAGAGTTTCGATATCTTTCCATAGCTTATCATGCTGTGGAACTGGTGCTATTATCTGAATGTGCTCTTTACTAATAGGATGAATAAAATCTATCTTTCTAGCATGTAAATAAATAAAACCGCCATTATTTGTTCTAGCATAGCCATATTTGATATCTCCTTTAATAGGGCTTCCGATAAAAGATAATTGACTTCTGATTTGATGATATCTTCCAGTATGAGGTTGCACTTCTAAAAGGAAATATCTTTCAGATTTGAGTAAGATTTGATAGTCCAAAACACATTGCTTACTACCATTTACTTCTTTTGAAAATACTTTTGCTTTTAATTTTTCAGCATCTTTAATTGTGTATGTTGTAATAGTTCCTTGCTCTTCTTTTGGTGGATTTTGAACAACAGCCCAATATGTTTTTTGAATCTTTTTTTCTTTGAAAAGCGCATTCATTCTTTCAAGAGCTTTACTTGTTCTTGCAAATATTACTATCCCTGATACAGGTCTATCTAAACGATGAATTACTCCAAGAAATACATCTCCAGGTTTTTGGTATTTCTCTTTTATGTATTTTTTTACATCATCAGAAATAGGAGCGTCTCCAGTCTTATCACCCTGTACCAATGCTCCTGCTGGTTTATTGATAATGATTAAATGGTTGTCCTCATATAAGATGGATAAAGGAGTCATAGGGTCAAAGATACATATTTTAACCCTCAGAAAAATAACAAGCTGTTTTCAATTCAGCAGAATATTTATACTGTTTTAAAGATTATTTTTTCTTTTCTAACCAAAACTGCTGCCCTTTTTTCATTTCTGGTTGCTGCTCATTGATAGGGGAGTCCCAAGCAAAACTATATTCATATTCAAGTGTATTGGTATAGCCTGAGTCTGTCTCTTTGGTTACTTCAGTATGTAAAAATCCATGAGAATCATAAGTGTAGATGACAGTGTATTCGGGAATTTTAGAATCTTCTTTAAAATAACTTTTAGAAATAGGAGAGCCAAATCCATTTGTAGGATATTGATAAGTGATAGTGTGAACATCTCTCCCCAAATAGTAATAAGTTTCTTTGACTACTTTATAAAATCTATTGTATCTATATTCGTATTCGTCCATAGCTCCATAAATTTCTTTACCTGTAAATTCTCCAGTTAGCGAATCTCTTTCAGGTACCATCGCCTTGCCTATTATTCCAAGTATTAAGCCTTGGTCGTTGGCTTGAACCTCAAAATCTTTAGGATATGGATAAACCATCGACATTCTCAACCACTTGTTACCTGCATTGTAATACGTGTATTCAATAGGTTCTCTGTCAGGGCGTAGGACTTGTTTTCTAGTAATCAACCCATAGCTATTGTATTCATATTTGATAACGGTATGTCCGTCATATTCATTTGCACCAAATTCTACTTCTTGAGCTATATTGCCTTGGTTATTAAAAAGATATAATTTTCTTAAGTATTGGGTTGTTTGTGTTCCGTTACTGACATTTTCATATACACGACATGTGTCGAGCTTGTAATATTTGACAAGTTTAAAGTCAAATTTGGGAATAATATTGACAGACTGTGCTTTTGAATTAGCAAAAAGTAATAGCACAAAGATTGTCAGTAAATATCTTCTAATCATTACAATTAGTAAATTTCTTTATGAATTTGGCTTTTAATAACGGGTTCTGCAGCATCATATTGTCTATTGATATAAGCACCAATTTTTTTGACTGCTTCATTTGCCTCTGGGCTCAATCCTGCCATGTATTGAAATACGTGCATCATGCCTTCCCATATTTCCATTTCAACTAAAACGCCTGAAGCTTTCATTTTTTTAGCTAGTCGGGTGGAATCATCTAAAAGAACTTCTTCCGTGCCAACTTGTATCAACACTGGAGGGAAGTTGTTGAAATTTCCAAACAATGGTGAAATAAATGGATGGTCTAAAGGCTCGTTACCTGCATATTTTTTTGCAAAAACTTCTAATAGCTCTGGTCCAATTAATGGATCTCTATCTTTTTTCCTTTTCACACTATCGCCTGAACTTGTCAAATCTGTCCATGGTGAAATTAATACTAAGGCTGCAGGAAGTTTATAGCCTTCATCTCTTAATATCATTGTGGTAGCTAATGCTAAACCTCCACCGGCTGAATCTCCAGCTATTATGATATTTTTTCTACCTTCTTTGACCAATCCTTTATATACATTGATAGCGTCTTCTATAGCAGCAGGAAATGGATCTTCTGGTGCCTTTCTATAAGTAATCCCCAAAACTGGATGACCAGCTGCTCTAGCAAGTCGCCCAATCAATCCACTATGCGTGTTATAAGAACCTACACAGTAACCACCTCCTGGAAGATATAAAATCACTTTATCGTCACTGGATTTCGTAGGTGTAAACCATGCAGCAGGAACGCCTTCATAGGTCAATTCTTGCTTCTTAACATGACTTGGAAACTTCACCATTTTAGAGATTCTTTCAAATCCATTTCTATGAGTTATTGTCTCTGTTCGATTGACAAATAGACTTCTTCTAAATGCTTTTACAATGAATTGAATGGTTCCAGCTTGAAAACTATTCATAATTTCTATTTAGTTTATAATTACAAGTTAGTAAAAACTTATCAATAATAATACTGTTTGCAACGTTGTTTGATATATATCTAATAGCGTAATTTATTAATTATTTGAATGTTAGATGGATTTACATTATTTAGGTTCTTTCAATTTGATGGAATTGAAAATATATGTGTTGGCTGATGTTTAGAATAAAAATGAGATAAGTATCAATACGCATGTAAGTTGAATATTGATTATTGTATAATTTGTTGCAAATAAAATTAGAATAGAGTAAATTTATGTAAATCATTTTAATATGTACCGTAAGCATTTCCTTTTATATATGGTATTTATTTTGACATTGTCTTGTAATAAAGAGTTTATTAATGAATGTCAAGTGACAAATTTGAAAGTAGAACCTATTTCTTGCAATTCTGATTCTACATATTCTTTGAAGCTAAATTTTGATTATTTCAATGTCAATAACAAATATTTTGATGTCTATGTGAGAAATAAACAACATATAGGCTATTTTCTTTTAGACTCTCTACCTATAACTATTCCAGATTTTAAAAATAGTGGAAAAGAATATGATTTGATAGAAGTCTGTATCAATGATGAACCAGGCTGTTGTGAGGTGATTGAATATTTATCACCCAAATGTAAAGATGAAAAATGTGCAATTTCTAATCTTATAGTGGATGCAGGTGAGTGTACTTCTGATAGTACGTATAGTATTACTTTGAATTTTGACACCAAACATCCAACTCAAAGCTCTTTTGATGTTTTTGTCAGAAACAATCAACATATTGGATATTATAAATTGAGTGACTTGCCGATTACTATTCCTAATTTTGAAGTAAGTGGTAAAGATTATGACTTTATTAAAGTCTGTATCAATGATAATGCTGATTGTTGTGAAGCTGTCGAATTTCTCACAAAAGACTGTAAATAATAATTTATGTTCATGATGTTAAATGTTTGTTTACTAATAGGTAGTGATATCTATTTAAAGTAATAAATGAAATTAAAAATGAAAGCTATTCTAATAAAACTATTTAGGATATTTTATTTGAAAGTATAATTAATAGATGAAATATTGGAGTGTTATTAAAAAGAGAGGTAAAGAATAAATAGAATTCTTATCTTAGCAATCTTATCGTAAATATTTATAATCATGGAAATAGTAGGAATATTAACTAAAAAGTTGGCTTTAGAAAGTGGAACAAGTGCTAATGGTGCATGGCAAAAACAATCTTTTATTTTGGAAACTGAAGAGCAATATCCTAAAAAGATATGTTTTACTGCTTGGAAGCAAAGAGTTGATGAATTGAATAATTTTTCTGAAGGTTCAAAATTAAAAGTATCTTTTGATATTTCTTCTCGTGAGTATAATGAGCGTTGGTACACAGATATAAGCGCATGGAGAATTGAAGCTGCTACTGGTGCAAGTGCTAGTACTCATCAATCATACGTTGCTCCTGCAAGTGCACCTTCTTCGGCTCCTGTAGCTAATCCAGCTCCAGTCAGTCAAGATAATGTGGAAGATGATTTGCCTTTCTAAATATAGTTTGAGAATATAATTAAGTATAGGATTGCCAATGGCAGTCCTGTTTTTTTTAGTGAAATTGGGTGAATCTTAAAATGAGAGTTATTTTTTTGCATCATGCTGGAGGTGATAAATATTCATGGCGAAGATATAATGATGCTTTACCTGCTAGTATTGAAAAAATCTATTTAGAGCTACCTGGGCGTGGAGATAGGTTTTCAGAGTCTTTGTTGGACAGTACGCAATATATGATTGAAGATTTATTGAAGCAAGTTCTTCCTTATTTGAACGAACCCTATATACTTGTAGGAAAAAGTATGGGCGCACTTCACTCTTATTTATTGTTGCATAAAATTGTACAAGCAAATTTGCCTTTACCTATTCATGTCTTTTTGGGCTCGCGAAAAGCACCAGATGCTTATCGAAGTCATATAAAAATAGCTAAGCTGTCTAGCCTTGAGTTTTGGAAAGGGGTAGAAGCTTATGGAGGTGTTCCTACTGCTTTGTTACAACATAAAGAATTGATGGAATTATATGAGCCTATCTTAAGAGCAGATTTTCATTCTCTAGAAAGTTATGAATATAAACCTGCTGCTCAATTGCCTATTTCTGCGACTGTCATGGTAGGTAGAGAGGATAGTATCCAATTAAAAGAAGTGTTGACATGGCAGAATTGTTTTTCAAAAAATGTAGATTTTTTGGAATTGTCAGGTTCGCATTTTTTTATGCACGAACAAGCCTACCAAATCAGCCAAATGATAGAAGATAAGTTTTCAATAAATGGAATAGGAGTGGAGCATCTTGAAAAAAAATAAAATGCTCCAATTCTTCTTTTAAGTGAAAAGACTTAATTGCCGAATATGCTTTCTAACTCATTGAACAACAGTCCACTTCCTCCTCCATAATGGTAGATGATAGCAGTAGAAGAAGTATTATTTTTTACCCATCTTTCAATTTTTTGCTCTTGATTTTCTGGAATGCCACTACCGAGAATAATGGCATCAAATTTATTCTCAGATAAATACGAATTTGTGCTTGCTATATCTGAAGAAACATTTGGTTTGTAGTTAGGTGTCTTGAGCAAAATACGTTCAAGTGTGTTCAGTATTTCTTGGTGATAACAGATGACTAAAATCTTTTTAATGTCAGATTTCATGGCTAATATGTTGTATTCCTTTTCTTGATTTGTGCCCAATTTCTCTAGATTTATGAGGTTCAGGTAGAATGTCAGCTTCAGCTTTATACCCTAATGCTACAATAGTTAATGGTTGAAATTGTTCATCAAGTTGTGTGAGTTCATGTGCTTTTATGAAGTCAAAACCACCCATGAAATGTGAATAAATATCCATACTAAGTGCTTGTAACGCCAAAGCCATATTAGCTGAGCCAAGGTCAAGATCGGCCCAAATATTATTACCCTTTTCATTGGACTTTTGTGACGATGCAATCATTAGTATTGCTGCATTTTTTGCCCATTCTTGATTGCTTGGGTGCAGTGTGTTCAATATATTCTCAAATCCTTTTGAACCATGATGCGAATAAGTATAATGCCATGGCTGGAGGTTGGCAGCACTAAATGATAGTGAAGCAGCTTCTATTATTGTCTGAATATTTTCTCTGGATATTGCATCGTTTTTGAATGTTCTTGGACTCCATCTGTTTTTGATAATATCTAATATTGGCATTGTTTATTGTTTAGGTAGTTCCATGGAAATATCCATGATTAATATTTTTGAATGATTTTGTGTTGATTTGATGTTGATTGCTTCTAGCTCAGTGATACTGATTGCATCTCTTCTTTGGAGAGATTTTCCTTCAATTTCGAAAGAGCCTTCGATGACAAATGCATAGATTCCATTTCCTTCTTTTTGAATTTGGTGTTGAATAGAAAAGTCCTTATCAAATTCACCTAAGAAGAACCATGCGTCTTGATGAATCCAAACACCTTGATCTTCTGCATTGGGAGATAAAATTTGAACAAGTTGATTGGATTGAACAAGTTTTGAATAATCCCATTGGTCATATCTTGGAACTACATTTCTCTGCCTAGGAAATAACCATATTTGGAGAATTTCTGTAGGAGTATCTTTTAGATGATTGAATTCACTATGAAATATTCCTGTACCCGCACTCATTACTTGAATTTCTCCAGTACGAATTACAGATGAATTGCCCATGCTGTCTTTGTGTTCTAATGCTCCAGATAGTGGAATAGTAATGATTTCCATATTATCATGTGGATGTCTTCCAAATCCCATTCCGCCTTCTATATAGTCATCATTTAGAACTCTGAGTGTTCCAAAATGAATATTGGAAGGATTGTAATATTGACCAAAACTGAAAGAATGATGAGTTTTTAACCATCCGTGGTCTGCACCGCCACGTAAATTTGCTGGATGTAAATTGATATTTTTCATATTGCTTGTTTTTACAACAATTGTATATACAAATATCATGTAAGTAAATCTTTTTGCCAAAAAGTTAAATGAGAATTGATGGTGTTTTAAGATTTATTATGGTTTGGTAGTAAAATAAAAAAGCGAACCGATAATGATTCGCTTTTTTATTATTGAATTATTTTTTGAAAAGGCCTAATATTTTTCATTGTTAGAACTACTATTATAATCTCTTTCTTCATTTGGATTATCAAAATCATAATCGGGAAGAAGTTCTGTTTTGATATAGTCAACAGTTTCTTGTAGGGTGTTTACAAATTTTACAAAATCTTCTTTGTAAATAAAAATCTTATGACGTTCGTAGTCGTCATTAGGTAGTTTTTTGCTCTCTGTAATTGTCAGGAAGAAATCATTATTTTTAGTAGATTTTACATCAAAAAAATAAGTTCTTCTCTTTCCTGCTTTTAATCTTACAGAATGAACATCGTTTCGGTGTTTCTCTTCGTTTTCCACAATCTCCTTTTTACTTGTATTGAACAATAATGTAAAAAAAGTAAATATTCATTGAATATAAAAGCATTTTATTCTGAATCTACTTCTTCTTGGAGTTGTAATTGATATAAATCGTAATAAATTCCCTTTTTAGAGTATAACTCATCGTGTTGTCCAATCTCTACAATAGTTCCATTGTCTAGTACGATAATTTTGTCAAAATTTTTAATTGTAAACAATCTATGTGTAATAGATATAACAGTTTTCTCTTTCCAATTTTTTTCAAAATTAGATAAAATAGCATTTTCTGTTTTAGAATCTACAGCAGAAAGGCAATCGTCTAATAATAATACATTGGGATTTTTGATTAATGCTCTAGCAATGCTGACTCTTTGTTTTTGACCTCCTGACAACATGACACCTCTTTCTCCTACAACGGTATCAAATTGTTTAGGGAGTGACATGATATCATCATAAACACTTGCTATTTGAGCAAAGTTTTCAATCTCTTTTTTTGAGGCATTGGGATTTCCAAAACTAATATTATTGTTGATGCTATCTGAAAATAAAAAGACTTCTTGTGGTACATAGCCCAAAAGGTTTCTAAAATGACTAAGTTGGTTATCTTTTAAAGGGCAATTGTTTATTAAAATTTCGCCTGAATTAGGATCATAATTTCTTACTAATAATTCTGCTATGGTACTTTTCCCAGAACCTGTTTTTCCTACTATGGCTATCTTTTCTCCTGCTTTGATTTCGAAGGATACATTATTTAATGCCATGATGCCTGTGTCTGGATAGATGAAAGTTACTTTGTCAAATTTGATACTTTCTATTTTGTCGATTTTATATTTATCTCCACTGACTATATCAGGGGATACTTGTAGAAATTCATTGATTCTCTTTTGTGAAGCTGCAGCTCTCTGAACAAGAGAAACTGCCCAACCTAATGAAGCTACGGGCCATGTCAACATATTGATATACACTACAAATTCAGCAATATTACCAGCAGTAAATCGACCTCTCGCAACTTCATTTCCTCCAATATAAATAGCTAATAAAGTGCTTATCCCTACTAATAAGAGCATTAAAGGACTGAAGAAAGCTTCGACCTTAGCAAGACTTAAAGATTCTTTTCTGTATTGTGTAGCCAATTCTTCAAATTCATTTTGCACAGATTGGTCTCTCGCAAAACCTTGAATGACTTTTATACCTGAATAGGATTCTTGAGCTTTGGAAGTTAATGTAGAAAGTGTCTTTTGTATTTGTTCGCTTTTTGTATTGACAATTTTACTTACTTTGAAAATCGAGTAGGATAGTAGTGGTAGTGGTATCAGTGTCCAGAAAGCGAGATAAGCATTAATACTTACCATCGAATAGATAACTAATGAAAATGTTATCACCAATCCAGAAATATACATGATTGCAGGTCCGACATACATTCGCACTCGTGATACATCTTCAGAAATTCTTGACATCATATCTCCAGTAGAATTTCGTTTGAAAAACGATGGCGTTAATTTTTGATAATGTTGATACAATTCATTTTTTTGGTCAAATTCTACGTGTCTAGACATTACAATCAAGGTCTGACGCATTAAAAACATCAAAATTCCTCTAATTAAAGTAGTTATAATGATGATAATGGAAATAATAGCAATTAATACATAAATCAAATCAATGTATAGATTTGAAATTTTTAATCCACTAAAAACATAAGTAAAAGGAAGGTAAATTTGAATTTGCTCTATTCCTATTCTGATAAGCTGCGGAAGAAAAAGTGCAAAAATATTTGAAGTAATCACAAATATCATCCCTAATCCTAAAAGAATACGGTATTTATATAAGTAATGATTGAGAGCAAATAAAGACTTCATTATTTACAAAGCTAAAGAAAACACTTGTATATACAGATATTGTAAAAGTTAAAGTAATTGAATCTTTATATTTCAATTAGAAATTGCAAAGTATCTATGCCATCAGCATATTCATCTAAATCGGGTGATTGACTTGCGCCAAAGTTGACATTTCTTTCAAAATTCTCGAAATTTACTACGCACTGAATCTGTTCATCATGCTCGATAAGCCACTTTGCAATCTCTGCTTCATCTTCATAATAAGCGAGATTTACACAAGATATTGGAGATGAAATGGATAAATTATCTACCATATTGACAAAGTCACAATCAACAATAGGAGTTCCATTCATCAAATATATGGTACGCTGATAATCTAAATTATTTTTATACGAATTGAGCAACATCAGATTTGAAAATGGATGCCAAGCATCTAATAAATCTTCAAATCGGTATCCTTTGGGCAACCATAAAAGTGAGATATTTCTACAACCCAATCCAAAATATTCAAAAACATCTTTTCCTAATTGATACAATTCATCTTTGTTTTCATCGCCTCTCAATACGGCAACTGAATGCCTATTTTTTCTAATAATATTGGGTTTTTGACCAAAATAATATTCAAAATATCTTCCACTATTATTGCTTCCTGTAGCTATAACGCCATCAATTTCTTTCCATCTTTCATCTATTGTAATCAATGAAGACCATTCTGGTTGGATAGTGATAAGTTGAGTTAAAAGATGTTGGGTAAGAATATTATCTTTTTCTGAGGTTTTTAAATGTAAATTATGTCCACTAATCAATACGCATAAAATATCATGGAAGGAAACTAGGGGAATATTTCCAGCTGCTATGACACCAATATTTTTAGGCTTTACTTGACTAAAATCGTATTTTTTAATCCATGATTTTATTTTATCTTCTTCTAACATTTGAGAAGTAATAGCATGAAGTGCCTTGTAACAATATTCTTGAGTAAACCAATGGTTTTTTAGCCCAGCTAATCTAATAGCTTGTTGTAATTTTTCAGTGTCCTCAGCTATATATTGCCCCAATTTAATAAGAGAGTCAACTCGATTTATCAATTCCATAAAGTAATAATTTGTTTATGTTTAGTATTTTAACCTAAACAGATACAAAAGTAATAAGACTATGGCTATTATAATCACTTAAACTGTGTCAGTAATACTTTAACATGTCAACAGACTTATTCAGTGCCCTTTTTATTGTTGAATTACAACCATTGATGAATTTTAGTGTTGTTCTTTTTGTGGTTTAAAATTTTACAATCTAAGTATTTAAAATTATTGCTATTCGGAATAATATGTTTACTTATCTTTTGGTGTTTTGTTTTCAATTTGTTTTGTTTCTATTTCTTTTAATGCTGTTTTTTCATTTAAAGCGGTAACTACTTTTTTGCCTGTTTGTTTTTCCAATGCTTTTCGGGCATCACCAGCAATCTTGCCACCTCGATGAGCCACTTTTGCACTTTGTTCAAAAGTTAAAGGGTTTTCAGCTTGTGAAATATCTTTGGTAGAAGCCTCTGCAAGCATATTTAGTATCAGTTCGGTGTTGGTCATATTGTCCCGAAGATTTTCTTTTTTCAAGCCTTTAAGAATTTTATACTCTTTGGTAGTCTTGCCACTCCACGCTTTGGTAATGATGTCAGTTAATGTTGCAAATTGTACACCTTCTTTTAAACCTAGTTTTTTCCATTCGTCTGTAAGTTCTTTGCGAATTTCAATACTCTTTAAGCGTTGGTTTATCCAGTTTTCAGAGTAACCCAATCTCATATATTGTTCTAATGCTCTGTCAATAGATAATTCTGGATCTTGCATTTCGTCTAAACGTTCAGAAGCTATTTGTGCTAACCATACTTTAAACGGCTCTGCTTTTGGTGATGGAATAGACTGAATTAAGCGGAAAAGTTGTTCGGTATCAGCGACATCGGTCTTGTAGAGTTTTCCGTCTGATGATTGCATTTTCAGTTGGCTACAATTTGTAGTCAACTCACTTCCTTCCTTTTTTAGACGTGTTTTGAGAACACTCCAATATTTTCTTGGATTGGGACTGTTAGTCAAAACAGCAATGATATCCACTATGGAAAAATACCATTTCTCTTGTTCCTCATCCCAATGAGTGCGAACTTGTTTTTGCTCAAATATTTTTATAGTGTTTTCTTTGCTCATCATCTAAATCCTATCATGAACTAATATAATATTTTATCAAAGAGAATCATAGGCAAAGTTGAGGCAGATGTCAAATTTTACTATAAATGTGTAGTCTTTCTTTAAAAAAACATGTAAGTGTCAAAGTTGGAAAATATATTTTGACTTTTATTGTAATAGATAAATAAGAGCCTGTTCTCCCAATTTAATAAGAGAGTCAACTCGATTTATCAATTCCATAAAGTAATAATTCGTTTATGTTTAGTATTTTTGCCTAAACAGATACAAAAGTAATAAGACTATGGCTATTATAATCACTGATGAGTGTATAAACTGTGGAGCATGTGAACCAGAATGTCCCAATAATGCGATTTATGAAGGTGGAGTGGAGTGGGCAATGTCAGATGGAACTGGTGTTAAAGGGATGTTTAAATTAATGAATGGTGTTGAAATTGATGCTAACGCCAAACAAAAACCTGTTTCAAATGAGATTTATTACATCGTTCCAGATAAGTGTACTGAGTGTGTTGGTTTTCACGAAGAACCTCAATGTGCAGCAGTGTGTCCAGTGGATTGTTGCGTTCCAGATCCTGATGTCGTTGAAACTGAAGAGCAATTGTTAGCTAAAAAAGCAAAACTTCACATATAAAAATCTTTAAGTCTCTCTTTGAGGGGCTTTATTTTAAAGCATATTTCTTAAGTATTTCATTGATGTATCTATAAATTGGAATTATGACAGTAAAAAAAAGTTTTTCCGATTTGGGACTTCATGCTACTTTGTTACAAGCTTTAGAGGAAATAAAATATACCCAACCTACAGATATTCAATTGGAATCCATTCCATTGGTATTGGAGCGTAAAGATGTTTTGGGTTGTGCTCAGACGGGGACAGGAAAAACAGCGGCATTCGTTTTGCCAATTTTACACCAGATTTTGACACTTTTAGAGCAGAATTCCATTCAGAAGAAGGAGCTAAAAAGTATAGTATTAGCACCCACACGAGAATTGGCAATACAGATTAATGAATATCTTACAAAAATGGTCAAATATTCTAATATTCGTCATTTGGTTGTTTTTGGAGGTGTAGATATTGAGGGTCAGATTCATCAAGTAAAGAAGATTCATCCACAAATTTTAATTGCCACACCAGGACGTTTACTGGATATTTATAGGCAGAGACTAATCAGTTTCAAACATGTTAAGTTCTTAGTTTTGGATGAGGCTGACCGCATGTTGGATTTGGGGTTTAAAGAAGATCTCAGTCAAATCATTAGTTTATTGCCCAAAGCTAGGCAGACATTGATGTTTTCTGCAACACTAAATGAAAAAACTAAGGTACTTGCAAAAGATATTTTAAGAGAACCTACTTATATAAAAGTATCTCCAGCGTCTTCAACATCCTTTCAAGTCAAGCAGTTTTTATATCCAGTATCAATTCATCACAAAGAAGAATTGTTGGTACATCTTATTAAGAAGCTAAAACCTAAAAGTATGGTTGTTTTTACCAAAACGAAAGCAGGTGCAGACAATTTGGTGAAAGAATTGGGGAAGCTAAGGATTGAGGCTGAAGCACTGCATGGAGATAGGTCACAGCAGGTGAGGATTAGAATTTTAGCTGAATTTGCCAAAGGGAAGTTAAAAATATTAGTTGCTACTGATGTAGCTGCGAGAGGTTTGGATATTGAAGGAATTGAGTATGTTGTCAATTATGATGTACCTTTACATGCCGAAACTTATGTTCATAGAGTAGGGCGTACTGGTAGGGCAGAAGCAGAAGGAAGTGCTTTTACTTTTGTGAGTCCTGAAGAATGGCATCTTGTTGAAAATATTCAAGAATTGACGAAAGAAAATATTCCTTTTCAAACAGGACATCCATTTACTATCCCATTGAATTTCACTAAATCTCCTAATGTAGAAAAACCGATAGAACTGCCTAAGCCTCCAGTGAAAAAGAAAAAGCCAACATCAAAAGAGAGGAGAAATAAAAAAGCTTTTCAAGATAGAAATAAGAATTCTTAATAATGCTTCGGATTACATCCCCATTTTTTTGTAATCAGAAGTTTTGAAAATAGTGGGCCTTTGTATGACTTGAGTCGCTTCCATTGTCATTGTCTGCTTTGTTTTTAAATCTGTTGTAACAGTTTTAAGCATCATGCCATTGGGAATACCATTAATGGATGGAAAATTGGCTTTATTACTTTTATCCGTACTATTGAGTTTTTTAGCAAAATCCATATAATTATATTGCAAATCTTTGCTTATAGATATGATAGATTCATTTTCGTCTGTTGTAACTTTATATTTATCGCAGGAATATCCCAAAATGGTTTCAGTTCCTATTTTCTCAATTTTATAAGGTTTTTCTTCTGTTGCTTGCGAATTTGCAGTTTCATTAATGTTCAATTTAATGCCCATATACGTTTTTTCATTTTCTTGGAAAATGACGGTACTATTATTATCAAAATCAAAAATAATAACATTTTTTGCAATGGCATTTCCCATTCCTATATAGGAGTCTTTACCTACCCACATGGTAATCTCTTGAGAAGATTGCTTCCCCATAGCGGTTTTATAAGTTACTCCTAAATCAAAAATATATTCATCTTTCGTTTTAGTGTCAAAAGAGATACCCATACTTTTAAGGATAGCTTGCTCATCTATTTCATTTTCATCAAAATCCTTGTCTAATGAGTCGTTATTTTTTTTATCTACTTTCTCATTAGTTTGGGTTTGATTTTTCTGAGAGATTTTATTGACTGCATTTTTCCATACTTGAGCCGTAGTCAAGTTTTGAGAAATAACCAATAGAATCACAAAGCTGATGAGTTTTTGGAGCGAGAGAGAATTTGTCGTATTCATAGTATTAATTTTTAGTTCATAATTACAAAAAGCAAACCATTTATCTGACTACTTAAATTGCATTAAATATATACTATTTCTTTCAAAATAGCAATATCATATTGTGAAATATATTATCTATAAAATGAACTTATATAAGCTAAAGCAACTTAAAGAGATGATTAATATCCCTACTGCTATCATTGCTATTTTAACTGGGATTAATCTAGTGATATAAGTACCTAAAGGTGCAGATAATGAACCGCCAATAATCAGTCCAAGAATGACCGAAAACATGTCTAGCAAGTTGTCGATATAGATGAAAAAAACAATTGAAGCTGTCAGTGCTACCAAAAATTTAGCAGTATTGACTGAGCCGATGACTTTTCGTGGATGATTGCCTGTTCCTATTAATGTTGCTGTAACGACAGAACCCCATCCTCCGCCTCCAATTGCTGCTACAAAGCCACCAATCAAAGCCAAGATACTTGCACCTTTGTAGTTGTTGTCTTTGACATGTATGCGTTCTTTTATAGCCTTTAGAATGATGTAAATTCCCATCAATAATAAATATAAGGATACAAAAGGCTTTATCAGATGTCCATCAAATACAGAAAGTAAATAAGCTCCAGTTCCTGCACCTAATGCTCCTGGTATCAATAAGCTCAATAATAATCCTTTGTCCACATTCCCCATCCTGATATGAGATAGTCCAGAAACTCCGTTGGTGAAGATTTCTGATGTGTGAACTGCTGCACTTGCCATTTTGGGGTGAATACCTGTTGCCATAAGAAATGAAGTCGAACTGACTCCATACGCCATACCTAATGTACTATCTATTAATTGTGCAATAAACCCTACTGCTATAAATGAATAAATCTTATAGTCCAAAAATATAGTGGCTAATATTTCTTTTAATGCTAATGCTTTTTGTTGAGGTAATAAATCTATTGCTAAATAAGCCAATAACGCTATTGAAAGTAAGACAATAATGATAATTCCATACCAATGGATGAGGTCTTTTATGCTTTTATTGGCTCCCTTTTCTGACATTGAATCGTATTTGAAAATGTAAATCTAAATACATTATTTTAAATAATCTACTACTTCAATAGAGTAAATAGATAATTGCACAATTTTTATTACCTATTTATATGGATTGGAATAGGGGAGATTGTAATTTTATAATGTTGAAAGGTGTCTTTTTATTAATAAAAAGGGTTTATGCTTCCATTTCAGGAACGAAATCAGGAACAAATAATTTTCCAGCAGTTTTGGATTGAATTTCTTCAATACTTACTCCTGGCGCTCTTTCTAAAAGGTGAAAAGCATTGTCTTTGACTTCAAAGACTCCTAAATCTGTAACGATTTTAGTAACACATCCTACTCCCGTCAATGGTAGATTACATTGAGGTAGAAGTTTAGATTCTCCTTCGCGATTGGTATGTTGCATAGCTACAATGATATTTTTTGCAGAAGCCACAAGATCCATTGCTCCACCCATTCCTTTGACCATTTTACCTGGAATCTTCCAACTCGCAATATCTCCATTTTGTGCAACTTCCATTGCTCCTAGTACTGTCAGATTAATTTTTCCTGCACGTATCATCCCAAAACTTTCTACGGAGTCAAAAAATGCTCCTCCCGGAAGTATAGTGACAGTTTCTTTTCCTGCGTTGATTAAATCTGCGTCAATATCAGCTTCTTTGGGATAAGGTCCCATGCCCAACATGCCATTTTCTGATTGTAACATGATGGTCATACCCTCCGGCACATAGTTGGATACAAGCGTAGGAATGCCAATGCCCAAATTGACATAATATCCGTCTTGTAATTCTTTTGCAATTCTTTTAGCGATGCCATATTTATCTAATGCCATAGTTCTTATGTTTTTATTTTAGTCTTCTTAGAATTTCGTATAGAGATGTTACTTAAAAATTGTTTTTGCTAACTTTTTGTAACAACTTGAATATGAAAATTTTATAATTGTACGGTTCTTTTTTCAATTCTTTTTTCATAGTCTTTACCTTGAAAAATCCTATGAACATATATGCCTGGCACATGAATATCGTCTGGGTCTATCTCTCCAGCAGGAACAAGCTCTTCAACTTCTGCGATAGTGATATTTCCTGCTTTAGCCATTGCTACGCTAAAATTTCTTGTTGATTTTCTAAAAACAAGATTTCCTAGAGTATCGCCCTTCCAAGCTTTGACAAGACTGAAATCTGCATGTAAAGCATGTTCCATGAGGTACATTTTGCCATTAAATTCTCTAATTTCTTTACCTTCTGCTACTTCTGTCCCATAGCCAGCAGGTGTGTAGAAAGCTGGAATACCTAAACCTGCCATTGCAATACGAGTAGCTAGAGTTCCTTGTGGTATCAAATCAACTTCCAATTCGCCATTGAGGAGCTGTCTTTCAAACTCTTTGTTCTCACCTACATAAGAAGAAATCATTTTTTTGACTTGTTTGGTTTTTAACATTAACCCGATACCAAAATCATCAACTCCTGCATTATTGGAAATGCATGTTAATTGACTTGCTCCTTTTTGAACTAATGCAGAAATTAAATTTTCTGGAATACCATTCAACCCAAATCCTCCCAACATTAATGTCGCTCCAGATTCTATATCGAAAATTGCAGATGATGCATCTTTGAAAACTTTATTCATGAATATATAACTGTTTTTGGTTAGTGCTAATTTACAAAAGTTTTCACTTTTAATGTTGATTATTGTATTTTTAAGCAATAACAATAAATCATGTCCAAACAGATTCATGCCTTTACTGATGATGTATTAGGTAATTTAGATGCAGTAGGTATTGCTACAGCTATTCGTGATAAAAAAATATCTATTCAAGAAGTAACAAAAGCAGCGATTGATAGAGCAGAGAAAGTCAATTCACAATTAGGCGCTATTGTATTGAAAACTTATGAAGATGCTGAAAATTTAAAGTATGTCAATAAGGAAGGATTTTTTTATGGTGTACCTACATTTATTAAGGATAACGAAAATATTAAAGGATATCCCAGCCAATTTGGGACTGGTGTTTTTAAGGCAAAGGCTGCTAAATCCAATGGTAGCTTTACCAACCAGATGTTGCATACTGGTTTGAATTATTTAGGGAAAACCTCATTACCTGAATTTGGCTTGATATGTAGTACCGAGAATGAAAAATGGGGAATTACACGCAATCCTTGGCATACAGATTATACTACAGGAGGTTCTTCTTCGGGTTCTGCGGCTATGGTGGCAAGTGGCGTCGTTCCGATTGCACATGCCAATGACGGTGCTGGTTCGATCCGCATTCCAGCTTCTATTTGTGGTTTGGTAGGATTGAAGCCTTCAAGAAATAGATTGGTCAATTTTGATGGCTCTCAAGTATTACCGATTAATATTGGATATCAGGGCGTATTGACTCGTTCGGTAAGAGATACTGCTGCCTTTATGTATGAGGCAGAGAAATTTTTCAAAAATCCCAAAATTCCTTCTATCGGCAATGTAAAATCTCCTTTGAAGAAAAGGTTGAAAATAGCTTATTTTGAAAATGAACCGCCACATCTTCCAGGGCATATTGATGAAGATACACAGCGAGTTCTAAAAGAAACGGTCAATCTTTTGTCATCATTGGGTCACATAGTAGAAGAAGTCAAAATACCTGTAGATGTAGAGAATATCAGAAGACATTTTTTGAACTATTATGGCTTTTTAGCTTATTTAGAAACTAGAATGATGCATTTACTAGCAGGAGAGACACTTCGAAGTCGTCAGTTGGAGCCATTTAGTTACGGATTGAGTAATTTATTTGCCAAAAATCCACTTCGACTTCTAAATAGTATTAAGGTTTTGAAGGAAACAATCGGCAAAGCTGAGGAAGATTTAATGAAGAAATATGATGTATTGTTAACTCCTGTTACAGCTCTTAGAACACCAGAAATAGGTTATTTTTCACCTTTATTGTCTAGTAAAGAAATCATCAGAAGAGCTTCTCATTTTGCGCCATTTACGGGTATGCAGAATGTGTCAGGAGCACCAGCTATCTCTCTTCCTTTAGGGCAAGATAGTCGAGGATTGCCTTTGGGAATGCAGTTTTCAGCACCTTTGGGTCAAGATGCATTGTTATTAGAATTGGCATACGAAATAGAAGAAGCACAACCATGGAAAAATTTGTTTGATGTGGGGTAAGGGAGGAAGGAATATAGATGTTAGTATAATTTATATCCACAAATCTCTGCTTTCGGTTTTTAGCCAGTGTAGATGTCTCTTGTAATCAGGCATAGCTTTTTCTACCAATGCCCAAAATCGCTCTGAATGATTCATTTCAAAGCGGTGTGCTAATTCGTGTATAATGACATAATCACAGACTATTTGAGGGACGAGTAGAAGTCTAGTGGATAGACTGATAGTGCCATTGCTAGAGCAACTTCCCCATCTTGAAGTAGTGTATCTTAATGATATTTTTCCAATATCTGCTTGAAAATGCAGGCGATTGAGTTCGTGAACACGTTTTTGTATTGTGGTCAAAAAATATTTATTAAGACCTTTGATAAATAGGTTTTGAATGTGTTGATGCAACTCTTCTTTGTTATTGGAAAGATGAATGGGAAGTTGAAATTTTATTTGGTTTTGTTGGGCAAATCTCATAGCAGCTCGATTGCCAGAGACAAATTGTTGTTCAATGTTGTATGATTGCCCCAAAATTTCAATTTTACTCCCAGTTTCAAAATGATGAGTAGGCGATGCTGAATATAAATCCTTTTCGGCTATAGTTTTTTTTGCCCATTCAATAAGCTCTAAAGTAGATTTATCTCTCTGGGCTGCACTCATTCCCTTTGGAATACGGATGATAATTTGCTTTTTTCTAAGCGCAATCCGTGCTGAAGATCTCGTCTCGATAATGATTTTCACAGGCACAGGCAAATCCTGAATTGCAAGAAGTGTTTTTTGGTTCATCTCTTTTGTCTTTCAATAGTTTGAATTACATCAAGATTAATTCATCTCACTTTTTATCATGTGATTATACGCTTGAATAAATATGGCTCCAAGGTTTTTATGTGGAGGTACATAGTCTAAAAATCTTTCATAACTTTTACCGCTACCTTTGAGTTTGCTGTCTAAGTCTTTCCATAGATTATTCCAAATCAATAGATTTTTATCTTTAAGCGTTTTGCTCATTTCAATCAATAAAGCATTATTGACAGTGTAAGTACCTATTTGTTTAGATGCTATAATCTGAGCATTGGGCGCTCTTTTAATAACCTCTGAAAGGTTGTGATATCCTCCACAAGAACCTAGAAATACAACTTTTGCATATTCTGGAATCTGATTGATAGTGTTCATTGCATAATAGCTATGCCCTCTGTGAACAATTATAGAAGGATGAATTTCGCCATTTTGAACCTTATGCACCAATGCTTCCTGACCTTCTCTTTCAAAAAGTGGTTTATTGGCATAGATAGTAGTAGATTGCTTGCCTTTTCCTTTTATTACGACAAAGTAATTTGAATCTAATATTTGATAACCAGCATTTTTGAAAGAGCTAATAAATGTACTGAAAGAAGTCAATCCATCTTCGTCATCAAAAAAGAAATGCATCTGAGTAGTTCCTAGTGAGTCTGCAAAAGATTCTATTGAAATTTGATCTACAGGCGGTAGTGTATAAGGGTTTAGTAAATCTACAAAGTTTGAATCTATATTGTTATTGCCAATTTTTTGATACAATAATTTTAGTAATAAACCATATAAAGTTCTGTTGTCATTACTCATTTCAGGTAAGCAAAATTCTTCTTTTAGGTATGTTTCGAAAGTGTTGAGATAACTTAAATTTTCTAAGCTTCCAAAAGTATCTGCAACATAAACAGCTTCTGAAATATTCCTGTCATCACCATTCAATTCGGAAACAAATTTTTTAAGAACTTCTTTGGCATTTTCCTCTGGCATAGTGGCTAAAAATGTCTCTAAAGCATTGTATCCTGCACATAATTTGATGAATGTTCTGAACTTATTAAAATTCACTTGTTCTAATAAATAATAGCCATTTAGTCCTTCGCTTTTCATTTTTAATAGCAATCTTTCAAATAAACCATTGAATGTAGATGTGAATATTTCTTCTGGACTATAAACAATTAGAGTGTATAATTCTGAAGCTCCCATAGTTCTTACATTGGCAAATCGTCTGCTCGTATCTGTCAAGTCATGCAATTCATTCACTTTTCTTACTTCTTCTAAAGCACGGATACTTAATTCCTGTTCAATATCATATTTGCCTATGGAATTATTTTGCTGTTTAGCTTGGATGAGTGCATTTAAATAAGTTTGAGGATATTGTGATATACTATTGAGGACATCTGGGGAAGTATTGTTGTGGTATATCATATCTATGAAATAATATACTTTTGATTCATTGCCATATTTGTTATACAAGTCCACCAGTAGTTGAACAATACTATCTTGACTTTCTGAAACTAAAGCATTCACACTGTTTTTGCTATTAAAATATTTTTTTACAGTCATGGGAGATACTTTAGCTACCTCTTCAACTATTTTCAATGCATAAGGCTCAGTAGAAAACAGATTTAAACTTTTTAGAACATCACTTGGGTAAACGAGTGCGGCTTTGAGCAAGAAGGTTTCAGCTTCAGGTGTCTCTTTATAGTAAGTAATATTATTGATAGAAGATAATATATCTCTGAGCAGATAACTTTGAAAATCTTCTTCCCCTTTATGTTTTAGAATACTATAGATGTTTTTAAAAAGACGTTCATAATAATCTAAAAAGTGATAATTATAAGGAGTTATTTTTACCAATATACTATATGTCTGCAAAAGGTATCCATAACTGATAGCACCATCAGTGTTTTTATCTTCAATGACTTGCTGAATTGAATCAATTAAATTGATATACGTATTACTAGCTTTTTGTGTGAGTTTGGAATCTTTAAAAGTTACAATACTATCGTTAGTGCCATCAAGATTATCTAAATATTTCTGTAAATGGTCAATTTTTTCATGAAATGCCAATCGTTGAATATTAAACTTCTCTGCTTGCCCCCAAGTTGTATTGGAAGATAACAGCATGATTATCAATGAAAGATATAATTTATTTGATTTCCAAAATGTCATATAATGCTCTTATTAATATAGCTCCAGCATTTTTATGAGGAGGTATATAATCTTTAAAATATGGATTAGATCCTACTTGTTTGTTCATTTTATTCCAAAATTCAGACCAAACTATATCTTTGCCACTTCGGATATCATCATTGATTTGTTTAAATAATGGATCATTGATATACATTGTCCCCACGTTTCTATTGCAAAGAATTTGTGCTCCTGGAGCTCTCTCTATTGCTACTTGCTGAACATGGTATCCTCCACAAGAACCGTCCAATATCAGTTTGGTTGTGGAAGGAACTCTAGAAAAGGTTTTAAGGGTATGTGTACTCAATCCTCTATGAACTATAATTTGCGGGTCCAATGCATTTTTCTTCATATATTCGACCATGTCGGCAATTCCTTTTTCTCCTTCTCTGGCTTTATTGGCAAAAATATCAATCTTCTTTCCTGTTTTAGATTGTATGAGAACGAAGGTGCCTAAATCTTTTATACTCCATTCAATATTGCTGCGTTCATAAGAACGTATAAAATTGTTATATGAACCAATACCATCTTCGTCATTATAAAAATAATATTGTTGTACATTGGTCAATTGTTGATTGAATAGGGAATAAATAGGGAGTATATCTACATTGGGTAAAGCATATTTTTCAGCGGCATATTTAGCCCAACCATCTTCTATTTTTGGGGCAATCAAAGTAGATAAAATTCCATAGATAGCCACTCCTTTATCTAATTTTTGAGATTCTACTCTTTCATATTCTATTTTGAGTTGCTGATGGAGTAATTGGACTATTGAAGGGCTATTTAAACTAATAAAGATATCTGCAACTTGTATAGCATCATTCTCTGTTAAATTTTCAAGTCCTCCGAGAAGCATCTGAATGATTTGGTTTTTTTCGGATGTAGTAAATGCATTAAAGACAGTATCGAGAACATCGTAGTAGGCACATTTGCGTAAGAATTTTTTATAATTATTGAATCCTAGCTTTTTGATAAGTGGAAAAATATTTCCTTGAGGCGATTTGGTAATCAAAGATTTAAGCATTTGATTGAAACTGCTTTGGATAATCTCATCTTCGCCGTAAGTGATAAATGTATATAATTCCTCTGGGCTGAGCACGTCTAATTGTTCGTTGAAATAGTTATCTGTGTTTTCAGAGATATTTAGGTTTCTAACAAATTTTAAAGCACGAACAGAAACTTCTTCTTCCAATGAATAACGTCCCATCACATTGGGATTGGAAAGCAAACTAATCATTTTGGCTGTCAATTGATTGCTGTTTTGGCAAATGCTATCTGCTTTTAAAATGGATAGTTTTTGATGGTAAATATCATCGAGAAGTAGATAAGCCCTAGTATTAATTCCTGCTATTTCATTGATTTTATATAGAGTTTTTATGACACTATCTTGGCTATTTCTAAATAAATAATTCCAAGGATGTGTTGGCTGTATGATGTAGTTTTTTGTAGTTAATGGAGCAGTTTTTCCAATATTCTTGAGGGCATCGATTCCTTGTTTTTTGAGTTTGATTTTATCTAGATTTTTGATAATTTCTAAAGGGTAGATTTTAGAAATATATTGAAGCAAATCATTTGCATAAGGTTCATCTATCCATTCTGTAATTTTTTCTAATGCATTATAGGGTGCATCTTTCCATTTGATGAGATTTTTCTCTTGCTCAGTCAAATTGAAATTATATGTTTTTATGATGAATGCAGGAGTTTTAGGTTTGGGAAGTGTAGGTTGAATAATCGATTTTGAATCAATATTGAAGGCAGAATTGAGCTTTTCTAATTGCTTAGGATCGGCTTCTGCTCTTCTTTTCCTAATATAAGTTTTCAGCGTATCGGCTCCACATAAAGTCCCCCAAGTTTTTTGAAGTTGGTCATGTTCTATCCTTTCTTGAAATGCATAAATATCTTTTAACGAGATGGTATTCAAGTAATTTTCTACAATGACTGTATTTTTATTTTTTAAAAATATCCACTTCAAAAATGCATCAAGTTCTAATGGGCTAAGCATTTCATACATTACAAATAATGCTTGAATACGACTACTATCTTGTATGCTATCAAATGATTCCATCTGCCATTTGTCAGGACTTGAAGTTTTATATTGTTTGATTTTTCTAATATATTTTGAAGTAATCTCATCCCATTTTTGCTGAATTGCAGTAGATGCCAACATAGGAGGATTGATGACAAGTGGGAGTATATTATTAATAAGAGTTGATTCGTGTTTGGAGAGTTCTTCTGCTTGTTCGATACTCATTTGTTTTTTGGAGATATAGGGTAGGAGATAGTAGGGATGTTGACTATATCTGTATTTCTTATAGATATCAAATAAGATTTTTATATCTGAGTTGGTGCTTTTAGATAATTCAGTTTTTACAAGGTTGTTGTAGTGCATAAATTGGCTAAAAGTATTGGGGCTACTGAGGATTGCTGTTTCTAGATCTTTAGCGTCTAAGCAATAATCCATTTTTGAAAATTGTGCTATTAGCTCTTGAGGTCTTTCTTTTGCCATTTGTACAGTAGCTTCAGATGACACTTCTGATGGAGTTAAAATTTTCACAGCTGAATAATAAGTGGGTAAAAGTTGATACACCCAAGATTTCATATCAGTGTTCTTGTTATTTCCTGCTTTTAAGATATTAAGTGCTTGTTCAAAAATGTCATCATAGACACCTTGATTATATTTTTTATAGTTAGATTTTGAAATTTGGGTAAGATATCGATTTAATAATTGGAAATAATTATCTGGTAGGTATTGAGGATTGCTGACCCATTCTTGAATTTCTTGTAGGTTTCTATAATTGTCTTCTGAAAAATTGAGGCTATCTGTTTGAAATCTTAGAATGTGGCTTGAAATGATATCAGATTCAGTAGTAGTAGCTCTAATAGAATTTATAGAGGAGAAAAATATAAAAAATAGTAAAATATATGTCGCTAATACTCGCATAGTGAGCCTTGTAAAGTGTGTGAAATTAAGTCAAATAGTAAAGTTAGGAATAGTTATTCAATTGATTTATAAAACTCTGTTAAAGATGGGAAGAATGAGTTAAAATGACTTTTTTGTATTCAAAGTCATAAGTAGAGAAACTTACTTTTGGGAGTATATTTTAGAGGGTGAAACAAAACAAAAGAGGCCATCCTATAGGGACAGCCTCTTAAAAGTTATTTTATTGATGTTTATTCAGCAACAACTTCAAATTCAAACTCTGCATTGATTTCTTTAAAGATATGTAGAGTAGCTTTGTAAGTACCTAAATCTTTAACTTCTACAGGGATATTGATTTTTTTACGTTCTACTTCAACACCTATTTCATTTTTGATAGCATCCGCCAATTGTACGTTAGTTACACTACCAAACAATTTGCCAGAAGTACCCACTTTCGCACCGATAGAGAATTTGGTTCCTGCAATTTTTTCAGCAAGAGCTTTGTATTCTTCTAATTGTTTAGCGATTTTGTTTACTTGTTGACGCTTAATTTCTTCTAAATGCTTTTTGTTAGAAGCATTAGCAATTTTAGCGAAACCTTTTGGAATCAAAAAGTTACGTCCATATCCAGGTTTTACCTTTACAAGGTCATACTTAAGACCTAGATTTTCAACATCTTGCAATAATATGATTTCCATAAGATTTTACTTTAAAAGGTCCGCAACATAAGGTAAGATAGCCAAATGACGAGCACGCTTAACAGCGGAAGCAATACGTCTTTGGAATTTCAAAGAGTTACCAGTAATTCTACGTGGAAGAATCTTTCCTTGTTCATTGATAAATTTCAATAAGAACTCAGGGTCCTTATGATCGATATAACGGATACCTGTTCTTTTAAAACGACAGTATTTTTTTCTGTTTTGACCAATTTTTGGTGCATTCAAGAATTTGATTGATTTGTCAGCAGCCATGATTATCCCTCCGTTTTTTCAATTTTTTTAGATAATTTGTCTTTTCTTTGTTGAGCATATTTTACTGCATATTTGTCCAATTTTACAGTAAGGAAACGCATGATGTTTTCATCGCGTTTGAACTCAATCTCTAATCGACGAATCAATTGTGGATCAATTTTGAATTCAATCAAGGTGTAGAATCCTGTAGTTTTCTTTTGGATAGGATAAGCCAATTGCTTAATACCCCAATCCTCTTTACTCACTAACTCGCCACCGTTTTTCTCCAAGAAGTCTAAGTACTTCTTTACGGTTCTTGCGTACTCGTCTGAGCTAAGTACGGGCGTTGTAATAAAAACCGCTTCGTAATGGTTCATAATAAATAAATTAATTTAGGTCGCAAAGGTACGCTTTTTACTTGATTTTACAAATACTTGAATATTTTTTCTTGATTTTGTTCTATTGTTGATCAATCCTGTCCTAAATAAATTTTATCAGGAATAAATTTGACGTATTTATTGGTTTGTATCAAGGTTTTTCATTTTTTTCAAAATAGAACCCTTTGTAGTGGATTCGTTTTAGGAGGTGGTTCGATATTAAAGGGCTCATTTATCCATTTTATTAAATCTACTTTGACAAAAAGATTTAATCTTATAAATGCCACTAAATTTGAAAGATACCAATCATATTTTGCAATAGCTTTCAGATACTTTAAGATAAGTATTGTGATTAAAGCCGTCCATATTTGTATCATCACAGCATTATGTGAAGTTCCTATAAAAGATTTGATGTGTAAGAGTTGTTTTATCTCTCGAAAGAATATTTCCACCTGCCACCTCGCTTTATAAAGTTCACTTATCGTGTTTGCTGTCCAAGACATTTGATTGGTGATAAGTTCTATTTCCTGTTGATTCTCTTCATCCCAAATAGCTACTCTTCTCAATTGTTTTGGGTATTTGTTTTTGGCTTCATCTCTTTGTAATTCAATGATTTCATCTTTTAGTATATGTTGATGTCGGTTATCGGGTAGCTCCCTCTCTTTAATACTTACAAACTTGAGATTCTCTTTATGTCTAACCACAAAAAACACTTCATTGCTGTCCCAAACGTGTAGAAGTGAAAAATCATTGTAAAAGCGGTCTGCTACTATTACACATTGTTTGATGAGCGGTATGTCATACGCTCCTTTATTATCTGCTGTTTTCCCATCTGTGACATTTACATAAGCTGGAAGCAGACCATCATATTCTAAGAGTGTATGCATCTTCACTGCTCCTTTGGCAGTTTTATACTTTGCCCAATCAAATAGGCTTAAACACAATGAAATGACCGTTGAGTCTAGTAAGAATATTTTTGACTTTATCTTGAATTTTATCCTTTTGCGAAAAGTCTGTTGTCCTAAAGTTTGAAGTAATACATAATAGTATTCTCTGAATAATTCCCAGTTACGCCGTTGATTTTGATAGCTCACAGTTGATTTAGATGGGGCAGTTTCTATCCCTAAATGGTTGAGGTTGCCTGTAGCTGAGCGAAGCCCATTACTTATATCTCTTACTGATTGACTTTTGGCAAATTGGCAGAAAAGCATAGAGATTAAATGCGTCCAACTATTAAACCCCTTATTATGTTTGTCGGTATTCTTTTCTTTGACTATTTTATTGAAAGATGAACGGTCAAGTTTGCTAATTATTTGAGAAAATAACGTTACATTTGTCATGGGAGGATGTGTTTTTGTTCAACCCCAAAATAATAATTTTGGGATAAATTCATCCTCCTTTTTAAAACGTTTAGGACGCTATTGATTGTTGATGTATGAATACGTTTACAATTCTTTTATATGAGCTTTATAAAGGTTTTTGGTATGCATAAGTATTGCAAATTGTAATATTAATTGCTATTGATAGTTCTATTTTTTTATGATTAGTAAAGATATATATAGTGTCCTTTAGTTAATTTTTTGTTATTTTGTTTTTTGTAGAATGCATAGTGATTTAAAAAATCTATTATTAAATTATTTAATTTTATTTGATTATTAAGCATTTGCATAAATACATACTGTGAAATTGTAATTTATGTTTTCTTCTAAATAAAAAAAATATTTTCCTAAAACATTTGTTTTATTCATTAAGTAGTGTATATTTAAACAAGAATTACGTGTAAAACAGAGAATTATGATGAATGTAGAAAAGGCTAAAAAGATGCTTCTTGATGATAGCCTCACATTAAGTGAAATTGCAAAGAAACTTAACTATGATAGTTTGCAAGTTATGTCTTCAGAATTTAAGAAATTAGTTGGAATGACACCTGCAAGATTTAAGAGATTGAACTACGATCCTAATAAGGATAGTAAATAGCAAATTGTTATATAGTTATTTGCTATTTATCGCATGGTCTTTTTGACCATAGCGTAGTTATATCTTTCAATATAAAAAACATTAGGTTCTAATTTATAATCAAAATTAGAACCTAATGTTTTTTTGTTTTTTTAAATATTAGATTTATAAATCCATCATTTTCAATAGGGTGACAGCAGCTTCTACGCCTTTGTTGCCATATTTTCCTCCAGCTCTATCTAAAGCTTGTTGTTCTGTATTTGGAGTCAGAACGCCGAAAATAAAAGGAATATCGTATTGTATATTGAGGTTTTGTAGTGCCTGAGCTACTGAATGATTGATATATTCATCATGCTTAGTTTCTCCTTTGATAACGCAACCAATACATATCACACCTGATAGATCATGTTGTAAAGCTATTTTTCTTGCTGCAAAAGGCAATTCAAAAGTGCCAGGTACAATGCTTAGGATAATATTATCAGGATGTACATCGTATTCTAATAATGTACTTTCGCAACCTTTCAATAATTCAAAGGTGATATGTTTGTTCCATTCAGCGACGACAATACCTATTTTTTTGCCTTTGCCACTAGGAACAGCGTTGATATCGTAGTCTGAAAGATTCTTTAAAGATGTAGCCATGATATTATTTACTAGCTTCCATTTGAGCTAATTCTCTTTCTGCAGCTGAGCCTTCTAAAGTTGTAGGGAAATTTTCAATAAGTGTATTGTAACTTTTTACAGCTTCATCTACTTTTTTGTTAATGATTTGAACTTTCGCTAATTTATACAAATAGAAAGGTGCAGTGATTTCATTTTCTGCATTTGCATTGACAGCTTTTTGATAGTTTTCTTCAGCAGATTTCATGTCTTTTAATTCTGCTTTTGCATCACCAATACAACCATATTTTCTTGCATTCAAAAGTGCATCTTCTGAACTAAAATCTTCCAAATATTTTACTGCTTCTTCATAGCTTCCAACTTGAAGAGCAGATATACCTGCATATAATTTAGCTCCATTTCCAGCTTTTGTGCTACCAAATTTGGAGATAATATCTTTAAATCCTAATGCCACACCATCACCATTAAGTGCCAAATTGAATGAATCTTTTTCAAAGTATTGTTGAGCTTTAATCATTTGAACTTGTGCCTTATTTTCTTTAGGAACTGCGATTAATTGTTTATAGCCATATCCTAATATCACCAAAGCCAATACTAATATTGTTGCTCCAGTAATTATTTTACTGTTTCTCTCAAAAAAACTTCTTGTTTTCGCTTCTACAATTTGTTCTGCTTCGTAAAATTTATCGGTCTCCTTTTTCGCCATGGAAGATGAGTTTTATAGTTTATTGGGCAAAGGTATAATTTTCATTGATTTATTTATATATTCTCTCAACTCAAATAACATCTTTATCTTTGTATTGTGGATAAAGGTCTATTTATAGAGCATTTGTTGTTGAGGGATTTTAAAAATTATCCTCATTTAGAGTTAAAATTTGATAATAATTTAGTGGCTTTTGCTGGAGAGAATGGTGTGGGTAAAACTAATATTCTCGATGCGATTTATTATATATGTACAACCAAAAGTTATTTGAATACTACTGAGCAGTTTAATTTCAGACATGGTCAAATAGGGATGTTCTTACAAGCTGATGTTCATTTGTCTGATAGAGATTATATAGTGCAAATGAAAGTTGTCAAAGGACGTAAAAAGGAGATACAACTCAATCAAGTCAAGGAAGATAAGCTGACTCAATATATTGGTAAGTTTCCTGTTGTGATGATAGCTCCCAATGATAATATGATTATTCTGGGAAGTAGTGAGGAGAGAAGAAAGTTGATAGATAATATTTTATGTCAATCCGATTACAATTATCTTGAAGAGTTGATGCAGTACAATAAAATTTTGGCCAATCGCAATGCTCTTTTAAAGCAAATGGCTGAACAATCGAGTATGTCTTCAGATTTATTGGAAACACTTGATTTAATGTTATCAAATATTGCAGAACCTATCTATTTGAAGAGAAAAGCTTTTGTTGAAAAATTTTCAGTAAAATTTGAAAAAATATATCATCAGATCAGTCAGCGGAAGGAAAATATTGCCATTAGTTACAAATCTCATCTTCATGACAAATCGCTTTTGATGCTTTTAAAATCTCAAAGAACCAAAGATATATTACTCCAAAGAACATCTTCAGGAATACATTTAGATGATTTGGATTTTACGTTGGATAATCAACCTTTAAAGAAAGTAGGCTCACAAGGACAACAGAAAACTTATGTTGTAGCTATGAAGCTGGCTTTGTATTATCTATTAAGTGATAGAAAAAAAGTATCGCCAATATTGTTATTAGATGATATCTTTGAGAAATTTGATGAGAATAGGGTAGAGCAACTTTTTAAGGTTTTGAGTGAGCATCATTATGGACAAATATTTATTACTGATACACACGAAGAACGATTAAGTAAAATGCTCTCTTATGTAGGAAAAACTTTTGAAATTTATAAGTTGGGAAAGGATTATGTCAAAAAGGAAGGATAGCGATATCAGATATAGTAGAAATATTTCTTTTATGGAAGCACTACAAGCTTTTACAAAGGAGAATCATTTGGATAAAAAACTAGAATCTGTAAAGGTGTCTGAAGCGTTTGTCAATTCAATTCCTGCTTCTTCAAGAAAATATATTCAGAAGGTTGATTTTAGTAATGGAATAATAAGGGCGCAAATTGAAAGTGCATCCTTGCGACAAAATCTTCAAATGGCTTCGGCTTCTCTGTGTGATATTATAAATGAAAAGTTGGAAATGAACATTGTTCAGAAAATTTTGTTCTCATAGGAAATAAATTAGATTAATTTTTAAACTCAAATAAATTATGGCATTTAAAATCACAAATGACAATTTCCAATCAGAAGTATTGGATAGCAAGAAAGTTGCAATGGTAGATTTTTGGGCAGAATGGTGTGGTCCATGTAGAATGGTAGGCCCTGTTGTCGAAGAGCTTGCAAATGAATATGAAGGTAAAGCATTAGTCGCTAAATGTGACGTAGATGAGTATGGAGAAGTGGCTGCTCAGTTTGGTATTCGTAGTATTCCTACAATCCTATTTTTCAAAGATGGTGAACTTGTGGATAGAGTAGTAGGAGCAGTGCCTAAAGGTCAGTTGAAAGGTAAATTAGACGGTCTTTTAGGATAAGCTAACAAGACTCTTTATACTTAAAAAAGGTTGTTCAATGATGGGCAACCTTTTTTTATTAATTTCCACTAACTCTGCTAGTAGTGATTGAATATTTCAGGAAATAGTATCCTTATTTTCTTTCTTCTTTTGATTGATAAGATACATCAGATATATAAAATTAGTAAACATAATAATGGTTATAACACCATGAATGTAAAACTCATTAGGCGTTAACTGTGGTCCTGTCTTTATCCCATATAAATCGAGCAGAATGAATGCCATAGAAGCATAAGCTGATATTTCTGTACGTTTATTTTTCCAAAATTTCTTTAACATAGCTTTTGTTTTAATTAGCATGATAATGCTCCTAATCCAAGTCCAATAATAGCACCATGAAATCCAAATTGAAGTCCAGCTAATATACCCATCCCCATTTGTCCCAAACAACGATATTGCCAATCTGTCAATCTAGCATTATTTGTATTTTCTAAAGCTTCATTATTAAGCATTGTCTGGTAGAGGATGTCTGTTGTAAATAACACATTTATTGCTAATTGTCTTTCTTTACTATTGCTAAGAAAGTTTGTATTGCTATTAAAATTTATTATGTAGTTTTTATACTCTTGATATGAGTTAATTGAAGATATTAGCTCTTCATATTCATTAACAAAAGCAATGAATTCTTTTGAATATCCATTTAAATCAATCTCAGTATTACTTCTTAAATTATTTGTTGCTATTTCTTGTGTACTGATATTTTTAGATTTTAAAAAAAGCAAATACTTTTCTTTTTTTAATTCAATAGTACTTTCAGTTTTACTATACAATAAACCCTCAGCGACAATTGATAAATCGTCAAAGTACCCTTTGCTGATTTGGTCTTCCGAAAAATTTATTCTTAGATTTTTTTGAATAAAATTGTCTTGAAAATTTACTTTTTCTTTAGTACAAGAAAAAAAGAATAGAATTAAAATTGGGGTTTTGAAAAAAAAACTTTATCATAATTTTATTTTTTAATGTTATATAAATGTTAAGTGTTGCTAATCTATTGTAAGTATTTATATTTAGCTACTTTAAATTGTTAAATAGTGTTAACTTATTTTTTACTAGAAAATAAAAAGGGCAACTTTTGATAGTTGCCCTAATGATTGTGTGTGTAATTGTGTGTGTTTAATTTTTTATGAATTTGATATTCTGATTGTTGTTATCAGCATCTAAATAATGAAGAATATAAGCACCATTTGCAAGGTGATGAGTATTGATATTTAATTGATTCACACCTTTTGAGATAGTTTGTTCCCAAGAAAGAATGTTTTTACCTGAAATATCAGTAATTGACAATTGAGCTTTTTGATTGACATTAGAAGATATCCAGACACTTAAATCAGATTGAGTAGGATTAGGATATAATTTTACAAATCCATTTTTTAATGAATTATCATCTACTTCGACATTGATGATGGCACTCAATTCAAATGTCTGATCTAAATCAACCGTTTTTAATCTGTAATAGTTGTTTCCGACTGCAATGTTTGCATCTTCAAATTGATAGAATTTTGGACTGTTAGAAAATCCATTTGCTGCGACTTTTCCTATAGATTGCCATGATTGTCCGTCAAGGCTTTTTTGTACTTCAAAATAATTAGCGTTGCTTTCTGATGCTGTAGTCCAAGTCAATTCATTGATATTTTTGCCTTTGTTATATATACCAGTGAATGAAGTCAGCTCAACAGGCAAAGGAGAAGTGCCGTATTTGTTAGAGTGGATATAGAATGTTGAGAAATCTTCTACTTCAAACTCTGCATAAAAATCATCTCCAAGACTAACAATAGTAGATGGAATCAATTTGGCTGAGTCAGCAAACTGTCCAGGTAGTGGGAATACATTTTTAATTTTTGTTACATTCAACTCTTGAGGGGTGCTGAATTCATAAGGAGTACCTTGACAAGCGTTTTTGAGATTGTTATATTCTTCCTCAGTGAAAAATATTCTTACTCTAGATTTTCCGTTGTTTTGAGGTGTAATGGCAACACTTCTTTGAAGATAAGGTTGTTCTTCAAATTCATCTGTCATAATTGTAGGTACAGTAATTTCAATTTTTGTACAGATTTGAGTTTTTAATAGCTCAGGAGCGTCTGAAGATAAACTTTCAATTTCACCTATCAAATGACCGCTATTATTGCCATAGATTTTATTAGTTACACCATCTGCAATGATACAAGAAGAACATTCGTTATTTTCTGAAACAATATTATCATTTAGAGTTGGAATAACAATATTGATACTTCCTGCAACAATATCTGCACAAGCACCACTAGATAGTTTAAGTTGGTATGTCGTAGTGGAGCCAGCAGTTAATCCTGTTACTGTCAATTCATTGCTTAAAGGTGAGCCAGTTCCATCTCCTGAAACCTTTTCCCAAGTCAATGTTGAAGTATTAGGAAGAATATTTGTTGCTTCTAGAACTGCACTTTTATTGCATAAAAACAAATCTTTTAATGATACAGTTGCAGTAGGTTGTTCATCTATTTGAATGGTTGCAGTATTGGAAATAGTATCACAACCGCTAACTGTATTTGTCAATATACATCTGATTGAAGTGCCATTCAATGATAATGGAGCATTATTAATAGATAAGGTTGCTAATTGATGTCCACTGAAAGTTGAATTTTCATTGGTATTCACCCAGTTTGTTCCATTATAGAATTGCCATTGGTAGGATGGTTGACTGATTGGAGTAACAATATTTAACGAGCCTGAACCTCCAGAGCAAATAGCAACAATAGCTGGTTGTGTAGTGATTTCTGGACTTGGAGGATTGGAGATGGTTACATTTCCAATATTTACAGAAGGTGAGCAAGAGCTATTGTTTTTTGTTTTCAATAGGACAGAATAGCTTCCAATAGGTTTAGTGAAACTATTGGATGTTTGCCAGTTATTACCTCCATCAATACTATATTCGTATTGGTTATAAGCCCATAATGTAATATTATCCAAAGAATAGTTTTCTTTCATACCTCCTGTTTTAGCTGCTACAGCCAATTGCCAGCCTGTTTTGTCTATATTGACATAGTCGTTGGGTAGTTGAAGATTACTGAAAGCAGTTTTGGCTCCAATAGAAAGTGTAAGTTGGTTGGAAGAATTGATAGATAATTGGACATTTCTCCATGTTGCGCCTATCCAGTCATTGGTGTGTAGTGCACAAGAACCAATTTGGACATTATTGTAATAAACAGATACAGCATGAGCACAATTAGTAGATGATCCTATCCATTCATTAAATGCAATTTCTAATCCATTGTTGTTACTTAAACCAGATGGAGTTCCTGTTGGAGAAGCAGGGATATCTCCAGCATAAGTGATACTCCATCCATCACCACCATTATTATTATCTGGTTGTGCATAGAAGTCCATTTCAAATCTAATAGCTGTTGCATTATAATTGAGTGGATTTTTGAGTACTACAGTTCCTTGTTGGTTGTTAGAGTTATTGCTAGTCAATTTTAAATATCCATCTGCATTATAAGCTGCATTGCCATGGATAGTTTGAGTTCCTTCTTGAGCAATAGCGTCATTTGACGCAGAAGCATACCATAAAGTTGGAGTATGTGACGTAGGAGTAGCTGTAATCGTTCCATTGCCGCCACAAGTAGAAGGTTGAGTTGTCGCTAATGTTCCAGTAGGAGTCAGATTATCATTAGAATATGTGATAATTAATTGAGGTTTTTCTGCTTGATTGTAACCTCTCCAATAAATAATATTTGATTCATTATTACCTGAATTGTTAGGTACGTGGTAAGTAACATTTGCTGCAAGTGTAATAAAACCATTTCCAATTCTTGATAAGATTCTATTATTAGCTAATGGATAATTGATATTAAATTCCTTCCAGCCATTACTTCCTTCGATATAATCTCCTCCACCATTACATCCAGAACAATTAGGCGCAGTCGCCCAAACATCATAGCTGAGATATCTTTCCATATTGGTAATATCATTGTAAATTTTTGCACGAGAATCTGGAACAGGGTCAGTATTTGCCCATCCAATGTCAAATTTTAGTCCATCGTTTCCATTTCCATTCAACCAATTGTATTGATTTAACTTTAATTCTGAATTGATAATGCAAATATTAGCTGGAATACTGCTGATATTAAATTTTGAAAAAGCATCTCTTTGAATATCGTTATTGCCAGAATTATCTCTATCCCAGAAGCCACATTCCATATTATTTCCTAGATACCCATTATCACCAGAAGGTTGAGTGCCATTGGGCAATGTTCCTGTACAACCTGTCCAGCTATTTGTATTATTTGGAATTGCACTTAAGGTAGGGTCAATAATAATTGGATAAGCAGTGTTTTCGTTGTTTAACCATGCCAAAGGTACTAGCATAGTAACGATATATTTTTTGTTGTTGATTTTCTTTACAATATAATCTGCTTCTTCCTTAAGATGTTTTTTGTTCTTAGGAAAATAGAATAAATCTTTGTAAGTCAAAATTTGATTGCCTTTAGCATCAATAAACACCAATTTTTTATTTTTTAATTTCAAAGCATTTGAGTTGTCGATGAATTGAGCTATTTCAACATCTTTGTCAAAAGAGATATATTCCTCAAATCCAACAAATCCTGAAGTTGACAAATCTGAAAAGATATTTTTCTCAATGATGTACTTAGATTCTATTTGATCTAAATATTGCTCTACAGAAAATGTAAGGTCAGCATTGAGTTGGAATAAAACTTCGTTATTCTGAGCAGATGATAAAAAGGGTAAGGTATTAGGAAATGATGTGATTGTCTTCAGAACATGTTTGTCTTCATTGTACAATTTTATATTTCCTGTTGTATAAGAAGCAATATGTTCATTGTTGCTTTTATAAAAAGAAACACCTTTATTCAAATCACCATAATAGGTTTTAATTTGGTTATGAGTGTTTGAAAATTGATATCCATTCTTTTGTGCTTTTACGATTTGATTAGAAGCTGTTTTCCAAATTCCATTTTCAAAATAGTGCATAGGACCAGCTGTAAGGAGAGCTGTTAATGTTCCATCATTATTCTCAAATGTCTTAGAAGTTTCAGTTCTTTTTGAAATGATTTCATTTGCAGGATTAAACTTTGAGTATGGACCATTTTTTTCATAAAGCTCCATGACCACATTGTCGTTTAGCTCTTGTGGTAAAGTATTTTGGATATGATATCCTGCACCACTAGCCAATGCTGATTGGGTGCAAATAAAAGACATCAATACAACACTGAGATAACTCTTTATTTTAGTTGAGTTTTTTAGGCTGTTGAATTGAGCAGATAAAAGGTGTAAAACTGTAACCATTAGCTTTAAAATTTGGTGCTAAAGTTAGGTTGCGGTTATTGATTTACTATTTGATAAATGTTAAATAGCGGATAATTTTATCTTTATTTGACTATTGTCAATTGTGTAAAAATATTAATGTTCAATATTTGTCTTTTTTATGTTCTTACAAATAATAAAAATTAAATAATGAGCAAAAATTAATTATTCGCTATCTGATTTTTTGAATATAGAACCTATTTCTTTACCGATACGTTGAACAGCTTCTATACCTTTATTTAAAGGTTCTGTAGAGAAATCATTATAAGGTTCAGATAGGATATTGCTATCATATTCTTGAGGGTAAATAATTAATTTACTATTTGAAGTGAAATATTTATTCAGTTTATTTGGGAGATTGTCCAAAAGGCTCATGTATGAAGTTGCACCTTTTCTTGCTGAAACGAGAACAATCAAATCATCTTTTTGAATATTTCTTGACAATACTAAAAAATCTTCCCAATCTGTAAATTGATGATATTGAAAAGTGGCATTGAATTTTGCAATTTGAGCCGTTTTTTCTATTGCTTTTTTAGTAGTTTCATTGCTATGGACTTGAATAGAAATACTCAATTCCTGTGCTAGTAGTACAATTTTACTTAGCCACAATCTAAATCCATTTTCATATTCTGCTAATGGTGGTACTGCCAATACAATTCTTTTGTGTACAGCAATAGGTTTTTCTATGTGTCCTACAAATACAGTTTTTTCTGTAGAAGCGAGTACACTGTCAATTTTTTCACCTGCCAATTTATCTAAAAAGCTAGTTTGTCTAGGCCATCTCATAATAATGATATTTGACATTATCTCCCTAGAAATACGACTGATACCACTTGCTGCATTATGGTCTATCGTTGTGATGATATTCACTTTTGTTTCTGATGCTGAAGCTTGTTTGACAAATTCTTCTAATTTATTTCTAGTTTTTAAGAGATTTATTTCTGCTTCGTGGTCGTTAGATACAACAGATAAGACTGAAATTGGATTGGCTGATTTTTTATCTTTTATCAAGATTGTAAATTCAAGGATTTTCTCAATATTCTCTATTGTGGCAATAGGTAATAAAATATGTTCACTCTGCAATCCATTAGATTTAATATATTGAGAATCATCATCTTCAGATTCAATTAGAATTTGTTTAGCTGCTTTCTCAGTTGCAAAAGATGCTACAATACAAGTGATAAGAATGAGAATAATTGTCCCGTTCAGGATATTTTCATCTATAATATTTGCTTTATATCCTACTAATATAACAGCTAATGTTGCAGCTGCATGTGCCCCACTTAATCCAAAAATAAGCTGACCTTGCGCTGAAGAATATTTTAAAGAAAACTGGGTAATCTTTGCGGCTATCCATTTGCTTAATAATGCTACAGTAGATAATGTAGCAGCTACTATTAGAGCTCCTGGACCACTCAGAATAACTGTGACATCTACCAACATTCCTACGCTTATTAAGAAAAAGGGAATAAATAAAGAATTGCCGAAAAATTCAATTCTGTTCATTAAAGCCGAAGAATGGGGAATTAATCTATTTAATGCCAATCCAGCAACGAATGCACCTATAATTGCCTCTACTCCAGCGACTTCTGCTAAGAAAGCTGCAAAAAACATTATTGATAATACAAAAATATAGTGTGAGTGTTTTTCGCTTTCTAGTTTCTGGAAAAACCATTTGGCTATTCTAGGTATGATTAAAAACATGATGAGGCAAAAAATCAATAACGAGACTCCCAGCTTTATCCAAAATTCTTCATTAAGATTGCCTTGGCTATTGCCCATGATAACTGCTAGAATAATAAGTACAGCAGTGTCTGTCAATAATGTTCCTCCCACAGCAACCGCAACCGCTTGATTTTTGGATACGCCCAATTTGCTGACGATAGGATAAGCAACTAGTGTATGAGTGGCAAACATGCTTGCTGTCAAAAAACTAGTATTAAATCCATAATCTAAAAAATAATAACATACTGGAAATCCAATACTTATAGGAATAATAAATGTAAAAAATCCAAATATTAAACTTTTGTTTTTATTGGCTTTAAATTCATTCAAATCGAGTTCAAGACCTGCTATAAACATGATATAGAGCAGTCCAATAGTGGAAAATAAATCTATTGCTGAGTTTTTTTCTAATACCCCAAACCCATGTGGTCCAATGGCAACTCCAGCAATAATCAAACCTATTATGCCTGGAATATTAATCTTTTTGAGAAGTATAGGAGATAATAATATGATAAGAAGTATCAGCGAGAATATCAAAATTGGGCTATGGAGTGGCAATTGAAAGCTCTCTGCTAAATGACTGAAAAAATTCTCCATAACTCTTATCTTTTTAAATTGAGCTAGGTAAAATAGTTAAATTTTACTGGAAAATATAACCTGTTAAGGTTTCTTAGTATCGTAATTAATTGCAATAAATTATAAAATAATTATAATATCTATATATTACTTTTTGAGAATAAGTTAATTACTATAACTCCTGCTAGTATTAGTGAAATTCCAATAATCGCTGGAAAATCTATTTTTTGATGAAATACAATAAAGCCTATTAGTGTTATGAGTATAATTCCTATGCCTGACCATATTGCATAAGCTATACCTACTGGTATTGTTTTTAATGATACACTCAAAAAATAAAAAGTGGCTATGTATCCCAATATACTCAAAACGGTGGGTAATGGACGAGTGTATTGTTCAGATGCTTTTAATAGTGATGTAGCAGCTGTTTCTAATAAAATAGCTATAAGAAGTGAAAGATATGGGTGCATGTGTCTATGTTTTATTTTTGCCTTGAAAATGGAAAATATTTGTAAAAATAAAAAATGGAATTATCAACTAAAATAGGCTGATAATTCCATTGATAGGGACGAAATGTTTTTATTTTTCAGGACTCATGACGATACGTATAAAGTTAGTACCTATGAGATATTCTTGAAATGCTTTTTGTATTTGGTCAATTGAAATGCTATTAACTTTTTGAAGATATTTGTCTGTATCTTTTATTGGCTCATTGAAAGCAATAGATTCTTTAATCGCACTGACCCAATAGCTGTTCTCTTTAACATCTAACTCTACTTCTCTTTTGATAGTTTCTTTGACTTTATTTAAAGTAACATCATCAATAGGGTTTTTCTTCAAGTTTTCGATAACTTCCATCGCTGCTTTTTCAATATCTGCAGCTTGTTCTGGATCTGCATTATAAGTGAATAATTCGTGGTATTGCTGACTAGGTATCCTGTCAAATCCACCTTGTACACCTACACCATATACGCCACCTTTGTCTTCCCTGAGAGCTTCTCTTAATTTGATGTTCAAAACACTTGTCATCATATCAAATACCAATTCATCATCACTGCTCCATTTTTTATCTCCGCTGAAATAAAAGAGTGCATTGACTTTTGGAGCTGCTCCCATAGAGACTTCTTTATTGACTTTTCCTTTAGGAGGGTTCACTTTAGTATCTTTCCATTGCTCTTTTTTGCCTGTAGTAGGTAATGAAGCAATATATTGTTCTACTAAGCCTGATAGTTTGTCTGTGTCAACATTACCTATGACTACAAAATTAAAATCAGAAGCATTATTAAATCTGTCTTTGTAGAATTGAAATGCGTTATTGAAATTGATTTTATCAAAGTCTTCTACAGCAGGGAATCTTTTTCTGATATTGTTTTGAAATAATGTCTCATAAATCACTTTCTGAAAATAGATAGCTGGATTGGCTAAAAGATTAGAATATAAGGCTTTGTTTTTATTGACATAAGATTGGAAAGCTGAGCTATCTTGCTTAGGTGCAGAAAAATTGAGATATAAAAGTTGGAACAATGTTTCAATATCTTTAGGTGTTGTTGAAGCATTGATACCTTCTTCAAGTTCTCTTACATAAGGAACAGAAACTACAGTTTTACCAGCTAAAGCTTTGTTTAAGCTGATTTTATCAAAATCTCCATATCCACTTTCGCTTACTATTGGTGCTGCATTGCTGATAGAGAAGAAATCTGCATCTGAATATAATGAACTTCCACCTGGACTGAATGCATGTACTAGAATTTCATCATTTTTGAAATCTGTCTTTTTAACCCATACAGTTCCGCCATTGCTTAAAGTCCATTTTTCAAATCCATTAGTAGTGTTTTCTTTTTGGAGAATTTTACCAGCTGTAGGAAGAGTAGGTAACAATTGTGTGGAGACGACTTTCTCTTCAATTGGTTTGAGGTCTGATTGTGCTACTTCTTTTTGAATAGCCAAGATTTTCTCTTTTGAAGGTAAAATATCTTTACTGCTTTCAGGTGACGTAACAATGACCACAGTATTTTTGTGAGTAATTATTTTTTTGAAATTGTCATTGATTTCTGCCAATGTGATAGTAGGTAGTAAAATTTGGACAAGTTGATTTTCAATTTCTATCCCAGGGCTAGCTTGACCAGAAAGATAAAAATCTACATATTCACTCGCATAATTGGAAGACTCTGTTTTATCTTTTTCTTTCAAAGCAGTTTCATAGCTATTGATTAGTTCGGCAACAGCTCTATCATATTCACTTTGTGTGATGCCAAATTTTTCTACTAAGTACATCTGCTCGAATAATGTCTTCAACATTGTTTCTGTTTTGTCAGGTGTACCAACAGCCATCGCTGCAAAAGCATCCAAACCTCTTAATTGATTTTCATAACTTGACATAGCACCAAAAAATGGTGGAGCTGGCTGTTGTAAAATTTCATCTAATCTTTCATTGATAGCTAAATTGATGATTTGGTGTTTGAGCATTTCTCTATATCCAATAATATTATCATTGTGATTAGCAGGATGCTTCTCAAATAGCATAACTTGGGTATATGGAGCTTCTTTATCTGTAACAATACTTATCAAGGTTTCTTGGTGAGGAGGAATAGGATAAAGCTCTTTTTTTCTTGGTGATGCTACTTCAGGAATGTCAGAAAATCTTTTTATGATTTCCGCTTCTATAGTTTTAGGGTCAATATCACCAACTACAACTAGTGCCATCAAATCTGGTCTATACCAATCTTTGTAAAATCTTTCTATCACTTTAGGTGATGCATTTTTGATAATCGCTGTATCACCAATAGGCAGTCTTTCAGCATATCTAGAATCGTGGAAAAGGATTGGAAAATATTGGTTTTGCATTCTTTGTTGTGGACCTAGTGAACTACGCCATTCGGATACCACAACACCTCTTTCTTTATTAATTTCTTCTTCAGGTAAAGTCAATCCACTTGCCCAATCTTCCAAAATCAATAAACTAGAATCAATAATCTCTGGCTTGTCGGTAGGTACTTGTAGCATGTAAACTGTCTCGTCAAAACTGGTATAAGCATTGAGGTGAGGTCCAAATTTTGTTCCTATTCTTTCAACATAATTGACCAAATCATTTTTTTTGAAACTCTTGCTTCCGTTGAATGCCATGTGTTCCAAAAAGTGAGCTAATCCTTTTTGATCGTTATCTTCTTGATTAGAGCCTGCATTGACGACCAATCTAAGTTCCATGCGATTTTCTGGCTTTGAATTTTTCCTTATGAAGTACTGCATTCCATTTGGCAATGTTCCATGAAGTACATTAGGATCTAGTGGTAAAATCTGTTTTTTTGCTTCTTCGATTAGACTATTTTCCTGAGATGATGTAGGACTTTCTTTTGCTGGAGCTATTTTTTGTTCTGTTGTTTTAGTTGCTTTAGCATTCTTGTGTTTTTTGCAATACGCTTCTACCGAATTAAAATTGGAGTATAAGGAAAGTGTAAAAATACTTCCTATCCCCAATACTAATACCTTTTTTACTTGATTCATATAGTTGTTTTATGATTAAAATATGAACTGAAAGGTACAGTTTTTAAAATTATTATGATAAGAAATAAATGAAATCAAGTATAAAAATAGTTAAGTGTGAAATTCTCAGTTGTTGATAGATGCTATAAATAGAATAATGTTGATAATTTCATGAGAAGATGAAAGGGTAAGATTTTTTCTACCTGAGTGCGTATCTTTAATGAGAATTTTGAATTTTGTTAATTCAATAGATATTAAAATCTTAAATCAATGAAAAAGCATTTTATAGTCATCATTTTTTTATTCTTTGGAGGGAGTTGGAGTGTTATGGCTCAACCCAATGGTGCTCAACCCAAGCTGATAGTTAATATTGTCGTCGATCAGATGAAGCAAGATTATTTGTTTAGATTTTGGAATTTGTATGGCGAAGAAGGCTTCAAAAAGATGGTAAATGAAGGTTATAATTTTGCCAATTGTCAGTATAGTTATTTTCCTACATATACTGCTGCTGGACATGCTTGTATTGGTACAGGGACTACTCCTTCGGTCAATGGAATTGTCGGTAATGACTGGTATGAAAATAATTCAGGTGAAAAAATGTATTGTGTCTCAGATAAAAGTGTGCAAAGCGTAGGTACAGAAACAGCATCAGGACAGATGTCTCCTAGAAATCTTTTATCTTCTACCATAGGTGATGAATTGAGATTGGCCACTAATAATCGTTCAAAAGTTTTTGGTATTTCACTCAAAGATAGAGGAGCGATTTTACCTCCTGGACACTTGGCAAATGCTGCCTATTGGTTGGATCCCAATGAAGGAAATTTTATTTCTTCAACATACTACATGAGTGAATTGCCGTCTTGGGTCAAAGATTTTAATAAAAAGAATTTAGTAGATAAATATCTCAATCAGACATGGAAAACTTCTGTTTCTGTAAAGACTTTAGAAAAATATACAGAAGCAGATAATAGCCCTTATGAAAATATTCCTAAAGGTATATCTTCGCCAGTATTTCCTTATCAATTGAAAGAACTTAGAAAAGATAATGGAGATAAATCATTGATAATGAATACGCCATTTGGGAATTCTTTATTGATGGATTTTACTGAAGCATTGCTTAAAAATGAAAAATTGGGAAAGATGAAAGACAAGGGAGATGCTCCAGATCTTTTGTATGTCAGTTTTTCTTCTACAGATTATATTGGTCATTTTTTTGGAATTCGCTCGGTGGAGATAGCAGATACTTATGTGCGATTAGATAAAGAAATAGCTAGTTTGATTAATTTATTAGAAAATCAATTGGGAAAAGATGATTTTGTTATCGTATTGACTGCCGATCATGCTGCTGCTGATAATCCCAAATATTTAGCATCTAAAAAGATGGGAACAGATTTTTTTGATAACAATATTGTCAAAACTCAATTGAGAGCCTATTTAGAAAAGAAATTTGGTCAAGATTTGATTGATGGTTATAAAAACTCACAGATTTATCTCAATAAAGATGCAATCCACGCTTTGAATCTCAATGAAGAATCTGTTAAAGAAGAGATAATTGATTTTATGAAATTTCAACCTGGCGTTCAAAAAGTATTTTCTTCAAAATTACTTTCTGATGGAAGTATTACAGATGATATATTGAAATATTATAGTAAAGGTTATAATCCATTGCGTTGTGGAGATGTATTTATTTTGCTTCAACCAGGTTGGCTAGATATGAGTTGGTCACAATCTGGAACTACTCATGGATCGGTTTATGCTTATGACAAACATGTGCCTTTGCTTTTTTATGGTAAGGGTATTCCAATAGGGAAAAGTTATGATATTGTCAGCCCAAGCCATATTGCACCTACATTGTCAGCGATGATAGGGATAAGCCCACCCAATGGTTGTACGACTCCACCACTAATTAATTATTTTGGGAAGTAAATTGTTGTATTGAATGAGTTGCTGTAAGAAAATCTTTTTATGTTTTAGGTTATTCATTTGCTTTCATTTGGTATTGAATGTGAATGCGCAGACAACGCTAGTGTTTAAAGAGATAGATTATATCCCAGTCCGACAAAATGGCGTGTATCTAAAATATCCATGGGCGGGAGGATTGAATAGTGCTCAGTTTTGCGATTTGGATTTGAATGGAGATGGTTTGAGAGATTTAATGGTTTTTGAAAAAACAGATTTTTCTAATCGTACATTTATTGCGACAGATAAAGGTCAATATTTACTAGATAGAAATTATTCACGACATATTCCAGCATTGCAAGGTTGGGTAGTCAATAAAGATATGAATTGTGATGGAATCGATGATTTATTGACTTATAATGAAGGTTCAATAGCAGTTTATAGAGGATTTTTAGACAATGATACTTTGAAATATGAATTATGGTCAAATGAAATATTGTATCAGAGTAGTTCAGGGGCTATCAATCTCTATGGTACATTTGTAGATAGGCCTGCAGTCGCAGATTTTGATTATGATGGTGACAATGATATTTTGACGTTTAATGTGAGTGCTAATAGAATGTTACTATACAAAAATATGCATGTGGAGAATGGTTTAGATTGTGATACGCTAGCTTTTACACTTTATGATAATTGTTGGGGCAATGTGTATGAATCAGGATTTAGCCCGATGATAGATATGCATGATACCTGTATGTATAAGATTTCAGGAGGAAGATATGCCGATACAGAAGATGAAGATTTTTCAAAAAAGCGACATGCTGGATCAACTTTGGAAGCTTTTGATATTCGAGGGAGAGGAGTTTTAGATGTTTTGATGGGTGATGTTTCCTTTAATTTTATCAATCATTTGAGAAATGATGGCGATAGAAAATATGCTTCAATTTTAAGTCAAGACACTCTATTTCCTTCTTATGATGTGAGTGTTTCAACATCGTCCTTTCCGTTGGCTAAATTTATAGATGTGAATCATGACGGGAAAAAAGATTTGATTGTTACACCATTTGAAGGCTTGGGAGTGGATAATTATCACAATGTTTTATGGTACCGCAATGTAGGTGAAGACAATGTTCAATTAGAGTTTTTAACCCATTCATTTCTTGTAGGAGATATGATAGATATAGGGGAAAATGCTGCGCCAGCTATTGTGGATATTGATGGCGATGGTTTGAAAGATATTTTAATAGGAGGAGGTTATAGAAAGAATGGCAAATTAGATTATCGTTTACATTATTACAGAAATATAGGCTCTTCAACTTATCCAATTTTTAGATTAGAAGATGAAGATTTTTTAAAATTTAGCAATACTGCTTGGACCGAACCTATTCTTTCTGTTGGAGATTTAGATGGAGATAGCAAGGAAGATTTGTTGATTGGTTTGTACGATGGAAGAGTCTTATTTTATAAGAATATTTCTTCGAATAGTGGTTTTCAAGCTGCCGAACCTGTTTTTCTTCAATTGGGAGCGAATGTTTTGGATATAGGGCAAAATGCAGCTCCATGTGTTTTTGATATAGATAGAGATGGTAAGGCAGAACTATTTATAGGAGAGTTCAATGGAAATATAAATCTTTATAAAAACACCTCTAATAATGCGCAGATTCAATTGGAATTGGTGACAGATTCAGTAGGTAAAATTAAGACTGCAACTGATGCGTTGCCATTTGGTTATAGTAGTATAGCGATTGGTGATATAAATGGCGATGGAAAATATGATTTAATAATCGGTTCATATCTTCAATTGAAATATGTTGATAATATTGAAGATAGCTTATTATTAAGAGTGAAAACTCAAGATTTCTCTTTTAATTTAGGTAGAAAAATAGTTCCAGTATTTGGAAATTTTTTATCGACAAAGGACAATACATTGCTATTAGGAGTACAGACAGGAGGGGTGAGGTGGTTGAGCCAAAATCCACCAGCTTATCAACCTGTAGGAGTGAAGGATAAATATTTTTCAGATATAAATTTTAAAATTTTCCCCAATCCTAATCATGGTGAAATCCAAGTAGAGTTACCTTCACAGATACAAGGAACGGAATGGATAATTTCCGATATGTTGGGTGCTGAATGTAAAAGAGGTCAAATGAATGGACAAATTGAAAAAATTTATTTATCTTCTCTATCCAATGGGATTTATGTATTTCATTTAATAAATGGAGGACAATTGATAGGTAGCCAATTGTTCAGTAAAACACGATAATATGGCAAAGAATATTGCAATAGTTGCAGGAGGTACAGGATTGGTTGGGCAATATGTATTGGAATACTTATTGGAAGATGATGATTTCGAGAAGGTGTATATCCTCAATCGAAGACATGTAGGTTATCAACATAGTAAAGCTCAAGAAATAGTAGTGGACTTTGATGAGATACTGAAGTCGATAAGTGATATTCAAGCGACACATGCTTTCTGTTGCTTGGGAACGACTATTAAAAAAGCTGGAAGCAAAGAAGCATTCAAGAAAGTAGATTATCAATATGCTTTCAATTTTGCACAAGCAGTTCATCAATTGGGTTGTGAGAATTTTAATGTTATTACTGCTTTGGGAACCAATAAACCTTCTTTGATTTTTTACAATCAAGTTAAATACGAATTGACACAATCATTGAAAGAGTTGAAATTTCATACATTGAATATTATCCAGCCTTCATTATTGATAGGAGATAGGGCTGATGTCAGATTTGGTGAAAAAATAGGTCAAAAGATTTTCGAACAAACAAGTGCATTGTGGATAGGTCCATTGAAAAAATATGCAGGTATTGAAGGTCGTCAAGTTGCAAAAGCAATGGTGGCTATTTCAAAGAAAACACATAATGGTGTATTTCGATATCCTTCTAATATATTGCAGGATTATTAATCAAGCAGCAAATTACTTGCTCAGTAGGAGTGATACCAATCTTTCTCGATATGGACTATCGAAAATATCTATGGTTTCATAAATTCAAATAAAGAATACTTAGCTGAATTTGCTTTTGGGTTTCTTTCAAAAGGTATTTCAAGATTAAATAATTCGTCTAATAAGAGTACTAAATTTTCTTCAAAAACCTTACGGATATTATTGGGAATATTATTTCCATCATTAAGAAATTGAATTCCATCATTTAATTTTCTAATGGCATAAAAACCAATACTTGTATTTTCTTTTCCAAGTAGAAAATCATAAAATAAACCTTGAAAAGTCTGTTCTGAAGGATTTACCTGAAAAGGTGTAAATATTTTAGCAATTTTATCTTCTTTAAAATCCTTCTCTTCCAAAATATTGATTTTCCCACTCTTATAATCTAATATCCTATATCCTTTGCTAGTACGGTCAACTCTATCTAATTTTCCTTGAAGTTCTACAACTCTTCCATCAGTCAATGTGATTGTTTTACGATATTCATTTTCTAATGATTCAATATAAAATGGTTCTTCCGATGCCATTTGTTTATCTATCTTTAAGATATCTACTATCACTTTTCTGATAATATCATAGGCTAAAAGATTTTTTCCTTTCAATTTTTCAAATGATTGGTATTCAGAGTAAAAGGCGGTTTTTATATGCTCGTCAATTTCTTTTTCTGCTTGAGTAATTATTTCGCTAGTAATCAATTGATTTAATAACGGACTAAAGATTAGTTCGAGGGCTTTGTGGAGAACATTACCAAAATCTGCTGCACTTAGTATTTCTTCAGTATTGTCTTCTTGAAAGATTTTTGCGATATATTGTAAGTAAAATTGTACTTGACATTTGATATACAAAGTAAGCGCACTAGGAGAGAATGACTTATCTTTTAAAATATCAAGATGTTCATTTGTTTTAGGAATGATTAGATTTTCTTGATTTTCTTTTAAGATATTATTGGGGTAGTACCAATTGTTCTCTATGATTTGATTGGTAGGGGAGTTGAGTTCAAGTAGGATTTGAGATAAAAATCTACTTTTTTCAGATTGCAAGTTTTCAGATGCCGTATTATTATATACTAAATGAGCTTCTTTGGTTCTTTTTAATAATCTAAAAAAATGGTAAGCATAAACACTATCATATTCTTTCAGTGTAGGCAGGCCAAAAGGTGCTCTCAGGCTGTATGGAATATAAGAGTTGCCTCGTTTTGATTTAGGTAAGATTTCTTCATTTGCACCCATAATAATAACTTTGTCAAAATCCATCAATCGAGTTTCTAGAAAACCCATGATTTGGATAGGTCTGGATTTTTCAGAAATAAAAGGTACTTGAGTGCTTCGTATATGAGCTATTAATAATTGATAAATAGCTTTAAAAGAAATTTGATTTTCATAATTGATTAATTGCAATTCTTTGTTTTGAATAGCTGCAATGAAATAGGGTAGAATGATTTTTAGCTGATTGTTGTTATCATCGATATGCTGAATAAGTAAGCTTAATTGCTTTACCCAGTAACGACATAAGCCTTTCAATGAGAGGATGTTTTCCTTTTTATCAATAAGGATTTTGGGGATATAATTGGATAGTATTTTTGTACTGAAATAAAAAGTGTTGCTCCTCAAAATAACTTTATTAAAAGATTCTGCTTCTTTGGCACTATGGAGCAAGCGAAAAAAATAATGTTGATATAGCCGTTCGAGGTCTGATTTGTGGATACTTTCAGTCTGATGAATCTTATATAAAATTTCCAGCCAATCAGTAATAGAAGACTGTCCAGCAGGCAAGCTCATGGTAATATTGACCTGTTGTTGTTGCCCGATTTCAAATAAAAGAGATTCTAAAACACTTTCATCTGTCAAAACAATTCCAGTAGAAAGATTTTCATTTGAAATATTATGAAGCAATTCTTTGACTACTTTATTTTGACCTTGGTTCATGGGAGCACCATGGAAGATATATTTTCTCTTATTATTTAGATCATCTCCCTGATTCCAAAAATGCTGTATTCCGCTGAAACTACTTTTGTATTTTCTTAAAAAATTTCCTGCCTCATGTTCGGGATTGTCCATGAAATAATCGTCAACATCCCAATGCATTGATAATGTCGCTGACTCAGCTATTTTTTTGATAAGACGTTCATCTATTTCTGTAAAAGCATTAAATCCTACAAAATGAATATTGGAAAATGGTAAAACTGTATGTTCATCATTTCTGATTTCGTCATAATATGCTCTATAAGCCATGCCCTCATAAGCCATATTGTGCTGTTTGAGATGCTCTTTGAATAATGGATAGACTTTGCCGATTATCTCCCATGTGTTGACAAATTCTTTTTCCAATTCTTTATCACTTTCGACAAGATTGATAAAGTGGCTTAATATTTCTCTCAATTCATCTTCTATAGAAAATAACGCATCTATCTTCTTTTCATCTTGAATGATGCTAAATAATCTTTTCGCATCTACATTATATTTATCAATCTCATCAAAATCACTCAACATCATCCTTCCCCACATTGCAAAGTCTTCAAATTCGAGATTTTCAGTCCATTGTGTTTTATAAACTTTGAATAGTTCTAAAAGCAAAATATCCTTGTCTGGAATGATATAATTGCTCAGTTGAACCCAAAATTTATTGATTGTTTGAATTTCAGGTAGAATAAATGAAGAGTCTCTTCCCGAATTCATTAGATTTCTAAGATGTTCTTTTAGTATGAAACAAGCTCTTTGCGAAGGCAATATGACGACAGTATTCATCATATTGTTCCCATTGAGATTGGAAATATTTTCTGCTGCCCATTTTAGAAATGGAATATTTTGATCTTTAGATTTAGCATCCATGATTTAAGATATAAAATAATCTCAAAAAATTACATCTAATATTTTTTATAAGCAAATATATCTACCATCCTCCGCTAGCTCCACCACCACCGAATCCACCGCCACCGAATCCACCGAATCCACCGCCACCACTGCTTCCTCCTCCAAATCCACCACCGAATCCACCGCCTCTACTGCCACCAAATCCTCCTCCAATAAATGGAGGGAAAAAATCATCGTGACCTCTACCAGTGTATGTGTGGTTGCCATCGTCTTTGCGGTTGGAAATTATGATTAAGAGAATTATAATGATGATAACAATAAAAATAATATTCATTGGAAGTCCTGAAGAATCTTTTTTGTCGGCTTTAAAATTGCCACTCAATAAGTCAATCATTCTATCAGTAGCCTCATCCAAGCCTTGATAATATTTTCCTTCTTTGAAGTTAGGAGTCAAGATTTCTCTTAATATTCTATTGGCATCAATATCAGAAATATATTGACCTACTCGATATCCTGTCTCAATGTCAAATTTGCGTTCTTCTTTCGCAATAAGTATCAATATTCCATTATCTTTTTCCTTGTTTCCTATTCCCCATTTTCTAGCTAACCTGATTCCATATTCCTCCACTGGGTAATCTCCCAATGTTGGTACGGTGACAATAGCAATCTGTGTAGATGTACTGTCATTATATGCGACAAGTTTGTTTTCCAATGCTTGGATGTCTTGACTTTGTAACATGTTTGCGAAGTCATTGACCAACCGTGGAGGTGAACTTGGAGATACGATATCTTTATCTTCAAATTGTGCTTGAGCATTGGCTATAACAATAGTGAAGATTGAGATAGTCAGGAATGTTAGATAAAATCTCAATTTAGACACCATAGGAAATATCATCTTTTAAATCGTTGGTATCATTATTTTTGTTGTATGGAAAGTGACTTTTAAGCTTGTCGCCAATCTCTAATATTGCTTCAGTTATCCCTTTATCAAATTGATTTTTCTTAAAATGTTGAGTCAATTTGAAGATGGTTTCAGTCCAATAATCATTACCCACTTTAGCGTGAATATTAGCATCTCCTAATATGCAGACCTTATGATCTGATATAGAAATATAGATAAGCACTCCATTTTTTTGTGGCAACTCATGCATTTTGAGATGATGAAAAATAGCTTTAGTACGCTCCATCACTTCAATAGGACATTGAGATTCGACATGAACCTTGATTTCACCAGAGGTGCTTTGCTCAGCTTTATGAATGGCTTGAACTACCGCATCTGGATACTTGAAGAAAGCGTGAACATTGGACATATTAGAACTTCACTTTCGGTGCTTTTTCAGCTCCAGCTTCTGATTTGAAGCCTTCTTTTGAGTTGAAACCAAATATTCTTGCAGTAATAACAGCAGGGAAAGTACGGATAGAAGTATTATATGTTTTGACACTAGCGTTAAAGTCTCTACGAGAAATATTTATTTTCTGTTCTAATCGAGCCAATTGTGCTTGTAAATCCATGAAATGAGCACTCGCTTTTAAATCAGGGTATTTTTCAACAACCAACATTAATCGGCTCAATGAACCACTTAAAGCAGATTGTGCTTGCTCAAATTTTTCAATATTTGCTGGGGTGATATCATCTGCATTGAGAGTAACGCCAGTAGCTTTGGAACGAGCTTCAATCACTTGAGTTAAAGTTTCTTTTTCAAAATCGGCATATCCTTTCACTGTTTCCACAAGATTATCTACTAAGTCATATCTCTCTTGATATGCTGCTTCAACATTGGCCCATGATTCTTTTACAGTTTCGTCATTTTTTACTATACTATTGTAAGAGCAACTTGAAAATAATGTTGCAGAAGAAAATGCCATAACGGCAATAATCATTAAACGTTTCATATTTATCATATTGAATTGGTTTGAGTGCATTAAGGTAATAAATCTTCTTACTTGTAGTATTTTTGATTAATATTTTTAACTAAAAGGAGATTAATGTATTAATGAAATAATTTGGAGATGTGGTAGGTGAGAGAAAATTACGAATTACGAAGTAAAAATTCTGGTGCTTGAGTTTGCCTCGTAGAGGCTATCGCTTGGTAAAAATAAACAAACAACATACTATTGCTCTGTAGGAGCTACCCTTTTATTGATTTCAAGAATATAGTCGCCCAAAATTTAACTGCAAAGGATACAAAGTTTTACGCAAAGGTCACGAAGTTTGTCGAAGTGCTTTTTCATACTTTTTCTTCTAAAGAAAAGTATGAAGAGAAAATGTAAAAGTAATGAATGGATTGCTTCGTTCCTCGCAAGGGCGATTTTCTTGGCTTGCTGATAAACATCTCTAAATTCATTAAAACAAATTACACGGTACGAAGTACGAGTTATCAATGAAAAATGCTGGTGCTTGTCGAAGCCCTATCTCCTTATTTTGTCATTCCCATGAAAATGGGAATCTCCAACCTAATTTTACCCTTCATGAGATTCCTGCTTTCGCAGGAATGACACTGCTCTTTTTGGGCATTCTGCTCTAAGAAATACAATTTAACCGCAAAGCACACTAAGTTTCACGCAAAGGTCACGAAGTTTGTCGAAGTGCTTTTGCATACTTTTTCTTCTAAAGAAAAGTATGAAGAGAAAATATTGAAGTCATGAATAGATTGCTTCATTCCTCACAATGATGATTTCCTTTCCCCTTTATATTGAACTCGGTCAATGAAGATGTCAAACTATGTTCAATATGTTCATGAAAACAATGAACCTATATTAAATAAATTCCTATCATTTTCGTTATTATTCAACATAGAAAAAATTATTCACTAACTTTACAAATATTGTGAGTATAATGAAATATATAAAACCATTCATTTTAATAGGAATACTTAGCGTTGTAGTTGCTTGTAAAAAAGATTTAGACAATTCAGATATTGATTTTAAGTCCGATTATTTTGTTGACGAGATAGGAACTTTTATAGTTTATCAGGTAGATTCCACTTTGTATAATGATTTTACTGGAGAAGTAACAAGTAAGTCTCTAACTGTCAAAGATAAAGTTGTAGAAGAGTTTCAAGACAATATGAATAGAGCATCCAAGCGCTGGGAGCGATTTGTTTATGATTCAACAAGTAAAGATTGGGTAGCTGCAAGGTCTTTTTATACAGTTGAACAAAAGCAATCTATTGAAAGAGTAGAAGAAAATATTCGATTTATTAGTTTTGTTTTTCCTCCTAAGAAAGATTTGACATGGAAAGGCAATCGCTTTATTGAAGCAGTTGATAATCTAAAATATTTGGGAGATTGGACTTATCAATTTACTTCAGTAGATGTGCCTCAAAATATTTTAGGTGAAAATTATAATCAGACAGCCTCAATTTTATTACGAGATAAAGAAACTGCTATTGAAAAAGTCTTTGCTAAAGAAATTTATGCTAGAGGTATTGGTCTAGTTTATAAAGAGTGGTGGCATTTAGAAACTCAAAAAATTTCTGATTTACCTTGGCAGGATAAAGCTGAAAGTGGTTATATAGTCAAGTGGCAAGCAATAGACTATGGAAAAGAATAAGGTATTTTACCTGTTTTTCTTTCTTTTCTTTTTGTTTGATGTGTATGCCGAAAATATTCCTTCAAAAGAATATATTTTAGTTTATTTCAAGGATAAGAATGTTATTTCAGAAGAACATTTAAAACAGTTTTTCTCTCCTGATGCTATATTGCGTAGAGAAAGACAATCAATTGGTTTTGATGAAATAGACTATCCAATTAATCACGATTATGTTCAGAAGATTATTTCAAAAGATTACCAGATTGCCGATTATTCAAAATGGCTAAATGCTGTTTTGTTAAAAAAAATACGATTTAGAAAGAGAGATATTAGAGATTTGAAAAAATGTGACTTTGTTGACAGAGTAGAATATTTGGGAGGACAAGGTCAGTTGGAGTCATTTCGGATTTCAAACAATAAAAATTACAGCAATGAAGAAGTATCTCATTTGATGAATAGTTGCTATCAAAAAATGGGTTTGGATACATTACATACACTTGGGTATCAAGGAAAAGGTATTCATGTCGGTGTTATAGATGGAGGTTTTTGGGGAGTGAATAATTTGGAGCAATTTCAACATTTATTTCAGAATGGTCAGATTAAAGAAGTAAAAGATTTTACAGGTTCTGATGAGAATATTTTTAGCACATCATCACATGGAACTAAGATATTGAGTTTATTTTCCAGTAAGAATGGGGCAGATTTATTAGGAGGAGCACCTTTGTCCTCTTTTTCATTATTGAAGTCTGAATGGATATCAAGAGAGATTCCATTGGAAGAGTTCTATTTTGTGAAGGCAGTCGAGTTTTGTGATAGTATTGGTGTTGATGTGATCAATGTGTCTATAGGTTATAATTATTTTGAAGACATAAGAGATAACTATTCTCGGAATGACTTATATACTAAAAAATCTATTTCTACACGTGTTGCTTCATTAGTAGCAAGTAGAGGAATAGTATTAGTAACTAGTGCTGGAAACGAAGGAAATCTTCCATGGAAAGAAGTGACTTTCCCTGCTGATGCTGATAGTATCTTGTCTGTCGGAGCTTTGAACTATGCTGGTTATCCTGTTGCTTATGCATCTTATGGCAATGTAAATAGCTCTGTTGTAAGCCCCAATTTGGCTGCTTTTGGAGATAAAGTTTATACAATCAATGAAGATGGCAATTATGTGCTGTCTTATGGTTCTTCTTATGCTGCACCATGGGTAACATCTGTGGCAGTTTGCTTATGGGAAATGTTTCCACATTTGAAAGCTATTGATTTAATTGAAGTACTTGAATGTACTGCTCATGATGCTTCAAATCCTCAACTTCAATCAGGTTATGGTCTTCCAGATTTGAAAAAAGCTATTCGTTTTTTGGAAGGGGAGTGATGAAACAATGTGGAGATTGGAAGATGTGAAGATGTGAAGATGTGAGAATGTGAAATGCTGGTGGTTGAGTGCTTCGACAAGACTCAGCAACCACCTGCCGAAACCATGGAGAAGAATGAAAAATTAAAAGTTACGAAGTACGAGGTACGAATGAAATATGCGGTGCAGAGTTTGCCTCGTAGAGGCTACCGCTTAGTAAAAATAAATAGTCAACTAACTATTGCTCCGTAGGTGCTACCCTAAATAATAATGTTGTCAAATTTTACCACAAAGTTTCACAAAGTAGCACTGAGTTTCACAGAGAATATTGAAGCAATTAAATATTGAGTAGATTTCTTCGTTCTTCGCAATGGCTTTTCGTACTGCAACATATTGAACTAGTTCAGTGAATTCTGTAGCTATAGAAGAGATCTTGAATATTAAACTCAACTATTTTCTGTCATTATTGATAATCTCATATTTGATCCCCATCTGTATCATTTTTTCCAAGTATGTCTTGCTTGTAGCTAATAAATTTTTAGAAGAAAAAATGGAAGATTTTGCTGACCAAAGTAATTGCAAAGTACCTTGTTCATAAATATTCATTTCAATAAAATAACTTGCACTTTCTTCTGAGATATTATTTCGTTTGAGCTGTGCAGTATAATATCCCCAAAGGCTATTGTACGAAGGCGTTTGTAATGTAGGGGAGTATATTTTAGGTTCTTTTTCAAACCTTTTTGGAGTATGAGGAACAATAGAATAAGTCAAAATAGCATCTGCTGGAACAGATTTTATAGGTTGAATTTTGCTTTCATAGTTAAAATTACTGTCTGCAATTACAGAAGAACTTCCTTTAACAGTATTAAAATTTTCAGTTAATTCTGCTTCGACCCATTTTTGCAAAATAGAATCTTCAATCGGACTTTGATTGAAACCAAGAACATAAAATTCGTCAAATGGATTTTCAATTTTTAAAGTAGGTGATGTCCAATATTTGATTTTTTTTGCGTGTAATGACGTACTTATAAATAACGAAAATGATAATATTAAAATACTGTATTTCTTCATATTTTTAAAAAGATGTAAATATATTAAAAACAATTTTATTTTTGTTTTGCTTTTTATTACTTTTGTATGCAAATGTGCACAGTATTTTTCTATACTCATTTATTTCATCATTCCTCTTGAGGGGGAAATGTGCATATCGTTAATACAAATAGTAGGTCTGAGTTGGCCGAATGATAAAGAAAAGTTTTCATTTGTTGAATAAGGCTTTTGTCTATATCAAATCTTTATAATTTATTCATTTAAAAGACCAAGAGATAAACAGTTTTTCTGTTTTGATTGGTTAAATTTGCAAATCATGGAAAAAATAAAATTAGCCATTCAAAAGAAAGGCAGACTCAGTGAAAAATCATTAGAGTTGATAGATGAATGTGATATCAGTTTTCCCAATAGTGCTGGACGTCTAATGACAGCAGCCTATGATTTTCCAATAGAAATATTGTTTTTGAGGGATGATGATATTCCTGGTTATGTTGAAGATGGTGTCGCTGACATCGGTATTGTGGGCGAGAATGTATTAGTCGAATCTGCCAAAAATGTAAATCTTGTCACCAAATTAGGTTTTGGGAGATGCCGTTTATCTATAGCAATTCCTAGAGGTGTAGCGTATAATGGTATATCAGATTTGAATGGTAAAGCAATTGCTACTTCATATCCTAGATTGTTGAATCAATATCTAGCTGATAATCATGTGCAAGCTGAAATACACGAAATCAGTGGTTCTGTTGAAATTGCACCGAGCATAGGCCTTGCAGATGGTATTTGTGATATTGTCAGTACAGGAAGTACTTTATTGAGCAATGGTTTGAAAGAAGTCGAGCAAATATTTTCTTCAGAAGCTGTATTAATAAGCAACAATAATTTGAGTGCAGCAAAATTGGAAATTTTAGACAAATTTATGTTTAGAATGAGTTCTGTTCGTAGAGCCAAAAAGAATAAATATATTTTGCTCAATGCTCCGAATGAGAAGTTAGATCAAATCATTTCTCTATTGCCAGGGTTGAGTAGCCCGACAGTACAATCTCTAGCACGAGAAGGTTGGAGTTCTGTTCATTCTGTTATTCAAGATCAAGATTTTTGGGAAAAAATTGAGCAGATAAGAGCTGCAGGAGCAGAAGGTATTTTAATAATGCCTATTGAAAAATTAATTTATTAAAATTTCGATGAAAAAGATTTTTTATCCAGAACGAAGTCAATGGGATGAATTATTGTCACGACCAGTAATGTCTTTAGCAGACATAGAAGAAAGGGTCAGTCCAATAATGAATCAAGTTGCAAAAGATGGAGATAAAGCATTAAAAGCATTTGCTGCACAGTTTGATAAAGTTCAATTAGAAGCATTGGAAGTGACTGCTGATGAATGGGATAATGCAGAAAATTTAATTGCAGAAAATCTAAAAACAGCACTCCAACTTGCTGCAAAGAATATTCATCATTTTCATGCTACTCAAATCAATAAAGAAGCAGTTGTTGAAACACAAAAAGGTGTTTTTTGTTGGAGGAAATCGGTAGGAATTGAGAAAGTTGGTTTATATATTCCTGGAGGTACAGCTCCTTTGTTTTCTACAGTTTTGATGTTGGTAATTCCTGCTAAAATTGCTGGTTGTAAAGAGATTATTTTGTGTTCTCCTCCCAATCAAGAAGGTAAAATTCATCCTGCGATACTATATGCAGCAAAATTGACGGGTGTCGATAAAGTGTTTAAAGTAGGAGGTGCTCAAGCAATTGCGGCGATGACTTTTGGTACAGAAAGTGTGCCTAAGGTGTATAAAATATTTGGCCCAGGCAATCAATATGTAATGGCTGCCAAGCAATTAGCCTTGAAATATGGTGTAGCTATTGATATGCCAGCAGGTCCTTCTGAAGTGGCTGTTATTGCTGATAAAACTGCTAATCCCGAATTTATTGCTGCAGATTTGCTTTCACAAGCAGAACATGGCAATGATAGTCAAGTGATTTTATTTACAAATGAAGAATCTCTCATCCATCAGGTGGAAGTGGCTGTTGAAAATCAATTGAAAGAACTTCCTAGAATTGGATTTGCTTCTAAAGCATTGGAAAATAGTAGGTTGATATTGGTGAATAACTTAGATGAAGCAATGGAAATGAGTAATGCTTATGCTCCAGAACACTTGATTTTACAAGTGGAAAATCCAGAACAATTGAGTGATAAAGTGGTCAATGCTGGTTCTGTTTTCCTCGGTCATCTTTCTCCAGAATCTTTAGGTGATTATGCCTCTGGAACCAATCATACTTTACCAACAAATGGTTATGCTATGGCTTATAGTGGAGTTTCTTTAGATACTTTTGTTAAGAAAATTACTTTCCAAAAAATCACTGCTGAAGGTCTGAAAGGAATAGGAGGTACTGTTGAAATTTTAGCTGCTGCCGAAGAACTCGAAGCGCATAAAAATGCAGTATCCATTCGTCTTAAAAATTTATAATTAATATCCATGTCATTTGATATACAAAAAATATTACGCCCACATTTAAGAAATTTCAAAGCATATTCTTCTGCTAGAACTGAATATACAGGAAAAGATGCTATATTTTTAGATGCCAATGAAAACCCTTTTGGCTCTGCTTCTGGTGAAGAACTTAATAGATATCCTGATCCTTTGCAGTCTCAGTTGAAAGCCAAAATTTCTGAAATTAAGAATATTGCTACTGAGCAAATTTTTATCGGCAATGGGAGTGATGAAGTAATTGATTTGCTTTATAGAGCATTTTGTGAACCTGGAGTGGACAATGTAATTATTTGCCCACCTACTTATGGTATGTATGAAACTTCGGCAAATTTGAATAATATTTCTATCAAAGAAGTCTATTTGACGAGAGATTTTCATTTGCAAACAGAACAAGTGATTGCTGCGATAGATGCACATACAAAAATGATTTTTATCTGTAATCCCAATAATCCTACTGGAAATTTATTAAAGGAAGAAGATATAAAAGCTATTGTTGCTGCATTTGATGGTTTAGTAGTCATTGATGAAGCGTATATAGATTTTTCTAATGCTATTTCATGGATTTCCAAGTTGCAAGATTATCCCAATGTAGTAGTGATGCAGACATTGTCTAAGGCATGGGGAATGGCTGGTATCAGAGTGGGGATGGCTTTTGCTTCTAAAGAGATTATTAAAATATTGACAGCTATCAAACCTCCTTATAATGTGAGTGTTTTGGCTCAACAAGCAGCATTGAAAGCATTGGATAATGAAGCTGTAAAATTGGAAATGGCGGAAATCATCATGTCAGAGAATACTCGATTGGTAGAGCTATTTGGTCAGCTAGATTATGTTCAAAAAATCTATCCTACACATTCCAATTTTATTTTAATGAAAGTCAAAGATCCTAATCATTTATATAAATATTTGACTGAGCATCAAGTGGTTGTAAGAAATAGAAATACAACACCACTATGTGAAGGTTGTGTTCGCATCTCTGTAGGAACTCCAGATGAAAATGTAGAGTTAGTAAAATGGATGCAGGCTTATCAATAAAGCTGTTAAAAGTTTTTGTTTGTCAGATTTTGATGGACTCAAGGACAGATTTTAATACTACTGCTTGATTGTGCAATTCATCTTTTGCACCAAATAGTAAGCAGACTTGTTGATTTAGTGATATTTTCTTTAGCCTTTGTAACTCAGTAGGAAAAGCTTCTAATTCTTTTTTATATCTGACAGTAAATTCTTCAAATTTGTCAATTTCATGATTGAACCATTTCCGCAATTCTGTACTTGGAGCGAGAATTTTGTCCCATTCATCCACTCTAGCATTGGCTTTGCTGACTCCTCGTGGCCACAATCTATCTACTAAAATTCTGTAACCATCACTTTCTGAAGGAGCGGAGTATATTCGTTTTAAGATAAATCCTTTCATAATATTTATTTTGCCTGAGGTATCAAGGGGCGAATAATGATGGAGTCGATTAATACGTTGTCAGGAGTTTTGAGAATATGAATAATTGTTTCTGCCACATCATCGGCATGTAACATATTGCTATGTGTTTTTATGTCGGAGTTTTTGAAAAAATCAGTTTCGATAGAACCTGGATTGACACACGTCACTTTTATCTTATCATATCTGAGTTCTTTAAATAATGCTTCGCTGAATCCCTGCATAGCAAATTTTGTTGCGCTATATCCACTACTTTCAGGTTGTGCAATTGTGCCCATGATTGAGCCAATATTGATGATATGTTTAATATTGCCTTGTTTTTTCATCAATGGAATCACTTGAGATGACATTAAAAATGTGCCATTCAAATTGGTGTCTATCATTGTTTTCCATTCTTCGTAGCTCATTTCATCTATTTTTCTAAAATATCCTACTCCTGCATTGTTGATGAGAATTTGAGGAGATAATTTTTCAGAAAATGTATTTTTCGCCCAAGTATTGACAGCTTCGACATGTGTAATATCCAAACTAACAGGAATGAAATTTTCACCCAATCTGTCGGATAGCAAATGTAAGTTTTGGAGATTTCTTGCTATTCCATATACTTTTATACCTTGATGTACTAATGCTTTGGAAATAGCAGCACCCAATCCACTGCTTGCACCTGTAACGATTGCAATTTTATTTTTCAACTCCATGAATTAAGGATTGTAAGTGCCAGGAATAGCTTTGAACCCGATAGCCAATCTATTCCAACCATTGATAGCAACAATTGACATTGTGAGTGCAACCATTTCTTTCTCTGAAAATTGTGCTTTCACTCGGTCATACAATTCGTCCGAAATATGATTTTGTGACACCAAAGTCAAAGCTTCAGTCCATTCCAGTGCTGCACGTTCTCTCTCGGAATAAAAAGGAGTCTCTCGCCATGCAGATAAAGCATAAAGTCTTTGCTCTGTTTCTCCATATTTTCTTGCGTCTTTGGTATGCATATCCAGACAGTAAGCGCATCCATTGATTTGCGAAGCTCTCGTTTTTACTAATTCATAAAGACTACGTTCCAATCCTGAATGATGGACATAGGTTTCAAGTTCCAACATTCCTTTGAGTGCTTCGGGTGCGACTTTCTGATATTCTAATCTCGTTTTCATTACTATATTTATTTTTTATCATCTGCTGTTGGACCATATAATCCTGGCACTTTATTGCCTGTTGTTCTCAAATATGCGACCAATTCGCCACGGTGGTGGTATAGGTGATTGCATAATAAATTTCGAGCTACAACGACCTTTGGTGATGGAGGGATAATAATATGTTCACCTACTCTCATCGTCCATTTGTCAAATGCCTTTGACTCATCGAAATTTTCTAAAACGTCTTTTGCCTTGATGATATTTTCTTCGAATTTTGCCAAGATTCCACTTGTTTTAGAAATATCACCTTTGTCATATTTGTAATGATTGAAATCGAGTTCATCATGATTAAAAAGGTAATCGTAAAGGTCATAGATGCCGACGATATGAGTAGCCAAATGAGCAATATCCCAAATCTTTTCAGATGGTTTCCAAAACAATACATCGTCTGGAATCGATTTTAATAATTTTCTAGTGTTTTCGGATTCGAAGTTAAATTCTCCGATGAGACTCTTTTTTAGCATATAAAGTTCTTTATGGTTTAAGGTAATGTTTTTTTATTCATTTTCCATTGCATCGAGAGCTATTGTAGCATGAGCATAAGCTGCTCCAGCACGCATTTCAGCCGCCACCCAAATTGCTTCCATGATTTCTTGTTCAGTAGCTCCTTTGCGTTTTGCCATTGGTACATGGGCTTTTATACAGTATGGACATTGGGTAACATGAGCAACTGCAACAGCAATTAATTGCTTAGTCTTTTCGTCTAAGACACCTTCTTTAAAAACGGTTTTACTGAAATTTCTCCATGCTTCAATTTGTTTGGGAGCCAAACTTGCTTTTTTCTTAGCACTTTCGGCAGTAGCTTGAGAATATAATTCTTTTTCCACGATAAATAGATTTAGGTTTACAATAGTTGAGCATCCAAACTGATTGTCAGATTCAATACTTTACTGATAGGGCAGTTGTCTTTTGCTGCATTGGCAATTTCAAGAAATTTTTCTATTGAGATATTGGGAATCTTTGCTTTCAAAGTTAGATGAGAGTGAGTGAGCTCCAATTTTGAAGGGTCCATAGTGACATCAGCTTGAGCTTCTATAGTATCAGGTGTGAATCCATTTTGTCCCAAAATCAGACTTAAAGCCATTGCAAAACAACCAGCGTGAGCGGCGGCAATCAATTCATCAGGATTAGTGCCATTACCATTTTCAAATCTTGTTTTGAAAGAATAAGGTTGTTGGTTCAAGACTTTACTTTTAGTGCTAATTGTTCCATTACCTTCTTTAACCGAGCCGTTCCAAACGGCGTTTGCTGTATGTTTTATCATAATATTGATATTTAGATGAATAAAATCACTTTTATCTGTTGTACAATCTAGTGCGAATTGATTGATAAGAAACAGTTCATAGAAGTATTGTAATACTTATTTAGAACGAATCAAAAATGAAAATGTTTAAAAAAAATGTGTAGATGTGTAGATGTAGAAATGTGAAGATGTGAAGATTTGAAAATGTGAGAATGTGAAATGCTGGTGGTTGAGACGGTCATTGAGCTTGTCGAAATGCTGTCGAAATGCTGTCGAAACCATGGAGAAGGATCAAAAATTAAAAGTTAAAAGTACGAAATACGAATGAGGAAATGTGGAGGAAGAGTTTGCCTCGTAGAGGCTATAGCTTGGTAAAAATAAATAATCAACCAACTATTGCTCCGTAGGAGCTACCCCTTTATAGATTTCAAGAATATCGTCGTCCGAAATTTAACCGCAAAGAATGCTAAGTTATTCCACAAAGTTTCACAAAGAAGCACTGAGTTTCACAAAGAATTTGCTTTGAGTCTTTTGTGTCTTCTTTGTGTATTTTGTGAAATAGTTTGATTGAGCAGGTAGGTGGTTGATGTTTTCGATGTGCTTTTGTATGTTTTTCTTTAAAAAAAACAGGAAAATGTATTACTACAAATGTGAAAAATACCTCTGGACAGTGTCCTGCCGTTTGATTTTAGAGGAAAGTGTATAAGAAAACTTATCAATAAAAAAGATAGCTTTCGGAAATTCATATTTATTGAGAGAAACTTTCAACTTGTCTCTGAAAGCAATTAATTGCTCTTGTTGGTACGCTGTATGTTCTATAAAAAGACAGATTTTCTCTCCTAATATTTCATCTGGAAGTCCAATGAAAAAATAATTCTCTTGCAGTAAATTTTGAATTTTTCTTTCTAATTCTTCAGGGAAATATTTCAGCCCTCCGCTATTGATGACATTGTCAAATCTTCCTTTCCAGATAAATTCCTTTGAATTAAGTAGTTCCACAATGTCATTAGTGATAATTTTTCCAGTTATAAATGGAACGTCAATAACGAGACAATTTCTTTCATCTAGCTGAAATGTAACATTAGGAAGTGCTTTGAAAATATTTGAACGGTCATTGCCATTTACTTTTCTGATAGCTACATGACTCAATGTTTCTGTCATGCCATAGCTATGAAAAATTTCAGCTTTTAATGATTGAAATTCATCTTCTTGTTGAGTACTGATTGGAGCTCCGCCTAGTAAGATTGTTTTTATCTTTTTGGTGTTCTCGATGTCTTTCAATTGCATAGGTACAAATGCTGCAAAATGAATATTCATATCATCAGGAAGGTCATCTATTGGATGGCTGTTTTGAGCTTGAAGAATGACAAGGTTCATTTGGCTATATAAAGCTCTGATTATCATCATTTTTCCAGCAATAAATTTCACAGGAAGACATAAGTACATGTTCTCATTTTCTTTAAAATCAAAAAACTGAGCAGTAGCTGATGCACTTTGTAACATTTGATTTTTAAATACTTTGATTTTCTGTGGTTCGCCAGTAGAACCGCTTGTCTGCACTTCAATCTCAGGGTTTTCATCGAACCAGTCTGTAAGAAATAGAGCTATTTCTGAAAATAGAGCATGATTTTGTTCGATACAATATTGAATTATCTCTTTGCCTATTAATGTCTTCCCATTAATAGTTAATCGCTGAAATGCCTTATAATCTATATTTTCGTGAGAAGTGAAAGATCCCATTTTTTTGAAGTGTGGTAATGAATTCCTTTGGCATCAACAGAATAAGGCGAAGGGAAATTATTGGTATAAAGTTGCCCTGTACCCAATCCCTGTGCATAATCTGTATAACCCAAAGCTGTGTATTGTGCTATCGCATTCAGACCTATATTACTTTCTAAAGCTGAGGTAATCACCCAAGAACCAAGATATTGTTCTATCAGATTTTTCCATGTAGTACTACCCTGAAATCCACCGATGAGTGCAGGTTTAAGTATTAGTAGCTGAGGCGAAATTGTTTGCATCATTTTCTCTTTCTCCTTTTGTGAAATAATGCCTATTAATTCCTCGTCTAAAGCAATTTTTATAGGTGATTTTTCAACAATATCTGCCATTTCTTGCCATTGTCCAGCACGTATTGGCTGCTCAATATAACTTATCTGAAAATCAGCTAATTGATTTAATTTATCGAGCGCTTCATTTGCTTGAAAAGCTCCGTTAGCATCTAATCTAATCTCTACTTCTTGTTCATTGAACTGTTTTCTAATGTATTGAATAAGAGCAAGTTCTGTTTGAAAATCTATTGCGCCAATTTTTAATTTGATGGAAGTATATCCTTCTTCTAATTTTTGGGTAATTTGTTTCAACATAAAATCTTTTTCACCCATCCATATCAATGCATTTATAGGAATTGAAAAGCCTCCATTTTGTATAACTTCAGGAAAAATAATCTGTTGACAACCATTCTCCCAATCTTTTAATAGTGTTTCTACTCCAAAATATATTGAAGGCCATTCTTCTAATTCGTCTAAAATATTTTCTCTTCTTTCAGATATTTTTTTGCAAACATCACTTAGTTTATCTTCATAAATTTCTCTATCGTCAAAAGATAGATTTTTGAAGCGATTACATTCACCGTAGGCTATTTTCCCATTATCTTCTAATTTGATAATATAAGTATCTTTTTGGTGAAGAATACCTCTAGATGTTCCTCCTGGAATTTTAAATTGAAGTTTATATTTTATAAAATTACAAGTCATCAGACTGTTTTTTAAACTAAAAGTCCTATCCCAAATAAGATACTAAATATAAGTGTACTGATAGCCAATTTTTTGAGTTCTGGGTCTAATAGTGCAGGGTTTTCGTTTTTTAAAACTATCATAATACTTCTTACTAAACCTATCAGTGAAATGAGATATATCCATTTCCAAGAAGAGTTGCCATTAAAGGAAGTATAAATAATAGCACAGATTATCCCTAAAGATATAATTGTTGCATGATAAATTTTTGCAGTTTGAACGCCATATTTTACTACTAAAGTGTTTTTTCCAAATGATTTATCATTTTCTCTGTCTCTGAGATTGTTGAGGTTAAGAACTCCAGCACTGAAAAATCCGATAGACATAGCAGGTAGTATTTCTGCGAGAGTAATATGTTGAGTATGTAGAAAATAAGTTCCTAAAACACCTACCCAGCCGAAGAATAAAAATACAGCAATGTCGCCCCAGCCTGAATATCCATAAGGATTTTTCCCCATTGTATATTTAATGGCAGCCCATATTGCAACGAGTCCGATAAGGAGCATTACTAGTGCATCTTTCAATTGTAAGCCTTTAGTGCCGACAATCAGAAGTAATAGTCCTGATATGAGAGATAATAGACTAAAGAGAATGACTGCAATTTTTATTTCTTTCAATGAGATTTTTCCAGATTGCAAGCTTCTTTGGGGCCCGACTCTATTATGATTATCCACTCCGCTGACAGCATCTCCGTAATCATTTGCTAGATTGCTCAAAATCTGTAAAAACAGTGTGGTTAATACAGCGCCAATCAACACAGACCATTGGAATGAGTTGTGATATTTAGCTAGAAAGCTTCCTAGTAATATTGAAGATAAGGATAATGGTAGTGTCCGCAATCGAAATGCTTCCAACCATGCAGATGCAGATGCCATTTTTAAATTTTATGGAAATTTAGGGTATTTGTCAAATTCTGGATCTCTTTTTTCCAGAAAAGCATTTCTTCCTTCTTCAGCTTCTTCAGTGGTGTATATCAATCGAGTAGCTTCTCCAGCATAAACTTGCTGACCCACTAATCCATCATCAATCAAATTGAAAGCAAATTTGCTCATTTTTATTGCTGTTGGACTTTTGCTTAAAATCTCTTGTGCCCATTGATACGCCGTTTCTTCCAATTCTTCATGAGGAACAACAGCATTGACCATGCCCATATCATAAGCTTCTTGAGCAGAATAAGAACGACCTAAAAAGAAGATTTCTCTAGCTCTTTTCTGTCCAACTTGTCTAGCAAGATATGCCGAACCAAATCCTCCATCTACACTAGCTACGTTGACATCTGTCTGTTTGAAAATAGCATGTTCTTTGCTCGCTAATGTGAGGTCGCAAACAACGTGAAGGCTATGTCCTCCACCTACTGCCCAACCAGGAACGACGGCGATAACAACTTTGTTCATGAATCTTATTTGTCGTTGAACATCTAAGATATTAAAGCGATTGATGCCGTCTAAGCCTTTGTATCCAGTTTTGGAACGTACTCTTTGGTCACCACCCGAACAGAATGCCCATCCTCCATCTTTTTGTGAAGGACCTTCTGCACTGATAAGAACAACACCTATTTCTTGTGATTCGTGGGCAATGATTAAGGCTTCTAGGAGTTCAGAAACAGTTTCTGGTCTAAAAGCATTACGAACTTCTGGTCTGTTAAATGCTATTCTTGCAACACCATTGCGTTGCCTGAAAGTGATATCTTGATATGCTTTAATGGTTTTCCATTCTGTATGACTCATGGCTATGATTTATTTTTTAAATAATTCCAATACTGCTCTAAAACTAAAGGATTTTTCTCTGCATCTGTAAATATTTCCAATATTGTTCTTTGAGTTTTTTGTTGAAAAAATATTTCTAATATTTCGAGAAGTGATTTTTCATCTTTGGCAGACAAATAATTCCACTGATAATGTTCTGCTATTTTCTCAACATTTGAATGCATAGAAGTTTCGAAAAAAGGTTTCATTTCTTTAACTTCTTTAGGCCCTGAAATGATACGGAAAATTCCACCACCTCCATTATTGATGACGATAATTTTTAGATTTTTCAATGGAACTTCATTCCACAGTGCATTGATATCATAATGAAATGAAACATCTCCAGTAATGAGTAGAAAATCTTTTTCAGGATAGCTTGAAGCTGCTCCAACAATCGTACTCGTGCAACCATCTATTCCGCTTGTTCCTCTATTGCACCACGTTTCTGATATATTTTTGTTGTCAAATAATTGAGCATACCTGATAGGTGAGGAGTTGGAAAGATGCAAGCTAATATGAGATGGAATGGCTGATAAAATATGATGAAATACTTTAAAATCACTAAAATCGCTTGATGTTGCAAATTGCTGATGTAGGATTTGTAAGTTTTCTTTTTTCTGTAACCAAAGTTTTCTGTAATCTCCCTTTTTATTTTTGAGATGGGGAATGAATTGCTTCAAGAAATCAATGGCATTGATAGAAATAGGATGTGTCAATGACTGATAAGTATTCATTAAAGCATCGTATTCGTCAATATTCCAATGGAAAGTAGGTCTATATTTTCTAAGTAAAGATTTTACTCTTTTGGAAACAACAGCTCCTCCGATAGTTATCAATAGATTGGGTAGGAGAGTGGAAATTTCTTGGCTATCCAAATGGGTAATACATCTATCTATATTTTCTACGAAATCTGGATGATGAATATTTGATGTGGACTCGGTCAAGATGATGACATTTTCAAATTGTGCTAAAAGTGACAATTGATTTTGTAATTCTTCATTTTTGATGTGCTGCCCAACAAGTACCATGACTTTAGAACTTTCAGAAAAATCTTTAGCCAATACTTGAATATTCATTTCAGATAAAGTCTTCTTTGTCGATATAGGCATGAAGATATTAGGCTGCTGAGGTGCTATTTCAGTTACTTCATAAAGAGGCTCACTAACAGGAATATTAAAGTGAACAGGACCTTTATCTAGACTTGTAGCAATTTGAAATCCTTCACTCAGACTGTGTTCAATATGCCAAAGTTCATCTCCATGAGTAGCATCACCATTAATATTGTAGCTTTTTCTGATATAATTTTGGTAAACATTGTTTTGCCTGATAGTCTGCCCATCACCTTGATCTATCCATTCTGCGGGTCTGTCAGCAGTCAAAACTATCAATGGAATCCTTTGATAATATGCTTCACAAATAGCTGGTGCGAAATTTAATGCAGCCGAACCACTAGTGCATAAGATGGCTACTGCTTGTTGAGTCTCAATAGCTTTCCCCATTGCAAAAAATGCTGCACTTCTTTCATCTCTTATACTTGTACAGTTGAAATAAGGGTGTCTATTGAAAGATATGGTCAATGGAGCATTGCGAGAGCCAGGGCAAATAATGACCTCTTTCACTCCCAACTTTGCTAGAGTAAGAACAATGTGCTGAATGCCTTTTTTAGATGATAATTCCATAGTTTATTGTTCATCTTTTAGTGCATCAATGATTTGCATCATAGTTTCACTTTTGAGGGTAGTTTCATTCCATTCGTCTTCTGGAATTGAAGATGAAGTAATACCGCCACCTACATAAAGTGCGATTTGGTCTTTTCCTATCTGCATACACCGCAAATTAACATATAAATTGGCAGTATCTGCAAAATTTGTTTCACCTATTATACCACAATAGTATGCTCTATCATGATTTTCATGTTCTAAAATATATTTTACAGCCGCTTTTGCAGGCAATCCGCCAACAGCTGGTGTAGGATGTATATCTTTTAATAATTCTTTGATAGAAGAATAGTTATTGTCTTGATAAATATAATCTGTTTGTAGATGTACTACTTTCCCAGCTTCAGAGGTATGCGGACCCTCTTTCTTTATCAGTGTATAATGATGTTTTTCAAATATGGTTTCTATATGCTCACCTACCATTAAATGTTCTTCCATTTCTTTATTACCCCAAATAGTTTCTTTTCTTTTGTTATTAGCTTGAGTACCTGCTAAAGACATGATTGATAATTGATTATTGTGCTTTTCAAGGAGAAGTTCTGGAGCTGCTCCTGCCCATGTGCCAGAAGTAGGATGATAGAAAATATAATTGAATGCCTTGGTGTAGGTTGAAGAAAGTTTTTTGAAAAATTGAATAGGTTCAAAATATTCAGGTTTGTCAATTGTCAATACTCTTGAAAGAATTACCTTCTTTAATTGCCCAGATTGAATATCCATGATAAATTTTTTTATCAGCTGGTCATATTCTTGCCGAGTTGTAGCTGGAGGTAATATTTTTGTAGTAGGATTGTTTTTGGGAGATACTTTTACAATATTTAAAAAATCTTGATTTATTGAAGCATTTTCTACTATATTAAGTTGAATATCAATTGATTTTGATTCTTGAGTAAATGGACTTATCCAAAAAATATTTGAAGTATTTTGAGCTAATAATTGTTTGTCAATAGCTAAATTGTAATGTGGCTGATTGGGGAATTTGTAAATACAAAATGGGATATTTTTTGATAACAATTCTTGTCCAATATCTAAAATCACGTCCTCTGACACTACAAAAATTTTGAGTTGCTAAGGTAGGTAGAATATGAGATATTCCAAAGTCAATACTATTGTCTGGATATGGTGAATTAAAAATTTAAAACTTTGTTGATATCAATTCTTTAGTTGGATCCCAAATTAACGCTTCAAAATTTTGAATTTGATTGTTTTTTACAATAATATTTTCAGCTTCAAGTAATTGCTCCATCTGATAGATATCTCCAAAATGTGCTTTACCTGTCAGTAAACCATTTCTATTAACTACTCTATGAGCGGGAATAGTTTCATCTCTTCCACTTGCATTCATCGCCCAACCAACCATCCTAGCAGAGCCTTTTGATCCTAAATAATTGGCAATCAATCCATAAGTGGTTATCCTGCCTTTAGGGATTTGCCTAGCTACCTCATATACTCGTTCAAAGAAATTTTTACTCATTATTTGAATTTGATGACTAGTCTATTTCTAATGTATTTTCATTCATCTTGAATTTAATCCAATAGTTCAATGCATTGAAATATTTTTCTTTAGGACATTTTTGAATTAAATCCAACCACAACAATGCAATGGCTGTTTCTCCAATGAAAAATGCAATATCTCTGGCACTTGCTTCCCATTCGTCTTTATTAGAAAGTTTGGAAATAAATGAAAATAAGATTTTCACTTTGTCTGAAATAATATTTTTGGCTTCTTGAAGTTCTTCTTTAGAGATATTATTGAGTATATCTTTTGCAAAATCTTGAAAAGCAGGAAGTCCATTATCTTTTTCGATAGCTCTCAACATATCTAAAGAAAGAATATTAGTAGTGCCTTCCCAAATGCTTAAAGTCTGTACATTGCGCAACATGACAGGGATATTTGTGTCTTCCAAATAACCCAATCCCCCGAACATTTCGATATGTTCAGATGCTGATTGTATAGATGATTTGGCAGTGTAAAGTTTGGCTATTGGTGTTAAAATTCTTAATAAAGCTATCTCTTTTTCGGTAGCGACTAAGCAATCTTCTCTACCTAATAACTGTGAAAGATATAATGGCAGAATAGTGTTGCTCTGATATGCTATTTCTAAATTTCTCAAGCTTTTCTTATGTAGAATATGTTCACTTATTTTCTTGCCAAACGCTTCTCTGATATGGCTATAAGATTCAGAAAGGGCATAAGCTCTTCGCATGTACGAAACTGAAGAAATAGCATTGTATATTCTAGTAACATTAAATAGTGTTGAAATACTTTTGACTCCTTTGCCTTTCTCACTGACCAATCTTGCTTGTGTTCCTGTTAAACTCAATTGTGCTGTAGGTAAAGCTTTTGTTCCTAATTTATCTTTAAGTGCTTCTACTTCAATGCCATTAAGCGAACCATCTTCTTTTCTGATAGGAAGATAAAATAAAGATAGAGGTGCTCTTTTGCCATCAATAGGTTGTTCTGTCGATGCTAATGTAAAAGCCATATCTGCAGTGATAGCAGAAGTGAACCATTTATGCCCCTTTAGAATATATTCTCCGTTTTCTTCGTATGCAAATGTCATTGAACGTGATACGTCTGAGCCGCCAGTACGTTCTGTCATCCATTGACCACTGGTGAGAAATGTTTTGGGGTTTCTTGAAGTTAATCCTTTGTATGGACCATCTTTTAGAAAGTTATCTCCATATTTTTCTATTAATCTTGCTGCTCCATCTGACATTGCCAATGGGCAAGTGTATATCGCTGAAGATGGCGTATAAAGATATAATTTGGCAAATTGATATAATCTTGAATGAGCACCATATTTACGCTCGTAACCTATTGCTACTAGACCTTCTTCAGCAGCTACAGCTTCCAATTTTTCCCATTCAGGAGCTACTTTGATTTCGTCAACACGTTCTCCCCATGCATTAAATGAAATAAGCTTGGGAGGGTTGTTTTCGCAAGCATTTGCATATTCTATTAATTCCGTAGCGACTTTTTTTCCAAATCTTTCCAAATCTGGTCTGATTTCATTCATGACTTCATTGGGTAGATAGGTTTCTAAATAATCTTGTAAAAATTCGTCTTGGGTATATTCATTTGTGAGCAAAGGTTCGTCTTGATGAAAATTTGAATATGGAGTATGGTTTTTCATTTCAGCAATTTTTTTATTTGTAAGTTATCTATTTATGGAGATATTTGTCTGCTTTTAGTGCTTAAAATAGACATAAGGTCGATTATTTAAGACTAATTCAATTTTTGAAGGCATTATCTAAGGAAGATTTATATTTGCATACAATGAGTGTAAAGACAGACAATTATTTATTAATAGACCCTTTTGAGCTGATACATAATTTGCCTTACATAAAAGTATTAAGGGTAAGAAAATCTAATAAAGGTACTGAGTTTGATATTTTTGAGTTGGAACAACAATATCTCAAACCTTTTCCAGCTGAAATTTATAAAAATGTAAGATGGTTTAGAGATGAATATTTTTTTGAGGAAATCAGTATTTTAACAAAACAACATAGAAATTCTAAATCTGGATTGTCTCAGTCTGTTTTTCTAAATAAATCTATAAATAATTTATTATCAAATTATTCAGTCTATTTATTTAAATCTTTAGTTGATGTAAAAGTATATCATCGTACTAAAACCGACAAAGGAAATATTGTAATTGCTACTTGTAAGGTAAGCACTGAATGCCCTACCTTAAAATTTGAAGTGGTTCAAAAGGAAGGTGGAGGATTGTATGTTGAGCCGATATTTCAAATTGGTGAGCAAAGTGTCAGAATGAATGAAGCGAAACGATATAATTTTTTATTGTTGTATGATAATACTTATTATATTTTGAAGCAAAAGGATTTTCTTACACTCGATAGTCTTCAAGAAAAAAATGCTAATCAATATGCTTTCCGTGCAGATGAATTGATGCGAAAAATAATTATTAGCCTTGAAGAAAAGTATGAAGTAAATAAGAACAACTTATTTAAAATCAATGAGATAAATTGTCAACCAAAAAGTGAAGTGCTTTTAAGTGAAATCAGCAATTCATTTTTGATGATTACACCTAGATGGAATTATGATGAATTTATTATCGAAGGTAAATTTCAGGAAATACATCATTCTAATATTGAAGGTAAATTATTTGAAATCAGGAGAAATCAAGAAGAAGAAAGGAAGTTTTCAGATTATTTGAAAGCACAACATCCTCTATTTGCTAAACAAATCAATGGTTATTTCTATTTGAGTTTTGAAGAGGCAAAGAAGAAACAATGGTTTTTAAAAACCTTTCATCGATGGATGGAGGATAATGTGGAGATAAAAGGTATGGATATGCTCCGTCACTTTAGGTATTCCCCTTTTGCAATTGAAACTGAATTGGAATTGCTAGAACAGAAAGGAGCTATGCTTCAATTGTATTTAAAAGTTTCGTTTGGTAAAGAAATAGTATCTCTTAAGGAACTGAAAAAATTATTGATTTCAGGTCAATCATTTGTATTGTTGAAAGATGATTCAATGGGTGTTTTGTCGGATGAATGGATACAAGCTTATGGTTTATTATTGAAACATGGGCAAATTATTGACCAAATTATCACTATCCCTCAATGGATTTTGTTAGCTACTCAGCAAGGAAGTGGAGTGGAGCAATTATTGCCTGTTATTTCTAAGGATTGGTGGGCAAAATGGATACAATGGCAAAATGAATCTGAAAAAATTTTCGACGCACCTCTTGGCTTAAAAACAGAATTGAGAACATATCAACATAAAGGATATGAATGGATGAGTCTGCTTTCTCAGATAGGCGCAGGAGCATTATTGGCAGATGATATGGGATTGGGTAAAACAATACAGACAATAGCTTTCCTTCAAGAATTGTATTTGAAAGATACCTCTTCTCAATTTATGATTGTTTGTCCAGCTTCATTGGTTTATAATTGGTATCAAGAAATATTGAAATTTACTGACGATTTAAAGCCTTATATTTATCATTCTACTAACAAGGATTTACAGAAATTCTTTGATTCAGAATCTCAAGTACTGATATGTAGCAATGGAACGATGAGGTCCAATGTAGATATATTGTCAGTGAAATATTGGGATGCAATTATTTTAGACGAAAGCCATCATATTAAAAATACAAATACTCAGGTCTCAGCAGCAATACAATTATTGTCAGCAAAAAATAGAATTGCTTTAAGTGGTACTCCAATAATGAATAATACTGAAGACTTATATGCTCAATTGCATTTTATTTTACCAGGATATTTAGGTTCTAATGATTTTTTTAGAAAAGAGTACGCCATTCCTATTGATAGGTCAAGAGATGAAAGAAAGATTAGGGCATTTCAGAAATTGACTAATCCATTTATTCTGAGAAGAACAAAACAGGAGGTTGCAAAAGATTTGCCTGATAAGATAGAATCTGTTCTTTGGTGTGAGATGGATGAAGAGCAAAGAGAGTGTTATGAAACAATCAAAGCTTCAATTAGAAATTCAATATTTTTGGGTATTCAGAAAGAAGGTATCAATAAGAATAAATTGTCTATTCTTCAAGGTATTCAGAAACTTAGACAAGTTTGTGCCTCACCAGCAATCGTTAAAGATTTAGAAACTCCATGTCATTCGTCGGTGAAATTGGATATGTTGATGGAGGAATTGACTCAACTTGGACAACATAAAGCTTTGGTCTTTTCTCAATATAAGGGAATGTTAAATCTGATAGCTAAAGCCTGCCAGCACGAAGGAATTGATTATTTTCATATTGATGGAGATACACCGATTTCGCAGAGAATGGAATATGTAAATGCTTTTCAAGAAGAGGGAAGTTTGTGTAAAGTATTTTTAATCAGTCTGATGACAGGTAATGCTGGACTTAATCTGACTGCAGCAGATTATGTGTTTTTAGTTGACCCATGGTGGAATACAGCAGTGCAGCAACAAGCAATTGACAGAACCCATAGAATCGGTCAGGATAAAAATGTATTTGCATATAAAATGATTTGTAAAGACACAATTGAAGAGAAAATTTTGATGCTTCAACAGCGTAAGAAAGAGCTTTCAGATGATTTGGTACATGAGGAAGAAGGATTTGTCAAGCAATTGACTGAGGAAGATGTTGCTTTCCTATTTGATTAGTAATTATATTGTTTTATTAACCTTAAAAGGTTCTTCTGAATAAAAGTTTTTAAATACTTTTATTGGCAAATATTTTATCAACTTTTATTGACTCAACCATTATGAATAGATTATTACACCAATTTTTTACTGAAGACCACCGAAGATTAGATGATTTATTAGAAAGAGCTATCGAGCAAGCAGACAATTATCAAATGGAATACTACGAAGCATTCAGAACTGGCTTGTTGAAGCATATTAAAATGGAAGAAAAAGTATTATTTCCTGCTGCACAATTAGCAAATGGAGGTGTTCCCTTGGAAAAGGCAGCACAGTTGAGATTAGACCATGGTGCTTTGACTGCTTTGATGGTACCTACACCTTTCCCTGATTTGATAAAAGTATTGAAATATATTTTAGAAATTCATGATAGAGTAGAAGAAGAGGAAGGAGGTGTTTATGATATCTGTGAATCTTTAACTGCTCATCAGACACAAGAGCTATTAGATCAATTGCATCAAATAGCGGAAGTATCCGTACATAAACACAATGACGCACCTATCGCTTGGCAGGCTGCAGAGCGTGCTGTTATTAGAGCTGGCTATGATTTTCAAGGGATTATTTCTGGAAAAGTTCAGTTGTAATAATTATTGCGAAAGTTATTACTTCATTAAACTCCGTGAACTTTGCGTAAAACTTAGCGTCCTTTGCAGTTAGTTTTGGTAGCATTTTCATCTCACATTTTACTAGCATTTCCACATCTCCAAATTACTTAATTAATCTGGACTGCTTCGTGCCTCGCAGTGACGTACTGAATTCCGTCATTGCGAGGAGGAGGAACGACGACGTGGCAATCCATTTTCAAAAATATGCTTAGTGAACTTTGCGTAGAAGCTTAGTGCCTTTGTGGTTAAATTTTGGACGACGATATTCTTGAAACCAATAAAAGGGTAGCACCTACGGAGCAATAGTTGGATGATTGTTTATACTTACCAAGCGATAGCCTCTACGAGGCAAATTCTACTACCATTGTTTTTTCATTCATACCTCGTACTTCTAAATTTGTACTTCGTACTTTTTTACTTTATTGCTTCATTATTAAATTTCTTACCAATTACTTTGATTAATTTATAACGAATACTTGAACCATCCGCTGGTGGATTTTCTATTTTTTCTTCTTGAATCAAGAGTTTGTATTCAAAACCTTTTTCGTAAGTAAATCCATCTATTGAAGAATAAAAATATTCCCAGTCTTTTTGATTTTTATCTTTCTTGATCATCATACATTCCATATTTCCTACTCCAGTGCAGGGTTGTTTGTAGGCAGCAATATATATTACTTTGTTAGCAGTCGAACAAGAAATGAGGAAGAGTGCAGTGAATGCCAGTAATAAGTAGAAATAGATATTTCCTTTTGTGTTGGAATATACTTTTAATTGATTTTCTTTCATAATATTAAATGTTTAATTATATTAGTATATGTGAACTTGTTATGCTATGATTTTTCTTGTTTATAGAATCATTTTTTTAGTATTAATGACTACTTCGGTCGTACAATTTGCCTATGCAGAACATGAAAGTACTGAAAACTCAGAAGATTTATTTGAAAATAATAAGCCATTATTGTCGCTATTAGAAAAGAGTAAGGCATATTATATCTTAGAAAATCATCATCAGGCGGATAGTGTTTTCAAGAAAGCTGTTCAGATGGCAGAATTCAGCCAAAATAAAGATATTATTTTAAGAACCTATTTCTATAATACGTCCTTTGAGATATCAGAAAATACAACATTATTAAAAAAGGATGAATTTATTCAATATATACAGCAAGGAATAGAATATGCAAAGATGTATAATCGACCTGAATATGTGGCTTATGGCAATGCGAATATTTCAGAAGTATATAGAAAAAAGGGAGATATTAACGCTGCTTTGAAATATGCCAATTTGGCATTTTCTACATCTTTGAGCTTAAAGAATGACTCTTGTAAAGTAGTAGCGGCTTTGCAATTGGGCAAAATATACCAAGAGCAGAAAGAGATGTTGCTTGCATTTAAAACCTTTACTAATGCTCATGAAATAGCTTCAAAAAGCATTAATGATAATCTTGTTTCATTAGTTTATCATGCTTTAGCTAGTTTGTATAATAGTATTGATAAAAGTCAGGAAGCTAAAAGCTATTATTTTAAAAGCCTAGAGTTGAATCGAAAGAATAATAACACAAAAGGCATTATCGGAGATTATATTGCTATCGGTGCTAGCTATGATTTTAATGACGGGATTCCTTATTTAAAGAAAGCATTGGAACTAGCCCAAAAGGGTGACTTTCTTTATCTTCAAAAGAAAGCACAGATTTATATTTTCTCATATCTTATTGTTAATGGAGATAGCCAAAAATCAATGAAATATTTGGAAGACAACCCAATTATTAAAACCTATTATCAGAATAGAGGGCCATTTAGTTACAATTGGACGATTGGCGAAATATATCTTTATGCAAATGAATTGGATTCTGCTAAAAAATACTTAGATGAAGCTCATACTCATTATCTCAATAACGATTCTTATGATAATACAGCAAAATTAAATTTTTTAGGGGAGTATGCTATGCTTTATAGTAAGTTGAATGATAAAGAGAAAACTTTAGATTTATATCGCAAAGCATTTGATTTAAGTTTGATTTCAAATAACTATAGTCTAAAGATTAATTACGGAAATAAAATTAAAGATATATGTGCTGAAAGTGGTGATTTCAAAACGGCACTTCACTTTGCTGATTTAGTAGATCATTATAAAGATACTCTAGATGTGATAATGAAGGAGAAGGAGTTTGCTTCTTTAGAAATTGAGAATGAAAATAAACGTATAGAGGCCGAAAAAGTAAAATTGGAATTAGCTTTAAAACGCAAGTATAATCTTCAATACATGGGCATTACAGTGTTTATTTGCTTTTTCTTTACCATCTTATTATTTGTTAGTGGAAAGAAGAAATACTCATTAAGATTGATTGAGATTATTGGCTTTTTTGCCTTTATTTTCTTATTTGAATTTATCATTTTGGTACTTGATGCTAAAATTCATCATGCCACACACGGCTCTCCATTATTGATTTGGCTCATTAAAATCGTTGTGATTTCTTTCTTACTACCATTTCATCATTATATAGAAGAAGCTGTGGTGGACTATTTGAAGAGAAAAAAGATGATAGAAGATAAAAAGAAATTCACTTTCAAAACTATTTGGAATTACTTTAAACCAGAACATCCTCATCAACTAAAATCTGAAGAAGATTCATCAGATACTCATTCCGATAATATTACATAGTAATTAATTAAGGACAATTATTAGGTGGTGGGCATATTTTGCCAATTGCAAACACTTTTGTTGAACCAGTTCTGTCTTTGTTGAGAGTGTCAATTTCAAGGATAAGAATAGGTTTTTGAACGACACTACCTTTTTTACCTATTTTGTAAAAATTATTATATTTAGAAGCTGAAAGTCTATCAAGTGACCCTAGGTGAAATATAACATTTTGAGAGTTTGATGCATTCAATAATTGAAGTAGTTTAACTCGGTCGTATGAGATAGATTTTGTAACAAGTCCATCTGTTCTATCTTTGATTCCATCTACATTATCTTTATCCTTTAATTGTGTTAATGTGAAAGTTCTAAAATTACTGACAACATCATACAAGTTGATGTTCATTTCATTGTCAGTGCGACCTTTAAAATAGTTCATACCTGTGGTGTCAAATTTTGGTTGATGTACTTCTACTGAAGTGCCATTATTATTTGAAGAAGTAGAGCAACATTGATTGTTTGAAAAATAGGTCTTCCATGTCAAGAAGATAGTTGCTGCAGCTAAAATTAAAATAATTAGATTTTTCATAGCTTTAGATTTAGTTGGTTATTCGAATATAATCATTTTAATTATCAAATAGATATTAATGGCATTTTTTTATATAGATGAATTTTGATAATAAGTAAGAAGGTGAAATAATATTTTTTCTTTCAAAAGCTATGAAGATGTTTTAGGAGCTAGTTTAATAAGGTATATTTTTTAAAATCATTAAGAAATTAAGGAGTATTAAGAAGACTTATCAATTAGTATAATATTTCATTATTAAACTATTACACAAAAGACGCTAAGAAGCCACAAAAGGCGCAAAGCAAATTCTTTGAGAAACTCAGTGCTTCTTTGAGAAACTTTGTGGTAAACAAACAGGACTTATTTATGTTCTAGTTTTATATGCTTCGCAAGCGCTGCATGACAGGCAAGGAAATTCGTCATTACGAGGAACGAAGCAATCAACATCTCCACATCTTTATATCTTCAAATTTCCAAATCTTCAAAACTCTGTGAACTTAGCGTAAAACTTAGCATCCTTTGCGGTTATTTGTATTTAGAATAAAGTGTCCAAAAAGAGCAATGTCATTCCTGCGAAAGCAGGAATCTCAGAAATGGTAAAATTAGGTTGGAGATTCCCATTTTCATGGAATGACAAAAAAGGAAGATAGGGCTTTGACAACCACCATCACGTCTTCACATTCTCATATTTGCAAATCTCCACATCTTTACATCTTCAAATTTCCAAATCTTCAAAACTCTGTGAGCTTTGCGTAAAACTTCGTACCATTTGCGGTTATTTGTATTTAGAATAAAGTGCCTAAAAAGAGCAATGTCATTCCTGCGAAAGCAGGAATCTCAGAAATGGTAAAATTAGGTTGGAGATTCCCATTTTCATGGGAATGACAAAAAAGGAAGATAGGGCTTTGACAACCACCATCACGTCTTCATATTCTCACATTTGCAAATCTCCACATCTTACATTTTTCTTCTCACTTTTTACCCACTTTATTACATTGTTACATCCCATTCAATAGTCATAGAAAATATGTAACTTTGCATCATGATGAAAAATCAAACAGTCAGGGTAAGTAAAAGATTTTCTTTTGATATGGCTCATGCTCTTTTTGGATATGATGGTCCTTGCAAAAATATTCATGGACATACTTACCATCTTACTGTTACGCTGTCGGGCAAACCGATTATAGATACTAGTAATGTCAAATTGGGAATGGTGATAGATTTTAGTGAATTGAAAAAAATCGTTCAAGTGTATATTCATCAGATTTATGACCATGCTTTGGTTATCAATGAAAATGCACCCTATGCTCAGTCGGAATTGATTGCTAATGAGTTTGAAAAGGTTTATAAAGTGCCTTACCAACCTACTTGTGAAAATCTATTATTACATTTTGTAAGCATTATTCAAGAACATTTGCCTAGTCATATTCAACTTGTTACAGCCAGATTAGAAGAGACTCCAAGCTCTTATGCTGAGTGGCATGCTTCGGATAATGAATAGCTATTTGATAAAGAGTTTTATCTACTTCATTTTGGTCGTCCTTTAGATGAGCAAATATTTTTTTGTCAAAATTTTATTTAATTTGATTAAATTAGGGTTTAAAATATTTGTCAAATGAAAAAAATAGGAGTATCAATTTTATTGTATTTTTTGTGTTTTCAAGGATTTTCGCAAGCTGTATTAAAAGGGGGAGCGAGTGATGCCCCGATAGAATTTAAAGTTGGAATTGGTAATAACGAGCTACCTGATAATCTAGGAATTATTCAATCTGTATCAGTAGAGCCTGGAACTGTGTTGGTGCTATTTGAGCGATATAGTAATGGAAAGACTTCCGGAAGGCATCGTTTGGTTTCTTCTAGTGATTCAAAATTTGAAATAGGTTTTAAGTGCAAATATGCGATTGTATTTTCTGACCCTCAGAATTTGGTGATGGGATTTGAAGAAATTAATTTTTCAGGTAAATCGCTTTCTTTTAATTTAGGCAGAAATGAAATTCCTGAAGGAGTTGGTATTAGTTCATTGTATATTCCAAGTGGTAGAAATGTTAAGTTATATATTATTGACCCCGAATTATATCCTGAACAAGAAGTAGATCACAGACCAATGGGAGCAGGAGTCAGACCTTTTATAGGTATTGATATGGCGAAAAAAGTGAAGTATATTTATGTTGAGTAATAAAGATTATATTTGTTTGCAAAATCAATACAATGAATAAGTTTAAAGGTACATTTTCTATTTTTTTAGTAGCATTTATCGCTTCGTCTATGATGCTATTTTCATGCAATAAAGATTCAGAAAATCAACCCAATTCTTCTGACACAAAATGGTCTGTGGATAGCTATAATTTTACTGCCAATAATAATGGTGGAATATTGATAGCTTCTGATACAGGAGCCTTGTTTGGAGCTTCTGATAAAGAGAAAAATTCAATATTGATATTGTTTAAGAATACGCCAAATCTTGGAGTATATAATGTTGTCAATTCTACCAAAAAGACCAATACTTCAATGTATAATAGTGATGATTGTTCGATGATGATAACCAATAAAACTTCGAGCGACGGTGTGTATATCTCTATTCTGGATACAGCAGGTGTTGTAAATGTTTCGAAGTCTGGTAGTAAACTGACAGCTACATTTACAAATGTTAAATTGGGCGTAATCGATAAAGCGAGTGCAGCGATAAAGCCTGTTTATGCTACTGGTGTGATTGTAGAAAAATAATTGAAAGATTTATTGGATAATCGTCCTGAAAGTAAGACTAATTCTTGGACTAAATATTTTTTTACTTGTAGGAATACTGTGAAGCCAATGTTTCTGAGTGTTTCCTTTCATAATGAGCAAACTTCCTGATTCTAATAGTATTTCTACTTTCTCTTGGGTCATTCTATGTTTGAATAAAAATCTCCTTTCGGCACCCAAACTTAATGTAGCGATTGCTCCATTTTCTTCAAGCATTTTTTCGTTGTCGCTGTGATAGGACAACCCTTCAGAGCCATCATGATATAGATTTAATAGACAAGAATTGAATGTATGTTTGGAAATTGCTTCAACAATATTTTTTAATTTAAGGAGATAAGATGTCCATATTTTCGCTTGCTTTGTAATATTGGAATAGGTATATGAATATGCTTTATCTCCATACCATGCGACTTTTCTTTTTGTAATGATTTTTCGACCCAATATCATGACCTCATCATGTTGCCATTGAATGGAATTGAATAAAATATTATAAAAATTTATTGCAGTAGGAGAGTCCATGATTTTGCCATAATATTGAACAATACCATCATAAGGTAGCCTATTCTTGTCAGAATGTATATCTTGATTAAATAAATCCATTACTATCTGGCTCCTTGTTTCCTTTATTTCAAAGTTAATTTAATATTTTGAATAGTTTGAAATGACAGCTATTATTGCAATTATTTATTTAGAATTGTTCCAAATAGGATAAGGCTGTCTGAATTGTTGAAAAATAGTTTCAATTACTTCAATATTTAGTAGTTTAATAGCTACCTTTGTGGCGATTTTGATTCGTTATGAATGGTACTATCAATTATTTGCCAATAGTCATTCAATTTGTTGTTGCTTTTGGTTTTGTTTTTTCGACACTATTGCTTGCTGGGATTTTAGGTCCTAAAACAGGCGGAGTAGTAAAAGATTTGAATTTTGAATGTGGAGTAGAGTCAATGGGTAACGCCCGGGCACCATTTTCTGTTAAGTTTTTCCTCGTGGCTATCCTTTTTGTTATCTTTGACATAGAGGTAATATTCATGTATCCATGGGCTGTAAATTTTAAGGCTATGGGCTGGATAGGCTTAGTAAAAATGTGTTTTTTCTTAGGCTCATTACTTCTTGGATTTTTTTACGTTATTAAAAAAGGAGGATTGGATTGGGAGTAATCTCAAATTCAATCGTCAATAAATAAAAGGTCATGTCAACAAAAGATACAATCACTTTAGATGGAATACCTCAACAAGCTCAAGGTCAAGGATATTTCTTGACTTCTTTGGATGAACTTGTAGGTATGGGTCGCAAGAACTCATTATGGCCATTGCCATTTGCGACTTCTTGTTGTGGAATAGAATTTATGGCTACTATGGCTGCTCATTATGATTTGGCTCAATTTGGTTCTGAGAGAATGTCTTTTTCTCCACGCCAAGCTGATATGCTTCTAGTAATGGGAACTATAGCAAAAAAAATGGGACCTATCCTTCGTCAGGTATATACCCAGATGGCTGAACCCAAATGGGTGATTGCTGTGGGTGCTTGTGCTACGAGTGGAGGTATTTTTGATTCATATAGTGTGTTGCAAGGTATTGATAAAATATTGCCTGTGGATGTATATGTGCCAGGTTGCCCTCCTAGACCAGAGCAAATATTGGAAGGAATTGACAAGCTTAGAGATTTGGTACATAATGAACCACTTAGGAGAAGAAATTCACCTGAATACCAACAATTGTTGAAGTCTTACGGAATTGATATAAAATAATAGCTTTGGATATACAAGAAGTAATCGATCGACTCAGCCAACGCTTTGAAGGACATATAGGTAACTTTGAAGAGAGTTATGGCTTGACGACTATCCAAGTTCGTAGAGCATATATTTTTGAAGTGATTAAATACTTGAAAGAAGATTTATCCTTTAATTTTCTAACAGATTTATGTGCTATTCATTTTCCTGATCATGAAGATGAAATGCGATTTGCGATGGTTTACCATATTCATAATCTATTTGAAAATTTGCGTTTGCGTTTAAGGGTATTTCTTCCTGAAAGCGATTTGGAAATAGATACTATGACACCTTTATTTGCTAGTGCTAATTGGCAAGAAAGAGAAACGTATGATTTTTTTGGTGTAAAATTTAAAGGTCACCCCAATCTTGTCAGAATCATGAATATGGATGAAATGGAAGTGTTTCCGATGAGGAAAGAATTTCCTATGGAAGATGGAGGCCGTGTTGATAAAGATGATAGATTCTTTGGTAGAACAATTCACAATGAATAATTATGTCTGTAAAAAGATTTGAAGAATATATTAAAGAACACTCAAATGACCCGGAACACGAGTTACAAGTGTTAAACTTAGGTCCTACGCATCCATCTACTCATGGTATTTTTCAGAATATCTTGTTAATGGATGGAGAGACTATTTTGGATTCAGAACCTACTGTTGGATATATCCATAGAGCTTTTGAAAAAATAGCTGAACATAGACCATACAACCAAATTACTCCTTTGACTGATAGGATGAATTATTGTTCTGCACCTATCAATAATATTGGATATTTGATGACAGTTGAAAAACTGGTAGGTTTGGAAATTCCCAAACGTGCTCAGTATATCCGTGTCATCATGATGGAATTGGCTAGAATTACCGACCACTTGATTTGTAATTCAGTATTAGGTGTAGATACAGGTGCTTTGACAGGATTTTTGTATGTTTTCCAAGTACGTGAAAAAGTCTATGATATCTATGAACAGATTTGTGGTGCTCGTTTGACTACAAATATGGGAAGAATAGGAGGAATGGAAAGAGATTTAACTCCTAAGGCTATTGAAATGATTCATGCTGTATTGAAAGATATGGAGAAAACTTTCAAAGAATTTGAAGTCTTGATGAATCGCAACAGAATCTTTATGGATAGAACTGTGAATGTCGGTGGTATCAGTGCGGATAGAGCTTTGAATTATGGTTTTTCAGGTCCCAATCTACGTGCAGCAGGAGTGGACTATGATGTCCGTGTGATGAATCCTTATTGTTCTTACGAAGATTTTGATTTCAAAGTGCCAGTAGGAAGTTCAGGTGATTGTTATGATAGGTATTGTGTACGCCAAGCTGAGATTTGGGAGAGTATATCTATTATCAAACAAGCATTGAAAAATTTACCTGATGGAGATTTTCATGCAGACGCTCCTGATTTTTACTTACCACCTAAACAAGAAGTATATAATGTCATGGAAGGTTTGATTTATCACTTTAAAATAGTAATGGGCGAATTGCCTGTTCCTGTTGGAGAGGTATATCATTCTGTAGAAGGAGGTAATGGCGAATTGGGTTTTTATTTGATAAGTGATGGAGGTCGTTCTCCATTTAGGTTACATTTTAGAAGACCTTGTTTTATATATTATCAGGCATTTGCTGAATTGATAAAAGGAAGTATGCTGTCGGATGCTATTGCTACGATGAGTAGTTTGAATGTTATTGCTGGAGAATTGGACGCTTAAAGATGAGTACTATACAAGATATACAGTTTTCAGATGCGATAATGAGTCGTATCAATGAATATATTGCTCGTTATCCAGAAGGGAGGCAGAAATCTGCTATTCTTCCAATTTTGCATTTGGTGCAAGATGAATATGGGTGGATGAGTGAACCTGTGATGAACAAAGTTGCAGAGATTTTAAGTATTAAACCTATAGAAGTATATGAAGTTGTTACTTTTTATACAATGTACAACCTCAAACCTGTAGGTAAATATAAATTAGAGTTTTGTGGCACTTCATGTTGTGTATTGAGAGGTGCAGAGAATTTAATGGACTATACTTTGAACAAATTGGGTATTAAAGAAGGAGAGACTACAGCAGATGGTCTTTTTACTGTTACTCGTGTTGAGTGTTTAGGAGCTTGTGGTTATGCTCCGATGATGCAGGTGGGAGATGATTATTTGGAACATCTGACACCAGAGAGTATAGATGAGTTTATTGAATCACGTAGAAATACTGTCAAATAGGGATTATGGGAAGGAAAATAATTCTAGAACATTATAATGTGCCTAATTTAAAGGACTATGAAGTATATCGTAGTGTAGGTGGTTATAGGGCAGTTGAGAAAGCTCTGAAATCAATGACACCAGATGAAGTCGTTCAAGAGGTGAAAAGGTCTGGTTTAAGAGGTAGAGGTGGAGCTGGATTCCCTACTGGAATGAAATGGAGTTTTATTGCTAAACCAGAAGGCAAACCAAGATATTTATTGTGTAATGCTGACGAAAGTGAGCCAGGTACATTTAAGGATAGGTATATGATGCAATACAATCCTCATTTCTTGATTGATGGGATGATTTGTAGTGCTTATGCTTTAGGCTGTAATACTGCTTATATTTATGTGCGTGGTGAATATAAATTCATTATTAAAATTTTAGAAAAAGCTATTCTTGAAGCTAAAGCTAATGGTTGGCTAGGTAAGAATATTTTAGGTACTGGATATGACTTAGAAATCTATGTTCATACAGGTGCTGGTGCATATATTTGTGGAGAAGAAACTGCATTAATTGAATCTATTGAAGGAAAAAGAGGTAACCCAAGAATCAAGCCTCCATTCCCTGCAGTAAGTGGTCTATATGGTTGCCCTACTGTGGTCAATAATGTTGAATCTTTAGCAGTTGTTTCTTGGATTATTCAAAACGGTGGAGATGAATATTCAAAAATTGGTTTAGGTAATAGTACTGGTACAAAATTAATTTCTGCAAGTGGAAATATTAGAAAACCAGGAGTTTACGAGATAGAATTGGGTCTTTCTGTTGAAGAATTTATGTATTCTGATGAATATTGTGGAGGAATGCAACATGAAGGAAGAGATTTGAAAGCTGTTGTAGCTGGAGGTTCTTCTGTTCCTATTTTACCTAAAGAATTAATCTTAAAAACAGCATCTGGTGAAAATCGTTTAATGACTTATGAGTCTTTAAGTGATGGTGGTTTTAAGACAGGCACAATGTTAGGTTCGGGTGGTTTTATTGTTTATGATGAAGCTGCTTGTATCGTAAGAAATACATGGAATTTTTCACGTTTTTATCATCATGAATCTTGTGGCCAATGTAGTCCATGTCGTGAAGGAACTGGATGGCTTGAAAAAGTGCTTCACAGAGTAGAACACGGTACTGGTAGATGGGCTGATATAGATTTATTGGTTGAAATCACTAAAAAGATTGAAGGAAATACTATCTGTCCTTTTGGTGATGCAGCATCATGGCCAGTTGCTAGTGCGGTTAGACACTTTAGACATGAATTTGAATATCATGTGAGATATCCAGAAAAAATTAAGAATCGTGAACACTTTGCAAGTGAACCGATGCGCTTATTTATGAACGAATTTGTTAAATAATAGGGTATGAAAGTAACAATAGACGGACATACAGTAGAAGTTGAAGCAGGAACAACCATTCTTCAAGCCGCTAGGCAGATAGGTGGTGATTTAGTGCCTCCTGCAATGTGCTATCATTCAAAAATTGAGAATACAGGCGGAAAATGTAGGGTTTGTATGGTTAAAGTCACTGCTGGTTCTGAAAAAGATCCAAGACCTATGCCCAAACTCGTTCCTTCTTGTGTAACTACTGTTCAAGAGGGGATGGTGATTGAAAATATTACTAATCCACAAGTGTTAGAAGCAAGAAAAAATGTGGTAGAGTTATTATTGATTAATCACCCATTGGATTGCCCTGTTTGTGATCAAGCTGGTGAATGTAAATTACAGGATTTAAGCTATGAGCATGGTATTGTTGATTCTGAATTGGTAGAAGATAAACGTGTCTTTGATATGGTAGATATCGGAGATAAAATCAAATTGCACATGAATAGATGTATCTTATGTTATAGATGCGTTTATTTAGCTGACCAATTGACTCCTGAGCGTGTTCATGGAGTTATGTTTAGAGGTGATAAAGCGGAAATCAGTACATATATCAGTAAAGCTATTGACAATGAAATGTCTGGCAATGTGATAGATGTGTGTCCAGTAGGAGCTTTGACAGATAAAACTTTCAGATTTAAAAGTAGAGTTTGGTTTTTAAAACCTATGAATGCTGAAAGAGATTGTGATAAATGTTGTGGAAAGGCTACGGCTTGGATGTTTGGCAATGAAATATACAGAGTAACTTCTCGTCACACAAAATATGGTGAAGTGGAAGAATTTATCTGTAATACTTGTAGATATGACAAGAAATTTATCACAGATTGGAAAATCACTGGCCCTAGAGATTTTGGTCAAGCTTCTGTAATCAATCAGAACAACTATGTCCAACAGTTGAAGAAAGTAGTTATTAATGCCGATAAACGATTATTATAATGGGACTAGAAGCATTATTAATTGAAAAAACGATAATTGTTGTCATCGTATTTATTGTTACATTGACAATAGCAGCTTATAGTACTTATGGCGAACGTAAAGTAGCTGCATTTATTCAGGATAGGATAGGGCCTAATAAGGCAGGACCTTATGGATTGATGCAACCTTTAGCAGATGGTATTAAGATGTTGATGAAAGAAGATTTCGTGCCTCAACAAGCTAATAAATTTTTATTCCATATTGCTCCAGGATTATCAATGCTGACAGCTTTAATGGTAAGTGCTGTAATTCCATGGGGTAAAACAATTATAATCGGAGGTAGAAGTATTCCGATTCAAGTAACAGATATCAATATCGGTATTTTGTATGTATTGAGTGTCGTTTCTCTCGGTGTATATGGAGTGATGATAGGTGGATGGGCATCTAATAATAAATATTCTTTAATGGGTGCTTTAAGAGCTTCATCTCAAATGATTAGTTATGAGCTACCTATGGGATTATCTTTGATTGCTTTATTGATGGTAACTGGAACGATGAGTTTCAGTGAAATTGCTGCTCAACAAAGTGGATGGAATGGTATGCAATGGAATATTATTTACCAGCCTATAGGATTTGTTTTGTTTTTGATTTGTGCATTTGCAGAAGCGAATAGAACACCATTCGACCTTCCAGAATGTGAAGCTGAGTTGGTGGGAGGATATCATACAGAGTACAGTTCAATGAAACTGGGATTTTTCTTATTTGCTGAATATGCACACATGTTTGTTTCATCAGCTATCATTTCTACATTGTATTTTGGTGGTTATAACTTCCCTGGAATCAATACATTATATGAAATGTTGCCTCACAATATTGTCACTTTAATAGGTGTGGGTGTATTGATGATTAAAACATTGTTTTTCATATTCTTATTCATGTGGGTTCGTTGGACGATACCACGTTTCAGATATGATCAGTTGATGAATTTGGGTTGGAAAAGATTAGTTCCAATTGCGATTGCTAATATTATTATTACGGCTGGTGTCGTATTGTTGTTTGATAAATAAATTTGAAATGGCTGAGTATAGTTTGTCAAATAGAAAAGTAATGGTCTCCAATAAAGAGATGACTTTTACAGAAAAGCTTTATTTGCCTGCTATTCTGAAAGGAATGGGAGTGACATTAAATCACTTTTTCGGAAAGAAGGTAACTTTTATTCATGGTAAAGATATACGCAATTATTCTTCTACTTATCGTGGACTTCATGTGTTGAAAAGAGATGATGAGGGAAGAGAGCGTTGTGTAGCATGTGGTCTTTGTGCAGTTGCTTGTCCAGCAGAAGCTATCACTATGGTGGCAGCAGAGCGTCAACCTGGAGAAGAACATCTTTATAGAGAAGAAAAATATGCTGCTATATATGAAATCAATATGTTAAGATGTATTTTTTGTGGACTTTGTGAACAAGCATGTCCTAAAGAAGCGATTTATTTGACAGATAGATTAGTAGATGTAGAATTGACTAGAAAGGATTTCATATATGGTAAAGACAAATTGGTCGAAAAAATGGATGACCGTATTGATATTTCAAACCGCCAACATCATTAAGATATGGAATTAAATGAAATTATATTTTATATACTGGCATTCATAGGAATTGTTGCTGCTCTTGTTACAGTAACTGCCAATAATCCTATTTATAGTATTTTGGGATTGATTGTTTGCTTTTTTACAATTTCAGCACATTTTGTACTGATGAACGCTCAATTTTTGGCGATGGTAAATATTATCGTTTATGCTGGGGCAATCATTGTACTCTTCTTATTTGTGGTGATGATGATGAATCTCAATGATTTACCAAGAGTTAAAACACATATTTTGTGGAAGGTCGCAGGAGTTGTAGGTGCAGGTGGCTTGATGTTGATATTAGTAGCATCTCTTAAAGTATCAGGAAATTTGGTACAAGCACAACCAGTAGCAAATATTGGATTGATACATACATTGGGCAAAGTTTTGATGAATGAGTTTTTGGTACCATTTATCATGACATCTATTTTGCTTAACTCTGCGATGATAGGTGCAGTATTATTAACTAAGCGTGAAAAACGAATTCAAAAATAATCGTCTATGGATATTGAGATTTTTAATGGCGTATCGGTTCAACAATATATTTGGTTGACTGTCATACTCTTTTCTATAGGAGTATTAGGAGTGCTTTCAAGAAGAAATGCTATCATTATTTTCATGTCTGTGGAATTAATGTTGAATTCGGTGAATTTGCTTTTAGTAGTATTTTCAAAGATGCATGCAGATTCAATGGGACAAGTTTTTGTCTTTTTTTCTATGTCTGTTGCCGCCGCTGAAGTGGCTGTAGGTTTGGCTATATTGGTGATGATGTATAGAAATACGAAGAGTATCAATATAGATGTTTTGTCAAAAATTAAAGAATAGCTGATTAATGCCGTCTAATAGTTTATATTTAGCTGTTGTAGCACTTCCTTTAATAGGATTTATTATAAGTGCTCTTTTTGGAAAAAAGCTTTCCAAGCAGATAGTTGGAATTATTTCTTCCAGCGTTATTATCATACCATTTTTTATCATTTTGAATGCTTTTATTGGCTTTTTAAATGGTGGTGAAATGATACATTTCTACCTTTTCAAATGGTTTTCAGTGGGTCATTATTCAGTGAATTTTGGAATTCAGATTGACCAATTGTCAGTTTTGATGGTGATGTTAATTACTGGAGTAGGTTCATTGATACATCTGTATTCTATATCTTATATGCATGATGATGAAAATTATTCAAACTACTTTTCTTATTTAAATCTTTTCGTATTCTTCATGTTAGTTTTAGTCATGTCTGATAATTACTTGGGCATGTACATTGGCTGGGAAGGTGTGGCATTAACATCTTACTTGTTAATTGGCTTTTGGTTTAAAAACAATGAGTATAACGATGCTGCTAAGAAAGCATTTGTTATGAATAGAGTTGGAGACTTAGGCTTTTTAGTGGGGATGTTCTTCGTGTTTTACTATACAGGTTCATTAGAATTTACTAAAGTGAATGAAGCTTTAGGTTTAGGAGCAATGGTTCCTCAATTGGCATTCATTGCTTCTGCTGCTATGTTTTTGGGAGCAACTGGTAAGAGTGCTCAGATTCCATTGTTTACCTGGTTACCTGATGCAATGGCAGGTCCGACACCTGTTTCGGCTTTGATTCATGCTGCAACGATGGTAACGGCTGGTATTTATTTGATTTTTAGATCTAATGCATTATTCTCATTAGCACCTGATACATTAAATATTGTTGCAATCATTGGTATTGCTACTGCACTCTATGCTGCTTTGGTAGGGTTGGCACAGAACGATATTAAAAAAGTTTTAGCATATTCTACTGTAAGCCAGTTAGGTTTAATGTTTCTAGCTGTAGGTGTCGGTGCATATACAACAGCTTTGTTTCATGTATTGACGCACGGTTTTTTCAAAGCATTGTTGTTCTTAGGTTCTGGTAGTGTTATCCACGCAATGGGAGGCAATCAAGATATCAGAGAGATGGGAGGATTGAAAAAATATATGCCTATTACTTATGCTACATTTTTAATTGGCTCTCTTGCTATTTCTGGAATTCCTCCATTTTCTGGATTCTTTTCAAAAGATGAGATATTGGCAATGGCTTTCCAACAGAATAAAATCTTATGGGTTTTGGGAGTTGCTGTATCTATGATGACTGCTTTTTATATGTTTAGGTTGTTGTTTTTGACTTTCTCTGGTGATTTCAGAGGTTCTAAAGAAGAAAAATCTCACTTACATGAATCTCCATTATTGATGACAGTTCCTTTGATTATTTTAGCTGTTCTTTCAGCAATAGGTGGTATTATGGGATTGCCTGAAGTATTCCATGCTCCACATTTTCTCAATAATTTCTTAGCACCGATTATTGTTCAAACTGGAGAAGCTCATGAGCATCTGAGTGCTTCGACAGAGTATATGTTGATGGCAATAGCTACTGTAAGTGGTATAATTAGTATTGGATTGGCTTATACATTGTATGTTGCTAAAAAATCTGTTCCAGGAATTGATGCATCCTATTCTGGATTGGCAAAATTGGCTAATAAGAAATTTTATATCGATGAGATTTACAACTTCTTGTTTGTAAGGCCAGCTAAGTGGATTTCAGATTTCTTATATCGTGCTGTAGATAAAGTATTGGTAGATGGCATTGTCGAATTGTCAGGAAAAGCATCTTTGTTTACAGGTGATGTATTGAGATCACTTCAGACAGGGCAAACCTCATTTTATATCTTAGCCATGGTGTTAAGTATTTGTTTTATTATTGGTTACTTTTTGATTGGATTATAAATGCTAGTGCTTACTTTACTCATATTACCATTTGTTGGGGCTTTATTAACAGCCCTTGCAGGAAATCGGTCAGCTAATAAAATTGCGCTACTTAGTACTGTAGCGACATTGCTATACACATTAAAAATGTATTTTGATTTTAGTCAAGGTACACAAGTGGATTGGTCTTTTAATGCGCAATGGTTGGTAGATCCCAATATCATGTTTAGTTTATCTGTAGATGGATTAAGTATGTTGATGTTGATTTTGACTAATTTATTGACTCCTGTGATTGTATTATCTGGGCTTGGAAGCTCGGCAAATAATAGTCGTGTTTTTTATAGTTTGATTCTTGCAATGCAAGGGGCGATGAATGGTGTGTTTTTGGCAACTGAAGGTTTTACGTTTTATGTTTTCTGGGAGTTGTCATTGATACCTATTTATTTTATTGCATTAATATGGGGTCGTGATTATAGTAGAAAGATTACTTTCAAGTTTTTTGTATATACTCTATTTGGAAGTTTATTGATGTTAATTTCTATTATCGTTTTATATCTATTTGCAGGTAGTTTACAGTTGGAGAATCTACATAGATTGAGCTTAAATGGATTAGGTCAAACAATAATTTTCTTAGGATTTTTTATTGCATTTGCTGTTAAAGTGCCTGTTTTGCCGTTTCATACTTGGCAGCCAGATACTTATGTGGCAGCACCGACTCAAGGTACAATGTTGCTTTCTGGTATCATGTTGAAAATGGGTCTTTATGGATTTGTGCGCTGGTTGCTCCCTATCGTGCCTTTTGCTGTTGCTCAGTTTGCACCTATTGTCATTACATTGGGGATAGTAGGAGTGGTGTATGGTGCATGGATAGCGATTCAACAAGATGATTTGAAAAGATTGTTTGCTTATTCATCATTATCACATGTGGGTTTAATTACTGCTGGTATTTTTACAGTGAATACAATGGGACTGACAGGTGCATCGGTTCAGATGTTGGCACATGGGGTGAACGTAATCGGTTTGTTTTTTGCTGCTGAAGTGATTTTTAGACGTACAGGCACTTATGATTTAAGTGCGTTGGGTGGGGTTAGAACTAAAGCGCCTTGGTTTTCAACTTATTTTTTCATTTTATTATTAGGAAGTATTGGCTTGCCTTTAACAAATGCATTTGTTGGAGAGTTTATGTTGATATTTTCAGTGTGGCAGTATAATTCAGCATTAGGTGTTTTTGCTGGACTGACAATTATTTTGGCTGCTGCCTATATGTTTAGAATGTTTCAAAGAGCAATGCTTGGGAATACCAATACGGTTACACAAGATTTTCAAGATTTGAATCTGTCAGAACATCTTACTTTTATTCCTTTAATCATTTTGGTTTTTGTTTTGGGTGTTTATCCAATGCCGATTATTGAAATGGTGGAACCAGTTATTAAACAAATTATCCAATTAGCAGCTATATAAATTTATAAACGTGGGAACAATTATTATTACTACTATACTTGGGCTTTTGGTAATGGTCTTGGATATGCTTAAAATGCGTAAAGTAATACCATTATTTTCTTCAATAGTCCTTTTGGGTACATCCATATTTAATGTTTATTCTTATTGGAATATAGATACTACTTTTTATCATGGAATGATTGCTATCGATCGCTTTTCAGTTGTATTTTCTTCTTTATTATTAGTAATATCTGCTCTTTTAATATTGTTGTCAGGTAAGTTCTTTGAAAGAGAAGCCGATAAAATATCTGATTATGTTGCCTTAATGGTTTTTACTTTAGTAGGTGGCTTATTAATGGTATCTTATGGCAATATGGCTACTTTATTCGTAGGAGTAGAAATTCTTTCTATGTCATTATATGTGCTGGCTGCAAGTAATAGAAAAAGTCTTGCATCAAATGAAGCTGGTTTGAAGTACTTTTTGATGGGTGCTTTTATGACAGGATTTTTATTGTTTGGGATTACATTGTTATATGGTGTTACAGGATCATTTGATATCTATGAAATTCAAGCTACTCTTATCCTTAAAGAACTAGATACATTTCTAGTGATTGGACTATTGTTTTTGTCTATTGCATTGCTATTTAAAGCTTCTATTGCACCATTTCATTTCTGGGCACCAGATGTTTATACAGGAGCACCATCATTAGTGACGGCATTTATGATTACTGTTGTTAAAGTGGCTGCCTTCGGAGCATTGTATAAATTGTTTGCTATCGTCTTTTTGATTAAGATTCATTATTTAGAACCTGTACTTGTTTTCTTTATTATTTTGACATTATTGATTTCCAATTTTTCAGGATTACTACAGACAAGTTTAAAAAGGATTTTGGCTTTTTCTGGAATTTCACATGCGGCATTTTTATTATTGGCGATTGTGTCTTCCAATTTTGATTCTCCCTCAACATTGTTTTACTACTCAGCAGGATATGTGTTTGCCAATGTTGCTGCTTTTTCAGTGATTATTTATGTGAGCCATGTGAAAGGAAGCGACCATGTAGATGCATTTAGAGGCTTGTTATATGTCCGTCCAGGAATGGCAATAGCTATGATAATAGCGATATTGTCTATGGCTGGAATACCTCCTTTAGCTGGATTTATTGGAAAATATTTAGTGCTTTTGGATACTGTTCAAGCTCAATATACTTATTTAGCAATTATTGCTATCCTTATGAGTGTTATTGCTATCTATTACTATTTTAAAGTAATTATTTCAATGACTAAAAAGGTCGAAGGTGATTCAGGATTTACTTGTCCTCCAGTGATTTACACTATAGTTGCATGGGTAAGTGTAATAGTTGTAATAGTTTTGGGTGTTGCTCCAAAATATTTTCTCGGACTATTTTAGTTGGTAATTCTTTTTTCATTTACTGATTTTTGGAGTGAATTCTCAGTAATTACTTTTAAGTTGGATTTGCTATTTTTATACAATTATGTATAGATGGCTTTCGATTGTATTTTGTCTATTGACATTTGCTTGTCAGAAGGAAGGAAAGCGACTTGCTTCTTTATCTATTTTTGCACCTGAAGGAATAAATATTCAAGGTAAATCTGAAGCACATTTTATTTATAATGATAATTGGGATGTGCAAGAGTTTGACGGTTCTGTTAAATACAGGGGCGGATATTCATTGCGATATGCAAAAAAATCTTATGGAATTGAATTGAAAAGTCAAGTTTCATTAGGAGGAATGCCTTCTGAAGATGATTGGGTGTTGAATGCGAATTATGTCGATAAGACATTTATAAGGCATAAATTGGGCTATGATTTGTTTCGAAAGATGGGTGAAGATAATATAGCTCCTCTGAGTAATTATATTGAAGTCTTTGAAAATGATAGTCCTAAAGGTTTGTTTGTTTTGATGCAGAAGTTGACTCCTAAAATCTTGGGGGTTAAAAAGAAAGATACGAAGGCTTTAGTATTTAAAGAGCCTCCTATTTTTTATATTGATGAAATGCTTTTCCAAGATTCTGTGAATATCTTTCAGCAGAAATATCCTCAATTCAAGAAAGAGGATAAGAAAGATATTTTGCTTGAGTTTAGAAAATTTTTATTTCAATCTAGTGAAAGAGAGTTTTCTAATGATATTCATCAATGGATAGATATAGATAATGTTACAGATTGGTTGATCATTTTATTATTGGCAAATGCTGGTGATAATATTGTTAAGAATTTTTATTTGTATAAAAAAGATGCTCAGACACCATTTCGTATTGCTCTGTGGGATTTTGATCATTCATTTGGTAGAGATGGAGATAATGAATTGAGTAATAGTGACAAACCAATTAATCTGAAACGTTCTATTTTATTTGTTCGACTTTGGAATAATCCTTATCTCAATTTTAATCAGAGATTAGTTGAAAGATGGCATGAACTGCGAAATAGTAATATTATAAGTGCTTATGAACTCAATAGGATGATAGATTGTAATGTCCAAATCATCTTGCCATATATTTCTATGAATAGTCTTTTATGGCCGTTAAATTCTCCAGATTATTATGATGATAATAGTTTTAATGAGGAACTGACTTTGATGAAAACTTTTATAAAGATGAGAATTAGAGATTTGGATAAGTTGTATTGTTATCCAGATTAAATGGACTATAATGAAATAAAATTCCAATATTTTCCAATGGAATGAGGGATATTATTGAGAGGGTGGCGTTGGTACTCATTCAAGTATGTGGTTTTGTTTATTTTGCTTTTATACCATATTGATAAATTGAAGTCTATATAAATTGAAAATGTTTGTTCCTGTGTTTGATGATATATTTTTTCTATTTGATTTGTTCTATCGCCTCTATTCCTAATCGTTTCCTGATTTCAACAAACAATGATGCATCAAAAGGAGGTAGGTCGCTAAAAGAACTATAGCCGAGGAAGTACTGCATGTATATATTTTCACTGATTTGATCGATGGTTTCACGGTCATCAAGATTGCAAATATGTTTGATGATAAGTGCCCCTAAAACAATTCTCGGGTTTAATGGTCTTCGACCTGTATCACGCTTGGGAACAAATTTTTGGTATATCGAACAGAATTCATCCCATGGAAGTAGATTGCTAAGCAATACCCAACGATTATTGGGATTTAGTTTTTTCTCAAATGGAGATTCAAAACCATCAATGGTTAATTGATTGTGGCTTACATATTCAACGTTAGATGCACGACTTTTTCGCCTATTATTCATATTACCTTGCACTTGGTTGATATAAAAATAACGAAATCCTTAGTGTTTTATAGTGTTTATTCTTTTTCAGCAGACCCTATGTACTAAATTCTTTTGAGGCATTTGTACAATAATACGACATGTTTATTTCTTAAATAATTGATTTTGTATTTTTTAAGAATTTATATGAAAAAATAAGGTTTTTATATATAGATGAGCTAAGACTAAGTTTCTAAAGATTCGTTGAATTTATCATTCTATTTTAACTATAAAAAATTAATTTGCTTTTTAATTTAATAATATGTATATTGGGTTAAATGAAAATTATTATATCATGAACAAGTATTTTTTGATTGTATCTTCAAATATGAAGTTTTTAGTGTTTTTAACCTTTTTTATCAGCATAGGACATCATGCAAATGCGCAGATAAAAGTGATTTCAGATGGAAAGGTTGGCGTAGGGGTGTCTAATCCTACAGAAAGGCTTCATGTGAATGGTTTTATGTTAATGGGACCCAAACCAGGTGGAACTTATGCTGATGGAATAAAATTTACACGCTCGGCAAATTATCCGACAGATCCTGCTGAATGGGGAATCGACACAGATAAAGGATTCAATATATGGAAGCCTCATCCATCAGTAAACTCAGGGAATTTTAAAATCTTTATTAAAGATACTACGGGATATGTTGGTATCAATACAGGAACACCTTCATATCGCTTAGATGTGAATGGCACTTTACATTGTGTTGGTTTCACTAATTCATCAGATGAACGACTCAAATCGAATATTGCAGACATTAAGAACAGTTTGGACTTAGTTTTACAACTGAACCCTAAGAGTTATGATTTAACAATACCTATAAACGACCAGTCTTCTTCATCTAAATTCCTTTCGGAAGGTGGCGAATATCTGGTACAAGAGCCTGAAATATTGAAAAATCAGACTGGATTTTTAGCGCAGGAAATCCGTAAAACTTTGCCCCACTTGGTGTCAGAGGATAATCAGGGCTTCTTGAGCTTGAATTATATCGGATTGATTCCTTATTTAGTAGATGCAATAAAAGAGCAAAACAAACAGATAGAAGCACTTCAGGAGCAAATACAGGGATGTTGCTCTGTATATGCCACGGATGATTTGAGGGCAAGAAACGGAGGAGTCGATACAGATGCCGGTGTTAATAGTGCAGACTATGCCTCTTTGGAGCAAAACATTCCCAATCCTTTTCATCAGCAGACGGTCATCGCTTATACTATTCCTGAGAATTGCCGGAACAGTAGTATTCATATCTACAATCTGAACGGTGCAGAACTCAGAAGCTATACCATTTCACAGAAAGGAAGAGGCAGCATTACTGTAGATGCAGGTAGCCTGAAAGCAGGTATGTATCTCTATACGCTGATATGTGACGGCAAGGAAGTAGCTACCAAGAAAATGATTCTAACGAATTAAAAAGGTGTCAGCGATGAAAAAATTATATTTAATAGCTTTGTTGCTGTCTATCTGCCTGACAGATAAAAGTGCAATGGCACAAGACGAACCCAAAGAGGAAAAGCCTCAATACATTGTGGAAATAGACTCGCAGTTCATCAAGGCTACACCGTATGAGCGAGTAGTGGAAGATGGCATGGAGGTAGAGCGTTATGTCGGAGGGAAAGCAGAATGGTACACGGATATGACCATCCGTAGTTTTCTGCCCAAAAAAGCAGATGAAAATGGTATGAAAATGATGTCAGATGGTGACACTGTGAAACCCACTATTTTTTTGCTTTCGGGAGGTGGGTTTACAAGTTTAGATAATCAAGCTGAACTAAATCCTGATAATGGAAATTTAGATGCACATCCTAACCTGAAATTAGCTACTAAGCTCGCCAACGAAGGCTATAATGTCTTTTGGATTGATTATGCATTAGAGAATACATACAAAACCTTGATAGACAAATTATTGTTTATAAAACCTGCCGACAGTTGTACAGCCCTCAATGGTACAGAAGCAAAGGCAAGAATGGAGCATGCTTCCCTGAAATCATTCAGGGATTTCAGAGTGAAATTTAAGGCTATCATTAACGACCCAGACAATTATGTAGATACCAATAATGTTTTTATTTCCGGCATCAGTGCCAGAGCAGTACTAACGATATACTCGGTGTTTTTGGATGGGTCTGAGATACCTTCATCCATATCGTTTGTCAAATGTAGTGGAGGAAGCCCTACAACCATAGTAACTATTGATGCAAATCACGCATTGAGAAAGGATGGCTATCCGATGCCCAAAATCAAAGGAATTATTCCTATGTCAGGAGCGAGTTTTTATGATACTATTTTTACTAATAATACCACTGTTACCAATCAGGTAGCAATGAATTTTATGCATGGAACATGTGATGAATTAATTAATCAGGATACAGGAAGAGTAAGTTATAAATTCTTAGTGATAGAATGGGTCTGGTTTATTAATGACTGGTATCCTAAATTTCCTTTTAATGTGCTGGATACTGTATATAACACGCATGAGACCTTTCGATATCCCCGTGGTTATGGTTCTAAACACTTGTACAATCTGCTAAGAACTACTCATAACAAGGTTGGTTTCGGGCAGGTCATAAGAGGTGGACATTCTCCTCTCAATTCTACAGTCAACGGAGCAGGTGGTTGGGATGTATATCAGAAAGGTACACCTTCGTCCAAGTATAATCCGAGAGACATCGTATTTGACAACATCTCCCTTTTTATGAAGCGAGTGATGGGCGAGGCTGATCCTCCATGGACGAATCATGCCTATTCTGTATTCCCTGATATTCCGACCGAGTTTTGTTTGACTGATGATCAAACTCTGTTATCACCTCCGATTATTACTGTCGATACCGTTTGCGGGACAGTCGCTGCCGCACTGAGTAATCCTCCTGCATGGGCAACTATTACATGGAGTGTATCTAATAAGCTACAGATAGTGGGAAGTAATACCGGAACTGCTATTGCCTATAAAGGATTGAGTGCTGGGAGCGGTACGCTAACCGCCTCAGTAGATTATGGCAACGGAGTGGTGATACCTGTCAGCAAAAACGTAGTAATACCAGCTACTTGTCCGTCACCGTGCAATGGTATTTTTTATTTTAACAATCAAAATGTCAGTACCAATACCAGCATCATCCATTGTGGCAATATTCATTCTCAAAATATCACAGTGAATAGCGGAGTTTCGCTTACTTTAGATGCGACAGGATATGTACTGATACCCAACAATTTTGAAGTACCTGTGGGTGCTACATTAGGAGTCAACCCTTAAAAATACAAATCATGAGAAAGTTTAAAATACAATATATATTCTTTGCACTCACACTCCTGCTTGTGAGTGCTTGTAAGAAAGATACAGTAAAGAAACCTGATATCTCAAATGGAGACGATAGAGATATCAGGATAACAAAAGTGCAATATTTAGGGCATGATTTTAATCCACTTTTTTTCTTTAGTAGTCCAACTCCACTGATGTACACAAAAGAATGTACCTATCATTATGATTCTGATGGTCGATTGAGCTATATAATGAACGATGATATTTTAAGGGTTCAGGTGGAATACAGCCATGAGCAGATAATAGTTTCAAATAATGTGGAACAAGAAGATAAGAAAATCGCTTCTTATTGGGATCACTCTATTATAAGTTATCAGAATAATAAGATAAGAAATATTATAATTAATGCGTTTTCCCCAGGATTTGTAATAGAGGCTTCTATTGATCAAAGAAGTATGATTGTTAAAAGAGAATCTGACGGCAGATTAAAATCAGTCATGGATGACGGTACATTCGAAAATGAGTGGTTTTTTCCATTAAGCACACAAGTATTATCATATAATGAAAATGGATTACCATACAGGTTGGTTGGTTCGATAGTTTTGGATATAAAGAAAACTCTTCCTCTGCCGTGGGATTTTACATATCAATACAACAAAGCGGATGATGTTCCCACCAAGTTAAAACGTTTAGTCAATGAAGAATTACTTCTTTCAACAAACATATATGGAATAGCAAATTATGACATATATTATATAGACAGCTCTCGTCATCTTAGCCAGTTCGGAGAAGGTAACTGGTTGATATCTTTCGGTCTGCCTGAGTACTATATTCTCGAAGAGAAAAGTACGCACCTCGTTTCCAAAAGAACTACTGATTATTATCAATTAGATTCATTATCAGGAGATAGGGAATTTATCAAAAACACCAAAGTAGAAGATTTTCCATATAAGCACGATGCGGAAGCCAAGACTTTAGAAATCGCAGGGCTAAAAATATGGTATGAGTTTGTAGAGTAGTGGATATGTACTGATTCTCGGCAATTTTGAAGTGCCTCTTGGTGCAACATTAGATGTCAATCCTTGAATTAAAAAATGCAAATCATGAAAAAAATAAAAATACAATATATATTCTTCGTTCTCATGTTGCTAATGATGGGTGCTTGCAAGAAAGATGTCAAATCTGATATTTCTAAAAACGATGATAGAGATATTCGGGTGCTGAAGGTTCAGTATTTAGGGCATGATTATGATGCTAGTGCCTTTGGAGAAAACCAATTAATGTACACAAAAGAGTGTACTTATCACTACGATTCAGACGGACACCTGAGCTACATTATGAATGATGATATTTTAAGGGCTCAAGTAGAATATAATAACGACCAAATAAAAGTCACAAACGGAATAGAACAAAATCAAATATTCTCTTCATATTGGGATAATTCAATCATTAAATCTAGGGACAACAAAATAGATAACATTATGGTTACTACGCTTCATTTAAGTATTGAACCGCAGAATATTATAACTCAGGATGGAATTGATATTAGCAGGAAATCAGATGGCAAGTTAAAATCAGTCTTATTGGAAGGGACTCCAGATGTACCTGTTACATCTTCTCCATTGTACTACGGATTGGCTACAGAAATACTATCCTACAATGATAATGGATTACCAGATAAGTTGGAAACACCATTTTTTTATTGGTCAGACCCTGACTACTATACAGCAGATTTTACGTTTCAGTACAACAGAGCGGAAGATGTCCCTATGAAATTAAAGCGTTTGGTCAATGAAGAATTACTCTTTTCAAACAGGTATGGGATAACAAATTTCGATTTGCATTTTATTGACAGTACCCGAAATTTTAGTCAGTTAGGAGAGGGCAACTGGCTCATATCCTTCGGTTTCCCTCAGCTCTATATCCTAGAAGAAAAAAGCGAATATCTTGTATCCAAAAGAACAAGCACTAAATACAAAGGTGGAATAAACGAAAACTCAGACCCTGATGGTAGTAAAGAGTATTTTAAAACGATTGTACATGACTTCCCATATATCCATAATCCTAAGGAAAAGACACTAGAAATTGCAGGACTGAAGATATGGTATGAGTATGTGGATAATGATAAGAACCAATAATCAAGAACCAATAATCAAGATAAGAAATACTAAAACTTGACATCTAATTAGGATGAATCTAAATAGTAAAATAGGCAAAAAAATAAATTTGCTTTTTAATTGGCAAATGCTGGTGATAATATTGTTAAGAATTTTTATTTGTATAAAAAAGATGCTCAAACACCATTTTGTATTGCTCTGTGGGATTTTGATCATTCATTTGGTAGAGATGGAGATAATGAATTGAGTAATAGTGATAAACCAATAAATCTGAAACGCTCTATTTTATTTGTTCGACTTTGGAATAATCCTTTTCTCAATTTTAATCAGAAATTAGTGAATAGATGGCATGAGCTTCGAAGTCGTAATATTATTTGTGATAATGAACTCAATAAGATGATAGATAATAATGTCCAAATCATCTTGCCTTATATTTCTATGAATAGCCTTTTATGGCCTTTAAATTCTCCAGATTATTATGATGATAATAGTTTTCCTGAGGAAGTGACTTTGATGAAGACTTTTATTGATAAGAGAATAAAAGCGTTGGATAAATTGTATTGTTATCCAGAGTAAGTTGACTATAAAGAAATGAAATTCCAATATTTTTCAATGGAATGAGAAATATTATTGAGAGGGTATTTTTGATACTCATTTAAGTAAGAGGTTTTGTTTATTTTGCTTTTATACCATATTAATAAATTGAAGTCAGAGTAGATTGAAAGTGATTGCTCTTGAGTTTGATGATATAATATTTCCATTTGAGGATAGGCTAGATTTAAAGCCTCAACTTGCTTTTCTCTTTCTGCTAGTAAAGCGTTTTTACTAATAGAAGTGACCTCTTTGAAAAACTTAGATTCGATATTTTCCTTTTTGATATAATATGAAACTGAACGTAAGGAACTTTCAACTAAAGATTGATAATTCAAATCATAATATAGATATGCGATGATAAGGCGACAATATGTATTGAGTTCTTTATTATTTGATTGTGTTTCAAATATGATTTTCTGAAGCCAATATAAACTCCTTTCTATCTTATTCACACTATAAAATAAAATAGACAAATAGTAGATACACGTTTGGTAATCTATATCATGAAGATTATTCATGTTTTTTAATACTAGCATTTCTGCTTCTTCAATTTCAATTGTTGTGATATGATCAGCTTTTTTTATCATTAAATAAATGATTTGGCTTTTTGTTAGTATATATTTACGATAGTCTTCTAAATAGGAAATGCCTAATGTCATTTGCTTTAAATCCGAAATATACTTTTGGACTTCTTGAACTTGCCCTGTATTTAAAAGTGTAAAAATCAGATTGTTGGTGTTGACTAAATATGCATGAGTATAATAAGTGTTAAATGGCTTTAATCTATTGCTTAGAATTTGATTTTTTATTTTTAAGTAGTATAATACTTCTTGGTCATTATTGTTCAATATTGCTGAGTATATTAATGTAGAATATGCTAATATTTGCCCCTTTTGTGTTAAATCTTTTGGATTTTGAAGTAGTTTGTTCTTTGTTATATGAGAGGCACTTTCTAATATTTCTTGTGTGTTTTTCTCTTTGTTATTTACTTTATAAAAGATAGTTTCCATTTTAAATAACAATTCACTTAATTCTTCTTCTTGTTGAAGAATATTCATAATACTCTTTGATTCTTGTCTTAATTTTAAAATTTCTTGATAGGAGAATTTGCCTAAATTGTCTTGGTATTGAATGAATTCTTCTTTTGTTAATAAAATGATTATAGAGCTAAAGTTCTCAGATTCGTATGCTTTAATTTTAGTATATTCTATCAATTCTTTTGCTTGGGCATTTAACTTTTTCTCTATGAGTATCTGAATATTCATAATATTCTCTTGAATATCATTCAATGGCGATTTATAAGTCGTATTATAAGATCGTAATGATTTTAGTATTTGATGATATAGATATGATTTTATGAGACTGTAATTGGATTTTTTCTTTTGAATATTCTTAATTATTCTGTCATCATATTTATCCATTTTATCGAAGAGGTCGAAGATTTTTATGTATTCATTCGAGTCTTCTTTTTTCCCATATCGACTGGCAAATTTTTTAAAATATCCCTTTTCACTCATGTTGAGTGATTTAATTAAATCAAAAAGTGAATGGTTTATATTGTTTTTCACAGTTCAACTTTTTAAAAAAATATCTATAATAAGTTTATTATCAACTAAATATAATAAAAATTATCCTTTCGAGTTTTAAACATTATGAAATTAATATTAAGATAATGCTAATATTTCAATATAATTTTAAAAAAATCAATGCTATGCTCAATTATTTTTTTAGGAAGAATGGGTTATTATTTTTTATAGCATTCTTGATGATGATATTCAAATCTAATGCTCAAACAGTATTAGTGAATGCTCAAATCATTCCTCCTTTTTCTCCTTATATCAGTACTTATGTTGATAATTCTAATAAACTGCTCTTAACTCTGACTAATACTTCAAGGGAAGAAGTCAGTATAAAACTTAGGGTTAGAATTTTTGGAGATAATGGAGTGAGTGGTACGACATCGTCAGATTATAGACCAGCAAGTCCTATTGTCATTCCACCTCTACAAACTAAAGTAATTGATTTTAGTAGCAATGAAACGAAGTCTTATTTTGATTTGAATAATATTATTCTGGTTGGGATTACCAAAGAGCAACTGATGCGCAATCAAGCATTGCCAGAAGGTACTTATACAATTTGTATCAATGCTTTTGATTATAATACTTCTGAATTGTTATCTATTGATGGCAAAGGGTGTACTGTTCCTTTTCAAGTGAGTTATATCGATCCATGTATGCCTATTCAACCAATGTGCGATGCTGAAATAGATCAAAAAAATCCACAAAATATCTTATTTACTTGGTCCCCTCCTGCAACAGCTCCAGGAAATATTCAGTACGAATTTACCCTTAAAGAGATTCCTAATAATTTGAATCCAAATGATGTTATAAAGAATGCAGCTTTCCCAGTTATTTATTCTGGAACTTTTACTGGGAACACTTCTCTATTATATACAAATGCTTTGCCTCAATTAATAGGTGGTCGAAAGTATGTCTGGCGTATCAAATGTATTGATCCTGCTAATCAACTTCAATTTAAGAATAATGGATATAGCCAAGCTTGTGTATTTAATTACAAAGCCACTCAAAATATTATTCCTGAAATGCCCAAAGTAGAAATAGTTCCAGAAGTTCCTTCTATTAGCTCAAGCTATTATACTGTGGTTGAAACTCCTAATCAGGGTTCTATATATATTCCGCCTATCATACTACCTTCTAATGTAAATGGGCAACTCATGTACAATTGGAAAAGTGGCCAGAATAAAAACTACCCTATGAAGAATGCTACTATCCGTTTGGTGGTAAGATATTTTTTAGATGAAGGTTCTGGTAGTATAAAATATTGGAATTCTACTACTTTCGAAGGAGTGTCTGATGGGCAAGAATTGGCGATTACTAATACAGATGCTGATGGGAATTTTAATTTCAATTTTGTAAGCGCTTTCTCTTTTGGAAAAATGGCAGACAATTTCACTATTGGTGGTGGTGAATTTAAGTGGACAGGTACATTATATCGTAAAGCAGTTGTTGAAATTGTGAATGCTCATGCTCAGTATTATTTTAACCCTTTAAAAGAAATAGTCCCCATTTCAGGGCAAACTGTAAGTTTTAACCAACTTGTTTCAGATGTAAAAACATGTAAATTAGAAGTTACGGTTCAACGAGATGGCTCTACAAGTAATCAACTTTATGGAACATCTAATCTTACTTTACCAGATGCCAATGTTTATCTGTGTAGGAAGCCTATTTCAATGTTTTCTTGGAATGTTTTTCCTAAAAATGATGGATTGCCTGATGCGGTCAGTGGTTTCACTAGCAATCCAAGTGCTCTAGATGGGTTGGAAATTGTTGCAAGAGGTAAAACAAATAGTAAAGGAAAAATTGTTTTTGAAAGGGTTGCCATAATTAAAAATCCTAATTATCAATATTTCATTTATGCTGATTTTCCTGATAAAGCAACTGGATTTTATAATTATTCATTAGAATCTGGTCCAGAAAAGTTCAAAAAGGGAGTTCCTCCTGGAGCCTTTTACGTTGCCGAAGGAACTAATGAAACTTATATTCAAACATTAAAAATGAAATCAGAATTTCCTCGTATAGCAGGTGTGGTTATTGATAAGTTTGATGGTAAACCTCAATCGGGTATAGTCACTCTCAATAGTTTATATGTCGGTCAAAAAAATAATGGTCTTGTCTATGATTACCCTGTTTCTATGGAGGATTTTTCCTTTGCAGATCAATTATCAATATGTAGTTCTACATGTTCAAAGTTAGTGAAACGCACTTATTTTACGAATAGTGATGGGAAATTTTCATTTGATAATTTGAGTATTCTATATAACAAAATTGACATGAAGCCAAGTGGTCCATTGCATGTGGTAAAAACAAAAATAGAGGGCTATGATGATGCTTATCACGGAGTACCTGAGATGCTATTTTATGGCTCACAACATTATGCTGAAATCAAAGTTGAAAGAGGAGCAAAGATTTCTGGTAGAGTTATTAACGGAGAAACAGGTGAAGGATTACCTGCAAATATTTACTTTTTGGATGAGAACAATTCAGAATATTGTGATAATAATGGATACTTTTCTGACTATCCAGCTAAAAAAATGCCCACAAAACAGAAACTTATAATTTCTTGTCCTAAATATATATCTGATACTATTGAAGTAGTGATAGATAAAGCTACTGCAGATTTAGGTACGCTTAAATTATATACGATTCGGAGGAGATTAACAGTAAGTGTTAAGGATGCCAAAACAGGGAAATCAATAGAAAATGCTACTGTTGAAATATTGGGTGTAACTACAACATGTTCATCAAAAATGGGGCAATACCAAGTTATAACAGAATGTCCACTTTCTGAAAAAACAGTGAAGTTTATTAACATCATGGGATGGGATTTAGTGTCTGCAAGTTTCAGTTTTAAAAATGCAGGTGGACAAGAAAATAATGGACAAGTTTATCAGGTGAGGGTTTCTGGTCCTGAAAATAGTAATTATGAAACCAAAACTATATCTACGACAATTCCTTATTCTTCTACTTGGAAATCCTTACAAGTAGATTTGCAACCTGCCACTTGCCTTTCTGGCTATGTATATGCAGGAAAAGGCAATAGCTCACCCGTAGAAGGGGCAAAAGTGATAATGGATATAACGACTGCCAATAATATATGGATGGGAAGTTCGACATCAAAAGTTGGTGAAATAGAGACAAAAACGGATGCAAATGGATATTATGAATTAAAAAATGTACCTCTGCGTAGCTACCCGCAAACTATTCGTGCTATTAAAGGAAGTGAAAATTTAGTGGGAGATAGCTTCGTAATTGTAACTCAACCTTCAGGTTATTCTAATTATTATAGTTTGAATGGAAATGACTATAAACCTGCTACTAATTATGGCAATATGAGTTTTAATTATAATGGTCTTCCTAATCAAAATTCAACGCCTAAATGTATAGACCATAATTTTAATCTCACCATATATAATGGTATAGATTTAAGTAGTTTAATGGGTTTCCCAATAGAAGTTACATCCTTAAAGCCGACAGGAGAGGAAGGAGCAATTATTAATGGATATTTTGCTTCATTGAATGGCAATCAACAATTTTCTGTCAATAGTAATACTACTTTACAATTTAAGGGTGTAAAGATTCTGCCAAGTACTTCTATCAAAAATGCAAAGGGAATTCCTGCAGCTACACCAGAATCAACGCCTATAATCACAGAAGATAATTTGTTGCCATTGCTGCTTTATAATAGTGTAGATGGTATGCTGGAAGATAAAAAACTGGGAATCTATTTAGATAAAGATGTAGGAGGGAAGCAGTTCGGTGTGATTAAAGGTAAAGTTAAAATTCTGAATACTGCTTTTAATCAGAATGTAATTGCATTTAGTGATACATGCTTCTTAGCATTACCCAATGAAACTTCAATTTCTAAATTGATAATTCCTGTTTTAAATGCAGATAAAACAATTAAGGAACCTGCTAATGCACCTAATGGATTTAAACTTTCCAATAGTAAAGGAGATCCAGTGAAATTTTCTCTCCCTGGTTTTCCTAATAGTGTAATGTGTGATTATAATACTAGTACATTCTATAATGGAGAATTAAATCTTACAGCCCATATTCAAACAAATATTGCAGATATTTCTCCATCAAATTTGAATTTAAAGCTTTCTAATATTAAGCTGAGCAAGAGTATGAATCCAAGTGTCAATAGCGATACTCCGATTTCATTCAATATTGGTGCTTGGAAGTTGAGTTGCAAAGATTTAAAATTAGATGAAAATGGATTGAAATTAAATAAAGGCACTATTGAAGCTGGAGTATCTATTCCATTTTCTAATATAGGTATCCGATTTGATCAACTTATTACAAACTATACAGATGTCCAGTTCAATAATATGAAGTTAGCAGGGATTCATCCAGTAGATATTGTTTCGACTAATAAGTCATTTGGCTTAGTCAATGAAGATGGAGCTAAGAAAGCATGGAAAATATATTTGGGCCCTACACCTAATATTGCAGCTACCATTAGCAATTTGCCAGGATTAAATCCAACTGATAAAATAGAGTTGAGTAGTATCAGCTTGGTAAGTACTGGCGAGCAATTACTTACTTTAAGAGGTAAGCCAATTACGCTACGTAATATCTTAAAATTTATTCCATTAGATGGAACTTATATCAGTGTATCAGATAATCAATTTTTGCTGAGTGGCTTGTTCCAATTAAACCTACCTGACCCAAAAAGTTTCTCTACTACTTTGGCTTTTGAACGAAATGGAAGTAGCCTAAACTTTAATATGGTCAATACACAAATTGTTTCATTTTATAGACCAACTTTATTAGAACATAAGTTTTATATAAATCCTACTCTGACTGATGGTAAATTTACTTACAATGGTGTGAGCCAAGAACCTAACGCTTTTCCTACAACAAAAACAACTTTATACTATACCAAAGATTCTGTAAGTATTTGGATTGATAAAGGACAAGATATACCAATAAAGGATCAGCGTAAATTTGGTAAAGCTGAAGGAGGAATGCGAATCGAGGGTGGCAAATGGACACCATTTTGGTTCAGTGGCGACATGGAAGGTATGGCAGGAATTTCTGATCAGTCGCCTGGAGGGAAGAAGCAACGTATGAAATTCTTTGTGGATGGTTCTGTTACTGCAGATGCGCAATCATTATCAGTAAAAAATGTTGAGACTCCTTTTGGAAATATGAGCTGGGTGTATGAGTTTCCTAACAGTAGATTAATTGGGCATCTAGATATTGAAATGGATTTGAGTTCTGCGTATTTAAGAGCAGGAATAAATACTATTGTAGATGGTAGTGGCTGGTTTTTTGGAGCTGATGGCAAGTTGAAAGTTACAGGTATTGGAGATTTAGAGTTTTTTGGAATATTTGGAAATTATCCTTCTTATCCAAGTGGTATTAAATTGAATATGGGTGATTTCAAATGCTTACCATCTTCCTTTAATTCAAAAGTAGAAGGATTTTTGTTTCAAGCGGGTATTCACAAGCAAGTAGTACCTGAAATTTCATTTAGTATTCCAGCATTAATTGATATAGGATTTGGCGTAGATATCGGGCTTACCACACGAATATGGAAATCATTTAGTACCAATGATAAGACATTAGGTATTTCTTTACTTGCACGAGGGCATGCCTTTGCAAAAGGAGCATGTGAAGCCACTTGTTCTGAGGTAGGTGCAGATTTGAATGCAGAAGTCAGTATTAGTGGCAGTTATAATGGAGTAAATGGGGAATATGATATTAATGGTTGTGCTAGTGTCGGATTCAATATGAAAGTTGAGCAGTGCTTAGGTGCATTGGGACTTTGTTCTGATGCTTGTGTAGGTATAGATACAGGGCAAATAGATTTAGGAATTAACATGGGATATAATAGTAAAAAAGGTGCTGATATGGGTTTACAATTTCAATCTTGTAGTTCAGTGTGCAAGTAAACGATATAAAGTGAAAAGATATGAAAAATAATATTCTCATCTTATTAGTTCTAATAATAGGTAGCTATGTTTCTGCACAAGAGAAATTTGCTTTTCCTGGACCGAAAGGAGTATTTGTTTACTTAGGGAAAGAAATTCCTAATGGGGTAAAAGTTGAGTCAATACAACTTAGCAGAAAAGAAGGGAACGATAGTTTTAAGAAGCTTATCAATCTAAAATGTGCGACTACAGAACAAGAATTTATTACTAAGGCAAAAGATGCAACTAAATACTTCCCAGATTTTAATTTTCCCTCAGATTCTTCATTGAATATTATTTGGCAGAGAGCTTCTAAATATGGTTTATTGGATTCTGCTACAAATTGGGCATTACATCCTGCAGTACGAATGGCATTGGGCGTTTTATATTATGACTTGGAAGTAAAAGAGAATCTAAAATATGCTTATCAATATAAAGATATTACTTCTACAGATGTCAGTTTTCCCTTTCATCCGAAGTTTGATTCTGTGAGCTTAAATATGTATCAATATGATGAAAATGGACTATACCTTCGATTTCAATCTTTAGGAAATAATCCTCCTAGAAGTTTTAAAGTTTATAAATACAATGATGCTCAGCAACCTGAGGAAGTTTTTGGAGTTAGAAATCAATATAGATTTAAAGATACTACCTTCTATATCCTTGTTGATAAGAATAGTACTAAAGGAAAGAAATATCAGTACTCCTTAATAGGAGTGGATCAATATGGTAATACAAGCTATGGTGCTGCACCTATTATTGTCAATTTGCAAGATTTTAGTACGGTTATTTTTAACCGAACGAAAGCCAATCGTGCTAAAGATTTTCTAGGTATTACACTCAATTGGGAAATTAGTGATATCAGCAATGTAAAAAGTATTCATATTTTCAGAAGCACAAACTTTGATAAAGATTTTGTTGAAGTAGGAGTGATGCGTGCTAATGATACCACATTTACAGATGATAATATAGAACCTGATAAAGTGTATTATTATTATTTACAAATTACTGATGCGACAAATACAATTAAAAAGACTTCAGCAAAATTTTTTGATTTTGGGTTTGATACTCAGAAACCAATAACTCCAATCATTACAAGTGCTGAAGGGATGCCTAATGGAGTCCGGCTTAATGTGTCTATTCCTGATTATTTTATTGCAGGATTTCGTGTCTTTAGAAGTGAAAATGGAAGTAGTGATTTTTCAGTAATTGCTGATATGGTGCTTATTCACCCAGATTCAAGTACAGCAACATTTTTTGATACAAGTTCTACTATGAGTGGAAGAGTTTTCTACAATTATAAAATTCAAAGCGAAAACACGTCACATATTGTGAGTGATATGTCAAATACGGTTCAAGTGCGTCCTGAAATGAGTGCAAATGTTGCCAGCCCAACTCAATTTATAGCTTATTTCCAAGATTCAAGTATCAACTTATTTTGGGAAGATATGCGTAGAAATGACAATTTTGTTTCTGGATATAAAATTTATAAAAAGGAAAATAACAACAGTTCATTTGTTACTTTATTGTCTGCTGATTCAATATATGAAGGCAATAGATTTGTTGACAAAAATTATGAAACAGGGAAAATCTATAATTATGAAGTAGAAAGTATAGATTTATTTGGATATCCTAGCAAAGAAAGAGCAGTGGCACAAGTAAGTGTTCCTGAGGTTTTGCCTTTGGCTCCAGTCATTAGTGGTGCTATAAATTTGCCTGATGGGATTTTGTTAGAATGGACCCAACCAAATGATGTTAATCTCTCAAAATATAAAATCTATCGTTATCAAAGGGGTGAGCAGCCATTATCCATAACAGTTCTTGATATTGACAAAGAGAGTTTTCTTGATAAAACAGCAAAATCAGGAGAGCTGTATTTTTATACTATTACATCTTTAGATAAGATGAATAGAGAAAGTAAAGAAAGTTTGGAAGTAGGAGTAAGGCACTAATCAATAATACGTTATATGAGTATCTTGGTTCATATCAAAAGTGTTCATCTACTTGATAAAGTACTGATAGTCTTTGTTTTATTTTTGATAAATTCTAATATTTCTTGGTCACAAGAATTGGCAAATATTGCTAAACAAAAACCATTTGAGATACATGGGTCTGCAAGTTTATCTTTTGGATATTATAAAGCTTCAGGGTTTCAAAATACTCGTAAGCCGTATTCTTATTCTCTCATGGCAGCACCTACAGTTTCAATCTATGGTATTCAGATTCCAATCAATTTGACTATTACGGAAGGAAGTAAATCCATTTCCAATCCATTTGCTCAATTTGGGATTAATCCTCATTGGAAGTGGATAAAAGGATATTTGGGAGCAACTAATATGAGTTGGACACCTACGACTCTAGGTGGAAAAACATTTCAAGGGGTAGGATTAGAGTTGAATCCTTCAATTTTTAGGTTTGGTGGCTTTTGGGGTAGATTAAATCCTGCAGTTAAAGAAAATTTGTTAGACTCTATCCATATTCAACCACAATATAAGCGTATAGGTTGGGGTCTTAAGGTAGGACTAGGAAATGAGAAAAATTATTTTGATTTAATATGGGTTTATGGTAAAGATAAGGACAATTCAATACCTATGCCTACAGATACACTCAATCAGCTTAATATTACTCCTGCACAGAATGCAGTGATGGGAATTAAAAGTCATCAGACTTTTGGAAAGGGAAAATTTACTTGGGATTTGGATGGAGCCATAAGTGCTTATACTAGAAATACGCATTCTCAGATAATAGATACTGATCCTATGTTCGGGTCAAAATTTGCTAAAATTGCTTTTCCTGCTAAGTTAAGCCGAGGTTTTTCGTGGACTGTCCACAATAATTTTACATATAAATCTGAAAAGACAACTTTAGGTTTTGATTACAATAGGATAGAGCCTGAATATCAAAGTATGGGTGCAGATTATCTACTTAATGATCAAGAAAAGGTTTCACTTAATCAGGCATTTAGTGTTGCTAATAAGAAGGTCAGCTTAAAATTTGATGAATTTTATCAACATGATAATTTGAATAAAAGAAAAGCAATGAGCACACATAGAAGTGGATTAGGAGCAAATATAAATTGGCAATTGAATCAAAAACTAAATACTACTATTTCTTATAATTCATTTTATATGTTTCAAACTAGTGGTATGAAAGAGGTAAATGATAGTACTGAATTAAAGCAAATTCAAAATACTCTTTTGATTAGTCCTCAATATATGATTGTGAATTCAAAATCTACTCATGTGATTGTTCTTTCAACAACCTATTCACGCTTAGATGACTTCAATAAATTCACTTCAAAATTTTCTGATAATAGTACATTGAATACAAATATGATGTATTCTCTCTTTCTAATTCAATCGGGGCTTGGGATAGCGCCCAGTTTAAATATTTTATACTCAAAGATACCGACCATGACTATCTTGAATATTTCACCAAATATAAGTGTCAATAAATCTTTTATTCAAGGAAAATTAAATACATCTCTATCCCTTGGTTATACTGCTTCAAGTCAAGATAAATCATGGAATAGCCATACAATAAATAATACACTAGGTGTGTCTTATCGAATTAATTCTCATCATTCTTTAAATTTCAATAATAGTATCATGTATTCCGACAAGCAGTCAAGCTCTTCTCAAGAATATAAAGGCAATCTTACATATACCTTTAGTTTTTAATAGACAGACTTTGTTTTATAGTGTGGAATAGGTGTGAATTTGTTGGATAGATTAAATAAAAACACCCTGACAATCATATTAAATTATCAGGGTGTAAAACAAATTGGGGACAGTTTTATTTTAAATCTTTTGAAGATTTGTTGAGCAATCTTCTAGCAATGATCAATTGTTGTATCTGTTGCGTACCTTCAAAGATATCTAAGATTTTAGAATCTCTAGCCCATTTTTCTAATAATTCTGCTTCAGAATATCCCAAGCTAGAACAAAGTTCCACACATTTCAAAGTAATTCTACTTCCAATACGTCCAGCTTTAGCTTTGCTAATAGAAGCTTCCATTGAGTTTGGAATTCTATTGTCTGCCATCCATGCTGCTTTGATAGTTAATAATCTTGCTGCTTCGTAGTCTGCTTCTAGTTTAAGTAATTCTGCTTCTACTGCACTGAGATTGTTGATAGGAGAGGTATAGTTCAGTTTTATTTTTTCTTTGAGCAACTCTCTTGTTCTTTCCAATGCTGCTTCAGCCACACCTACTGCCATACCAGCAACGAAAGGTCTAGTATTGTCAAAAGTTTCCATGACACCTGCAAAACCTTTTTTGACATCTATTTCAGGTGATCCTAATAAGTTACTTGCTGGAACACGACAATTGTCAAATGAGATAGCAGCTGTGTCAGATGCACGGATACCCATTTTGGTTTCTAGTCTGACCAATTCCATTCCTGGAGTGCCTTTTTCTACTACAAAAGATTTGATAGCTGCTCTGCCTAAATTTTTGTCCAAAGAAGCCCATACTACTACAGCATCTGCTCTTTCACCAGCAGTAACAAATATTTTTTGACCGTTTAAAATATAGTGGTCGCCATCTTTAACAGCAGTTGCAGTGATTGCCGCAGAGTCGGAACCAGCACCTGGTTCAGTAATAGCCATTGCTGCCCACATTTTTCCAAAACGTTTCATCTGTTCATCATTGGCGACTGCGGCGATTGCTGCATTTCCCAAACCTTGACGAGGGATAGTTAGCATCAACCCTACGTCACCATAGCACATAGTGATGATATTTAATACACTCGCCATATTGCCGCCATTTTTCACAGTGTCACCACTTGCACTTTTGGCATCACGACTACTAGTTGCTCCACCTAGTGCGCTTCCCGCATCATTCATGCCGTCAATTGCAGCAGCAAATAAATCGAGTTCTTTAGGATATTCATGCTCTAAAGCATCGTATTTTCTTGATATAGGTCTAAATACAGTTGTTGCCGCCATACGTGCAGCTTCAACGACAGGTTTAAATTTTTTTGGTATTTCGAGATTCATGATTTTTTGCTTTTAAAATTATAGATGCATTGCGTTAAAACACCAAGAAACGGCTCTAAGATCTCTATACCAACGTTCAGCTGGGAAGTCTCTCATAAATCCTATTCCTCCAAATAATTGTACGCCGTCATTGCCTATTTCCATAGCTCTCTCTTGGCAACAAACTGCTGCGAGATAAGCTTCTTTTTGGAAAGGTTTGCCTTGCTCAGCAAGTGAAGCAGCTCTTTGAGTAAGTATTTCCATGGCATCCATTTCAATACGAATATTGGCTATCATGAAAGCTACTGATTGTCTATGTGAAATAGGTTCACCGAATGCTACACGCTCATTAGCATAAGGAATCACTTTGTCTAAGACAGCTTTTGCAGTTCCTACCGCTAATGCGCACCATCCTAATCTTGCATAGCTAATAAATGTAGCATAATCAAAGGAATTGTCACCTAATCTGTTTTCTGCACTTACACTTACATTCTCTAACTTAATATCACCTAATGCAGCAGGTCTGAGTCCCATTGCATTTTGGGAGGTAACAGAAAGTCCTTCTGAGGCAGATTCAACTATAAATAGTGCTGGACCTTCTCCTTGTACATCAGCCGCAATAATGAATAGTTCGCTAGAATTTACTAAAGGAACAGAGGCTTTCGCACCGTTTAAGATATAATTTCCTCCTTGTTTGACTGCTTTTGTAGATAATACAAATGGATCAAATAATGCTGTCGGTTCATTTATCGCAATTACTGCTGAAAGAGGTTGAGATTCATCTAAAAATGAAGGAATATATTTTTCTTGTTGAGATGCATTGCCCCATTGAGTGATAGCATTAAGGGCATTGATAGGAGCAAGTAATGCAACTGCCATACCTAAATCACCATAAGCTAATTCTTGTGCAATAATCATCTGAGTAACAGTAGCTTTCTCTGTAAGAATTCCACCTAAGGATTCTGGTGCTGAATAATAAGGCAAGCCTAATGCGTTGAATTCCTTGACGATTTCATCAGGAATCTTACACTCAACATTGATGTGTTCAGCTTGATTTCTCATAAATTGAGAAGCAAATTGCTGAATAGTTTGTTGAATCATTTGTTGCTCTTCAGAAAGGTTTAAATCAAATAAATCTGATTTTTTGACATTTTCTGGTCTTTGGATGGCTTGGCTATTTCCTGATTTTGGAAATACACGTGAAGCTTTTTTGGAAAGATTGATACTTTGGAAAGTGCCTTGATAGGTGATTTTTTCCACCCATTTGCGCAATCCTAATGAAGTACCAACTTTGCTGTCTAATACGTTGTTGAATGCAACAAACATTTTAGCTAAAGGAGTTTCATTCATGGTTTTTGAATATGATATTTAATTTGTGTTTAAAATTCGACCAAATATAATGCATGCATTGTAATTATTGTATAGCATTATTAAATTTATCAAGAAATATCTTAAAAAACAAAGAAGCCTTCATTTTATAGAAGGCTTCCATATTATTTGCCCTTTTAACGGACTAGCGTAGTGTTCACGTCAAATCTAATGGTTTATAATGATTTTATCACTATAGTTTTGTATTTTTCCTGATATTTTAACAAAATATATTCCTGCTACATTAATATTGATAAGCTTTTCATTATAAATAGTGGTATAATCCATTGATTGATTATATATAATCTTTCCATTTATATCTGTAATAATTATTTGGTAGTTATCTTTAGGTAGGTCTTGAAGTTGAATATTGAATTGCCCAGAGCTAGGATTTGGGAAAATTTTTAACTTAATTTCTTTTTCATTTGGCAATATAGTACTTACTAAATCATTTCCATCACAATCTTGATCAATCCCATCATTGGGAATTTCTTCTGCTCCTGGGTAAATTGCTGGATTCGTATCATCACAATCTAAAGAGTTTGCTACATATCCTGAAGGTTGCTCACAGGAATAAACAAATTGATTGATATCGCCAAATAAATCGGAGTCATTGTCTTTGTACCAAATCGTTTTTATAATTTCATTTTTAACTCTCAATTCTTCATTGTATAATAGTGGCGCACCATTTTCCCATCTGATTTCAGCAGGTATTTTTGTGCTATTATAAGGGTAGGGTGTGCCTAGATTGGGCCATGAGCCATTATTCCACCACGCAGGAGCAGTGCATAGGTAATAAGATTTTTTTTCAAGATTTCCAGTTCCTGCTGGTATAAATGAATTAGCTCCTTTCACTCTATTGCCATATTGAAAATTATCAGTTCCAGTTAGAGTATATAAGCCTTTAGCATTTGCGGTATTGGTGATATCATTTCCTATGATATTTGTAGAATTTGCAGAGTTGGGATTCATGAAAAATCCATATCCTGAAAGTTTGTTTCTAAAAGCGGTGTTGTAAGAGCCGTTTTTGCCATGACTATCATCAATGACTATTTGTTGTACAGCATTGCCTTCGAATAGATTGGCATAAGGATAATTGCCGTGAAGAACTATTTCTCCAGCACTATTGGAAGGTGAAAGGATTACGCCTGTCCAATAAGGATTGAGAGAATGATTGTATGCAATTACGTTTCCATTGGAGCCCGCTTGAAATAATACAGAATGTCTTAAATTATTGAAAACATTATTTTCTATCAAACATTCATTTGTAGAGTATTCAAGCATAATGCCATAGCCTTTTCCTCCATTGCCATAACTATGAGCATGATGAAAGTACGAACCTCTCACAGTAATATTAGAGCAATAACTCAGGTTGAGGTGAGAAAGGTTGGTCTTATTACTTTCTACGCCTATTACCCAGGAATTGACAGCTCTACTGAACAGCATATTACTATTTATATCATTGGCAACATCTTGTCTTTCTATATAAAGATTTTCAATTCCAACATATTTTTTGGGGCGAATGACTCTCAATCTTGGTCCTGTAGAAATAGCATGAGCTCTTCTTATTTGACTATTGAAAAACAGAGAATCTCCTTTTATAGCTTTAATTTGTAGGATTTGCCCAGCTGTTTTATACGCCCAATAATCATTCATCAATGAACTGTCATTTCCCACTAAATGAACCCATTGTCCAACTTCCAATTCTTCAGTTGAATGAAGAATAGCAAAGTCTTGATGAATTTCTAAGGGTTGAGCAATCCATTTTTCCATATTGACTTGCGTGCCGACTACAAGAATGGCATTTCTTACGGCTCCACCAAAATTAAAGAGTAATCTTGTGCTTGTACCTTCACCTTTGATGATGATACTGTCTTTTGAAATATTTATACTATTATTAAATAGATAGTTGCCACTAGGAAATAAGATAGTTGTTCCTGCTTTTGCTGCTGCTATTGCACTTTTGAATGCCGCTACATTATCTTTTGAACCATCATTTGATCCTCCGTAATCTAAAATATTGAGTGTGTTTGAAAATTGAGGTATATCTGTTTGCACTCCGGCAATAGACCAGTCCACTAATCTATCGGCATTGATTTCTTGAGCAGATAATGGAGGAAGGATGTTTAGAAAAAGAGAGAATAGAAAAAGAGAATATTTTGTCATATTTTTAAATATAGAAATTTGTTTGATTTTTTCAATCATTTATGCATTTTCATTTTCATAATAATATTCTCAGTTAAAAATTTTCTTGACTATAATATCATCGCCTTCACTACTAAATCTTCTGTCTAAAAATAACTTTAAAAGCATAAATGGAATGATTGTTATGATATTTAAAATTTCTTTTGAATTGATATAGTTTATCTCTTTAAATAATATATACCAACTCAATAAAACGCCTAATTGTCGCATCCTCTGAGGAGTTATTTTCTTTTTAACTCAGCAGAGTATTTTTTCAAATTTCTACTTGGTACATTGGCTATAAGTTAGCTCCTGAATGACTTTGTGCCTCTCTTCATTGATACAATATTTACCTGCTTTTTAAATAATTTATTTTTCTATGTTTTATACTTTTTTGTGTAAACCTAGTTTAGGGTGGGGTAATTCTAAAATCATAAACTTGAGTTCTCAAGTAAAGCTTACATTTCTTCAATTATTAAGTTCAAAACATCGGTTTCAGCGTTACAATTATCTATATTAAAAACAATTTTTTCAGTTAAAACTTCCAGATTCTCATTGGGTAGGATCAAAAACTCATTGTAATTTTCGTGTTGTAACACAATGTACTCAAACCCATTCTTTTTAAATAAACTGTTCGTTTCAATTGTTGAGTTTTCATTCAACGTCAATGCTAATCCTTTTTTATCCATTAAATTGAAATAAGTAGCAAAAAAATCAAAATTTCCTTTGTTGGAAATTTGAGTTTTGGTAATTATCTCGCTTCGGGTTAGGTCCTTTGTCCAATATTTATTTATTTTCATAAATTATTATTTTAATAATCAGTTACTACTTTTGAGTTACTTCTTCTTTTATTAAGTCTTTCGCAAAGTCTATAAATAGTTTGTGTGCTTTGGTAAATGAATATCTGTCGTTGCCTTGTTTTACAGCAATGTTTCTTTTTACCATAGTTCCAAGATGTCTTTTCAAACTTTCATCATTTTTTAATTGATTATTAGCTTTGATTACGTCTGACCAAGATGAATTATTGAAATATTCAAGAATTTCGTCAATATGAAATTCTGAATAATTGAGTTCTTCTAAAAAGTTCTTTCCGTCTTTGTCGAGTTCATAGCATAAAATGGAAAAGAAAATGGAAATGTCTCTTGATGTATTTTCGTTTGTCTCGCTGGAAACAAGATAATAAAAGTCTTGGTTTCCGATAAGTTCAAAATCAAATGAGTTTTCAAAAAACGTGGTATAAAAATCTTCGTTTTTTTTGATGGTTTCAAACAACAAGTCCTCAACTGTAATGAATTTTCCTTCCATTAGAGAAGTTACTATTTCTTTATGTTTATCTGGATACATCTTCTTGTTTTTTGATTGTTAGTTTTGGCATTATTAGTTCTGAATTTTCATTTGAGATAGAAATGTTTTTTCCATCTTTGTTTACTGAAATTTCGTAATCTTCTTCAAAAATCAAACTTGTTACCATAAAGAAATTGTCAAACGAAAAATTCTCGTTTTCTTGTTTGATAGAACTTTCGCACCATTTGAAAAAATCATCTACGGGCAAATTTTTGTTCAATATTTCTTTATATTTTGATTTGTCAAAAAGCCAATCATTGGTTTGTTCGGAATCTTCGACAACAAATACTTCTTCTTCGTGTTTAAACTGTTCAAAGTATTCTTTCGTGTTTTCATACACAAATTTGTTATAGATATTATCACGAGTTGAAACGAAAATGCGTGGTGGTTCAATTTCTTTGTAACAATTTCCATTGGTTAAATAAAAATGAAAACCTCGCAAATATTGGCTTTCGGTCTTTATTCGTTCAATTAAAGGCAATAATTCATTTGTGAGTGTTACAGATTGTAAATTCAAATCTTTTGCAACTTGGCGAAGCAAGTGATACAATTTTTCAAATTCTCGTCTTATGCTTTCGTCTGCGTAATCAAATCGTTTTACGTTAGTAAATTGCGAAACATTCAGCAATTCATTGTAAATAGACTGACTATGATTTACATCTAAAATTGTGTTGAGTGGCGAAATGTAATTTTCAATCAAATACCTTGCTTTATGTATTTTCTCTTGATAGTCAATTTTCTTATTGTTTGCTTTCAGTTCTCTTGATTCTGTCAATAAACTTTTAGTGTTATTTACAACTGCATTTGTAAACTTTTTAATTTGATTTGATAAGGCTTCAATTCTTTCCAATAAAATGTTCTTATCATCATTTATTCCCTCTTTAATTTTTAGAAATAAAGTTCTGATTGCTTGACCGAAATGCTCAATTTCTTCGGGTAAAAGTGGTTTGAATTGTTGATGTATAAATTCAAAAAGAACGAAATACGGTTGGTTAAATGCAAAGTCGTCATTTTGTTCAATCAAAATTTGATATTCTGTTAGTTGTTCTCGAATGTTTTTGTCGTAATTTTCTAAACAGATATTCAGAGATTCTTTTGTAATGATGTCGTTCTTAACCTGCAAGTCAAAAAGGTCTCGTAGCAAATCGTAATGACTTGCCATAAACTGCAAAATTGATTTTGGTTCGGACTTAATCATATTTCCAATACTGTTGCTCTAAAAATCTGTTGTTTCTTATTATGCTTTCTCTAATTTTAATTACGTTGCTGTCTGAACTTTGCTTAATTCTATTGGTCATTTCGGCTTTGTTTCCTTTCAGGCTTTGAGAGTATTTCTCGAAAAGTTCGTCATAGTTTTCAGGAATGTATAATTGGGCGAAGTCAAACACTTCTTTGATTCTTAGAAATTCTTCAAGTCCGTTAAAATCATAATCAACAAAAACGAGTAAGTTATTTGTAGCAAGACAACTAAGTGATTCTTTTCCAATTCGTCCGTATTTATGAAGAAAAACAAAGTCATTTCCTAATAGTTTTTCAGCAACTAAAAATGTGTCTAAATTTTCAACAATACAAATACGTTTTGCTTTAATTTTTTCTGCGTTGCAAGCAAATAATTGAAAATTCCTTGTGTAACTTTCCAAACACAATTTATTACCATTTATGATAATTGTTTCAAAACCTCTTAGCATAAAAATTGGTGTAGAACCCGTTTTTTGAATTTTAGAGTTTCTGAATTTTCTAACATTGTCCGATTTGTCTTTAACTTCAATATCTTCAGGAAAGTGCGTTTTAAAGAAATTTTTAAACTCCGTTGTTTTGTTTACTTCATAGCGAAACCCTCTGCCTGATTTTACTTTTTCTAGAATCAAAGAAGAAACCAAACCTTTGAAGAGAGATGAATTCAAAACAGTTTTAGGAATTTCCTTTTCTGTAAGAAAACTATTCTCTATAAATTTCTTATATGTTCTAAAATCTGTTTGGTTCACGACACTTTCGGTTTACGATAAATTACATTTCCGTTATTTTCGCTCAAAACATTTTTTCCTTTGCTTCTTCTTACTAAATAGTATTTGTCAAATCCGTCATAAGGATGCAATGGTGCGGCTGATATTGGAACAAAATTATTTTCCTTGCAAAAATTCAAAATTTCAATTCTGTTGGCTTCGTCAATTGTACCGATTTCATCAACGAAAATCACAATTTTGTTTTCTTCGTCATTGATTACAATTTGGTGGATAATTGACATAATAATCACCATTCTAATCATTTTATCTGTTCCGTCCGATTCAATTTGATTTCTTAAATCAACGACTTTGTGTTGTCCTTTTTTATCGAGATGTAATTTAATGTCAAAAAGTTCTTTAAAATCAATTACAGACTGGTTATCCAAATACTTGTTCAAAATATTCAGATTTTCCGATTGGTCGTCAAAGATGAGTTCAGAAGTTAAGTCTCTAATATCCATTATCTTCTTCAAATCCTTGATTAGATTTTCGTTTGGAATGATTTCAATATTCAAAGAATCAATGTCAGATATTTTAATTTTTCGGATTTTTGAATTGAATTGATTTTTGATGAAGGCTTCAAACTCTTGAAATTTTGAATAAAGTGTTTTACACGGAATTGAAAATTGCGTTGAAATGTTTTTTAGCAATGTATCAATGCTTTTTTGCTTGTCTTCAAGCGTTGCCAGTTCTGAATCCAGATGTTTGATAAATTCGTCTTCCGAAGCAAAAACGGTTTCCGTTTTTGTTTTTAGATTTTCAAATAATCGTTCTTTGCTATTTTTGGTGTTATCTCGTTCAGTTGAGTTTCTTTCAAAGTTTTTGAAAAGGTTGTCGAGCGTTTCGTTTGTTTGATATTCGATTGGAATAATTCCCGAGTGTTCAATTTTTACTTTCCAATTTTGAATTTCTTTGATACGATTTTCTGCTTTATTAATGTCTTCTAAAAGAATATTTATAGCCTCATTTATTCTCGAAATGAGTTCCGTTGTTTGTTTTAATTCTTTTTCTGTTTCATCTCGTTCTTGAAATAGATTTTTTAGTTTTTCTTCTAATTTTGCTAAATCTTTTTCAAGTTCCGGTAACGATTCTAATTCTTCGATTTTCTTTTCCGTTTCTTTGATTTTTGCTTGAACAGAAGAAAGTTCAGAATGATATTTTTCTAAATCCTTTGCAATTGGCAAAAGTTTTTCGTTGTTCGTTTTTTCCTTGATTGAAGTTTCTCGTTGTAGTTTTAAATCATCAATAGACGGAATTGGTTTCCCTTTTAAATTTTGGGGAATTTTAATTGCTCCGTCAAAGATTTTCATAACATCAGCTAATTGTTCTATTTCTGATTGAATATTTTCTTTCGGGAGTGCAGTAATGGAATCGGAAAGAATTGCGTATAGCAATTCTTTGTCTTTCACATTTTTGCTTATTTGATGAATAAGTAGATTCGAGTAAGTTTCAATTTGTATGTCAAGTTTTGAAATTTCTTTGGTTAGTTTTGAAATCTTGTTTTCTAAATCTTCGCTATTTAGGTTTTGATTTTCAATTTGAGTTAATCGACTTTCAATGTCTTTTCTTTGTATATCTAAATTGCTAAATGACTGTTTTAAAAAGTCTATTCCCTCATAAGATTTTATCTTACTTATTTTTTCAGCAAGTGATTCTTTAGTTGAGCCTTTTTGAGTAATGGTTGCTTTTAATTCCCCAATAGTTTGATTCAGGTTATTTTGCTTTGGAATTAAGTCTTCGCTTAATTGTGTTTTGTTTTTATCGCGTTCACTTTTTTTTGCTAAAAGCCTTGTGCTAATATCAATATTCACAGATGAATAAAGGGTATCAAACGCAAAAACGATTTCCGATAAAATTTGATTTTTAGCTTTATATTGATTGACTAATTCCTTGAAGTCGGAAAAACTTTTTTGAATACTTCTAATTACTTTGATTTCTCGATTGTGCTTCAAAAGGGTTTGAATGTCCTTTTGATTTTTCTTAGAAAATTCAACTTGTTCATTTTCCTTATTGTCAGCAATAATCAAAGATTCTTTTAATGTCTTGTTGTCAATAAGTTTAGAGTTTATTAGGTAACGATAAATTTTAGAAAAGTTGTTGCTGATTTCTCTTTGGTCTTGCGATGCACCTTCGTTTAGCCAAACAACGCCATTGTTTTTCTTTCCTTTTTGATAAACAAAGTTGAAAAGGTCTCGTCTGTTTGAGTATTTGCTGTATTCTACACCTGACGAAGAAAGATAGGCAAGCAAAGAATCAAATTTCTTAATTTTTTGTCCTTCCGATGTCTGTTCAAAATATTGTTCTTCTTTGTAGTCGCTATCAATTTTATAATAATCTAAACTACCTTCTGCGTTTTTCTTGACCAAAATGCAGTAATATCGTTTTTTGAAGATTTCAAAAATTATGTAACTTGAATTTATTGAAGGGAAATAGTGATTAAATGTTGTTTTATCACCTGTTCTGCTACCGCTAAAAGTCATTTGTTTTCCGTCAATGATATACAGAAAGTTTAAAGCATAAATCAAGGTGCTTTTCCCAATGTTATTCGGCCCAACTATTTGTAATGAATCGCAGTTGCCTAATTCAATGTCTGCTTTTGAGTAAATATCCGAATTAAGTATTACAAGTCGTTTTAGCATACAAAAAAAAATTATTAGTCTATTCTTTTTTCAAAAATTTCGTCCAAATGATACTGCAAAAATTCCTTTTTGGGCATATATCGCTGTGGCATTTCAAGTTTTGATTTGTCCAAATGCGAAAAATATTTGTCATAATAATCGTTTTGCTGTTTCTTTTTCAGATATGATGAAATCAGTATTTCATACTTTTCATTCAATCCAATCAAACCTTTATCAAAAGCCTTGTCGTAGAGTGCCGATAAACAAATTCCGTTTTCTGGATTTAATCGTTCATCTTCGTTTTTTGACCACGGAATTATATGACTTGCAAAAAGTAATTCAGGTATGTCAATCCCAGTAATTGCACATTTTCCAGAATAGTTTGCTATAACAATCTGCCTAAAAACGTTTTGATTTATTCTTGTTTTTACTTCTCGGATTTTAGTTTCACCTTTCAAATCTTTTATGTCAAAAAGCAATTCATTAAATTTGGTTTCTATTGTTTGATGTTCTTTTTCTGCAAGAATTTGTTCACTTAAAAAAATCAGTTCTTCCTGATTATTAAAAAACTCATCCCAAATTGGCTGACATTGTTTTATTCCACCAACCATTCCTTTAACTCCCCTGTTTTGATGATAAGGGTCGCAAGCTGCAAAATTTGTAAGGCGAATAGCTATTGAATTTACTGTTCTACCCAAAAGATTTGCCATATCAATAATTTCAGACGTTTTTGTGTGCATTTTGCCAAAAGGCAATTTCAAATACAGATTAAAAACCAATATTAGTTCATCTTTTGTCCAGAGTTTTCTTTCCATAAATTATTGATTTAAGCAGCCATTAAAACTGGCACAGCAATACCTATTTGTTTTAAAGTAGTCGTCTTACTACCTTCATAAAAATAATCATAATAGATTTTTTCTTTTCCATTTTCTTTCAACCAATGATAAGCGGCTCTTGTTTTCAATGTGTCGCAAGCATCTTTGTTCATTTCAACGTGAGCGATAGGATTGAATCCTGCACGGATAAACCCTTCTGAAAGTCCACCTGCACCAGCAAATAAATCTATGTAATTAAGTTTTTTCATTTACAATATTGTTTTCATAAGTACTTTGAAAAATTATACACAGCTCTTTTGGTTTTTGAAGAATTGGTTCGTGTGTTGGCAAAAATCAAATGTACCTGTCATTTGTGGGTTGTGTAATTTCATCATTCTTATTGTTTTGTTTGGGTCTGCTTGTTTGACTTGCAGGTAATACCAGCCTGTATAAAATCTTTTACAAACTGTTTCAAATATAGTTAATCTAGTGTATTTTAAAGTGTCAAAAATACAATAAATAATACCTTCAATTATTGATATTGACCACCATTAAGTTCAGTTTTTTAGTTTGAAGAGTTATATTCAGACTTTATCATTTATGACAAAATAATATCCCTTATATCTCATCTTAATCAATAGTTTTTTTTGACTGCTATATCATCATTTTCACTTCTAAATCCTCTATCCAAAAATATCTTTAAAAGCATAAATGGAATGATTATTATGATATTTGAAATTTCTTTTGAATTGATATAATCAGCTATACCTGTCACTTGAATCATACCACCCAGAATAATAGAGATATGTAAAATAATATGTCTTCTACTAAATGCTACTAATGTTTTCTCTTGATATCCATTGTTGATGATATAGAAAATATATTGAACAGCAAAAGCGAAAATACTTAAATTGAAATATATATTTTTAAAAGAAAATGTAGTGGCATTAATTACTACTGTTTCAAGATTTTTGTCTTTGATAATCGGAATTAGACCAAAAAGAACCAGAATAAATACACCATAAATAAACATCACAAAAAATGCTTGCCACGATGCAAGGATTGAATTTATCCAGTTCTTATCTCTCTTAATAATATATGCCAACTCGATGACTTGTCTTATCAATGCCTCCATCCAAAAGAGATAAAAGATATAGAAAATGGTAACTTCCTTTTTGTAAATTCCCAATATTGTGAATGACAGAAAAGTAATGATATGGATAAGTCGATTTTGTTGCTGGGTCATAGTATTCAAAAATAATATTATCTATATATAATTTTTATAGCTGTAGAGAAATAATTTGTAAGAATATTCTTTGGTTTTTATTTCTAAAGAGTACTTTAAATAATTTGGCATGTTAATTGAAATTTTTAAAATTGAAATTACCTTTAACACAAAATTTAAAAAGAAAGAAATGAAAAAATGGTTGATGACTTTATTGGTTGTGGTTTCGACAGGAATGACAGTATTTGCAGCTAATAAAAATGATGTATTAGGTGTATGGTTGGTGCAGGACAAGGATGCAAAAATTGAATTGTATCTGACAAAAGATGGTAATCTACAAGGGAAATGTATATGGCATAAAATCCCAGGTCTAAAAGATGTGGACAATAAAGACCCTAAAGAAAGAGATAAACCTGTTGTAGGTAAAGTGTTTGTTTGGGATTTCGATTGGGATGCTGAAAAAGGAGAGTGGGTCAATGGTAAGGTGTATAAAGCGGGAAAAACTTATTGTGGTAGAATTAAATTGAATCCTGATGGCACTTTGTTTTTGAAAGGAAATATTTGTAATACATTTCTAGGAAAGACTAATACTTGGACTAGAGTGAAGTAAGTTTTTTTGATTTTTAGCTCTTAATATTATAATGGTTCTAGAGATAGAGCCATTTTTTATTTATAAAATTTCCTTCTCAATATTAGTTTAAGTTATTTTTTGTTAAGTAATAGTTATGATTAGTTCGTTACTAACCGAACTAACAAAAGTTTGATTTATATTTGTGCTTCAAATCTTAGAAAAGCTGTAAATATAATGGAAGCTCAAAAGAAGGTGTTTGTAGAAAGGGTAGGAGTCCGTACCGAAATGATGGGGTATTCTCCATTGGCAGGAAGGATTATTGGTGCATTATTATTGTCCGAACCTCCCTATATGACATTTGATGCATTATGTGAATATCTGAATGCAAGTAAAAGTTCGATCAGTACCAATCTTCATTTTTTGATGAAAGAAGGTACTGGCTTGGTAGAGTATTTTACTTTACCTGGAGATAGAAAAAGATATTTCAAAATCAGTATTGATAATTGGTTGAGACATATTAAAGAAATGCCTAAAGAATTTCAGAACAGTAATGACTTATTGGGAGAAATATTAGGTTATCGAGAGGCTAATCAATTAGATGGTGAATTTTCTCATTCGATTAAAAAGTTACTTTCTTTTTATGAATTTATGTTGGATAAATTGCCCTCTTTAATTGAAGAATGGGAAGAAAAAATAATTTTAGAAAAATAGTTTTTATTATATGACGTGGAAGCGAATTGCAGTCGTTGCAGCTTTATTTGGAATTGTAAATGTACAGGCTCAAGACTCATTTAACCTCAAATCTTGTGTGGATTATGCTTTGTCCAACAATTTTGATTTACTAAAAGCAGAGATTCAGCGAGAATCTATTAATTATCAAGTTAAAGAACAGATGAGTAGTGGGCTTCCTCAGATTGCTGGCTATACTTCATTTAGCGACAATGTTTTGATACCTACACAATTAGTTCCTGGAGAGTTTTTTGGTGGAGCACCTGGCACTTTCCTTCCTGTGAAGTTTGGTGTGCATTATTCAGTAGCAGCTGGACTTGAATTAAATCAATTATTATTTAGTCAACAATTTTTCAATGGTTTGAAGACAGCTAGAAAAGCCAAAGAGGTTGTAGATGTTTCTGTAGATCAAGCTAAAGAGCAGGTTGTCTATACAGTTGCCAATTATTATTATCAAGCTCAAGCATTTAAAATTCAATTGAAAATGTTGGAAGATAATTACGATAGACTATCTAAAATTACTGATATAGCTGAGGTTCAATATAAGAATGATATGATGAGAAAATTGGACTTAGATCAATTGATTGTCAATAAAAAGAATTTGGAAACATCATTGAATAATGCCAAGATTGGCTACAATCAACAAATGAATGGCTTAAAAATTATTCTAGGAATGGATGTTGAAGATGAACTGACTTTAGTCGATGAGGAGATACAAGTGAAGGACAGTGAATATGAAAATATCAAGAAAATAAGTAATAATTTATCTCAGAAAGTCTTACAAACTAAATTGGAGATGTCTGAATTGGAATACAAAACCATTAAAGCAGGGTATTATCCTTCTCTACATCTTAATTTTAGTACGAGTATCAATGGTCAGTTTGATAAATTCAATTTTAAAAATGAAGGCTCTTTCAATAGATATCCTTTTATGATGTTGGGACTGACTCTGAATGTACCCATTTTTGATGGACTAAAGAAAAATAGCCAGTTGAAACAAAAGGCTTTGGCTATGGAGCAGATGAAGTTTGACCAGCAGAAAACGACTCATCAACTCAATCTTCAGTATCAAAATGCGGTTTACACCATTCAACAGAATAGAAGTATCTATGCTTTGCAGAAAGAAAATCTTGGATTTGCCAATCAACTTTATGATGCTGTGAAACATACTTATAATGATGGTATTTCCAATATTACTGAATTAATTAATGCTGAAAATAGCTTAAAAGAAGCTCAGAACAATTATCTCAATGCATTGATGAAAATCAAAATTGCAGAACTAGATGAAATGTATATTTCTGGAAATATTAACGAACTCACACAATAAAATTTATAACTCAAATAACATGAAAAAAATATTAATATCCCTTGCGGTAATTGCAATTGTAGGCTTTATGGCTTTCAAATTAAAGTCTAATAAAGAGACAATAGACGCCAATACAAAAGAGGCGCTTAACATTGAAAAATATGATTTTATTCCGGTGAGAGTATATCAGATTGCTCATCAAAATAATGTTCAATCCGTTGAAGAAATTGGTTCGTTTCAATCTCGTCAGGATTTGACTGTTAGTGCAACAGCGACAGGAAGAATTGTCAATCTCAATGTTCGTGAAGGTCAATATATCTCCAAAGGTACAGTAATTGCTCGTTTGGATTACGCCGCTTTGGCTGCTCAATTGGCTACATCAAAAGCAGCGATGAGCAATGCTAAAAAAGATTTAGAAAGATTTCAAAGTGCACATTCTGTTGGAGCAACAACGAAAATGCAAATAGAACAAGCAGAATTGCAAATTGATAATATTCAATCATCTATCACCAATATTGAAGAGCAAATTAAATTTTATACAGTAGTAGCTCCGATGTCTGGTTATGTCAATAAGATTCTGTCTGAACAAGGAAGTTTTGCAATGCCTGGCACACCGATTATCCAGTTAATTGATATTAGTACTATTAAAATGGTAGTGAAAGTGGATGAATCTATTGTTCCTCTTATTAAAATAGGGAAAAGTGTTCCTGTGAGAAGTGAGGTATATCCAGAAAAAGTGTTTAGTGGAAAAATCTCTCGCATTGCTGTACAAGCTGATAATTCAAGGAAATTTGAAGTGGAAATTGATTTGCCAAATAATAACAATCAATTTAGAGCAGGAATGAATGGTGTTGTCAAATTTGATGACTTATCTGTATCTGATGCTATTTATATTCCTCGTAGTGCGATTGTCGGTAGTGTTAATGATGCCAAAGTGTATATAGTTAAGGCGGATAGTACTGTTCAATTGTCACCTATACAAGTAGGAGCATATCAAGGCAATAATATCGAAGTAAAAAATGGTCTTGAAACAAATTCACAGGTTGTAGTCATGGGACAAATCAATCTTCGTGATGGTGTGAAAGTATCTGTAGTAAAATAGTTTGTAAATTGAATTAATAGAGTTTATGTCTATAACGTCTTTATCTGTAAAAAGACCAACACTCGTTGTTGTAATTTTTACTGTATTAGCATTTTTTGGTTTGATAAGTTATAGTTCATTGAAATATGAATTATTACCAGAAATGAGTTTTCCTGTGGTCATGGTGACTACAGTATATCCAGGTGCAGGTCCTGGTGAAGTAGAAAGTACTGTTACCAAATTGATTGAAAATGAGGTTTCAGGATTAGAGAATATTGATGAACTTCAATCTTATTCATTGGAAGGAGCCTCATTGATTGTTATCAAATTTAAACATGGAACTAATGCTGATGTCTCTTTGCAAAATGCGCAAAGAAAAATTAATGCGATTCGTTCTAAGTTGCCTGATGATGTCAAAGATCCAGCTTTGGATAAGTTTTCTTTTGATGATGTTCCTATTGTCAAATTGGGGGTTACATCCAATATGAACCCTGTAGATTTGAATGACCTATTGAATAATAAAATCATTCCCGATCTTGCAAGAGTTGAAGGTGTAGCAAAACTTTCTGTTGTTGGTAATACTGTAAGAGAGATTCGTGTCAATGTTGATATGAAAAAATTAGAATCTTATGGCATTAGCTTGTTGCAGGTAAGTAATGCGATTGCGACTTCTAATATGGATTTTCCTACAGGTAAAATAAAAAATGAAACGGCTCAATATCAGATTCGTCTTGGCGGTAAATTTAATAACGTTGAAGATATTAGAAATCTGATTATTGCCAATTCTAGTCAGAACAATAACCCAATCTATCTCTATGATGTTGCAGATGTTTATGACGGAATCAAAGATGTAGAAACTGTTTCTAGAATCAATGGAATTCCTTCTGTTGCGTTGATGATAGTGAAGCAAAAAGATGGGAATGCTGTTGCCGTATCTGAACATGTAAAAGAGAAAATTGCTGAATTGGAAGCGACTTATGCAGATCAAAATCTGAAGTTTAAAATAGCTTATGATAGTTCTGATTATACATTAGCAGCCGCTGACGCTGTAACTCATGACTTGATGATAGCAGTTGTTTTGGTAGCAGTCATTATGCTATTTTTCTTACATAGTTTAAGGAATGCATTTATTGTAATGGTGTCAATTCCTTTATCTATCATTACTACATTTATTATTATGAATGTCATGGGATTCTCCCTCAACTTGATGACGCTATTGGCATTGACATTAGTGATAGGTATTTTGGTGGATGACTCTATTGTGGTGATTGAAAATATTTATTCACATTTGGAAAAAGGACTTAGCCCAGTAGATGCTGCAATAAAATCTTGGGATGAAATAGGGATGTCTGTCGCTTCTATTACTTTGGTAATTATAGTGGTATTCCTTCCTATCGGTTTTGTTGAAGGAATGATGTCTGATATGATGAAAGCGTTCTCCATAGTTGTAGCTTTTGCAACGGCTGTGTCATTATTAGTATCTTTTACCGTTACCCCTTTATTAGCTTCTCGATATGCCAAACTAGTACATTTGGATGATAATAAAATTTTAGATAAACCGATTATCTGGTTTGAAAAATTTGTTATGGGTGTCAGAAATGCTTACTTATCTATTTTACATTGGTCATTGAGAAATAAGACGATTACAGTAGTATCTATTTTATCATTGGTTGTAGCTTCATTTTCATTATTTGGATTTGGCTTAATTGGCCAAGAGTTTGTGAAAAATGGTGATGGTGGTGAATTTATTTTAGTTGCTGAACTTCCAGATGAAACACCTATCGAAAAAACCAACCAATTGTCTTTGGATATAGAAGAATTCATGATGACCAAACCAGAAATGGTTTCTGTATTTACTACTGTCGGTGTTGAATCTTCAGGGATGATGTCCACTCAAGCTACTCCTAATATTGTTGAGTTCAATGGTAAGATGGTCAATATGAGCAAGAGAGATATTTCTGTTGAGGATTTTGGTATTGCGCTTAAAAAAGAATTGTTTTATAAATATCCAGGTATTGAATTCAGAGTAAAACCGGTAGCGATGGCGGGTAGTGGAGATGCTCCAGTGCAGGTGATTGTACAAGGAACAGATTTGCCTGAAGTTATGGCTTATGGCGATACTGTGATGGCAATGATGAAAGGAATTGCAGGTACAACTGAAGTGAAAAAATCAATTGAAGATGGAAAACCAGAGGTGAAAGTCAACCTAAATCGTAAGAAAATGGCTGATTTAGGTGTGGATTTAGCTTCTTTAGGTGCTACTTTACAATATTCATTTTCTGGAAATACAGATAGTAAATTTAGAGATGGTCAAGATGAATATGATATCAATATCAGGTTGGATGATTTTGATAGAAAGGATATTGAAACTATCAAACAAGTGAGCGTAATGAACAAGTCTGGAGAATTGATAAGATTGGAGCAATTTGCAGATGTAGAACTCGCATCGGGTCCTTCTCAGTTAGAAAGATTTGATAAAATGCCTTCTATAAAATTGACTTCTCAAATCTCTGGTGTTGCCAATGGTGTGGTGCTCGATGAAATCAATGAGAAATTGCAATCTATTGATTTTCCTAAAGGAGTATCAGCTTCTATGATAGGCGAGTACAAGTATCAAGCTGAGGCGGGAGCAAGTATGGGTATGGCTTTAGGTATTTCGTTAGTATTGGTTTATTTAATTATGGTGGCACTTTACGAATCTTATGCTTATCCGCTAGTGGTAATGTTCTCAGTTCCAGTAGCATTGATAGGTGCGTTTTTGGCACTCGCATTAAATATGGAAAATATGTCCATTTTTGGAATGTTGGGCGTGATTATGCTTGTTGGATTAGTGGTCAAAAATGCGATTTTAATTGTTGACTTTGCCAATCATCTCAAGAAGCAAGGTATGTTATATCCAGAAGCTGTTGTTGAGGCTGCGACAGAACGTTTTCGTCCAATTTTGATGACAACTATTGCGATGGTAATTGCGATGGTTCCAGTTGCTTTGGCTACTGGAGAAGGGGCAGAGTGGAAAAATGGATTGGCATGGATATTAATTGGAGGATTGACTTCATCAATGTTCTTCACTATTATTATTGTCCCAGTGATGTATATCGTTGTAGATGATTTTAAAGCATGGTGGGGAAGAAGAAAATTTGTGAATAAATAATTTTTTATAAATATTTGATTATAAAGCTATTAGTGTAATGCTAATAGCTTTTTTCATTATTTCATTAACTCCTTGTCCTTTTCGGTTGGCATCGACAGGCTCAGCCACCAGCAAATTTCATCTTACATTTTTCTTCTCACCTTTCACTAAATCTTCACATTCTCACATTTGCAAATCTCCTCATTAAACTTCATGCTCTTTGCGTAAAACTTTGCAGCCTTTGCGGTTGGCTTCGACAGGCTCAGCCACCAGCAAATTTCATCTTACATATTTCTTCTCACCTTTCACTAAATCTTCACATTCTCACATTTGCAAATCTCCTCATTGTTTCAATATTTTCTCTTCATACTTTTCTTTAGAAGAAAAAGTATGCAAAAGAATCGCACCGGATTTTTCGCTGACCCACTAAATACTTGAAAGCTATTTCTTCAAAACTCGACTTCGTCTCAAACAGTTGAAGAAATTACGCTTTCTTCGTATAGTGGGTACCCAGCATCAAAATCTATGGTGCAGGGCGCATTCGCAATGTGTAATACTTTCTATCACTTTGTGACCTTTGTGTAGAGACTTGGTGCTCTTTGCGGTTAATTTGTATTTCTTAATGCAAAATGTCCCAATAGAACAATGTCATTCCTGCGGAAGCAGGAATCTCAGAAATGGTAAAATTAGGTTGGAGATTCCCATTTTCATGGGAATGACAAAAAAGGGTGATAGGGCTTTGATAACCACCAGCTTTTTCGCATCTTCACATTTGTAAATCTCCTCATTGCTTCAATATTTTCTCTTCATACTTTTCTTTAGAAGAAAAAGTATGCAAAAGCATTTCGATAACTCAGTGACCAGCACCGGATTTTTCGCTGACCCACTAAATACTTGAAAGCTATTTCTTCAAAACTCGACTTCGTCTCAAACAGTTGAAGAAATTACGCTTTCTTCGTATAGTGGGTACCCAGCATCAAAATCTATGGTGCAGGGCGCATTCGCAATGTGTAATACTTTCTATCACTTTGTGACCTTTGCGAAGAGACTTGGTGTCCTTTGCGGTTAATTTGTATTTCTTAATGCAAAATGTCCCAATAGAACAATGTCATTCCTGCGGAAGCAGGAATCTCAGAAATGGTAAAATTAGGTTGGAGATTCCCATTTTCATGGGAATGACAAAAAAGGGTGATAGGGCTTTGATAACCACTAGCAAATTTCATCTTACATATTTCTTCTCACTTTTTACCTTCATTTCTACTCAATCCCTCCAGTTCCTGCATTGACTCCATTTCCAGTTATGTAAAAAGTATTAGTATTAGTAACTCTTTCATATCTTGAATTGGAGATTTGAATCACGTCAGTATCTGTCCACTTACTGCCAAAAGTTGATGAAGGTGATTGAAAGTAAAAGAGTTTGTTATTGTCAGATGAAAAATTCTTATCTGTGTATTGAAATGCATCAAAGTTATACATAGTAGTAGCATGCCAACTCAATTTGAATTTGTCAGTTTGTGGTGTGCTGGCGTTGAGATTGGCTTTTAATTCTCTAGCAACACAAGCAATTTTTACACCTTTATCTTTGGCATATTGGAAAGCTTTTTGGGATTTGACAATATTGGAATTGAAATTGGTGTATTGCCCATCACTCACAAAATAACCTTCCATCAAATAATAATCTCCATACGTTCCACTTAAATGACAATCATTGCCTCCTAATACATCATCTATCTCCCAACCATTGGCAAATACGCTTATATTTTGGGAATGAGCATAGTCAATGAAGAAGTTTTGCCTTGCTCGGGTAACACCGAAATCTGAACCGAAATCATCTCCAAACACTCCTGTTACGCCCATATTCTTCCAGCCATCGATAGCATCCATTAATTGTTGTTCGCTAAGGTTTTGAATAGTTGTACTCAAATCTATATAACCGAAGACTTTAATTTCTGGCTTTATTGCCTTCAATCCGCTAATAATAGCTGTTGTATTTGCGTGGTCTCCATGGCTATTCTGCCATATACCATCTCCTAAAACAATGATATCAAAATCTTTAAAATGTTGAATAGCTGTTTGGGTGTTCCCTGAGCTTTGATTAATATAGCTCGGCCATCCATAATAAATACCCAGATTTTTTGGTGCTAGCATTGAAAAACCAATATTTACATCGTCATTAGTACTGCCACAAGCATTATTCACTGTCCATCTTAATGTGTAAACTTCTCCAGGTGTTCCTGTAAAGTTGCTGTTGGGTAAAGATGAATTTGTAATATTTCCTCCAATGCCGTTGACAATACTCCATTGACCATTGCCAGAGAGAGGATTTGTAGCAGAAAGGGTATAAGATGTGCCTGAAACATTGAGTTGGTCATTACCAGCATTAGCAATTGAAGGAGGTGTGCAATTAACGTTGACATCGAAATCTGTTCCCCATGTCCAATCATTTTCAGAAGTGTTTGCATTCAAATCACACAAAGGAATTAGCCTCCATCTATATGAACCCATTGGAATATTATTGGCTTGATATTGATTGCCAATGATTGTATAAGCATTTGAATTTTGATTTTTATTCTTATCCCACAACATGAGTACGTGTATATATACTTGTTCAGTACCTGTCCATGAAAATTGTGTAATACCATTCGTTGATGTTACCTGCATATTGGTAGGTAGATTACAATTTTGTGCATGCAAATAATAGATATTGATAGTAAGTATGATGAAAAAACTTAAAAAATTGGACATATATGGGCGAAAGATTCTCATAGCTTAATATTGGTTTTAAGGCAAATAATATTAATCAAATTTCATTGATTATTTCAATGAATAAAATGACTATTTATAATGATTTTAATACAATATTATTCTCCTATCAATGCATACTGGACAATATTAGCACCCATTTTAAGTGCTTGTAAATGTTTTTCTTGTGTGTCATTGTGGACAGATGTATCTTCCCAACCATCTCCTAAATCTGTTTCGTAATCATAAAAACAGACAACTTTACCTTCCCATATTAAAGCATAACCTTTGGGAGCTTTGTTGTCGTGTTCATGAATTTTGGGAATACCGTTTGGAAAGTTGAATTTCTGGTGATAAATAGGATGACTAAACGGTAATTCTACAAATTCTAATTCGGGGAATACTTTTTTCATTTCTCTACGGATATATGGGTCTAATCCGTAATTGTCGGAAATATGTAGAAATCCACCAGCTAATAGATATTGCCTTAATTTTTTAGCTTCTTGAGTTGAAAAAACAATGTTTCCATGTCCTGTAATATGCAGAAAAGAATAGTTGAAAATCTGATGACTTGATGGTTCTACTTCTTGAATATCTGATGAAAAATTGGTGTGAAGTTCTTGATTGCAAAATTTGGCAAGATTAGGCAATGAGGTAGGGTTGGCATACCAATCACCTCCACCTTTGTATTTGAGAAGTCCAATTTTTACAGTTGATACTTGTGCATAAGTTGCTGAATTACAAAATATTAATATTATTGTAGCAAATAAAAAGCTTAATATTTTATAATTCATTTCTAATTTTTTTACTATGACAAATTGATCCATGCACAAGCTGCAAGTGCTGCTGTTTCTACTCTTAATCTTGCTTCTCCTAGCATGACGGCTTCAAAATTATTCTCTAAAGCTAATATAATTTCTTCTTCTGTAAAATCTCCTTCAGGCCCGATGAGAACAATTGCTTTTTCTCCTTTAGTATATAATGAAGATAAGGATTGCTTGTCTTGTTCAGTACAATGGGCAATAAATTTTCTTTCCTCATTTTTGATTTTTAAAAAAGAATCAAAAGATATAGGTTCATGTATTTTGGGCAACCATAATCTTTGGCTTTGCTTCATAGCGGATACTACAATCCTTTCCAATCTATCCATTCGGATTTGTTTTCTCTCAGTTCTATGAGTGATAATTGGATAAAAATCATTGATTCCCAATTCTACTACTTTTTCCAATAGCCACTCTATTCGGTCTGAATTTTTTGTGAGGGCTACAGCAAGGCTACAATTTGTTTCGTTGGGAGTATTTTCTATCTGATGACTAATAAGTTGAAAATGAGCTGTTTTTTTACCAGTGATTTGAACTTCTGCTATCCATAAATTACCATTTCCATCTACGATTTCAATATGTTCATTGTCTTTCACTCTGAGCACATGCAAACAATGATGCAATTCTTCTTCGCTCAACGTGAATGATGTGGATTGTACTTCTGTTGCAAAAAATCTTTTCATCATCTTCTTATTCTCTACAAGTTTCCTTTCAAATGCTAAATTTACATACTTATGGAATTTAAAGAAGCCCAGAGAGAAGATTTTGTCCAAATTGAAAATTTAATCTCAATAGTTTGGGAACCAACATATAGGCATATTGTACCTCAAAAGCAAATCAATGAGATGTTTGATGAATTTTGCAATCAAACCTATTTTGGCCAACAAGTATCAGATGGTGCTCGTTTTTATTTAGCTGTTGAAGGTGATATTCTATTGGGTTTTGTCTGTTTATACAAACAGAACGATGGCATAAAAATTTCTAAATTGTATGTTGATAATGAATTTCATAAAAAAGGAATAGGAAGATTTCTTTTAGATAATGTACAGAAAATTTGTAAAGATAACAAATTGAAATACATTGAACTAAATGTCAATCGTTACAATAAAGCTTTATATTTCTATAGAAGGTACGGTTTTTATATCCAACAATCTGAAGATATACCTTATAAAGAATTTTGGCTCAATGATTATATCCTTAGATTGGATATAGAAGAAGAAATCAATAGTTAAATAGCTTCTACTAGACCAGTCCTTTTTTATAAGCAAATTTGAGTAAGCTCGCAGTGTTTTTGACATTGAACTTTGCCAAAAGATTTTTGCGATGAGTTTCTACTGTGTTTTTACTGATAAATAATTTTTGAGAGATGTCCTGACTTGTCATTCCTAGTGCTATCAATTGTAATATTTCCAATTCTCTACTGGTAATATTCTGTACCATAGCATCTGCTTCTTTATCATCAAAATCATCTTTCTCAGGAGAAGATATATCTGAAATCACTTTCTCTTGTACCGCAGAATCCAAAAATGGCTTACCTTCTGATACTGTGTGAATAGCTTTTGTTAATTCGTCTTTATTGATATTTTTAAGCACATATCCCTTCGCACCGATTTCTAGCATTTCTTTAATGAAACGAATGTCATTAAACATCGTTAAAGCAATTACTTTTACTTTAGGATATCTGTTTTTCAATTCATGGGTAGCTTCAATCCCGTCCATGATAGGCATATTAATATCCATTAAAACAATGTCGGGTTGTGCATTTTTGATTTTGTCTAAAAACTCTTGGCCATTGTTGGCAGTTCCAATAATTTCAAATTCAGGAATGTCTTTCAGCAATCCTACAATTCCATCTATAAATATAGGGTGATCATCTACTACGAATAATTTTATTGACATTGTTGAAGTTTTATAACATTAAAAATATAGCCAATTAATTGCAAAAGTACAATAAAATTTACAACCAATATATATGTTCGCCAAATGGTCTATTTTTAAGATAGTTTGAATCATGCTGATGGGCATAAGCTTCTTTCTCAAATGATATATTTCTGTATGCTTCTCGCCATGATCCTGTCTTTATCCTTTTGATAAGATATTCAATGATATACCATAAGTAGAAAAATATAACCAACAATTCCAATTGCTGTCGAATATGAATTTGTTCATGTTGAATCAGATCGGGTTTATTTAGAGATTCTTTATCTTTTAGAATAATGAATGGAAATAGTGTAATCCCACTAACCCAAGGAGCCATGAAAATTTTAAAAAAAATTGGAGCGACAATGACTATCCCTTTCATGTTGGATGATATGGATTGATATTTAAAGGATAAAAATTAGGCATTTCTCGTTGAAGTCTTTCAATATTTTTTAGTGGAATATTGACGATAATTGTGCAATCTTCATTCAAATGTTGTTCCAAAATATTGCCTTCAAATTCTTGAATAAATTGATATGCTCTATTGAGTATAGCATATTGACAATGAATAGAATAGGAATTGAAAATAAGCTGAGTCGATATTTCAGCTTGAGATAATGTTTCTTTGGCAGATGCTTTATACGCAGATATTAAGCCTGGAACACCCAGCTTAGTCCCTCCAAAATAGCGAATTGACACTACCAAGCAATTTGTCAAGCCGTTTGCATCTATTTGCCCTAAAATAGGAAGTCCTGCTGTACCAGATGGCTCTCCATCGTCATTGGCTCTGTAATTTTGTTTATCTGTCCCTAGTCTCCACGCATAGCAGTGGTGTGTAGCTTTGGGATGCTCACTTTTTAGCGCATCTAAGTGTATCTTTATTTCTTCTTCATTCTGCACGGAAAATGCAAATCCATAAAATTTACTTCCTTTCTCTTTGATTAAAGAATTGATAGAATGTTCAATAGTTTGATATGAAAATGGTGTACTCAAACCTATTGATTGGGGATATATTGATAGATTAAATCGCTTTCCAAATGAAATTTTTGATGTAGTCTTTCATTGGATAAAATAGGTGCATTGATGCCATCTTGAATATGAATATCACCTTGGTAAACATAACATTCATCCCAAGTATTTTCATTGATAAATTGTTGATGCGTATATGAACCACCTTCAATAAAGATACTTTGAAGTCCTTTTTGATAGAGTGCAGATAAAATATTTTTCATTGTAAAATCACTTAGAATAATATCATTGTCTCTGCTAGAATGAGTTTTTACAATTCTTATCCAATGGGGTTGAGATTGAAAATAGGTATTTTGATTCAATTTTTGGTGAGGGTCGATAACGATGACTTGAGGAGACGGTCCTTCCCATAATCTATTATTCAATAGAGGTTGGTCGTGAAAGATGGTTTTCCAACCTACCAAAATTCCTTGATGTTGCGTTCTTAATTGATGTGTGAGCAATTGAGTGCTTGAAGAGCTGATTTTTATTGGACTTCCATCTGATAAACCGATTTTAGAATTGCTACTTTGTGCCCATTTGAGAGTGATATAAGGTCTTTGTTGTTGAATGGGTAAAAGAAATTTTCTCAAACTCCATTGACATTCATTTTCTAAAATTCCAATAGTAGTCTCAATTCCAGCTTCTTGAAGCCTTTGGATTCCTTTACCTGCAACTAAAGGGTGGGGGTCGAGCGTACCTATTACTACATGTTTGATTTTGTGCTGTATGATTAAGTCTGCACAAGGTGGTGTCTTACCAAAATGACTACAGGGTTCAAGCATGACATAAAGGGTGCTTTCTGGTAGTAAATTTTTATCTTTCACAGAATGGATAGCATTGACTTCTCCATGTGCGCCACCAAATTTGGAAGTATATCCTTCTCCAATAATTTGATTTTGATGTACGATGACAGCTCCAACACAAGGATTGGGCATGGCTTCAATAGTGCCATTTTCTGCAATTTGCAGACATCGACGCATAAAGAATTCATGTTGAAGCATGTGTTTTTACTTTATTAGCTGTAAAATTGCAAAATCCTTTTGAACTATTGTAGAAATAACGATGCAACAATCTGATATCTCATCATCTTTATTAGCGGTATTAGTGCCATTGTATGGGCAAAGGGAAGCGGGTAATATTGCTCGAATTTTGATTCAAGAAATGTCTTCATATTCTGAACAAGATTTGAATGAAGCATTGAAGCGATTGTCTGCATCAGAACCGTGGCAATATGTTATTGGCAAAGAATGGTTTTATAATATGGTGTTTAAAGTGACTAAGGATACTTTAATTCCACGTCCTGAAACTGAAGAGCTGGTTTATCATATTTTATTGAATCATTCCAATTCTGTTAAAAGATTTTTAGATATTGGTACTGGAAGTGGCTGTATTCCTATTGCAATAAAGAAGCACAGACCTCAGTGGAGCGTCAGTGCGTGTGATGTTTCTGAATCTGCTTTGGAAGTAGCTCAATTTAATGCTATCCAAAATCAAGTGGAGGTGGATTTTTTTATGGAAGATATTCTTCAAGTGAGAAATAGTAACGAAAAATGGGATATTATCGTCAGCAATCCGCCTTATATTCCTTTGAACGAAAAGAGTTTAATGCGAAAAAATGTATTAGATTATGAACCTCACCTTGCTCTTTTTGTGGATAATGAAGATCCACTTCTATTTTATAAAGCAATAGGGAAGTATGCTTTTGAAAATTTAAAAATAGGAGGCATGCTATATTTTGAATTGAATGAATATTATTCAGTAGCTACCTTGAATTGGATATCTTCTCTTGGATTTAAAGATGTCCAATTGATAGAAGATTTATATGGGAAAAAGAGAATGTTATCTGCTGAAAGATAGATACTTATTGTGATTCCAAAAATGCAATTACTTTTTTCAATGCAATACCTCTATGACTGATTTTTTTCTTTTCATCTAAAGAAATTTCCGCCAATGTGTTGCCCGAAGCAATTTCAAAAATTGGGTCATAACCAAATCCTTGATTTCCTCTAGGTGTCAATGTGATATTGCCTTCAAGAATACCTGTAAATTGATGTGCTACTCCATTGTAGAGTAAGGTGAAAACAGTTTTAAAATAGGCTTTTCTACTTGTATTTTGTCCTAATAGTCGAAGCACCTTTTCGATATTGTCTGCATCACTTTTTTGTTCACCTGCATATCTTGCGCTATACACACCAGGTTCATTGTTTAAAGATTCAATAAATAATCCAGTGTCTTCTGCTAGGCTATTGATTTCTTTGAGTTGCCATATCGTCATTGCTTTTTGTAGAGAATTGTCCTCAATATTATCATGATCTTCAGGGATGTCACCTTCATAACCAATATCTTTTAGAGATAATAGTTCAATTTCTTTTGGCAGTAAATGGGCAATTTCTTTTACTTTATTGGCATTGCCAGTAGCTAGAATAAGTTGCATCTAAGATTTATTTGTTGAGTTCAATCAGCTTTTGAGCCAATAAGACTTTACGTTGGCTATTGAGAGAGGATAGATTTTCAGGAGCATCAATTCTTAAAAATGAATAGTGTAAATGGTGGACAATTACGTATTCTGGAAGTGGAAATTGAATACCAATTTCTTGCGGCTCAATTCCTAAAAGAACAATTTTTTTAAGATTAAAATTTTTAGCTAAGAAATGAAATCTTTCTCTCTCAGTAAACTTTAATATTGAAATTACTTGAATATTTGAATTTAGAACTCTTGGATTTTCAATGAGTTTATTAATCATCATTTGCTCGGCTTCTTCTCGTTTTTCTATATTCTCACGGTAAATCCATAGGAAAGAAGTGTCGCTTTTGTTAAGCCACGTTAATTCTTCAACATTTTTTATCAAAGAAGGATAGAAATAGGTTTCCTTTTGCAAGTCTTTATCTTATTTTTGGATTGCAAAATAAGAAGCTTTTGTTTCTTAAAGAATTTTTTAATAGATAGAATTTAAAACTATGTCATTGCCTGAACTTAAAATTCAAAAAACACAGAATAGTAGATTAGCTAATTTTGATTTTAGTAATATCCCTTTTGGTAGAAATTTTTCTGACCACATGTTGGTTGCTGAATATAGCGATGGTCAATGGGTCAGTAGTGAAATTCTTCCTTATGGAAATTTAAGTTTATCTCCTGCGACTACAAGTATTCACTATGCTCAATCTGTATTTGAGGGAATGAAAGCGCATAGAGATGAGCATGGTCATATTGCATTATTTAGACCAGAAGAAAATTTTAAAAGACTCAATCGTTCGTGTGCAAGAATTTCTATGCCCTCAGTTCCTGAAGAAATATTTTTAGGAGGATTGAATGAGTTGATTAAATTGGATAATGGATGGGTTCCAAAAGCAGAAGGTACGTCTTTGTATGTCAGACCTTTTATGTTTGGGACTGAACCATTTATTGGTGTGAAAACGCCGAATAGATATCTATTTGTTATCATCACTTCTCCAGTAGGAGCTTATTATTCTGAAGATGTTTCTGTGTATGTAGATACTCAAAATGCAAGAGCTGTAAAAGGTGTTGGTGCTGCTAAGTTTGCTGGTAATTATGCGGCTTCACTTATGCCTGTAGATGAAGCCAGAGCCAAAGGATATAAAGATGTATTGTGGTTGGATGCTGAACAACATCAGTATGTACAAGAAGTAGGCACAATGAATATTTTCTTTGTAAAAAATGATAATACTATACTTACTCCTGCTTTAGATGGAGGGTTTTTACCTGGAATTACTCGTGATAGCATTATTCAGTTAGCAAAACATTTAGGATATAAAGTTGAAGAAGCTCGTTGGAATATTAATGATATTGTTGCAATGATTGAAAAAGGAGAGGTTGTTGAAATTTTTGGAACAGGAACAGCGGCAGTAATTACTTATATCAATCGCTTAGGATTCAATGGGAAAGATTATCATTTTGACTCTGCTAATTACAAAGTGAGTACTCAATTGAAAGATACTTTAGTGAAAATTCAAAAAGGTATTATCGCTGATCCATTTGGATGGGTGAGACGTGTGTTGTAGAAATCACGCTTTCTTCGTATAGTGGGTGTCCAGCATCAAAATCTATGGTGCAGGTGTAGTACTGTCTATCTCTTCGTTGCCCTGAATTCATTTCAGGGTCTCTTTGGCTACTTTGTTCTATATATGCTGAAACAAGTTCAGCATGAACTGGGAAAATCGTCATTGCGAGGAACGAAGCAATCCACATCTTCACATCTTCACATCTTCACATTTTTACATCTCCATATTATTTCATTAAACTCCGTCATTAAAATGTATTATTTATACTAATGTTCATCAGTATTTTTTTGATTTTGAAAATTGTTATACGATTTTTGTAGCAATCAAATTATTTTACTCTGATGTTTTCAAGACTTGGCAAAAATCCTTTTGGTGAAATATTAGAAAGAATTCAACAATCAAACAATTATATTAAAGGTGCTTTCAGAAATAGAGAGCGCTTGACTGATGATTTGAAAATGAAAAATCCATCAAAGATTTTGTATGAATTTATTACACATTCTAATACAATTAAACCGTCGAGTGTATTGCCTACCCAATCTACTTCTTTAATTGGAAGATATTCAGAAGAGCCATCTTTTCTTTGGTTGGGTCATTCGTCTTATTTTTTATTTTGGAAAGGTTATACAATTTTAGTAGATCCTGTAATCAGTGACAATGCTTCGCCAATATATAGAACCAATGTTGCATTTAAAGGGACTCAGATTTATAATGTAAATGATATTCCTGAAATAGATATTTTGATAATCACCCATGACCATTTTGACCATCTTGATTATTACACGATTACAAAAATTTATTCGAGAGTTAAATATTTTATTTGCCCTCTTGGTGTAGATGCTCATCTATTGTATTGGGGTATTCCTAAAGAAAAGATTGTTTCTCTTGATTGGGATGAAAGTTATGATTTTGATCAAAATATAAAAATTACATCTCTTTCATCTCGCCATAATTCTGGTAGAACGATGCTGAGAAATCAGACTTTATGGAGTGCTTTTGCTCTAAATCTAGGTAAATACAAGTTATTTTTAGCTGGTGATGGTGGCTATGGTACACATTTTAAAGCAATAGGAGAGAAGTATGGTCCTTTTGATTTTGGTACGATTGAGAATGGTCAATACAATACTGCATGGCCTGCAAATCACATGTTTCCTCGACAATCTGTGCAAGCTGCAATAGATTTAAAATTGAATATTGTAGTGCCTATTCATTGGGGGAAATTTGCTTTATCTTATTATCACAAATGGAACGAACCTATTGACGAATTTGTTTTGGCAGCCCAAGAACGTCAACTCAATTATTCTGTTCCACAGATAGGTCAACTATATCCTATACATCAAAATTTGTATCAAAACCAATGGTGGAATTTTAAATGATAACTTTTTTGGCATCTAATTGAGAACCAAAAATATTTATCAGCTTTTCAGTTGCAAACAATTCATTTGTAGAAGATTGGGGAATTTGTTTGAAAAATTCTTGAAAGTATGTGTATGTTTTTCCAAATGCATCGAATGATTTCCTATTGTTTTTTGAAGCAAAAAAATAGAGGTCAATTTTGATATTAGGGAAATGATATTCTGAAAATTGAACATGATATTCGACAGCATTATTTTTGTAAAACAAAGGTTTGTCTAGTTTTTTATTTATTTCTTTTTGATAATCATCTATTTTATCAAATGGAATATTTGCTGAAAGATGAAAACAATCTATTCCATATCCTGTCAAATTATCTTGGTAATAAGGATATTCTTCTGATAGGGATTCAATATCCTGAGATAAATTTTGTAACTCAATTTTTCCTTGATTTTCTTGTAGGATTTCTTTTGCTCTGATGAGTATAGAAGATATACTGTATTGATATTCATTGAATTCTAATGATAAAGCAATAGGTCTTGGAGTATCATCTTTAAAAAATATTTCTTCTGGCTTTCTGAGAAGTGTATTGAAAAAATCACTTGCTGGTTCATTTTGTTCAACAAGTTTCTCTTTAAAAATCTGCTTAGATTTGTTGCAATAAATGAGTGTTTTGCTTTGATGTATATGGTTTTGTTGTAATGCAAGTAGGAAATTTTCTACTGATTTCAAATGAGGAAACCATGCATCAATACGTCTTGTTGATTTTGCTAAAGGACGTACAGATAGTGTTATCTCATAAGGAATTCCTAATGTACTTTTTTGTAGAAATAAATCAAGTAAGCCATTTTCTTTATTCGCACTAATCAATCCAATACTTGTAGCAATATTTAACTGTGTAATAGAAGACTTGAATAGAGGTTGAAGCTTGATGAGTTCAGCAATATTCAAATATTCATAACCTCTGATATCATATTTTAACTCATAACCATTGTCGTTCAAATATTTTTGAACATTGATGACTTTAATGCCATTTTGAAGGCTGATTTGCTTATTTCTTTTGTCCAAATGAATGATTCTATTCATTTCTTCCAAGCTGATAACAGCGTACATCTTGTTATTTGTACTTTTGAAAATTGGTTGAATACTTTCTTTCGAAAAGCATTGTATTTCAATGTCATTTTGTTGTGCTTGAACTAAAATCTGTTGTATTTCATTGGCATTGATAGGATGAAGTACAAAATCAGCTAGTTTTATATCAGACAGTTGATTTTCCCATTTTATGAAATTTCTTCCTACTGAATATTTTAATCTTGTTTCATATTGGAAAAAAATCCTTTTATAAGGCATATTGGCAAATATATCTTGAAGAGTTTTCTTCTGTTTATCACTTATCTCACTAAGAGGAAGTGATGGGAGAAGCTTCAACTGATGAATAGGTATATTCCAATATGAACACAATCTGTCAATTAATTGCTGAGATTGATGTTCAAAGGTTTTCTCATTCTTATCTCCCCATTTCCAATTTGGAATTTTTGACATAGCTTTTATTCTTTCTTGGACTTTCTTTTAGGTTGAACGGAATGAGGTTTTTCCTCGTTCTCGGTATTTTTATCATCGCTTGAACTTTCAAATGCACTGATAATTTCTTTGACTAGTCTGTGCCTCAAAACATCTTCTTTATTGAGATATATTGTACCAATTCCCTTTATATTTTTTAAGATTTCTATAGTATTTTTCAAGCCTGAAAGGTGATGTCTTGGAAGGTCTATCTGTGTCAAATCCCCTGTGATAATGCATTTTGCATTAGGTCCTATACGAGTGAGAAACATTTTAAGTTGGAGCGAACTTGCATTTTGTGCTTCATCTAATATCATAAAAGCATTATCTAATGTACGACCTCTCATATACGCCAAAGGAGCAACTTCAATCGTTCTATTAGTCATGTAGAACATTAATTTGTCTGCTGGAATCATATCTTCCAATGCATCATAAAGTGGTCTGAGGTATGGATCTACTTTGTCTTTCAAATCTCCTGGTAAAAATCCTAAACTTTCGCCAGCTTCTACTGCTGGCCTAGTCAAGATAATTTTTTTTACCCATTTATTTTTCAAAGCTCGTACAGCCAAAGCTACTGCCGTATAGGTTTTTCCCGTTCCTGCAGGTCCGATTGCAAATAAAATATCATTTTGCTCAGATAATTCAACTAATTTTTTTTGATTGGGAGTTCTAGCTCTTATCAGTTTGCCTGTATTGCCATGTACTAATACATTCTCTTGAAATTTGGGTAATTCAGCTGGTAGTGCGGCTTTCCCAAATAAAATATCTTCAACTTGTTGGTCGGTAATTTTGCCTGTTCTTTCTTGTAATTGTATAATAGACAATACACTTTCTTCAAATCTTTTTTGCTCTTCTTCATTGCCTAAGACAATCAATTTATTGCCTCTAGCAACTATATTTAGTTTGCTATATGCTCTTTTTAGAAGTTTTAATCTAGAGTTATTATATCCCAAAAAGTCAATAGGGTTTACTGTTTCTAGATTTATAGTCAATTCGCTCAAATTATTTCTTATTTTTGTGGTTGAATATATCATTTTTTTTGTTGCTAAAAATGCCTATTGTTACATTAACGACAGATTTTGGTCATTCTGATGTTTATTCAGGAAGATTTAAAGGGCAACTTTTGTCTTTTAATAATGACATTAACATCATAGATATTACGCACCAGATTCCTCCTTTTAATATTGTGGTTGGAAGTTTCAGTATTAAATATACCTTCTCTAGCTTTCCTAAAGGTACTTATCATATTTTAAGAGTCGATGAAAAAGATATTGAGAAAAGTGGCTTATTAATAGCTTATTGTAATGGGCATTATTTTATTGCACCAGATAATGGACTTTTGCCAACTGCTCTTGGTAATAAGATGGAATGGGTGAGAGCATTAAATTTTGATAAATTTGACAATTTGAATACCGATGAAATCTATGCTCAAGTATTGAATTATATGATTGCCAATGTTCATTTTGAATATTCTGAACCATTTTCAACTTATGTCATTAATAATGAATGGGCTGTAATCAAAGAAGAGGATAGCTTGAGAGGTATGGTAGTGTTGGTAGATTATTTTGGAAATTTATTAACAAATATTCATATTGCAGATTTATTGCCTTATAACGAAAAGTATGATAGCGTCAAAATAGTTTATCGACCCAATGAAGTGATTTATGGATTGGTAGCAAGTTATGATGATGTGAATAATGGTGAGGCATTGTGTAGAATTAATGATTTGGGATTTATGGAAATAGCAGTCAATAGAGGGTCTGCGGCTTCCTATTTGGGAATAAAATTTGGTCACCAAGTAACAATTGATTTTGAATGATAGTAAGAATTGTGAAATTGCATTTTAAAGCGGAAGAATTAGAAAACTTTAAAACGTATTTCGAAAAGATATCTCCACAAATAAGAAATTTTGAAGGATGTCAGCATTTGGAATTACTTCAGCAGGCGGATATGCCTGAAATAATTTATACTTATAGTTATTGGGATAATGAAGAAGCATTAGAAAAATATAGGTATTCTGAATTGTTTAAGACATTCTGGACTGTTGCAAAGTCTAAATTTGCTGGTAAACCAGAAGCATGGTCAATGAATAAAATTGCTGTTGTAGAAGGATGAGGACATTGAGAAGAATCACCTTGAGTGATTATGAAATTGTATTTGATGAGGATTTGTCATTTTTGTCTGAATTTTTAATTGCTAAAAATTATAGTCAGGTAATTGTTTTGGCTGATGATAATACGGCTCGTGATTGTTATCCTATATTGATAAAATATTTGCCACAACTCGCAGATGCACCATTGATAATAACTCCTTCAGGTGAAATGAATAAAAATCTTGCTTCATGTGAAGAGATTTGGGCAAAGATGTTGCAGTCGCATGCAGATAGAAAGTCTGTAGTTATCAATTTGGGTGGAGGTGTGATAGGTGATATGGGAGGATTTGTTGCAGCTTGTTATAAAAGAGGAATTGGTTTTATTCAATTGCCTACAACTGTATTATCGCAAGTGGATTCGTCAATTGGAGGAAAGTTGGGTGTAGATTTTCGTTATGGAAAAAATTTGATAGGCGTATTTAAAAATCCAGATTTGGTTTTAGTGAGTACAGTTTGGTTGAATACATTAGAACATCGACAAGTGGTGAATGGATTTGCTGAAATTTTCAAACATGCACTCATTCAATCCCCAAAACAATGGGATAGTTTGTCTCAAATTGAACAAATTCCTCCAGTACAATTTCATGATATTTTATTTGAATCTTTATTAGTCAAAAAAGCTGTAGTTGAAGCAGATCCATTTGAGAAAGGATGGAGAAAAATATTAAATTTTGGGCATACCATTGGTCATGCTATCGAGGCTTATTCATTGGAAAATGATAAATATCCATTGTTACATGGAGAAGCAATAGCTGTAGGTATGCTGATGGAAGCATATATTGGTACTTTATCCTCTGGTTTCCCTCTATCTTCTTTAGCAGAAATGGAAGCGGTGCTTTTAAGATTTTATTCTCATTATAATATCCCTGAAGGAATTGAAGAGGTCTTGTGGCAGTCCATGTTATTGGACAAGAAAAATGATAAATCAAAAGTGCTCTCAGTCGTTTTAAAAGCGATAGGCGAACCAGATATTGATGTCGAGATGACAAAAGAATTTTTATCAAAAGCAATAAATTATTATCAAAGATTAGCATGAAATCATATTTAATCACACCTCCTAAAGGTGGAATTGTGAATGGAGAAATTGTTTTAAATGGTTCAAAAAGTATTGCCAATAGAGCATTAATTATTCGTGCATTGACTGAGGGTGGATTTGATATTGCCAATCTTTCTAATGCTGATGATACTGCTGTTCTAGATAGATTATTAAAAAGCACTGATACTGTTTTAGATGCTGGAGCAGGAGGGACAACATTCAGATTTTTGACAGCATATCTTTCTACTTGTGAAGGTAGAGAAGTAGTTCTGACTGGTACAGAAAGGATGCAAGAACGCCCTATAAAGATATTAGTAGATGCTTTAAGATGTTTAGGAGCAGATATTTCTTATGAAAAAAAAGAAGGTTTTCCTCCATTGAGAATAAAGGGAAAGAAATTAAAGGGAGGAAAAATATCTATTCCAGCAGGAACAAGCAGTCAATATATTTCAGCACTCTTGATGATAGCACCAACTTTAGAAGAAGGTATGCAATTGGAATTAGTAGGAGAAATTGTTTCTTTACCATATATACTGATGACAATCAATCTGATGAAGCATTTTGGTGCAAGTGTTACTTTCAAAGATAAAATAATAGATATTCGACCAGGGAAGTATCAATCCCGACCTTTTTTCGTAGAAGCAGATTGGAGTGCGGCTTCTTATTATTATTCAATTGTCATGCTTGCCCAACAAGCAAATATTGTACTCAAAGGACTAAGTCAAGATAGTGTGCAGGGAGATGCTGAAATTGCAAATATTTTAAAACCATGGGTCAATAGCTCTTTTGATAATCAGACTGTTGTATTAAAAAAGAATAGCAATGGTATTGAGAGTGAAAAATTATCTTACGACTTTTTGGAATGTCCAGATTTGACTCAAACAGTTGTCGTTGCATTGGCTGCAAAAAAAGCGAGTTGTGGCTTCCAAGGTTTAAAAACTTTATTAATAAAGGAAACAGATAGGGTAGCGGCTCTTGATACAGAATTGTCTAAATATGGAGCTACTCTTCAAGGAAGTGTGGAAGATAATCAGTGGGAATTGAATGCTGAAAATTTTTCTTCACATCCAGCGACTATTCCTTCTATTGCTACTTATGAAGACCATAGAATGGCGATGTCATTTGCACCATTATCATTGGTTACAGATAAGATAGTGATTGAAGAACCACATGTTGTCACTAAATCTTATCCAATGTTTTGGGAGGATTTGAAGAAATTGGGTTTTGGAATAGAAGAGATTTTTTAGAGATAGTTGTAATCAGATTTTATTATCCATATTTATTCTCCATAGCCCACGGTTGAAACCATGGACTATGGAGAATGTGAATTGCTTTCAAATTTTTCTGTCTTTGGGGTAGAAGACAATAATCGCTTTTTTATAACCTATCTATCAAATGGTTTTTTTATGCGTTTTTCTGGAACGAAATACAAAACATGCAATATTGATGGGGTGATTCTAAACAGTACTGCATGTTTATCGATAACAAAATATTGTAAATCCTTTAATCGTCCATAGGTTACTTTTCTGGAAGGATGTCTCTTGGTGATTTGTATTTGCTTGAAAGAATTGTATATACTGTCCACTTTTTTTTCGTAATGCTCTAAATCGGATCTGCTTTTTGTCTTATAAGAAAAATAATCAGATAACGCTTTATTAAATGAGATACTCGACTTTAACCTCAGACTTTTCGTTGAATTTCTTACGGATTTCATTTTTCATACGTTTACATTGTTCGTCTGTATCTAAAAGGTTGAGGTCTGAATTTAAGGGTTTTTCAAAAAGATCTTTTTGCCCTGCCTTGAGTTGATTTAATCCTTTTTTTTTACTGGCAAGAACTTTATCTGTCCCATCTTTGTTAGAATCCTTTTTCTTTCCAGATATTTTTTCGTAATGGGCTTTGGTCATCTGAACCATTTCCTTTCCTTTTTCGTCTGTGAAGAATTTTACTGGAGCTGACATGAGCAATCAATTTTGTTATTCAAATTTAATCAAAACTTACTGATTTTGGTATCTTCTCTTCTTTTCTTGTGAAAAGCACTCATCAAATGTGCAGAAAATAGCGAATATCTTGGAGCAAAAGCAGGTGCTTGAAATTTACGACCAAGAACACATTTAATGGAATTTGGGATTAATAGCTCCCGAACAAGCTTATCATCAATATGATAAGATGTTGTGTAAATTTTATTTCAAATAAATTGATTTATTGTTAAAAATATCTTAATTTGGATTAAAATAAAATGAAATATGGTCATACTATGGTAGAACATAGCATTGTTAGAAAGAGCAGATTGATTTTAAAAGTGAGCTGTACTATTCATTTACAACTTAAAGATTTGATTGAATTTTGCAGGATAAGCGTTTAATTCAATTAAAATGGTAGAAAAATGACAAAAACGACTAATTTTAAATTATGAATAAAGCATATTACAAAGAAAAAATTACCCGACTATGCGATAAATGACAGAAGCCACTCTCTAATTAATTAACCCCTCTATACATATATTGAAAAATAATCAACTCAAAACTTAGTTCATTATGTTATTAAAGACAATTTTATCCGAAATGGTGCTGACAATAATCCTATTCTTAGGAATTCTCTGCCCAAATTCAAGTGTTAACGCACAAAACAATTCAGAACTCTTTAAAAAAGGCGCTGAGGCTATTAAAGATGGAAACAAAGATGCTGGTCTTCAAATGATCAGACAGGCTGCACTGAATAATGATAATGAAGCTTCAACCGCACTGGGCGGGCTGTATTATGCTGGGACATTTGTTGAACAAGACATAGATAGCGCTATCTTCTGGCTTGAAAAGGCAGCCTCACTTGGTAAGGTGGATGCCGCAGGTTTTCTGGGCAACATCTATCTTAATGATGTTAGTCCCAAAAATGTGTCCAAAGCAAAAGAATGGTTTGAAAAAGCAGCACAACAGAACAATGTTGATGCACTTTACAACTTGGGAATCATCTACAGCAATGACCAAGGAGATGGTTCACCATTGGATTTTGCGAAAGCCATAATGTATTTCTCAAAAGCGGCAGAATTGGGAGATCTTGAATCATACGAAGCCATAGGATCCATCTATGGCACTGGAGGAGGAAATGTGAAGCAAGATTATCAGGAAGCTTTTTCCTGGTATTTAAAAGGAGCGGAGAAAGGTAATGAAACCTGTATGGGGCGAGTAGGCGTCATGTATCATAAAGGAGAAGGCGTACAAAAGAATATTGCAAAAGCGAAAGAATGGCTGCAGAAAGCTGCAGATGCTGGAAATGACGATGCAGAATTCTACCTGGGACGTGAAGTTAACAAATAAAAAGAATCTAAATCTCGCAACATGAATTTGAGAAGATATCTTATAATACTGGTTTGTCTGTTGGGTTTTCAAATGCATTTGAGAGCCAATATGGCCTCTCCGGAATTTGAGCTATTAAGCGGGGTGTCCACCATAAGCAGCAGGCAAATTGATATTTTACACGAGGATTTGAAAATCACGCTTGACCCATTTTTTAATCATGTATTTTTCAATGTACATTATAGAATCAGGGCTGACAAGGCTGGCAAGCAAATTCCATTACTTTTTGTGGCGGAAAGTTATAAATCAAATTTTACCGTAGAGGTAGATGGAAAACCCGTTGAGGTACTCAGAATACCAGAGGCTTTTTATGAATCTGACCGATTGATGGATTATAATCACCCAAAAATTGAAGTAAAGCCGGATGAAGTTTATATTGACTGGCCTGAATTTCAAAAAGTATATGAAAAAAAGAATATTCAATACTTTGAAGTGGATTTGGCTCAGGGAGAGCATTCTATAGTTATTCGCTATGAAGCGGGCACTATAAGCGACGAATTTTATGGAGACTATGACATTGTTATGACTGAAACATCCATCAAGTATCTGCTTGCTCCTGCCAAACTTTGGAAGTCTTTCGGAGGCTTAAATCTAACCATAGATGCCACCGATTTTTTTAAAGAAAATGCTGAAGCACTCATCTATTCTGATTTTGGAAATCTATCTGCAAAAGAACCAATAAAACGTTGGGAATTTGATTCTATCCCTAAGGATTATTTCTATGTTAGCTATCGACCTAAACCTGAGTCGTATGATTTTAAATATTTCATGGGCTACTATAAACCTGCTATCATTATTTATGGAACAGGAATACTACTATTGCTGGTAATCATTTACGGAATATATAGATATAAAAAGAAACGAAAATCTCAAAAGGATAACTAAACCCAAATAATAAAGCGAATTACAGGCTATAGTTCTATGCCAATTAAAAAAAACCAATGCTATGAATAATCAACAAAATCCATCAAACAAAGAATCTCTTCCCCAGCCGGAAACCAAAAAAGAAAATCCGAATAGTATCTATGATAAAAAGTGGATGCAGGTATTGCTTGTTTTGGGTGCTATTTTTTTACCGATACTAACGGTTTATTGTATCCTAGATAAGGATTACAATGGTGTATTGAGGATGTTAATCCTGATTTCTGTAGCCACCCCAGGATGGATGAAAATGATAGAAAAATTTAAAGAGAAAAAGTCTAAAAAATGAAGAGGATTATTTTTTAAAAAATTACAATCAACTCAACAATCATGAAAAGAAATATCACATTAATTGTTTGTTTATTATGTTTCGGACAGATGTTAGATGCTCAACCCTTACCTGAAATGATAAAAGTAGAAGACGGTACTTTCAAAATGGGCGACAGAACTAATTTTAAAGAATGGGAAAAACCAATACATGAAGTAACCGTTGAATCCTTTTATATGGGAGAAACAGAAGTAACTGTAGAGCAATACTTCGCTTATTGTAACGGAAAAGATATAGAAACGCCTTTCCAACCAACCGACTGGTCAGGTTGGAAAAGAAGCGAACGCTCTGTGGTCAATGTATCATGGTTAGATGTGCAGGGATGCCTGAAATGGATAATTGATAATACGGGCATGAAGATGTAATTCATAAGATGAAGGATAGTCTTTAAAGCTATTCGTCATTTGTTATTAATCTTATTTTATAAAGAAAATTATCATGAAAAGAACCAATTATATGTTTTTTATAACCATTATTTGCGTTGCACTATTAGGTAATGGTTGTAAAAAGGAAACGCCAAAAGATGCAGAAGATGATATAGAGTTACCTCATGTGAGTACTATTGTAATAGGTGATATAACTCCAACTTCAGCTACTACAGGCGGAAATATTCCGTATGATGGACGCAGCCCGATTTTGGCTAAAGGTGTATGTTATAGTACCCACCCAAACCCAACTATTAACGATAGTATAACTTTTGACGGTACTGGTGGTGATAGCTTTTCAAGTTTCCTAACAGGATTAACACCCAATACCACCTATTATGTAAGAGCCTACGCTACCAATATCAAGGGTACAGCTTATGGCTATAATTCTGTATTTAAAACCTTAAATGTCATTCCTGATTCAATTAAATATTATCTCAATCATAATCTGACTTATGGAAGCATAACAGACATAGATGGCTACAGATATGCGACTATTCAAATAGGCACTCAAACCTGGTTAGCCGAAAATTTGAAGGTAACAAAGTATAATGATGGAACGCCAATTCCAAATGTGACAGCTAGCAATGAATGGAGAAATCTCACTACTGGAGCGTGGACTTATTACAATAATGATTCATCGTTTAATAAACTTTATGGTAAATTATATAATTGGCATGCGGTTAATACCGGTAAACTCTGTCCTTCGGGTTGGCATATCCCTACAGATGCTGAATGGGCAACATTAATTGACTTTCTTCAACCAACATCTGGCAATAAACTAAAGTCAACAGGAGTAAGAGAGTTATTTACAGGGTTGTGGACCAATACGCAAGCTACTTATCCGATTTATGCAACGAACGAGTCTGGTTTTACTGGATTTCCGGGTGGATATCGAGCCAAAGACGGAAATTATTTCAATATTTACTCCGAGGGCTATTGGTGGAGTGCTACAGAAAGACCAGGTTCAACTTTGGCATGGTTCATGAAATTAAAATATAATAATTATGATGCAGGCAGAGATAATAACACTAAGGTGGATGGACGCAGTTGTCGTTGTGTTGCAGATTAGATGGCTATCGTAAATAAAAATTCATTCTTTATTAATTAATAAATATTCAAAAAACAAAAGCATGTATAATATAAATGTAAAAACAATGACAGTAATAGTTTTGATGCTATTAGGATTTAATATGTCATCAATTCAAGCACAGCCTTTAAATACCCTTGATGCCTTTGCCAAATTATATGACGGTATGGGACAAGATTATTTTGAGCCTGCCTTTAAAACATGGCCACCAGAACAAAATACCTCTGTGTTTTCTACATCCGAATATGAAACGAATGTGATTGTGGATGGAGCGAGAGAATGTTTTCTCAGCCCTTACGGTTTTGGTCTTTATCTTAGAAATATACACAATACTTTTATGAGTCCTGCCAACAAATTTCCAGGATATATGTACACAGCTTCCTTTGGTCCTTTTTCATCTTTATCATTAGCAGAAAATAAGATTAATGACTTGCAGCAGCCATTTTTAAAATTAGGAACAGTTAGATTTGCAAAAGACGTATTCTCAGATAAGAAAGACAATGAAATTATTCACTGGTATCTATATCAGGTTGATGGTCATGACTTTATTCTGTATAGGGTGTTTTTTGAAGTAGAAGGCTCTAAAGGAGTATATAAAGTGAATTATAAATTAATATCATCAGGTGTAAATAAGAGCGGAGAAGAAATATCACCAATGGTGAAGTTTAGCTATATAGGAGACAAGAGAGAGTCTTCCCAATTATCGACAGATATTCAAAGAGCAATAAAAGAAGGTGAGAGTGAATTCAAGTCTATTACTTCAAATGAGGAGCTACCAGAAGATTTGACAAAAAATATAAAAGCGGGTAATCTAAAGAGCCTTTTTGTTTTTTCTAATTATCCCGACTGCTATATTTATAAGGGTTTTGGAACCATCAATTATAATGTATTGATAGCACCTTATTACGACCAAAGTAAGCAGGATCTTGAAACCTTAAGTAAAACGATTGATAAGGCTTTAGGAGATGAATATGCAAAACTGGGTGAAGTATCGGAAGATGGTAAAACACTTACAGTGAAATATGTAAAAAAGGATAAGCCTTTTAAAATAGTGATGAAACTTGTTGCTGAAAAAAATACGAATAATCAATACGCTGTTCGGTTAATCTTTTAGAAATCATCAATCGGTAATAATGAAGATGCAAACAAATAGTATTCTTGTTCTTTTTATCATTCTGTATTCTTGAATTAATCGGTAACAGACACATTTAATTTCTGAAAAGAAAGTGGAAATGCCAATTGTTGTCAATGATAGTAGTGTTTAACTTTGAAAGTAGATTCTTTAACTCTTTTTAAAAAACAAAAATATGAACGATATAAATTTTAAAAAAGTAACAGTTATAGTTTTGATGCTATTAGGATTTAATATGTCATCAATTCACGCACAGTATAATGGAAATGCCCTTGATGTCTTTGCTAAATTATATAATGGTAATGGAAAAGGTTTTTTTAAGACTGGCTTTAAAATATGGCCACCGGGAGAAGCAACTTCAATGTTGAATACCTACAAATATGAAACGAATGTGTTTGTTGAAGGAGCGAGAGAATGTTTTCTCAGCCCATTCAACTTTAATGATTTTATTAAAAGTGTACACAATAATTTTATGAAGCCTGCCGATAAATTTTCTGGATATATGTACACAGCTACCTTTGGACCTTTTTCATCTTTATCATTAGCAGAAGATAAGGTTAGGTACTTACAAAAACCATTTTTGGACAAACCCACAGCTCATTTTTCAAAAGATATTTTTTCAAGTGATAAAAACAATGAAATTATTTACTGGTATTTCTACACAGATAATGATAAAGAATATAGCCTGTACAAGATGGTTTTTGAAATAGAAGGTTCTAAAGGAGTATATAAAGTGAATTATAAATTAGCGTCATCAGGTATAGATAAAACTGGAGAAGAAACACCACCGTGGACGAGGTTTACTTATATAAATGAAAACAAAGTTTTTACCCAATTTTCCGAAGATATTCAAAGGGCAATAAAGGAAGGAGAAAGTGGATTTAAGTCGATTACTTCAAATGAGGAGCTACCAAAAGATACAACAAAAAATATAGATGTTGGTAGTTTGAAGAGTACTTTTATTTTTGCTAATTACCCCGATTGCTATATTTCTAAGGGTTTTAGGGCAACTAATTTTAAAGTATTGATAGCACCTTACTATAACTTAAGTGGTCAGGATCTTAATATTTTAAGTACAGAAATAGATAAGGCTTTAGGGATTGATTATGTAAAAGTGCTTGAAATATCGGAAGATAATAAAGTATTTACAGTGAAATATGTAAAAAAGGATATGCCTTTTAAAATTGTGATGAGACTTTTTGCTGAAAGAAAGAACAGCACTGATAATAATTATGCTGTTCGATTAATCTTTTAGCAATCATAAATCGGCAATAATGAAGTGCAAATAAATTGTATTCTTGTTCTTTTCATCATACTGTATTCTTGTATTAATCGGTAACAGACACATTTAGTTTCTGAAAAGAAAGTGGGAATACCTATTATTGATAAAGCTAGAACATAGCGTCTTGCCTCTTGGTTCTTGATTCTTGGTTCTTGATTCAATGCACAAGCCGACACACAGGCAAAACCCAAAGAGCCAGTTTTCCACCGCTCCAAATAACGATAATGGGTATTAATAACATAAATTAGCAGACTAAAAACGAATTAAATTTTAAGAGTATAGAATGGCCAAACAAAAAGCAACAACGGAAGAACCTTTAGAAAAACAATTGTGGAAAGCAGCGGACAAACTCCGCAAGAATATTGATGCTGCCGAATACAAGCATATTGTCTTAGGTTTAATCTTCCTGAAATATATTTCCGATGCATTTGAAGAATTATATGCAAGACTGAAAGTAGTAGAAGCTAATGGAGCAGACCCTGAAGACAAAGATGAATACAAAGCAGAAAATGTATTCTTTGTGCCGCAGGATGCACGTTGGAGTTATTTACAATCGAAAGCCAAACAACCTGAAATAGGCAAGTTTGTGGACGAAGCGATGGATGCCATCGAAAAAGAAAACGCTTCCTTGAAAGGGGTGTTACCCAAAGTATTTGCCCGACAAAACCTTGACCCAACCAGCTTGGGTGAACTCATTGACTTGGTTGGAAATATAGCTTTAGGTGATGCGAAAGCAAGAAGTGCCGATGTGCTTGGACACGTTTTTGAATATTTTTTGGGCGAGTTTGCTCTTGCAGAAGGCAAAAAAGGCGGACAGTTCTATACGCCAAGAAGCGTAGTAGAATTATTGGTAGAAATGTTGGAACCTTACAAAGGACGAGTATTTGACCCTTGTTGTGGTTCGGGCGGTATGTTTGTGCATTCCGAAAAATTTGTAACCGAACACCAAGGAAAAGTAAACGATATTTCTATTTACGGACAAGAAAGCAACCAAACCACTTGGCGATTGGCTAAAATGAACTTGGCTATCCGTGGTATTGACAGCTCGCAAGTGAAATGGAACAACGAAGGCTCATTTTTGAATGATGCACATAAAGACCTGAAAGCCGATTACATCATTGCCAATCCACCGTTTAATGTGAGTGATTGGGGTGGTGATTTGATGCGTACCGATGGGCGTTGGCAATACGGAACACCGCCAACAGGCAATGCTAACTTTGCTTGGATGCAACATTTTATTTACCATTTAGCACCCAGTGGACAAGCAGGTGTAGTATTAGCAAAAGGAGCGTTGACGTCTAAAACATCAGGCGAAGGCGACATCAGAAAAGCTTTGGTTGAAAATGGTTTGATTGATTGCATAGTAAACCTGCCAGCCAAGTTGTTTCTAAATACACAAATACCTGCTGCCTTATGGTTTATGAGTAAAAAATTCCCCTCCTCCGGAGGGGTGGCTGAAAGCCGGGGTGGTCAAGAGATTTTATTTATTGATGCCCGAAACTTAGGGCATTTAATTAACCGCAGAACCCGGGAACTTTCTCAGGAAGATATTGATAAAATTACCAGCACTTACCACAATTGGCGAAATTCACCTCCTCTGGAGGGGGCAGGGGGTGGTAAATTCCCCTCCAATGGAGGGGTGGTCGAAGACCGGGGTGGTTACGAAGACATTGCTGGTTTTTGTGCTTCTACACCTATTAGTAAAGTAGCCGAACTGGACTATGTGCTTACACCGGGCAGATATGTGGGTTTGCCCGATGAAGAAGACGATTTTAATTTTGCGGAACGCTTTGCGGGATTGAAAGCTGAATTGGAAGAACAACTGAAAGAAGAAGCAAGATTGAATGAAATTATAGCCGATAACTTGAAAAAAATCAAAATGCCGGAATAAAATGAAAGATGAAATAATCATTAGCCAGGCACAAATAGAAAGCAGAATTTTCACTATTCGTGGAGAGCAGATTATGTTGGATAGCGATTTGGCAGGAATGTATCAGGTGGAAATCAAAAGATTAAACGAGCAGATTAAAAGAAATAGTGAACGTTTTCCTGAAAATTTCATGTTCCAATTATCAAAAGATGAATGGGATAACTTGAGGTCGCAATTTGCGACCTCAAGTACAAAACATGGAGGTAGAAGATACCTTCCCTTTGTTTTCACCGAACAAGGCGTTGCCATGCTGTCTGCCGTTTTGCGTAGTGATGTAGCGGTAAAAGTGAGCATTCAAATCATCAATGCATTTGTGCAGATGCGCAGACTGATTGGGCAAGAAACAATTCAGCAGCTTCGTCTTTCGAATATAGAAAATAAATTGGTCGAACACGACCAAAAGTTCAATCAGCTTTTTAATGCGCTGGAGAAAAATGAGCTACCACAGAAAGGCATCTTCTTTGACGGACAGGTATTTGATGCCTACCATTTTGTAGCCGATTTGGTGCGAAAAGCAAATTCATCGATTATTTTGATTGATAACTATTTGGATGATTCTGTTTTTACCTTATTGCACAAACGCAAAAAGGAGGTGAGCTGCACTTGCTATACCAAAAGCATTTCTAAAAGTTTGAATTTAGACCTCCAAAAGCACAACCAACAATATCCCGAAATAGCGTTGAAAGAATTAAAAACCGCTCATGACCGCTTTTTGATTATTGACGAAAAAGAACTGTACCATTTAGGGGCATCGCTCAAAGATTTGGGCAAAAAGTGGTTTGCCTTTTCCAAAATGAATGATTTATTGGAGGAATTATTGTTGAAACTAAAAAAAGATAAACTATGATTGATACAATGAACCTGCAAAATGGTGAGTGGAAGGAAGTTAAGTTGGGAGATGTTGCTAATATAGTATCAGAAAGAACGATTATAACAAACGCAACTCTTGATAATTATATCTCAACTGAAAATATGATTAATAATTTTGGCGGTGTAACGAGTGCTGAAAAACTACCGAATGCAACCTCAATAAATAGCTTTAAAATTGATGATATTTTATTTTCAAATATTCGTACTTATTTTAAAAAGGTGTGGCAGAGTAATTTCAATGGCACAGTATCTCCTGACGTATTGGTTTTTAGGTCAAAAGATTGTGATAGCCGATATTTATATTATCAACTATGTAATCCTGAGTTTACCGAATACTCTGTATTGACTTCTAAAGGAGCAAAGATGCCAAGAGGCGATAAAGATGCTTTAAAAGAATTTTCCATCTCTCTCCCCCCTCTCTCCACCCAAACCGCCATTGCCTCTGTCCTCAGCAGTTTAGACGATAAAATAGACCTGCTGCACCGCCAAAACGCCACCTTAGAAAAAATGGCTGAAACGCTGTTTAGGCAGTGGTTTGTGGAAGAAGCAAAGGAGGATTGGGAGGAAGGGACATTAGATGATATTCTTACTGTTAAAGGTGGCACTACTCCTAGCACTAGTGAACCAGCATACTGGAATGGATCTATTCATTGGACATCGCCAAGAGATATTACAACCATGAATGGTCTTTTTTTATTTGATACAGAAAGAAAAATTACAGAGTTAGGATTGTCTAAGATTAGTTCTGGATTACTTCCAAAAGGAACACTTTTAATGTCTTCACGAGCACCTGTAGGAGTACTAGCTTTTAGCGAAGTTCCCATTGCAATTAATCAAGGATATATTGCAATAATTGATGATAAAGGTTTTCCAAAGGAATTTATATACTTGTGGTTGAAGACCAATATTGACATAGTTCATAGTTTCTCTAATGGTTCAACATTTATGGAAATAAGTAAGTCTGCATTTAAATCAATACAATTGAATATTCCACCAAACGATATATTGAAAAAATTCCAGCAGTTAATAACGCCATTATTTCAAAAAATAAAAACCAACCAAACCCAAATCCGCACCCTCATTGCCTTGCGTGATACCTTATTGCCCAAGTTGATGAGTGGGGAGGTGAAAGTGGAGTAAGGGCGTATTGCTATACGCCCCAACGAAAAATAAAGAAAATGAATAGATACAATCCAAATATCCATCACCGCAGGTCTATCCGATTAAAAGGATACGATTACGCACAGGCAGGATTGTATTTTATTACCATTTGTTGTCAGGATAGAATATGTTTATTGGGCAACATTGAAAATGGGAAAATGATATTAAACGATGCCGGAAAAATTGCACATGATGAATGGTTAAAAACACCCCAAATACGACCCAATGTGGAATTGGGCGAATTTGTAATCATGCCCAACCACATTCACGGCATCATACAATTGGGTAGGGGCGAATTGCATTCGCCCGAAAATGCCAACGAATTACATTCGCCCGAAAATGCCAACGAATTGCATTCGCCCGAAAATGCCAACGAATTGCATTCGCCCGAAAATGCCAACGAATTACATTCGCCCGAAAATGCCAGCGAATTGCATTCGCCCGAAAATGCCAACGAATTGCATTCGCCCGATATTAGGGGCGTTTGCAAAACGCCCCTACGGTCACCATCGCAAACCGTTGGTGCCATCGTCCGTGGGTATAAATCATCGGTTACAAAACAAATTGGGTTATTGGGATTTACCGAAAAAATTTGGCAACGCAATTATTACGAACATATCATCCGTGATGAAAAATCATATCATAACATTTCGGAATACATCAAAAACAATCCGGCAAAATGGCAGGATGATAAATTTTATAAATCATGACCAAAATAACAGAAAACCATATCGAATTATTGGCAATTGAACGCCTCGAACAATTGGGCTACGAATACCTGTACGGAGCAGACATTGCACCATTCCCCTCCTCTGGAGGGGTGGCTGAAAGCCGGGGTGGTAAATTCCCCTCCTCTGGAGGGGTGTCCGAAGGACGGGGTGGTAAATTCCCCTCCTTTGGAGGGGTGGCTGAAAGCCAGGGTGGTCAAGACATCCGAAATAGCTACGAAGAAGTGTTGTTGCTGAATAGGCTACAAAACGCTGTAAAACGAATAAATCCTACTATTCCAACCGATGCACAAGCAGAAGCCATTAAAGAAATTCAACGCATTTCATCGCCTGAATTACTTTCCAACAATGAAACCTTTCACCGTTTATTAACCGAAGGTATTCCCGTTTCAAAACGAGTAGATGGAGATGACCGTGGCGACAGGGTTTGGCTGATAGATTTTAAAAATCCACACAATAACGAATTTGTAGTGGCTAACCAATTTACCATCATTGAAAACGGAAATAATAAACGACCTGATATTATTCTGTTTGTCAATGGAATTCCATTAGTGGTTATAGAATTGAAAAACGCAGCAGACGAAAACACAACGGTACATTCTGCATTCAAACAAATAGAAACTTACAAAACCATCATTCCGAATTTATTTACTTACAACGGTTTTGTGGTTATTTCCGATGGATTGGAAGCCAAAGCAGGTTCAATTTCTGCGGGTTTTAGTCGCTATATGGCTTGGCCTGTCTGCGTGCAACGCACAGGCAGAAAATCAGTTGACGAAAAAAGTTTTCTTTTTAATAAATATTTCACTTACGTAATTGAATGTAAAGGGGGTAGTTATTATATTGGACAAGCTTCTGATTTAATAAGAAGATGGGAACAACATGTTTCTGGAAATGGTGCTGACTGGACTAAAACCCATAAGCCTGTTTGCATTATTCATCACGAAATATTTTTAACAAGAGAGGAGGCAGTAAAAAGAGAAAGTGAACTTAAAACAGGATTCGGGAGAAAATGGATAAAAAGAGAAATAGAACAAAAGAGAAACAAACCTTTTGATATAAATAAGGAAACTGAATATAGAGCAAGTAGCCTAAAAGAAACTAAGAATTGGCATATAGGTCATATCAGCCAATTAGAAACGTTGATTCAAGGGATGCTGAACAAAGAAACCTTATTGGACTTAATCCGACATTTCATTGTTTTTGAAAAATCGAAAAAAGAAGATGCAGAAACAGGCATTACAACCATTTCAACTGTAAAAAAATTAGCGGCTTATCATCAATACTATGCGGTAAATAGAGCGGTTGAATCTACTTTGAGAGCAACAGGGTTCAATTCCCCTCCTTTGGAGGGGTGGCTGAAAGCCGGGGTGGTAAATTCCCCTCCTTTGGAGGGGTGGCTGAAAGCCGGGGTGGTAAATTCCCCTCCTCTGGAGGGGTGCCCGCAGGGCGGGGTGGTCAAAAGAGTCTGCAAAAACTATTTCAATCTTCCTTACAATCCCAAATTAAAACAACGTGCCAGAGAGTTAAGACAAGCAGGAAATTTGTCTGAAGTACTATTTTGGAATCAAGTGAAGAATAAACAGTTTAAAGGGTTTGATTTTGACCGACAGAAAATTATTGGAAATTATATCGTTGACTTTTATTGCAGCAATTGCAATGTAGTCATTGAAATTGATGGAAGTAGTCACGATGCCAAAGTTGAATATGACGCAGAAAGAGATAAATACTTAGAATCATTAGGGTTGACTGTTATTCACATTCCAGTGAATGATATTATGTTCAAACTTGGGCAGGTAATGGATATGCTTTTTGACCACCCAGCATTGGATAATACTAATCAACCACCCCGACAGTCTTCGACTGCCACCCCTCCAGAGGAGGGGCATTTTGTAATGGAATCTCCTGAAAGCTATGGAGTACCAGGAGTTAAAAACCAACCTATTGGTGATAGAAAAGGCGGAGTTGTTTGGCATACACAAGGAAGTGGAAAGTCATTATCAATGGTTTTTTATACAGGAAAAATTGTGTTGGCTTTAGACAATCCAACCATTCTTGTTATTACCGACCGTAACGATTTGGACGACCAATTGTTTGACACCTTTGCGGCATCTAAACAACTTTTAAGACAAGAACCGGTTCAGGCAGAAGATAGAAACCAACTCAAAGAATTATTAAAAGTAGCTTCGGGTGGTGTTGTATTTGCAACTGTGCAAAAATTTCAACCCGAAGAAGGCAATGTATATGAAACACTTTCGGAAAGAAAAAATATCGTTGTCATTGCGGACGAAGCGCACAGAACCCAATACGGCTTTAAAGCGAAAACCATTGATGCCAAAGACGAAAAAGGAAATGTAGTTGGAAAAAAAATAGTTTATGGCTTTGCCAAATATATGCGTGATGCCTTGCCTAACGCAACCTATTTAGGGTTTACAGGAACACCCATTGAAAATACAGATGTAAACACACCAGCAGTCTTCGGAAACTATGTGGATATTTACGATATAGCCCAAGCCGTTGAAGATGGTGCAACGGTTCGTATTTATTACGAAAGCCGTTTGGCAAAAGTGAACCTGAGCGATGAAGGCAAACAATTGGTTGAAGACCTTGATGATGAATTGGAACAAGAATTCCCCTCCACTGGAGGGGTGGTCGAAGACCGGGGTGGTCAATTCCCCTCCACTGGAGGGGTGGTCGAAGACCGGGGTGGTCAAAAGGCAAAAGCCAAGTGGACACAATTGGAAGCCTTGGTGGGTAGCGAAAATCGAATAAAAAATATTGCCAAAGACATTGTATCTCACTTTAGCCAACGGCAGGAAGTTTTTGAAGGTAAAGGGATGATTGTTACGATGAGTCGCAGAATTGCAGCCGAATTGTACGAAGCAATTATTGACTTAAAACCCGAATGGCATTCAGACGATTTGAATAAAGGCGTGATAAAAGTGGTAATGACTTCCGCATCATCTGATGGACCTAAAATTTCAAAACATCATACCACCAAAGAACAAAGGAGAACTCTTGCAGAGCGAATGAAAAATCCTGATGACGAATTACAATTGGTCATCGTTCGGGATATGTGGCTTACTGGATTCGATGCGCCAAGTATGCACACCCTTTACATTGACAAACCAATGAAAGGACATAATTTGATGCAAGCCATTGCAAGGGTAAACCGTGTTTACAAAGACAAGCCAGGCGGTTTGATTGTGGATTATTTAGGTATAGCAGCCGACTTGAAAAAAGCACTGGCGTTTTACTCTGATGCAGGTGGAAAAGGCGACCCAACAATTTTACAGGAACAAGCCGTTCAATTAATGTTGGAGAAATTAGAAGTTGTTTCCCAAATGTATCACAAATTCCCCTCCTCTGGAGGGGTGGCTGAAAGCCGGGGTGGTAAATTCCCCTCCAGTGGAGGGGTGCCCGAAGGGTGGGGTGGTCAATTCACCTCCTCTGGAGAGGTGTCCGTAGGGCGGGGTGGTTTTCCTTACGAAGAATATTTTGAAGCCGATACTTCCAAAAAACTATCTATGATTCTTTCAGCAGAAGAACATATTTTAGGATTGGAAGATGGTAAGAAAAGATATATCAACGAAGTAACAGCCTTATCAAAAGCTTTTGCGATTGCTATTCCGCACGACCAAGCAATGGATGTGAAAGATGAAGTTTCGTTTTTTCAAGCAGTAAAAGCAAGGTTGGCAAAATTTGACGGAACAGGTTCAGGAAGAACAGACGAAGAAATTGAAACAACCATTCGCCAAGTCATTGACAAGGCTTTGGTTTCGGAGCAAGTAATAGATGTTTTCGATGCGGCAGGAATAAAAAAGCCTGATATTTCAATTTTATCCGAAGAGTTTTTAATGGAACTGAAAGGAATGGAACATAAAAATGTCGCCTTAGAAGTTTTGAAAAAACTGTTGAATGATGAAATAAAATCGAGAGCTAAAAAGAATCTTGTTAAGAGCAGAACGTTTTTAGAAATGCTCGAAAATTCCATCAAGAAGTACCACAATAAAATTCTGACAGCTGCCGAAGTAATTGAGGAACTTATCAATCTAAGCAAGGATATTGTTGAAATGGACAATGAAGCCAAGCATATGGGATTGACAGACTTTGAATATGCTTTTTATACAGCAGTAGCGAACAACGACAGTGCAAGAGAATTAATGCAACAAGACAAATTAAGAGAACTTGCTGTGGTGCTGACAGAAACCATTAGACAAAACGCCTCCATTGACTGGACAATTAAAGAAAGCGTAAAGGCTAAATTGAAGGTGGCTGTGAAAAGGATTTTAAGAAAATATGGATACCCACCAGATATGCAGATGTTGGCAACAGAAACTGTTTTAAAACAAGCAGAAATGATAGCAAACGAAATAACGACATAAAATCCACATTGCACAGTTTAAGCACATATTTGCAATTTGAACAAATTGCAACCACATCACAAAGCTGAAAAAACGAAATACGCAATCATGTTGTAAATTGCTATTCAATTTCTCTGCCTTTAAAATAGAAGACAAATCTTGATTCTTGGTTCTTGCTTCTTACTTCTTGTGTATTCTATTCGTATAATATTTTTATTTAGTATTTTATTTTGCTATATTTATAAATGTCAATTTTGATTATTAAATATCTATATGTGTAACTATCGTTTTGCATGTATGGGTTTTAATGCTAAACGTATGAAATATGCTGATTGAAAATTTATTGAAAAAATGTATTGCTTTTATATTTTCTATTGTAATTGTCGGTGCTTATGCAGAAGATAACTATGTAGATATTGTACCTGAATTGTTATACGTAACTCCCAATGCTCAATTGTCGCAAGAAAATGCAGTAGCGTTGAATTCAACGATTTTGTCTTTGTATATGGCTATTGCAGCACAGAAATATAATGAGTTGCTTAATGATTCGATTTTGAATACTCTTCCTTTGGAAGATAGATATAGAAGGACGTTTGTCCTTCATCCCAATAATAAAAAGGATACTTTATATCAGATAGATGTAAGAATTTATTCTCCATCAAATGTTGGTTATAGATATAATCGAATGATTATTGCACGACCTTATGACTCCAAAAATAGACCTTGCATATTATTGACTCATGGCAATAATGGGAATCTCAATACTTGGATAAATTATTACATGACTGGAGCAGCAGATTTTTTACAAAGAGGTTATGCAGTTGCTTTTTATGAAAATTATAATAACTCATTTTTTACCAATAATAGCAATACAGACCCTGTATACAAAGATTGGGTTCATCACAATATTGCCGATAGCACTTTAATTGTTTCGAATGATACAGCAATACATAGAGGTCATTATTTGCTTTACCAATATGCTTATGCAGCACAAACTTATTTGAGTAATTATTCTTCAGTTTATAATATTGATGAAGATATTCTATTTACTGGAGGACATTCTGCTGGTGCATTATCTTCACTTCAATTAGCTTTTGCCGATCCGAATGAAAATTTTCGACATCCAATATTTGAGTTTAGTGGTCAATTTGATAATAGGTTGTTTCCTAATATTTCTAAGTTTCGTGTCCCAATAAAAGGAGTTTTGAGCTCTGCTGGAGGTTTGCAAGATAATGATGTTGCAGGTTCTTATTTTGGAGAATATTTTGATGATAGCGATAAGGATATTGTCGCAGTAATGATTCACGGGAAGAAGGATACATTGGCAAGAGTTGATTATGGACCTGGCCTTTGGGGTACTTTTGTTGATTACGTTAAATTAGATGGCCCTCTAAGACTTTATGAAAAAATGAACCAAGTAGGAATAAAGAATTTTTCATTTATTAACTGTATTGGCGAACATGGAGTGTTTAATTATCCGATTACATTGGCAGATTATAGTAGTTCTTTTAAAAATCTATCTCCATTGTCTTATCAATTAGATTCATTGAGTGATAGTTTGTTTTTTATTGATACGGCTCTATATCAAATTCGATTATTTCATCAGCAATCACATCCAATAATGAGTAATGTGGCACAAGTATTTTCTCGACTTTATCACCATACACCTATTACTGCTCCTTCAGCTATTTATACTTGGTTGCCTAAAGAGTATATCGTTCCTATTGATCTCAGTACTCCTCTGGACTGGTCGCCTTTACCTCAATATTGCGATATAGACAATGCGATATTAGGTGAGTTTTCATTGGATGAACGTGTAGATGTAGGCAATTTTGAACATTTGCTAAACAAGGTGCTTTTGTATCCCAATCCCTGTAATGATTATATTAATATAGATGGATTGTTGACTGATGTATCTGTTCTGATTTATAATTCTTTAGGCGTATTACAATCGACATCAATTCTGTATTCTGGTGAAAAAATAACAATTCCAACCAATAATTTAGAAAATGGCATGTATTTTATGATGATAAAAGATGTGGAGAATAATGTTTCTAAATTCAAACAATTTATTGTCCATCGATGATTAAACTTTTGATGATTTAGACAGTCTATTAATGCATGGTATTGGAGGATGAACATTTATTTCAACAATTTTTATTGCCTGAAACACGACAGTTTGCTTTTGAGAAGATTGTAAGAAAATATTCACCTTCTTTATTTACCCATTTGAGAAAATATTTGAATAGTGCTGAAGATATTGAAGATGTATTGCAATCGGTATGGATAAAAGTATGGACAAATCTAGAAAAATTTAGAGGAGAGAGTTTATTATCTACTTGGTTGTTTACTATTACAACTAGAGCTGCTTATGATTTCTATCGAAGGCGAAAGATGAAAGTTGAAGAATGGGCAGAAAATACTCAAGTATATGATGAAGTAACTGGATATCAATATGCTATGGATGCTTCAGAAATATTTGAGAAGCTGTATAAAGCAATAGATAGTTTACCAAAGAAGCAGAAGGAAGTATTTATGATGCGTTATTTTGAAGAAATGTCTTATGAAGAAATGGAGCGTAAAACAGGCACTTCAATAGGTGCTCTAAAAGCTTCTTATCATCATGCAGTCAAGAAAATTGAAGAATTTATCAACCCAGTTTAAACTAAATCTATTTATCATCGTCTAATAATTAATTATGAAGCCGAAAAGCCAAGATATTATTGAAGAATTGAAATCCTTAAAAGCTGATTTTTTGTTACAAGATAAAAGTCGCTCAACGAATTCCATTCAGCATATTGAATCAATGGATGGTTTTTATAATTCATTGTTCCAAAAAATTGAAAACATTGAAATCAATGAACCTAAGACAGTTTCAATTCATCCTTTGAGAATGTTTTTAGTTAAATATAAAATTGTTGCCAGTTTTTTACTGTTTTTCATTGCAAGTGGTATGATTTATACTTTATTTTCTGTGAATCATACTCCAACCCAACCACCTTCATTAGAACAATTGGTTTCCAAGACTTCATCACAGTATATCATGGATTATCTTTATGAGGAAGCGATGCCTACGGATGAATATTTTCTATGGGAAAATATTGATAATCAGAATGCTCAATTTACAACTCTAAATTAATGATGATGAAAAATTTACTACTCATTGCTTTATTTAGCTTTTTGCTGACTACAAATCTTTCTGCTCAGAAATCAGGTACAAATTATTCACAATTAAAAGAATTGAAAGTGAAATATTTCAATACTCAACTTCAATTGAATAATAATGAAGCTATCAAGTTTTGGGAGATTTATAATCAATATGACAAAGAACGTCAAGCACTTAAACAAGCCTTGAAGAAAGGAGAGAAAGTTGAAAATGTCTCCTTAATGTCTGAAAATGAAATCAATGCATTTCTGAATAATTATTTTGATATAAAAGAAAAAGAAGTGTCTGTTCAAAAGAAATATTTTGAAGAATTTAGAAAATTTTTATCGCCACAACAATTAGTGAAATTGGTAAATATTGAAGAGCAATTCAGAAAGTTCTTATTCAAACAAGCCCAACTAAAGAACAATACCTCTGGTTCTAATAGATAATTTAGTTGTAATTATATTTTTTGACTTTTGGGTCAATTTTTAGATTGATATTTTTGATAGTATTATTTTATTACTAACTTCAATGTATGCATTGCTTATAAAACTACATTGATATGAAGAAATATACTACAATTATAATAGGAGCGGGGTTCTCTGGAATAGGAATGGGGATTCAGTTAAAGAGAATTGGAATTGACAATTTTTTGATTTTGGACAGTGAAGATGGTCCAGGAGGAACATGGAAAGTCAATAATTATCCTGGAGCTGCTTGTGATGTTCAATCTCATTTATATTCATTTTCTTTCGAGCCCAATCCGAATTGGTCAAAAATGTTTGGTCTTCAAGAGGAAATATTAAAGTATCAAGAGCATTGCTGTGAAAAATTTGATTTATACCCCAATTGTAAATTCAATACTTTTGTCAAAGACGCTGTTTTTAATGAAGATACTTTCACTTGGGTAGTTACCACTCAAAAAGGAGAGCAATTTGAAGCACAGTTTCTAGTGTCGGCATCAGGAGGATTGAGCAATCCATCTTATCCCAATATTCAAGGATTAGAAAACTTTCAAGGCTTAGCATTTCATTCAGCCAAATGGAATCATCAAGTAGATTTGAAAGGCAAGCGAGTGGCAATAATTGGTTCGGGTGCAAGTGCTATTCAGATAGTGCCTTCTATTGTTGATGAAGTGGCTCATTTGGATTATTATCAAAGAACGCCATCATGGGTATTGCCCAAGCCTGATAGGTATATTTCAAGTGCTGAACAATATGTATTTGAAAAACTACCATTCACTCAAGCCTTGTATCGCTCTGTTATTTATGCTTCTTTAGAGTCGAGAGCGGCAGGGTTTGTTATTTCTCCTAAGCTCATGACGATTGCCAAACAATTGGGTATTCGCCATATTCATAAATATATTAAAGATGAAAATTTAAGAGAGAAAATGACACCGAAATATGAAATGGGTTGTAAGCGGATTTTGATGTCTAATGATTATTATCAGGCTGTTGCTCGTGATTATGTTGATGTTATCAGCGAAGAGATTGCATCTGTTGATGAACATGGTATTCAGGCCAATGATGGAACATATCGACCAGTAGATGTAATAATTTTCTGTACTGGATTTCATGCATCTGAGAATATATTGCAGTATAAAATATATGGCAAAGATGACCAAGACTTGAATCAATCTTGGTCTGATGGTCCTGCTGCTTATTTAGGAACGACTGTGCCAGATTTTCCAAATCTTTTTATCCTTATGGGTCCTAATACAGGGCTTGGACATAACTCTATGATATACATGATAGAATCTCAAATCAATTATATCATTGAGTCGATGAAATATATGAATAGAAAGAAGGTTCATGCGATTGAGGTTCGAAAAGATGTGTATGATAGATATAATGAAGCTATTCAAAAAAGATTACAAAATACTATATGGAAATCTGGTTGTCAGAGTTGGTATTTAACAAAATCTGGAAAAAATACTACTTTATGGCCTGGTTTTACTTTTGAATTTAGAGCACGAACAAAGTTTTTTAATCCTGGAGATTATGAGCAAATAAAATCACCTCAAGTTGTAAAAAAATATTCAAAAAAATCTGTTGTGTTATAAGTTTCATTGCCTAGTATTCATTGATAATTAAACAATTAATATCTATATGCTGTTGGTATAGGTTGGTATGAAAAATTCAAGAATACGAAGAGCTCAATCTGAAGATGCAAAATTGATTGCACCCATTTTGATATTGGCTATGGAAGAAATTGTTTTTCGATTTATTGGCGTTGAGTCTAAAGAAAAAGCGATATTGTTTTTGGAAAGAATGATTGCTCAACCTGCTAATCAATACTCTTATGAAAATATTTGGTTGATTGAGAAAGATGGAAAATTTGCAGGAGCTGCTTGTGTATATGATGGTGCACTTCTTGAAAAGTTAAGGCAACCAGTAATTGATACAATTTATTCACATTTTGGGAGACTTTTTAATTATGAAGATGAAACCCAAGCTGGTGAGATTTATATTGACTCCGTAAGTGTAAGTCCCGATATGCAAGGCAAAGGAATTGGGTCCGAACTATTTTCATTTTTGATTCATCATCATGTGAAGAGTAAGAACGAAACATTGGGTCTTCTGGTTGAAGAAGAAAATTCTAATGCATTGAAATTATATCTCAAACTTGGCTTCCAACCCAAAGGGGAAAAGACACTTGTGGGCAAGAAGATGATTCATTTGCAGATAGAAGCAATGAAATAATTTGGAAATGTGAAAATCTGAAGATGTGAAGGGGTTGGTGGTTGAGGTTCTCGAAATCTAACCGCAAAGGATACAAAGTTTTACGCAAAGGTCACGAAGTGAAAGACAGAACTACATATTGCGAATGCGCCCTGCACCATAGATTTTGAAGCTGGGTACCCACTATACGAAGAAAGCGTAATTTCTTCAACTGTTTGAGACGAAGTCGAGTTTTGAAGAAATAGCTTTCAAGTATTTAGTGGGTCAGCGAAAAATCCGGTGTTGGTCACTGAGTTTATCGAAATGCTTTTGCATACTTTTTCTTCTAAAGAAAAGTATGAAGAAAAAATATTCTAACAATGAAGTAATGAGAAGATGTGACGATGCGCAAAAGCTGGTAGTTGTCGAAGCCCTATCTCTCATTTTTGTCATTCCCATGAAAATGGGAATCTCCAACCTAATTTTACCTTTCATGAGATTCCTGCTTCCGCAGGAATGACATTGCTCTTTTTCTATATTTTGCTCTAAATACAACAAGAAATACAAAATACAATTCAACCGCAAAGGATACTAAGTCTCAACCGCAAAGTACACTAAGTTTAATGAAGTATTGAAATAATAGGTAGAATACCACATGACTACCGATTTCATTTTTTTTTATTAAATTTAAATCGATATCAATAAGATAATTATTGCTGACTTTTAAGTCATTCAGATTCTTGATTGGAGATAAAGTCTAGGTGCTTACTATTTGATATATTTTTTAGCTAAATATTATAAAGATGAGATTACTTGCTGTTTTATTCATAGCTTTTTTCGGCTTTTCTAATGAATTGTTTGCTCAGAATAAGATTGAATTGGAAGAGATGAATACAGGAAAATATATTCTTGATAATCAAGGCAATTCATCTGATTTCATTGTTTTACAGTTCATGAATAAGGAGCAGATTCATCAATTAAAAAATGCTATTTCATTGGGAAATAATTGGGTGGCAATGAGAAGAAGTGATATTGATGCTCAAAGAATTTTAGAAAAATTCAAACTTATCCAATATGGCCAACTGAAATCTTCTTCTAAGTTCAGTGAACTATTTAAAATCGATTTTGATATCAATAAAAAGTATATTTCTCAAGAACAATTAAAATTTCAGATACACACTTGGGGAACTCGTGAAGAATTGGAAAGTATATTGAAAGCTAAAGGAATAGAATTGCTTCAATGGAATTCAGATCTTCATTTTGGAGTGATAGAATGCAATAAATCTAAGATTGAAGAAATTGTTGAAGCGAATCAGATTGCTTTCATAGAACCTATTTCAGAACAACGTACACCACTTCAAAATAATGCTGGAGCATTGAATAATTATTCTCGTGTTCATAGTGTTGCACCATTAGGATTTGGAATTGGAGGTTCAGGTATCAATATTGGAGTATGGGATTATGGTTTAGCTGGTTTCCATAGAGATTTGACTGGGCAATATACCAATGTAGAAAAAAACTTTTATGGCAATGGAGCTTCTCAACATGCGACATTAGTATTAGGAGCTATAGCTTCTAAAGGAGTGATGAGAGCAGATTATATTGGTGCGGCTCCTCAGTCGAAAGTTTTTATGTATGATTTTTTTGGTAGTGTTTTGGATGAAGTGAAGTCAGCAAAAGATAATTTTCAAGTTTATGCGACCAATCATTCTTATAATTTGGGGGACAATTATCGATGTTTTACGGATTATGCATATAGTACAGCAAGTCAGGAGATAGATCAATTTGCTATCAATGAACCTCAAATTGTTAATGTCTTTGCTGCTGGAAATTCAGCGACCGCATGTGCTTATGATTATAAAACGATAGTTCCAGGCTTTCAGTATGGTAAAAATGTATTGTTAGTAGGCAATCTTCAACGCAATGAAACTTTCTATCCTGGAAGTGCCAAAGGGCCTACTAATGATGGTCGATTACGTCCAGATGTGATGGCTCAAGGTTCGGGTTCTTTTACACCGACTACGGGTATTATGCTACAAACTCCTACAGATGCTTATACGCATGCTTATGGTACTTCATTTGCTTCTCCAATAGTAACAGGTATTGTCGGTCTAATGCAAGAAGCCTATTTGAATAAATATGGTGAACTACCTTGGAATGCTACTGTGAAAGCGATATTATGTAATACAGCAAAAGATTTGGGAAGGTCAGGGCCAGATTATGAATATGGATTTGGAAAAGTAGATGCTTACGAAGCTATAAAGTCTATTGAAAATGAGCAGTTTATAATTGATTCTGTTGAATATTTACAAACAAAAAATTTTGATATTAATATCCCTTCTGGAGTTTTGCAAGCTAAATTTTTTATCACATGGAATGATTTACCTGCTTCATTACCCAATACCAAAGTGTTGGTGAATGATATAGATTTGCAAGTTTTGAATGGCTCTAAGACTCATTTGCCTTTGATTTTAAATCCTTCTAAGCCACTTCTTTATGCACAAGAAGGGATAGATACTTTAAATAATTCAGAGCAAATAGTGATTGATCACCCAGAAGCTGGAAATTATCAGATAAAAGTAGAGGGAAAAGATATTTTAAGTGACAATCAGAGTTTTGCTATTTCTTATTGGTTCAATACTTCTGAATTGACATGGAATTTTCCTTTTCAAAATCAGATAATACCTGCTAATACTGTCAATATTATCAGATGGAGATCAAGTGTTTCTGATTCGATTAAAATTGATTACTCGGTGGATAATGGTGCAACTTGGTTGAAAATTGGTATTCAATCTGCTGATAGTAGCGAATATGGGTGGCTAACGCCAGATGCCTATTATTCCAAAGTAATTTTGAGAGCTTCTACTATTGACGATAGAGTAATCAGTGTTTCAGATACATTTTCTATCAGTCCGAGAATTACGATTTCTTCTAATAAAATTTGTTACGACCATATTCGATTGAATTGGGCGAGTATTCCTTCAGCAGAAAAATATTTTGTTTATCTTTTGAATGCTCAGAATATTTGGGAAAATATAGGAGAAACAAGTGAAAATTTATTCTATTTCTCAAAAACTCAGGAAGGGCATGATTATATTTTTGCGGTCAGCCCGATAATAAATGGAGAAGAAGGATTGAGAAGTTATGCACTCAAATTGACAGCAAAAAATCAAGCTACTTGTGCTTTTACTTATAAAGATATTGGTGTTTCATCTATTTTACCTATATCTGGTACTTTCGGTGAAGAACATAGCTTGAGCGATACGCAGAGAGTCAGTTTTAAAATTATCAATTATGGCAACTCTGTAGTCAATGATGCATGGTTATATTATCAAGTGGATACGAATGTTATTCAACAAGTTTCTCTTGGAAATATTGCCGCAAATGCTGTAATCAATAAAGAATCAGAAGCTACTTATGATTTTTCTGTAGTGGGCGATTATATAGTAAGAGCTTGGGTGCAAGGTGTAGGAGATTCATTGAGTCATAATGACACACTGGTTCAAGTCATCTCTCAAAAAAATCCTGTAGTTGCTAGTTTTCCGTATTTACAAGATTTTGAAAGCATTAATGATGAAGCCTTATATGTCCAATCTACATCCAATTTGGATAATATTCCTGAATGGGATTATGTAAAAAGTGGCGCAGGAAGAATTTTGAATTTTCATTCTTCGTCTTATTCGCCGAATGGTAATCGTTCGCTGAGTGCAGATGCTTTTATTGATAATAGTGAAGTGAACAATACGCTTTATCTGCATATTGATTTGAGTAGCCAGAAAGATTCTTTAGTTTATTTGGATTTCAATATTGTGCAAAGAGATGCGACAGGAGGAGATTCTATTTTTATAAAAACACATTCTTCTGCTGATTGGATTCCAATAAAAAGTATTTTTAATCCTAATCGTACTAAGGGTGAAATTTACTTCGATAAGCGTATCAATATCAGTGAAATAGTAGCTCAATCTGGGGCTGAATTATCAGATCATTGTGATTTAAAATTTGTGATGAACAGCAATCGAATCACTACAACTATCGGTGCTAATGGAGGATATACGCTCGATGATATTCATCTGTATAATGGTGGTGAAGATATTTCTCTACAAAAAATAAATATTCCAACAGCTAATTGTGTGTATCAAAATACCTTGCCTATTCAGATTCCAGTAAAGATTTTGATAAAGAATAATTCTCCCAATCTTATCCTAGCCAATGCTATCCATGCACAGATATTTATTGGAGATAGTTTGGTGCTTTCTGAAAATATCCCTTTTGAAATGCAAGGTTTTGAAGAAAAGGAGTATGAGTTTAGCCAATATTTGAGTTTTGATGATTATGAATCTTATTTAATCAGTGCAAAAATTGATTATGCTCAAGATGTAATTGTAGATAATAATGAAATCAGTGATTATGCTATCAATTTCTTGAAAGCTATCAAACAATTGCCTATAGAGTTTTCTTTTGACCAGCCTGATGAATTGCCATTTGTGCCTTCAGGTATTTCGTATAGTTGGGAGTTGGGACGACCAACCAAAGGTTATTTGTACAATGTTGCTGACAATCCTGGCAATGCATGGGTTACACGTCTAAATGATTTGTATCTGACTGATGAATATTCATTTCTTTATGTTGGTTGTTTTGATCCTTCTATGCTGACGTATGCTAGTGAAATTTCATTTTTATCTGTTCTAAATACTGAGTTGGGAGCTGATGCAGCATGGATGGAATATTCTTACAATGGCGAAGACTGGCAAAAAATGGGTACTAACCAATCGGGATATAATTGGTATAATAAAGATAATCAATATCAAATCTGGGATGGCAATCAACTGAATTGGCAAGTGAGGTCTTTCCCTTTGACAGGATTTGTAGATACAGATTCTAATTCGCTTTTTATAAGATTTGTTTTCGGAAGTAATGAATATATCGAAATGGAAGGTATAGGAATAGATAATCTGAGAATAAATAATGAGCTTCATGCAAGGATTGCACCTGAAACATTAACTGCAACTGGCAATAGTATTGGTGCAGGTTGGGTAGAATTGAAGAATAACGATGTGATTTATGCGTATCTCAATGATAGAGGACAAAATTTGGGTCAAATATCTTTAGCTATTCAGGTAGCGGATTCTTTAGTACCAGTATATCGAGATAAATTTTTGTTGTCAAGATATTTTAATATTCATACTGAAAATAAAGCCACTAGTGATTTTGATTTAAAATTATTTGTCAAGAATGAAGAATATTTGACTGATTTATCTAGAGATTTGAATATAAGAAGAATGGGCGAATTAGGTTATTTAGTGTATGATGGATTGAATGTGGATAGTTCATTTGACAATAACCATTTTGATGAAAATTATCAATTCTATCACCCAGATAGTATTGAATTTTGGCCGTATTTGGATGGTTATGAAATCAGATTATCCCTTTCACAATCTGATGCAGAAATTTATTTGACTAGCAATCAATTTTCGCCAAGTGCTTATCCATTTGTGGCAATTACAGGTTTGAATGTTTTTAGGACAGATAGTTCCAATCATACATTTGTACAGTGGACGGCGAGTAAAGAAGATAGTCTGGAAAGATATGTAGTACAATATTCAGATAATGGATTGGATTTTGCTGATATCGGAATTGTCTTACCTCGTTCAGATAAAAATTATCTTTTTATTGATTCCCTTCATAATATCACTGGGGCACATTATTATAGGATAAGAGCAGAGCAGACAGCAAAATCTTATACTTCTCTAATTGATTCATTATCTTTTGAATATAATTCTACTGGCATTGTAAATAATGCTCAATCCTCTCCAGTTATTTCTGTTTATTATCAAGGAGGAGGAGTTTTGGATATTTCTACTTTGGGCGAACCTGTCCATTTGAAAAAAATTAGATTGTTGGATATTTCAGGTAGAGTTATATCAGAAATTAAAGATTTTTCTTTAGTCAATCATCAGAAAGTACATTTTGAACCATTAGAAAAATTGGCTTCAGGTGTATATATTCTTCAATTGATGATAAATAATGAACGAATAAGCCATAAATTTGTGAAGAGTGAATAATACACATCCTTCGCGGGAATTGAAATATACTGCTGATGGTTCTGCTACTTTGTATGTACCACATTGGGATGAACATTATCATTCTGTACACGGAGCTATTCAAGAGTCCAATCATGTATTTATCAATGCTGGTTTGAAATATTTTATTGAAGAATATTCGCCTGATGTTGTTCGAATATATGAAGTAGGTTTTGGTACAGGATTGAATGCATTTTTAACAGCTAAGTGGGCATTAGAAAATCAAATTCGGATTGAATATTATTCTATTGAGGCATATCCATTGAGTATTGAAGAAGCTTTATCACTCAATTATACAGAAGGATTTGAGTCGCAATGGTTGATTCTGTATGAAGAATTGCATCGAGTTTCTTGGAATGAAAAAAATAGAATTTCAGATTATTTTTCTATTCACAAAATTAATGGGAAGATAGAAGATAAGATGAATGTCAAAGATATTGATATCGTTTATTTTGATGCTTTTGCACCTTCAGCTCAACCTGAATTGTGGACGGAAGATGTTTTTCAATCTTTTTATAATATTATGTCTAAAAATGGTATTCTGGTGACTTATTGTGCCAAGGGAGCTGTGCGACGAGCTATGAAAGCTGCTGATTGGAAAATAGAAAAATTGCAAGGGCCTCCAGGTAAACGTGAAATGACAAGAGCATATATTTCCAAATGAAAAAAGTAGATGTTTTAATTGTAGGTCAAGGTTTGGCAGGAAGTGTTTTAAGCTTTTTGGCTATTAAAAGAGGACTTACAGTAATGGTTGTAGATAAGCCATTATTAGGCCGAGCTTCGTATGTAGCTGGTGGAATGTTCAATCCAGTCACTGGAAGAAGAATAAAAAAATCTTGGAATTATGAGGTTTTTTATCCTAAAATGGTAGAGGTATTTGAAGAAATAGATAAATTGCTGAATATCAATTCATTTCATCTAATTCCAATATATAGATTTTTGACCACTGTCGAAGATGTGAACAATTGGGAAGTACAGCGATTAGATGAAGAATATCATCCTTTTATGGGACCTGCAATCAAATATGAAGAAGATAGAGTCAATCCACATCAGGGTGTAGGTGTTTTGAATAATGGAGGATGGTTGGATATGGTGAAATTTTTATCTACCTACCGAAATTATTTAAGTGAAAATGCTTGTTTGAAAGAAGAAGAAATTGATTATTCTCTTTTAAGTACGCATCAATATAAAGATATTTATTTTGATAAAATTATTTTCTGCGAAGGTTATAGAGTGATGAATAATCCATTTTTCTCTGATGTTCAATTGTGGAGTACCAAAGGTGAAACTTTGACTATTGAAATTGAGGGAGAAGATTTTGGTTTTATTTTTAACAAAAATATGCTGATAGTTCCGATGGGAAATGGTGTTTATAAGGTTGGAGCTACTTTGGAGAGAAATTTGGATACAAATATTACTTCACAAGGACTAGAAGAATTGAAAGAGAAGGTATCTTCTGTTATAAAGGTTCCTTTCAAAGTCATCGATCAAGAGGCTGGGATACGCCCTAATGTAAGAGATCGCAAACCTCTAATTGGAGTTTCTAGGGAAATAGATAACTATTATATTTTCAATGGGTTAGGTAGTAAAGGAGTTTCTTTAGCTCCTTATTTTGCTGAACAATTATTGGCATCTATTTATGATGGACAAACCATTCAAAAAGATGTCAATTGGCAAAGAATTTATAAATAACTTCTATTGGTTTCTATCAATTATTGGTATTCAAAAGTGCCATAAGTACTCTTAATTGTTACTTTCTTTTTATCAGCATTTTCTACTCTTCCGATAATTTGAGCTTCAATATTAAATGAGCTAGCAATATCAATCAGATGTTGAGCTATTTCTTGTGGTACATAAGCTTCTAAGCGATGTCCCATATTGAAAACTTGATACATTTCTTTCCATTGTGTATTGGATTCTTTTTGTATCATATTAAAGAGGGGAGGAATAGGCAACAAATTGTCTTTGATGATATGTAAATCATCGATATAATGTAAGATTTTTGTTTGCGCTCCTCCTGAACAATGAATAAGACCATGAAGATGATTTTTCAATCCTTCATCAATCCATTTTTTTACTAAAGGTGCATAAGTTCGAGTAGGAGAGAGCACCAATTTACCTGCATTCAGAGGAGAGCCTTCCACAGTGTCAGTGAGTAATTTTGTACCACAATAAACTAAATCTTTTGGAGTATTTGGGTCATAACATTCAGGATATTTTTCTGCGTAAACATTCGAGAATACATCATGTCTTGCTGAAGTAAGCCCATTGCTTCCCATACCGCCATTGTATTCGGTTTCATAAGTTGTCTGACCATAAGAAGAAAACCCTACAATCACATCTCCATCCTGTATCAATTCATTGGTGATGACATCTTCTCTACGCATACGAGCAGTCATGACAGCATCTACCATGATAGTACGCATCGCATCACCTACGTCAGCAGTTTCTCCGCCCATCAGATGGACATCTACTCCATGCTCATTTAAAGTGTCAGCGACTTCTTGTGCACCTTCAATGAGTGCTTTGATAACTTCTCCTGGAATCAAATGTTTATTTCGATTGATGATAGAACTCATCAAAAAATGATTTGTTGCACCTACGCAAATCAAATCATCTGTATTCATAACTATTGCGTCTTGAGCAATTCCCTTCCACACACTTAAATCTCCAGTTTCCTTCCAATACATATAAGCTAAAACCGATTTTGTACCAGCTCCATCAGCATGAGTGATATTACACCATTTCTCATCGTGACCTAAATAATCAGGATATAACTTGCAGAATGCTTTGGGAAATAATCCCTGATCCACTTTTTTGATAGCAGCATGTACTTCATCTTTAGTGGCAGAAACACCTCTTAAATCGTATCTTTTGGAATCTGAACTCATGGTGGACAAAGTTAAGAAAGACTATGGATTTACAGTGCTTAATTTTTGCTTTGTATGTTGATAATAGGAGCTAAATTGTAAAAAGATATTTTAAACTCCAAATTGTCGTAAGTGATGATCTAAATGTTTGTATAGTAATACACCCCATTCTTCATACGATAGTTTGCCGAAAATTGGATGTGAAACAAAATCTTTTGGAACACTTGTTTGTGTAATTTTTTGAAAAGTATTTAAAAAATCTGTTTTATTCTTTTGAAAATCTTCATTAGACTTTGGTATATATTCTTTAGCTGTAGGAAGATTTTTCATAAATGGCATCCCAAAAATCAATAGTTTTTTGATTGGACTTAGTGATACAATATAGGAAAGTGGATTGCTAGACACTTTGATTTCATCTATTGCATTTTTGTATGCTGTATCAATATGTTTTAGCATTTGAGCGGCATTCATTTTTCCCCATTGGCGTGAAGAATTTTCTTTTAAACTTTCTAATCTGCTTTTTAGCTCAGTTTGTTCTTGATTGTTCCAAATAGTTTTCATTATTGAGAATTTAAGATTTTAAAAGTAGTTCTTCGATTGCGTTGGTGTTGTTCTTCTGTACAAGCCTCACAAGCACAATTATCCAAAAGCATAGATTCACCATAACCTTTTGCTGTCAGTCTTTTGCTGTCAATTCCTTTAGAAATCAAATATTTAACTACACTTTCTGCTCTTTTTTGGGAAAGGAACATATTATATTCATCATTACCTCTACAGTCGGTATGAGAAGCGATTTCAATGGAAATTTTTTCATTTTCTTTCAATATCATCGCCAGTGAATCTAGTGTTGCCAATGCATCTTGTCGGATATCCCATTTGTCAAAATCGTAATAAATATTGTTTAAAACGATTTCTATGTCCTTATAGATTTTTGATAAGACCACTTTTTGTCTAAAATATATAGTGTCTCCAGGTTTGGAAGAAATATTTGCAGTCGTAAAAGGAAGATTGACACTTAAATAACCATCTTTTTGTACGGATAATTGATACGCTAATCCACTATCTAATTGAGTTGTAAAAAATCCTTCTTGATCTGAAGGAATCAATTCGCCACTGAGTTTGGCAATAGGATAAGCGATATTTCTTTCACCAATAATTTTGCTATTAGGATTGAGGGAGTCAGCAAAAATATGCTCAACTGCTTGTCCTTCAAAGATGTATAAGGCAGGAGCAATGATTTTTGGTGGTGACTTTTTTAGTTGAAAAAAATACAAGTCATCACCTTTAGAACCTGTCCTATTGCTTGAAATAATACCAGTAAATGCTAGTGTCGTATCAGATGGAGAATTGTCTAAAATTTCCAATCCAAAATCATCTCTTCCTGTATTCAATCCATAAGGAAGTTTTTCAGAATTGGTGAATAATCTACCAACTTTGGTGGCTTTAAAAATATCTAAACCACCGAAACTGTTGTTATTATTAGATGAGTAAAATAAAGTATTGCCGTCAGCACTGACGAAAGGAAACATTTCGTCAAAAGGAGTATTGACTTTTGCTCCTAGATTAATCGGTTCGCCATAAGAACCATCTTTTTGTATCTGTAAGGAATAAAGGTCTTTTCCTCCATAACCAAACGGTGCATCTGAAGCAAAATATAGTATTTTCCCATCAGGTGAAATAAATGATTGTCCATTGTTAGTGGTATCTCCAAAAATATGAATACGTTCGGGGATTGTCCATTTGTCATTGTCTTTTTTGACTCGATAGATACCACAGTAGTCTTGTACGCCTACTTCGTCAGAGCCACATTGTGTAAAATATATAGTATTACCATCAGCAGTGACTGTTAAGGAAGCAACATGATACTTTTCATCAAATGTGTTATATTTTTCCAATTGCTTACCTTCCAGACTTGTTTTCCATAGAGAAGCATATCCTTCATTGTTCCATTCTGCTTTGGGACTGAGATCGTTTTCAACTCTAGTAGAAGAAAAAATAATCTGATCTCCGATAACATTAGCATCAAAATCTGAATTGTCTGAATTGCTTAAAATAGGTGTTATTGTCACCAAATTTTGATCATTTTGCCCTTCTTTCTGTACATAAATACATGTCTGGATGAGTGGATCGACAATTTTTCTATCTTGTCTATTGACTTTTAGATATTGCTCTAGTACTTCTTGCGCTTCTTTATATTTTTCATTGCGCATCAATGCTTTAGCGTAAGTTAAAGGAGCTTCTTGTTCAAGAGAATTGTCTTTATAGATTTTATACCAATTTTCTGATTCAGAGTATAAACTACTATTGTCTAATGCTTGAGCTATTAATTTGGCAATTTTGGATTTTTGTTGAGCATCTTTTGCTGATTGAAATTCTTTTTCTAATAAAGGAATTGCCGTAGCATATCTTTTCAATGAATATGCTTCTTCTCCTGAACGAATTTTATTACTAGTAGTACAACGACTAAAAGTGGCAAATAAAAATATGAATAATATCGTTGTCCTTAAAAACATCATCATCTAAAGTTAAAGCAAGTGATTTCTTTTTACAAGTGATAAGGGAGTATTATTGTTTTAAAAATATCCATTTTCCTATATCTTTTAAACTCACCTTTTGCCCTTGAATCAATATTCCGACTCGGTATATCTTTCCTGCTAACCATAGCATAGCAACAGAACTTAAAATGAGAATTAGCATGGAGATAATTTGTTCAGTGATACTAATATCAAATGGTATTCTTGCCAACATGACGATAGGAGAGAACCACGGTATCATAGAACTCCATATTGCTAAACTTGCATTGGGTTGTTGTACTGCAACATTCATGATAATCAATGCAATAATGATAGGCATAGCTATTGGAAGTGTATAACTATTGGCATCTGTATCATCTGTGATAGCCGCCCCAACTGCTGCAAATTGTGAACCATAAAAAAGGAAGCCAAATATAAAATAGAAGAAAAAGCTTACAGTTATCCTAGACAAATCCAATGATTTGAAGGTTTCAATAGCATCTAAAATAGCTGTTTCATTACTTGCTGCCATTCCTTGTGATTGAAGGTCTGCCATGTGTTGTATCTCCTTTGCGAAAAATATGCCTATTAAAAATTGAACAGCTATAATGGTTGCAAACCATAGCATTGATTGTAGCATGGCAACTAAGCCAATACCTAGCACTTTGCCTGCCATTAACTGAATAGGTCGGATACTACTTAGCATGACTTCAACAATTCTAGTGTTTTTTTCTTCTGCAACTCCTTTCATCACCATTGCGCCATAAATAAATATGAACATATACATGACAAAACCCATTGCGTATCCTAGTCCTGATGAAACTTCACTCATCGTACCTTTTTCTTTTTCTTTGATGATAGATTCAAAAGTGATTTTCTCATCTAATTTTTGGAGCAAATCGCTATTATAACCTTCTCGTTTGAGAACATTTGTTTTGATGACATCGGTCAAAGCTGTAGATATTACTCCTTCTGTCTGTGGACCTAATTGATTGTTGCTATAATACTTAATACCTTTGGGTTGGTCAATATTGATATTGGGAATATAGAGAACACCACTATATTTTTCATTTTTTACATCTTCACGGAGTTCATCAATTGGAGTATCCAAATATTTGAACATTAGTGATTCTCCTTGATCTAACCCTCTGAATTTGTCTTCAAATAATCCACTATCATCTTTAACTGCTATAGTCATTTTTTCACTGCCATAAATAGCAATGACGATAGACGCAGCAATAATTGCTATGAATGCCAATGGAACTATTAATGTAGAGATGATGAATGATTTAGTTCTTACTCTAGAATTAAATTCTCTTTGTATAATTAACCATATTTTATTCATAGTTGGATTCTTTTACTTTTTGAATGAAAATTTCATTTACAGTTGGGAGTGTTTCCTGAAAACCAGTAATGACTGTTCCTGTTGCGATGACATCAGTTAAAAACTCGTTGGTATTATGTTCTTTAAGATAAATTTGAAATACAGAATCTCCTAATGGACTTGCAGGATATTTTAGATTTAAGCTTTCTGGCCATTGAGTTCCTTCTTGTATAGAAATTTGAAAAAGATTTTTTTTGTTTTCGTTGCGAATAGCTTTGATATTTCCTTGTAGGATAATATTTCCATTATTGATGAGCGCAATATCTTCACACATTTCTTCAATGGATTCCATTCTGTGAGTTGAGAAAATAATTGTGACTCCTTTATTTTTCATCGCTATCATTTCATCTTTTATCAGATTGGCATTGATAGGGTCTAAACCAGAAAATGGTTCATCTAAAATCAATAAATCTGGTTCATGTAAAATGGTAGCTATAAATTGAATTTTCTGTTGCATTCCTTTGGACAAATCTTCTACTTTCTTATTTCTCCAATCTTCTATCTCGAAGTGTTTGAACCATTTATCTACTTTATCTTTTGCTTCTTGAGCAGATAAGCCTTTTAGCCTTCCCAAATAAATCAGATGCTCACCGATTTTCATTTTTTTATACATACCTCTTTCTTCTGGCATATATCCCATGTTTCTGACATGTTTATCTTGTAGTGGTTCGTTCATGAAGAAAATTTCACCACTGTCAGGTCTGTATATTTGTGTGAGATTTCTAATTAATGTAGTTTTTCCTGCTCCATTAGGACCCAATAATCCAAAGATGACACCTTTAGGGATATTGAGAGAAACACCTTTAAGTGCCTGATGATTTTCAAAGCTCTTTTTAAGATGATTTATCTGGATAATATTGGTCATAGTTATTAACTTATAAAATTTTATAATTATTTACCTTTTGCTTTAGATAGTTGAATAGCCATTTTATTGGTTAAGATTTTAGAAAGCGTCTCATAAGGGCCTGTAATGATTTTATCTCCTTTATTGATACCACTTTTGATATGGATATAAGTATCATCTTGGATGCCTGTGCTGACAGGTGTCTGAATAGCATATCCATTACTATCTTTAAAGACAACTTCTATAGTCTGATGCGTAATAGAATCTTCTCTTGTAACAACAGCTTGAATTGGGAGAGCAATAACTTGATGTTCTTTTTGGGTGAAAATATCTACTGTTGCAGACATACCAGGAAGAAAAGGTCTTTTCCCGTTTTCACTTAAATCTGAGTAAGAAGATTCTAAAATGCGAATTTTTACAACAAAGTTTGTTGATTGGTCTGTGGATACGGCTGTATTTGCAATTCCTTTGGAAGAATTAGAAACTTGAGTAACAATTCCTTGAAATTTTCTGCCGATATAAGCATCTACTTCAACATTGGCAGTATCTCCAATTTTTACTTTAATGATTTCATTTTCAGATACATCGACTCTTACCTCCATATTTGTGAAATTGGAAATACGCATCATTTCTGTTCCTGTCATTTGTAATGTTCCTACAACTTTTTCACCTTTTTCAACATTCAATGGTGAAATAATCCCAGCCATTGGGGCGAAAATAGATGTTTTAGTCAGATTGGATTTTGCATCTTTAATGGCAGCTTGTGCTCCTTTAACGCTTGCTTGAGCTGCTTCAACAGAATAATTAGCACCTTTGATAGTTTCTTTATTTGCTTCAAACTCTGCTTTTGCAGTCTTGTAATTCATCTCTGCTTGTTCCAAATCGGAAGTAGATATTGTTTTTGTTGCATACAATTCTTTAGCTCTTTGGTAAGCTGAATTGGCATTGTCAAATTGAGCTTCAACAAGCTTACTTCTAGCTATAGCATTGGAATAGTTGGCTTGCATATTTTTAAAATTAGCAAGTGCATTATTATATTGAGCATCTGCTTGTTCTAATAATGCTTGATAACTTTCGGGTTGAATTTTAGCCAAAAGTGCGCCTTTTTCAACATATTGTCCTTCTTTGACATTTAATTCTACAATTTCTCCAGAAACATCCGAACTGATTTTTACTTCATCTTCTGCGTAAATTTTTCCGCTTGCAGTAACAGATTCTACAATGTCATGTTGCTCAGCAGTTTGTTCTTCCACTTCTTTAGGTTGATTGCTATCATTTTTTGATTTCTGAATAGCTAAAAATACTCCAATAGCAATAAGTACAACAAGGCTTATTAAGATGTATTTGTTTTTCATAATTAGTTTAAGTCTATTTTCTTTCCACTATAAAAGTCTAAAACTTTTACATTAAAAATGTATTCAAATTTGGCTTGTGTCAATCTAGATTGAGCTATCAGTAGATTGTTTTGTGCAAGATTAAGTTCCAATTGACCGATTGCACCACTTTTTAATCTTTCTTGTGCATAATCCAAAGATTGTTGAGCTGCTTTCAGACTTTTTTGTGATGCTTTGAAATTTTCTTCTGAGGTGATAGCTTTAATATGTGCTTCTTTGATATTATTATATAAATCGGATTGTATTTTTTTACTTTCCAAATCAGATTGTTTTAAAGCCAATTTGGCTCTTGATGAACTAAGATATCCAGCTCTTCTATTATAGATAGGAATAGAAAGATTAAGCCCAAAAGCATAAGACATATTGTTCTTAATTTGTTTGCCAAATGGCATAGTCACGCTATTGGATAAAGGCATCTGAGTATAGACACTTTCTCCAGTGCTTTTGATATAGCCGATAGGGGTTTCAATTAAATCGTGAGAAGTTGATTCAGTGAATTGGTCAGAAAGATTGGCCCCAATACCTGAGAAAAAAGATAGACTCGGATAATATGCAGAACGAGATATTTTTAATCCTACTTGAGAGCTTTCCTGCTTGAGAGCTGCTGATTTTATTTCAGGTCTAATTGATATTGCATTTTGATATATTTCTTCAACAGGGTCGATTTTATATAATTCAGAATTCAAATTAATATCTGGCTGAACTATATTTATTTCTTTACTTGGATCCAATTGTAAAATAGTTTTTAATGCCATATAAGCCAATTGTATTTGTTGTTGAGCAATTGCAATATTATACTCGTCAGATGCTATTTGTGCTTCATTGTCCACGAGCATTCTCTCAGCCATAGCTCCTTTGGCTACCATAATTTTGTTATTTTGATATTGAGATTGGCTGCGAAGGAGCTGCTCTTTGGCTTGTTGTTCTTGTTCTATTGCATTCAGAATATTCAAATAAGCATTCATGATTTGCAATTGAATATTTTGCTTCAATGTTTCATTATCTAGCTTTGCAGCTTGAAAATCTAATTTTGATTTTTTTACTGATTGAAGATTTTTCAAACCTTCAAAAATAGGTTGATTAAGAGATAATTGAAAGTTTTCAGTATTCACAGGCTTGGTAACATATTGATACTTAGACATATCAACCGTTCTACCTACAGCATAAGTGTAAGAAGCGTCTGTCTGCACAAAAGGAGTCAGGCTCAGACGGTTTTGTTGTATCTGTAACTCTGAAAGAGAAATATTAATCTGGTCTAATTGGATTTGAATATTATTCTCCATTGCATACTCTATGCATTGAGACCAATCCCATTTTTCTTGAGCGTAAATTAAACTGGTGGTACTACATGAGATTAGTAGTAAGCATATCATTCTTTTTATCAATTGCATATCATTACTCAGTTGATAAAAGTAACTGAATAATCGCCTACTACCAAATCTTAAATTCTAATGTTTGTGAAAAAATTTTGATTTTTTTGACAAATAGAACCTTGTTATAATTAGTGGTTAACAATAAATTTCTCACTGCGTATCTGTTTTTCATCTGATACAGTGAGAATATACATGCCAGATGGAAGATGACTACAATCTATTTGATGAACTCCTGAAATGGAATTGGAAGAGTTGTAAATCTGTTTGCCTGTGTAGTCTAGTATAGAAATATTCAATTTTGATGAAGTATTTTCTGGCAATTGAATATTGATAATATCTTTTGCAGGAATAGGAAAAATCTTTATTTCAGCTGATGAAATACTTTCTTTTATAGCTGTAGGTACTACTGGTGGGTTGAAAAACTTCCATATTTCTTCAGAATAACTAATGTCATTTTGATTGGCATTTAATAAGATATGAGCAGCATCATGGATTTTAAAGAATTCCAATCTCTCATTGCAATTTTGATAAACATAATGTGTGACAAAATAGCCATCTACTTTTGTATTTGGAACATTAATTGAAATAGGAGTAGGGTCGCAACCATTATTTTCTTGCCATTTTTTAAGTAATGCATCAACGTTGATTCCAAACAGATTGACAACATAACCTACGTTGAGGTCAGCTGTGCCATGAAAATGAAGTATAGGAAGCGTTCTTTCTGGGGTGCAATTCCATACTTTATTGCCAATAGTTCCTGCGATAGATGCAATAGCAGCATATCTTTGATTGGACTCACATGCCATTCTTTGTACCATAAAACCTCCGTTGGAAAATCCAAAAAGGAATGTTTTTTCTTTATTAATCGGATATTCTCTTTGTAACTTATCTGTCAATGAGTCAATGAAACCTACGTCATTATATTGTTCACTAGGATAGATGCCTAAGTTTCCAGCCGCAGCATTCCATCCTGTACCTAAAATCATATTGTCTGTTCCTTGTGGAAATGCCAATATAATATCTTGTGTGTCTGCAATATTTCTGAATTCCCAAAATGCACTTGAAAAATCTGTCATATTACTTCCCAAACCATGAATGCCTATGACTAATGAATACGTCTTCTCTGTTGTAAAATCTTTTGGTAGATATACTCTGAAATTTCTAGTTACTCCATCCATTTGTAAGGAACTATTAAAGTATTCAGCCTTTAAGATGGTGGGTGTCAATAGAAATACAACAAGTAGAGCAAGTAATGTTTTTTTCATAGTGTAGTGTTAAGCGTGTTCGTAATGAAATTAAATTTAATCACTATGTAATTAAAAAACAAAACTTATGAATTAATTTTTTAACAGAATATTAATTAATGAAGCAATGAAGATGTGGAAATTTGGAAATTTGGAGATGAAAATTAAAAATTACGAGTTACGAATTGCAAATGAAAAAATGTGGAGAGAGGTGAAATGAAAAAATTAAGAATTATGAGTTACAAATGGCGAATAAAAAACATGAAGATTGAGTTTGCCTCGTAGAGGCTATCGCTTAGTAAAAATATATAGTCAACCAACTATCGCTCCATAGAAGCTACTCTTTTGTTGGTTTCAAGAATATCGTCGTACAAAATTTAACCGCAGAGGGCACTAAGTTTTACTCAAAGTTCACTAAGCATATTTTTGAAAATGGATTGCCACGTCGTCGTTCCTCCTCCTCGCAATGACGGAATTCAGTACGTCACTGCGAGGCACGAAGCAGTCCAGATTAATTAAGTAATATGGAGATGTGGAAATGCTGGTAAAATGTAAGATGAAAATGCTGATGATTGAATTTGCCTCGTAGAGGTTATCGCTTAGTAAAAATATATAGTCAACCAACTATCGCTCCATAGGAGCTACCCTTTTGTTGGTTTCAAGACTATCGTCGTAAAAATTTAACCGCAAAGGCTACAAAGTTTTACGCAAAGTTCACGAAGTTTAATGAAACAATGAGAAGATTTGGAAATGTGAGAATGTGAAGATGTTTAAAATTTAACCGCAAAGGTTGCTAAGTCTTACGCAAAGTTTCGCAAAGAAACTCAAAGTTTCACAAAGAATTTGCTTTGAGTCTTTTGAGCCTTCTTAGTGTCTTTCGTGTAATAGTTTATTCTAAAATTCTACCGCAAAGTACACTAAGTTTTACGCAAAGTACGCTAAGTTTAAAGAAGCAATAAAGCAATGAAGTGTTGTATAAGATGAACAATGTCATATAGAGCTTGCGAAGCATCTATAACCAGAACGCTTAGAGACACGCAGAGAACATAATGTTCTATTAGACACTATTTTAAAATCTCTTTATAGATTTCTCAATGATTCCTAAACAATCATCTATTTGATTTTTAGAAATTGTCAATGGTGGAGCAAATCTGATAATATTTCCATGGGTAGGTTTTGCCAATAAACCATTTTTAGCCATCTCTAAACATATTTGCCAAGCAGTATCACTTTCTTCTGTATCATCTATCACAATCGCATTTAAAAGTCCTTTACCTCTTATCGTGCTAATTAAAGGATGATTAATTTCTTGTAATTGTGTACGTAAATATTGTCCCATCAATTCGGCATTTTCAGCCAATTTTTCATTAATAAGAACTTCCAAAGAAGCAACTCCAACAGCAGCAGCCAATGGATTGCCTCCATAAGTAGAGCCATGTTCTCCAGGTTGGATACAAAGCATAATCTCATCATCAGCCAATACTGCAGAAATAGGCATAAAACCTCCTGATAATGCTTTGCCTAAAATCAAAATATCTGGTTTAATTTGCTCATGTTCAACACATAACATTTTACCTGTTCGACATAAGCCTGTTTGTACTTCATCAGCTATCAGTAAAACATTGTATTTTGTACACAAATCTCTTACACCTTTCAAATAACCATTATCAGGAACTACGACTCCTGCTTCCCCTTGAATAGGTTCTACCATAAAAGCGGCAACATTTTTATTTTGGAAGGCGATTTCGAGTGCTTCTAAATTATTATACTCAATAATATCATATCCAGGCATGAAAGGACCATAATCACTATATGAACTTGGGTCTGTTGAAGCGGAAATTGCTGCTTGTGTTCGTCCCCAAAAATTATTTTTCGCAAATATAATTCGTGCCTGATTGGCTTCAATCCCTTTGACTTTATATGCCCATTTTTTGGCAAGTTTGATAGCTGTTTCTCCTCCTTCTACACCTGTATTCATTGGTAATACTTTATCATATCCCATGATTTCAGTGATAAATTTCTCATATTCCCCAAGTTTGTCATTGTAAAATGCACGAGAAGTTAATGTAAGTTGGCTAGCTTGTTGAGTCAATGCACTCAAAATATGTGGGTGGCAATGACCTTGATTGACGGCAGAATATGCTGATAAAAAATCAAAATATTTTTCCCCATTTACATCCCAAACAAAAACGCCTTCACCTTTGGATAGTACAACAGGAAGTGGATGGTAATTGTGAGCGCCGTATTTATCTTCTAATTGTATAAAATATTCTGGAGTATTGACTTGAGATTTCATATTTCAAAGATAGCTTTTTTGACTGCTAATGGCAATTAAATTGGCTATTCAATACAGTTGTAATTGAGATTATTGTTGTTAATTGAAACAAAAAAGGCTATCTTTTTTATTATAGACAGCCTTTAAAAATTATAATAGGTAAAAATTATTCAATAATTTTTTTGTTTTCAGCAGCTTGAAGTGTATTCAGCATTAAAGATACCACTGTCATTGGACCTACTCCTCCAGGTACAGGGGTGATAAAACTAGCTTTTGGTGCTACTTCGTCATATTTGACATCTCCTTTAAGAGCAAAACCAGATTTTTTACTATCATCTTTAACTCTAGTGATACCGACATCAATGACAACTGAGCCATCTTTGACCATATCAGCTGTTACAAATTCAGCCTTACCCAAAGCCGCAATAATAATATCTGCTCTTAAAACTTCTTCTTTCAAATTTTTTGTTGCACTATGGCAAAGTGTTACAGTACAATTGCCTGGATTGTCTCTCCTTGCCATCAAGATACTCATTGGCATTCCTACGATATTACTTCTACCTATCACTACACAATGTTTTCCATTGGTATCGATATTATATCTTTTTAATAATGTCAATATTCCGTAAGGTGTTGCTGGAAGGAATGTAGGAAGATTTTGTACCATTTTCCCAACATTGACAGGGTGAAACCCATCTACATCTTTTTCAGGATATATAGCTTGGACAATTTTTTGTTCATCAATATGTTTTGGCAATGGAAGCTGAACAATAAATCCGTCAATATCATCATCGTTATTGAGCATATTGATTTGTGCAAGTAGCTCTTGCTCAGTAATATCCGCACCCAATCTTACAAGAGTAGATTTAAAACCGACTTCTTGACAAGATTTTACTTTGCTTGCCACATAAGTTTCACTTGCGCCATCATTACCTACTAAAATAGCAGCCAAATGTGGGGTTTTGCCATCGTTTAACTTGATTTCATTGACTTTTTGAGCGATTTCCTGTTTGATAATTTGAGAGAGTTGCTTTCCGTCAAGAACTTGCATATTTATTTTTTTTGTAAAAATACGCAATGTATTAGCGTTTTCAAATCGAAATTGACAGTCGGAGAAAGATTGTTGATATTATTTAGCATTTTATCCATTAATCTGTACTTTCATTTATTAAATTTGTAAATGCAAAAGCCATACGTAATTGGAATTACCGGAGGAAGTGGTTCTGGTAAAACTACTTTTATCAATCGTCTGTTTCAGCAATTCTCCATAGAAGAGGTTTGTTTTCTGAGTATGGATAACTATTATAAAAATAGGGATCAACAAGTCAAAGATAATAATGAACAATACAATTTTGATTTGCCATCATCTTTCAGACGACAAGATTTTTATGACGATTTGAGTACATTGGTAAATGGTGGAACAGTCCGATTAATGGAATATACCTTTAACAATCCATTGGCTACAGCTAAAGAAATTGTGTATAGTTCTGCTCCAGTGATAATTGTTGAAGGGATTTTTGTTTTCTACTTTGAGGAAATTAGCAAGATGTTAGATTTGAAAATCTTTTTAGATGCTAGTGAGCATTTAAAATTAATCAGAAGAATCAAACGTGATGCTGAAGAACGCAATTATCCACTTGATGATGTATTGTATAGGTATCAATACCATGTACATCCAACTTTTGAACAATTTATTCTCCCAATGAAAGCTCAAGCAGATATTATCATCAATAATAATCATAGGTTAGATGGTGCAATTGAGTTAATTGGTCCTTTTTTGAAAGAAAAAGTGAAAGCTTCACAAGAATAATTACTTCTTCATAGATAGTTACTGTAGATTCTATATTTTAAGTATTTAGACCAATGTCTATTTTATTTAGATTTGTGTTCTTTGTTTTTTTTGTAACTAATTTCTTTTTTATCTGTTAATACAACAAATACAGATGAAAATTTATGTCACAACTCAATTTGAATAATACTGAATACGCATTTAAGTATAAAAGCAACAATATTTTAAAAAGAGATTATTGGATTTTTAATCTCATGCGTTATAATAAATTGGTAAATACAGGTTTGAGTATTTCTAATTTTTTAGTTAAAAACAATATGAGTCTTCCAGTAGTAATGGGAGTGAAGCCTACAGTGTTTTCTATATTTTGCGGTGGCACTTCATTGGAAAACTCAATAAAAAAGATTGAACATCTTAAAAAATATGGTGTAGATACCATCTTAGATTATGGAGTTGAAGGCAAAGATAGTGATGAAGATTTTATCAAAACCACCCAATCTATTAAAGATGCTATTCTATTTGCTGCTCAACATCATGATATAAAAATTGTCAGTTCCAAATTTACCTCATTGATTCCTTTTCATATTTTGGAGAAAATTCATGCCGGAAAAGATTTAAGTGATAAAGAAATTCAAAGATTTGAAGCGTGTAAAGAAAGAATTTATAGTATCACTGAATTGGCGTATCAGAATAAGATTTCTCTATTTGTCGATGCTGAAGAATCATGGATTCAAAAGGGATTAGATGATTTGACTTTGGAGTTGATGAGAAAATATAACAAAGAGTATCCTATTGTTTACAATACTTTTCAGTTGTATTTGGATACCAGATTGGAAGTACTTGAAAAGATGATTGTTACCGCAGAAAGTGAAGGTTTTATCTATGGAGCCAAATTGGTCAGAGGTGCATATATGGAGAAAGAAGAAGATTATGCAAATGCGAATGGTGTGAAAAATCCTGTTCAAGTATCAAAGGAGCAGACAGATAAAGATTATAATGCGGCAATACGTCTTTCATTAAGTCATATTGAGAATGTAGCTGTATGTATTGCTTCACACAATGAAGAGAGCACACTGTATGCTACTCAAATTGCAGAGCAACTTCAAATTGAAAAAAATCATCCACATTTAAGTTTTTCTCAACTTTTGGGAATGAGTGACCATATTAGCTTCAATATGGCCAATGCTGGTTATCATGTATATAAATATATGCCTTATGGTCCAGTAAGAGAGGTGTTGCCATATCTCATTCGTCGTGCTCAAGAGAATACAAGTATTTCCAATCAGATGGGTAGAGAGCTCCAATTGCATTATTTGGAAATGAAAAGAAGGAGATTGCTGATGTTTTGAAGAAATAGCTGATTCTGTCCAGAATTTAACCACAAAGGACACCAAGTCTCTACACAAAGGTCACGGAGTTTATTTTGGAGATTTGCAAATGTGAAGATTTAGTGAAAGGTGAGAAGAAAAATGTAAGATGAAATTTGCTGGTGGCTGAGCCTGTCGATGCCAACCACAAAGTACACAAAGTTTTACGTAAAGTACACTGAGTTTATTTTGGAGATTTGCAAATGTGAAAATACTGGTGGTTGTCGAAGCCCTATCTCCTTATTTTGTCATTCCCATGAAAATGGGAATCTCCAACCTAATTTCCCTTTCATGAGATTCCTGCTTCCGCAGGAATGACATTGTTCTATTGGGACGTTTTGCTTTAAGAAATGCAATCTAACCGCAAAGGCTACAAAGTTTTACGCAAAGCTCACGAAGTTTGTCGAAGTGCTTTTCCATACAATTACATCATAAGAAAAGCACCAGAAGCAGGAATAATTGAAGAATGTAAAAGATAGGCCTTTATTAGATATTCATTTTGATTACTTTTGCGGTTTTAATGTTATTGTCAAAAATGTCTTTACATCATAAAATCAATATAGCTATAGATGGATATAGTGGTTGTGGAAAATCTACTACTGCCAAAGCTGTTGCCTACCAATTGGGTTACACTTATATTGATACTGGTGCAATGTATAGAGCTGTGACATTGTATTTTCAACAGAAAGAAGTAAATATTTCCAACCTTGATGAAGTAGATAATGCCTTGAAAGATATTGAAATTAGATTTATTTTGAATTCAGACTCACAAAAATTACATACATTTTTGAATGGTGTAGATGTCGAAAATCAGATTCGAACTCCAGAAGTAGCTGCTATGGTTTCTCCTGTTGCTGCATTGAGTGCAGTAAGAAAGGCACTTGTTGCTCAACAAAGAGCTATGGGGAAAAATAAAGGTGTTGTGATGGATGGGAGAGATATTGGGACTGTCGTTTTTCCTGATGCTGAATGCAAGTTTTTTCTAGTAGCAGATATTGATATTCGTACAGGAAGAAGAGTGAAAGAATTGGCTTTAAGTGGTATCAGTGTATCTTTTGAAGAGGTGAAAAATAATCTTTTGAATAGAGACCATATTGACAGCAACAGAGCAGATTCGCCCCTGCGTAAAGCTGATGATGCGATAGAAATTGATACATCTTATATTTCTATTGAGGAGCAGATTCATAAAGTAATTGACATTGCGAAAAATGTCATTGCTCAAAATTAGCTTTAGCTAGAAACCTTATTTTGTACATATTCATCTACTGTACTGAATACGAAGTCAGGAAATTCATTTAAGAATTTTGATGATTTTAAACCTCCTTGTAGTGGTCTTGCTGCTGGAGGATTTATATCAGACGTGCTTAATGGAAGCAAATCGTATGTAGCATCAGGAAAATATTTTAATATTCTGAGTGCCAATTGAACTCGATTCATATAATCTGTCGAAGCAATATTGTAAATACCTGTTTTTTGATTTTCAAGTAAAAGATATAAAGCTCTAGCAATATCAGCGGCATTGATAGGGGTGGCGTATTGGTCAATAGGCAATTTTAATGTCAGATGTTGTCCATGAATAGCTTGGTCAATGATACGTGCAACAAAATTTTTTCCTCTTTCTTCATCTCCATAAACATTGGTAATACGCAATACTAAATTGTCTAGGTGAGAATTGTTGACGAGTTGCTCTGCCTTCCATTTATGTCTTCCGTAAACACTGATGGGATGGGCGATGGCTTGTTCATCATAAGGGCCATTTTCTCCATCGAAAATATAATCAGTAGAAATGAATACGATTTTGGATGAAAATTTCTTTGCCAATTGGATGACATTTTCTGTAGAAACGATTGAGTATTTATAACTTTCTTCTTCGTTTTGTTCACAATAATCTACATGAGTCAATGCACCGCAATGTATAATAACTTCTGGTTGAAATGTATCAATGTCAAAATTATTGGGATTGTCTAAATTCAAAGTGTCAAAAAATACTGTATTTTTTGCAGCATAAGAAAAATAGGTGCCGATACATTCATTCCCTTTTTCGGATAAATATTTCAAACAATTACTGCCGACCAATCCAGATGCTCCTACAATTAAAATTTTCATATAATTTGTTTACCAAGATAATTGAGAGAATTTTTTTCTTTGATTGATAAAATAAGAAACCAAGAGGCTTTTAGGGTAAATCCCTTTTAGATTAGGTGCTCCAATCTTGTGCTTGTATTGAGTTTCTATAAAAATTTGTTTTTTATGAAAAGCTTGCCCTATCATCGCCCTATATGCAAATTGAGCTCGCAATATCGCCCATGCTTCTTTAAGTCTGAATTGAAGTAATGACTTGAATAAAGCGACCATGTCCAAGATATTTCTTACAGCATTGATGAATAAAAACTGTTTAAAATCTAAATTTTTAAACAATAGCAATCTGTTATTTCGAAAATTCAAAAAAGTTTTGTGTGGGTTTTGAGCATTCAAGGTGCCGCCTCCGACATGATATACTTTTGATTGATGTGTGTAGATAATTTTGTACCCCAATCTTTTCAAACGCCAACATAAATCAATTTCTTCCATGTGAGCAAAAAAATCTTTATCAAATCCTCCTACTAATAAAAAAAGTTCCCTTCTCACCAACATACATGCACCAGTTGCCCAGAAAATTTCCATTTCATTGTCATATTGACCGTTATCTGTTTCAATGTTTTCAAATAATCGTCCTCTACAAAAAGGATAACCATATTTGTCTATCATTCCACCAGCAGCACCAGCATATTCAAATTTTTCTTGTTGCTTGTAATCCAATAATTTGGGTTGGCAGACAGCAATTGTACGATCTTTACTCATCGTCTGATAAAGTGGTTCTAACCAATTTGGTGTCACTTCTACATCAGAATTTAATAATAAAACATAGTCACAAGAAATGTTTTTAATAGCTTGATTATAACCTTCTGCAAATCCGAAGTTTTCAGAAAGGGCAATTGTATTGACTGATGGGAATTGAGATTTAATCATATCCAATGAGCCGTCAGTAGAGGCGTTGTCTGCTACCCAAATTTTTGCCAATTCCACAGGAGTGTATTCAATAACTGATGGTAAAAATTTTTCTAACCATGTTTTACCATTATAATTAAGAATAACAACTGCTATTTTGGGTGTATGCTTTGCCAATGAAGAAAGGTTTATAGGCAAAGATGTAGAATTTTGGATAGAGATTTCATATTGGGAGAATAAAAAGACAAATTTTATAGTAAAGTCAATGTCAATTCAATGATATTAAAGCGTTTATTTCAAAAGATATACATCTATTTAACGGATTATCTTTTAAAAATACCTTGAAAAGTCGTTTCTTCGCTTTTCTTAAAAAACTAAGTTTATGCATATTTTAGTTGTCAATTGTGGGAGCTCTTCTATCAAAGCCGATATATTTAATTTTTTAACTAAAAAAGCGGTTCATCAGCTTTCTGTCGAAAGGATTGGCAAAGGAACTATAGGGAAGATTAATGGCGAAGAAGTGGCAATTTCAACTACAGAAGAATATACTGAAGTACTTAGAGCATATCTTACTGCATTTATCCATTCATGGAATGGTCCTCAAATTGATGGAGTAGGGCATAGGGTTGTTCATGGTGGTGATGATTATGCTCAACCTACTTTGATAAATGAAGAAGTGAAATCGGCAATTCGTAAGATGATACCTTTGGTGCCACTTCATAATCCAGTCAATCTGAAGGGTATTGAAATATGTGAGGAAATTTTTCCTGATTTGCATCAAGTTGCAGTTTTTGATACTGCATTTCATAGAAGTATTCCTAAACGTGCTCAATATTATGCAATAGATAGAAAATTATCTGATGAGAAACACATCAAAAGATTTGGTTTTCATGGAATTAGCCACCAATATGTTGCTGAATTAGCTGCTGAGCATTTACAACGTGATATAAGAGAATTGCGCATGATTACTTGCCATTTAGGTAGTGGTTGTAGTGTTACAGCGATTGAATATGGTCGTTCTATCGAAACCTCTATGGGGATGTCTGCACTTGAAGGACTTGTGATGGGTACAAGAGCAGGAGATTTAGATCCAGGGATTATTAATTATCTCTTATCTGAAGGATTTTCTAAAGAAGATGTTTCCAAATTACTCAATGAGCAAAGTGGTTTGTTGGGAGTCAGTGGTCAGACCAATGATATGCGAGAAATTATCAAAGGAGCGATGGATGGAGATGATGGCTGTCGTTTAGCTTTGCAATTATTTACACACAGATTACGTAAATATATTGGTGCATATACAGCTGCAATGGGTGGAGTAGATGTGATAGTTTTTACTGCAGGAATAGGTGAAAATAGTCCAGTCGTAAGACATCGCTCATTACAAAGATTTGATTACTTGGGAGCTATATTTAATGAAGATTTGAATAGAGATGTTAAGGTGTCTGTAGATCAACCAGTAGTTGAAATATCTACTTCCAATAGTCGAGTGAAATTGTTAGTTGTCCGTACTGATGAACAGAAATCTATTGCTTTAGAAACTGAAAAAATACTTTCTGAGAAATTTAAGGTCAATACAATTCCAGTTATTCCGATAGCTATTTCTGCAAGACACGTACATTTGACTCAAGAAAGTGTGGAGCAATTATTTGGCCCAGGTCATCAATTGACTTTTAGAAGCCCTCTTTCCCAGCCAGGGCAATTTGCTTGTGAGGAAACTGTAACGCTTGTTGGCCCTAGGAATAGAATTGAAAAGGTAAGAGTTTTGGGTCCTGCAAGAACCTATAATCAAGTTGAAATTGCAAGAACAGATGAGTTTTTCTTGGGAGTAGATGCTCCGATTAGAGATTCTGGACATATTGAAGGTACACCGGGCATTACTTTGATTGGTACAGCAGGAACTGTAACATTGAAAGAAGGTTTGATATGTGCATGGAGACATATTCACATGCATCCAAATGATGCAGAATTATTTGGTGTTCAAGATAAAGATATTGTAGAAGTGGACGTTGAACACAATGATAGACCGATTACATTTAAAAACGTATTGGTAAGAGTATCAGATAAATTCAAACTAGAGATGCATATCGACACCGATGAAGGTAATGCTGCAGAAATTACCAATGGTACAAAAGGCGTACTCTTATTGACTGGTTCTACTTGTAAGTTGAAAAAGAAGAATGTGTAAGAGATAGAAAGTTTTTGTAATAATAGTTTAATTGCTTTTTTAGAGATGGATGGAAGATTCTATCTATCCAAAATCTCCTTTCTTCAAAAAGAAAATACAAATTTTCAGTTCAATTCACAATATTTATAAATTGAAAGGGTAATGCTTCCATTTAATTGACGTATCTTGCGCCGAAATAATTTTTTATGCAAGTAGGAAAGAACAAAGCAGTGTCTGTACACTATGTCCTTCAAGTTGAACATAATGGTGAGAAAGTTGTGGCTGATAAATCAGATTTAGAGCATCCATTGCAATATTTACATGGTGCTGGTAGTTTATTGCCTGAATTTGAAGCTAATTTAGAAGGTCTTCAAGTAGGAGATGCTTTTGATTTTAAAATTGAAGCAGCGAATGGATATGGTATCAGAGATGAGCAAAATGTTGTGGCTATCCCATTGGAAGCTTTTAAAGATGAAGCTGGAAATGTAGATAATGAAATGTTACAAACTGGAAATATATTGCCTATGATGGATCAAGAAGGTAATAGATTGGAAGGTATGGTATTGGAAGTAACTGACGAACAAGTGATTATGGACTTCAATCACCCATTGGCAAGTAAAGATTTATATTTCAGTGGTTCAGTTGCTGGAGTAAGAGAAGCTACAGCTGATGAATTGGAACATGGTCATATTCATGGACCAGGCGGTCATCATCACCATTAATAGAGATATTTTTAAGATTGATAAGGTTGTTACGATTGTAGCAACCTTTTTTGTTTGACTTTTCTTTTGTTTTGAGATGATTTTACATTGATAAAAGATTATCTACTACGTCATAAATCTGTTATTTATTGGTAAATTAAGGCAAATAAGCTAGCCTCTTATTTGGATATCCAATGAATGATAAGTAACTTTTCCATCCAATTTATTTTTATCAATATGTTCTGTAAAACAGCCATTCGTTCCTCTAAACTTTTTGTTGCTCTTATTATTGTTTTAGTGTCTTCCTGTAAAACTGCACAGCCTACTAATGAATCTGTTAAAGTAGAACTAGATCAACCTTTAGATACAGATAAAACCTTACTTTGGCAAGTTTCAGGAAATGATTTGAGCTCACCTTCATATTTATTTGGAAGTATTCATGTTATATCAGCAGAAGATTTTGAGGTGGGAGAGAACGTTGTCAAAAAGCTCAATCAATCCAAACGTTTAGTGATTGAGATGGATTTAGATAATGTAAATTCATTGGCAGTAGCAAATGCTTCTATTCTTCCAGACAATAAAACTGTTAAAGACTATCTCAATGATGAAGATTATTTGACTTTAGAAACATTTTTTGCAGAGGAATTAGGAACACCCTTGTCTTTGTTTAAAACTGCTTATGCTAGGTTAAAACCTTTCTTTTTGCAACAGATGATTTATGTTCGGTATTTAGGAAATAATACATCTTCTTACGAAGTGGAATTAATGGATTTGATAAAAGAAAAAAATGGTGAGATTGCTGGTTTGGAAACATTAGAAGAGCAATTGTCATTTATTGATAAAATGAGTAGCTTAGAAGATCAGTATCAATCCTTGATAAAAGCCATTCATGAAGATGATGAACAAAAGAAATTTTTGGACACATTGATAATGACATATCAGTCCAAGGATATTCAGAAGTTATATGAAATGACTATCTCTCAAGAAGATTTTAAAGATATTACCAACACTTTATTGGATCAAAGAAATTTGAATTGGATACCCAAAATTGAAAGTTTTATGCATAAAGGAACATCTTTTATAGCTGTGGGTGCTGGACATTTAGGAGGTCCAATTGGTTTGATAAGTCTTTTAAGAAAAGAAGGTTACAAAGTAGAACCTATTTCTATGGATTAAATATTTTAAAAACAGTAAAAATTAATAAAGATGAGTTTTAAAAATAAAACAGTATTTATTACTGGTGGAACTAGAGGTATCGGATTGGCTATTGGTAAAAGATTGGCACAAGACGGAGCAAATATTGTCATTGCAGCCAAGACTGTTGAGCCCAATCCCAAATTGGAAGGCACAATATATACTGCTGCTGCTGAAATTGAAGAAGTAGGAGGTAGGGCATTGGCTGTGCATTGTGATATAAGATTTGAGGAAGAAGTAGAAAGTGCTATTCAACAAGCTGTAGAAAAATTTGGAGGAATAGATATTTTGATTAATAATGCTAGTGCAATCAGTTTGACACCGACATTACAAACCTCTATGAAACGATATGATTTAATGCATCAAATCAATGGAAGAGGTACATTTTTGACATCACAGAAATGTTTGCCATACTTATTGAAATCTGAGAACCCTCATATCCTCAATCTTTCACCACCATTGAATTTTGAACCAAAATGGTTTGGCCCTCATGTTGCTTACTCTATTGCAAAGTATAATATGAGCCTTTGTGTTTTAGGTATGGCAGAAGAGTTTAAAGGTAAAGTGGGTATTAATGCATTGTGGCCAAGAACTACAATAGCTACTGCTGCTGTAAAAAACCTTTTGGGTGGGGATGATATGGTCAATATGTCTAGAAAGCCTGATATTCTTGCTGATGCTGCGTACTATATATTGTCTCGTTCAGCTAAAGATTGTAGTGGAAATTTCTTTGTCGATGATGAAGTTCTTGCTTCAGAAGGAATACATGATTTAGACAAATATGCTGTTACTCCTGGCGGCCCTTTGATGCCAGATTTCTTTGTCTAAATAGTTTGTTTTTTGTGAGTGTCATTGTCATCCAGAATTTGTTTTAGGATTTCTATTTTACTTCATTTTTCTGTTGTCGATGCTGAATCACTGTTAGGTAAGATTACAAATTGAGTTTTGTATGACGTGGTACGAAATCATTGCGAGGACGAAGCAATCTATACATTACTTCAATATTTTTTCTTCATACTTTTCTTTAGAAGAAAAAGTATGCAAAAGAATTGCACTGGATTTTTCGCTGACCCACTAAATACTTGAAAGCTATTTCTTCAAAACTCGACTTCGTCTCAAACAGTTGAAGAAATTACGCTTTCTTCATATAGTGGGGCCCCAGCTTCAAAATCTATGGTGCAGGACGCATTCGCAACGTGTAATTCTATCTATCACTTCGTGTCCTAAGTGTAGAGGCTTGGTGTGCTTTGTGAACCTCAATATTATTTTTAGGGTAGCACCTACGGAGCAATAGTTGGATGATTGTTTATTCTTACCAAGCGATAGCCTCTACGAGGCTAACTCTGCTACCATTGTTTTTTCATTCATACTTCGTACTTTTAAATTTGTATCTCGTACTTTGAACTTCTTACTTCTTCAAAAACTGCTTATCTGTCAAGCTATTCATGAAAGCAATGACGTCTTTAATTTCTTGTTTTGAAAGATTTAAAGGAGCAGCATCTAGTGTTTGATTGGGAACATCAACACCCATTCCTTGTCCACCACCACGATTGTAAAAATCCATTACGGTTTCCAAATCTTTAAATGCACCATTAACCATATAAGGGCCTGTGATTTCTATGTTTCTTAATGTAGGTGTTTTGATAGAATATAGATATATAGGATTGGGTTGAGTTTTGTATCTACCAGAATCTTGTAATAAAATAGGATGAATAGTGTCCCATTTTTCTATCATTCCTACAACTTCTGTTTCACTTTCTCTATAAAATGGAGGAGTTGTTCCTGCGAAAGTAGGTGCAAAATGACAAGTGCCACATTTGGCTTTGCCCATAAATAGGTTAAATCCTCTTTTTACTTCAGGTCTCAAATCTGTTATCTCACCTCTCATGTATGCATCAAATTCACTATTGAATTGTGGAAGACTTCTTACAAATCCTCCTAAAGCTTTTCTAATTGTAAATTCTTTGATAGGTTTTTTCCAGTCTTTAGGGAAAGCATCTATAAACTCTTGAATTAAGACCGAATCTTGATTTAACTTGCTAATAATTTCGTCAAATGAAGTGTTGAATTCTTCAGGGTTATTGACGACATGAACAATTTGGTCTTCTAATGTTCTAGATCTTAAATCAAAAAATTGTCTCCCTTGATAAGCAGAATATACAATAGTAGGAGAATTTCTTTTTTGGAAGACACCGATTATATTGGTTTGAGCAGTAGTAAGTCCATCAGTGAATGCCAGTGTGGGATTGTGGCAAGATTGGCAAGATAATACGTTGCCATGTGAAAGTCTTACATCTGAAAATAATTTTTCACCCAATGCGACTACCTTGGGATCTAAGACATCTTTATTGTCCACACCATAATAATTCTTTTCTCCTGTAGCAGTACGGTTGAGAAAATTAGAGTTGTAGATATTTTTTATTTTTCCATTGATATGTGTAATGAAAGTAAACAATCTAATCATCGGACGTTCTTCAGATTTGATATCTTCAAAGATGTTGACGATACTAGAATTTAGTGGTTGTAAATATTTCTTTATAAAAGACAACTGGTCTATTGCTCCAAATTCAAGGAATTTGCCTTTTGTAGGTTGTAGATATTTTTGAGCTTTTAGAATATTATTTTGTGCAGATTCAATTTCTTTTAAAATAGCCTTGTTGGTGCTTTTCTTTTTATAAAATCCTAATACTGTATGAATTGCTTCCAAATTGCTGTTTATTTCTTCAGCAACTTGAAGTGTAATAGGGCAATCAAATCCTGAAAGACTTAATGTTTCTATGTTGATTAAACCAAATTTTAAACCTAAAAAAATTACAGCATCGCTAGTAGGATTGATATTTATAGCTTCTTTGAATTTGAGAATTTCTAAATTGAAAAAATAACATTCTTCAATAATCTCTTTAAAATCCATCTGAGGCGAATCAAAAATAAGCTCTTCCATGACTTGTAATCCATGCGGATCTTGATGCTCATATCCTCCAACTGTAAACTCAATCCAAGGTAAAGGGGCTCCATTTAAAAGTTTGGTTTTTTCACTTTCAAATGATTGGAGATAAAATTCAATATGTTTATATTTTATTCTAGCTTCTTTGAAATAGTTGGGAATAGATGCACTGTCTTTGGCTTTAGCGGCGTCAAAGATTTTTATAATTAATTCATTGGTCTTAATTAGCTCATCTAACACATATTTTTTGCTGAGATAAGCGGCCGAAGTTGCATCTTCTTCATCTTCAAAACTAGAGAATATAACGACTGAAAATAAAAGAGCAAGTATTGAGAAGATAAATGTTTTTTTCATATCTGCTTATTGGAAGTCTTGGTTAATATCTGGAAATTGAGAATAATTAATTTAGTAATAGTTGGAATTATATTGATGATCTTGCGTCAAGAAATTTCTCATTTTTGTTCAACAAAATATAGTTTTTCTAAGATAAAAAGAAGAGAGTGATTTATACTGCTTCTCAATGTTAATTCTATGTGATTAATTATGGATATTTTTATCCTATTTTGAATGTAGCGAATTTTCTCTAAAGATTGATGTAAAATATCGCTAATGACTGAAAATGATAGTCTTAATTCAAAATAGAGTATTGCGTAAAATGCTATTTTTTTTGATGAATTGAAATATTTGTTTTGAATGTGAGGTGGTTGAGTGAAAGAATAAAAATAAATGATGTGAATAGTTACTTTTTTTATAAAAAAAAATTGATAGCTTTGTGGCTGATACAGATTACTAAGGAATTAGACTTTGTGTAAAAAAATAATGACGAAATAAAATAATTGACAAAGCTTCCAATAACTAATAGGCGCATCAAATTTTTGTGCTAAAATTTCCAATAAAAAAATAAATTTACAAATTTTCAAACTCAACAACCATGCAAGAAGGTAAAGTAAAATTCTTCAACCAAACTAAAGGCTTTGGATTTATCACTCCTACAGACGGAGGCGCAGATGTTTTTGTTCACATTAGTGGATTGAAAGACGAAGTGAAAGAAAATGACCTAGTAGTATTTGAAGTACAACAAGGCAAAAAGGGTCTTACAGCCGTTAACGTAAAATTGGCTTAATCTTATTCATAATTAAGGTTTTAAGGTAGAGTTTTAAACGCTCTACCTTTTTTGTTTTATAGTATTATAGCCATTTTTTTCTTTTAAAATAGATACCCATTCCAAAGGCTATCAACAGCATCAAACCAAGGATAAGAAAATATCCATATTCCCATTCTAATTCAGGCATATTGTTGAAATTCATTCCATAAACACCTACAATAAATGTGAGTGGAATAAATATTGAAGATAAAATAGTCAGTATCTTCATGATTTCATTGAGTCGATTACTTGATTTTGTCAAATATACATCTGCCAATCCTGAAACTAAATCTCTGTATATATCTATATTGTCAATCAGTTGAATGTTGTGATCATACAAATCTCTCAAGTATAAAGCAGTTTTTTCTTTTATAAGTTGAGTGTCGTTTTTCTCTAATTTTGTAAGAATCTCCCTGATGGGCCATATCGTTTTTCTAAATTCCAAAAGTTTGCGTTTAAGAACATAGATATCTTGAATTTCAATTTTTTCTGTTTGAAACATTAGCGCATCTTCAACTGCTTCAATTTGATCTCCCAATTTTTCAATGATTTCGTAATAATCATCTATGACAATGTCTAAAATGGCATATGCTAAGTAGTCTGCACCGTAACTTCTTATTTTGCCGATTTTGTTTTTGATTCTTTCTTTGAGAATATTGAGGTCATAAGAAGGTTTCTCCAAAAATGTCATTACATAATTTTCACCTAGGATGATACTCAATTGTTCTGGAATGATTTCATGGCTTTCTTCATCATATTTTAGCGTTTGTAAGACGATATATGTGTAAGTGTGAAAAAAATCTATTTTGGGTCTTTGTTCAGTATTGAGTAAGTCTTCTAGTGTCAAAGCATGAATGTTTGTCATCTTGCCTACTTTTTCTATTAACTTCTCATCATGCAAACCTTTGATATCCACCCATGAAGTATATTCTTCAATAGGAAATTTTGTATCTGAAATATTATTAAGAATGCTCTTTTCTTCAAACTTTTCTGCATTATACATTAATAAATCAATTGAAATATCAGTATCCTTTTCTTTACCAATATAAATGAGTGTGCCTGGAGGTTTTCTGATTTTCTCAGTATTCTTTTGGCGAATAATTTTTCTGACTTTACTCATAATAGACTTTATAATGTATCAGTAAATTTATAAAATAGAATACAAAACTTACCCTAACTTTTAGAACATCTTTTTTGTCTTGTTCCTTGTTATATAAAATGCTTGTTTTTTATGTCAAAATTTATCGGAAAGTTGAACAATCTGTAAACTAGTATAGTGCTTAATTCCTATTTGCTTCAATTTATTCCTAACTTTGTACTATGTTTTTAGAAATACATCCTAAAAATCCAGAACCTCGTAAGATTCAACAAGTTGTAGATTGCCTGAGCAAAGGAGGATTAGTTATTTACCCCACAGATACTGTATATGCTATTGGTTGTGATATATATCAGACCAAAGCAATAGAACGCTTGTGCCAGATTAAAGGGGTGAAACCTGAAAAGATGTCTTTTTCTTTTATCTGTAATGATTTGAGTCATATTAGTCAGTTTACACTTAATCTTGATACTCCGATTTATAAATTAATGAGAAGGCTACTTCCAGGTGCTTATACTTTTATCTTAAAAGCCAATAATTCTATTCCAAAATTATTTAAAAATAAAAAGAGAACAGTAGGTATCAGAATTCCCAACCATCCTATCCCGAGAGCTATTGTTGAGCAATTGGGCAATCCAATTATAACAACATCTATTCATCACGATGATGATATTATAGATTATATTACTGAGCCATATTTGATTTATGAACAATTTGGGCATTTGGTAGATATGATTATAGATGGAGGAGTAGGTGGTGTGATTCCTTCAACAATAATTGATTGTACAGAGAATTATCCTAAGGTGATAAGAGAAGGAAAAGGGGAAATAGATTTTTAAAAATATCCACAAGGGTGAATATCTATTATTTTTAGAAAAATATTTTTTCGCATTTTTATTGTGGAATACAATTTGTTAAAAGTATTGCGTTTCAATAACATAAAAATTTTATGAATAAACAATTGTTTGCAGTTATTTTGTCCATAGGTACTAGTTTGCCTACTGTATTTGGGCAAGCTAATTTGGCACAGACGGAAACGTCTAAAATTTATCAGCAGGGAGTAGAGTTGTTTGAAAAGGGAAAGTATAATATAGCTTATAACTATTTTGAAAAATATATCGCAGAAGCCTCTGAGAATGATTTTGCAAAAGCAACATTAGAACTTGCTCAAGCAGAGTATTTTAAAGCAGTATGTGCCAAAGCTGCTAATTCTCCTTTAGCTGAAAATCTCTTACATGAGTTTATTGAAGAGTATGCTGGTTCGGGAGCTGTTTATGCTGCCTACTTTCATTTGGGTGATTTGTATTTTTCTAAAGCAAATTATAAAGATGCAATAGAATATTTTGAAAAGACCGATGTTGCTGCTTTATCAGCCTCAGAGAAAGATGAATGGATTTTTAAGAAAGCATTTTCAAATTTTGCATTGAAGAAATTTAGAGAAGCATATAGCTTATTTGCTCCTTTGACTCAAAATTCTAATTCAAAATATTATTTCGATGCGATATATTATTCTGGATTGAGTGCCTACTATTTTGAAAAATATGATGATGCATTAAAGCAGTTTAAAAAATTGGATACTTCTCCAAAGTATAAAACAATAGTGCCTTATTATGTTGCTTCAATTTTGGCTCAAGGTCAGAAATATGACGAAATGATTCAGTATGTCGAACCTCAATTAGAGTCTGTAAAAGGATTGAGATATCCCAATGAAATTAAGAAGTTATTGGGTAATGCATATTTTGAGAAGAAAGATTTTGTAACTGCAGAAAAATATCTTTCTCAAGCTATTCCAGCTCTATCTAAAGTCAATCAGGAAGATTACTATCAATTGGGGTATGTATATTACAAGAATGGTCAGTATCAGAAATCTATAGAGCAGTTGAAAAGATTGACCACTTTAGATAATGAAATGACCCAAAGTGCTATGTATATCATGGGGCAATGCTATACAAAAATAGGAGATAAGGGCAATGCAAAAACAGCATTTCAACAAGCTGCTCGTATGAAGTACAATGCAGCTATTACAGAGGAATCTTTATTTAATATTGCCAAGATTACCTATGAACAGGGTAACTATACAGAAGCGTTGAGTTTATTAAAGGCTTTTGTGAGTACTTATCCCAATTCAGAATTTAATGCCAATGCTCAAAATATTTTAGCAGATGTGTTTTTCAAAACAAGGTCTTATGAAGAAGCTATCAGTATGATAGAAAGTATGAAAAATCCAACTGCACAGATAAAATCTGCTTATCAAAAGATGGCTTTTTATAGAGCTATGGAATATTACTCTAATAATCAGATTTTGAAAGCGAATGAGTATTTGGATAAGGCCTTAAGATTTACTTCTGAGTCAAGTATAGAAGCACTGACCTATTATTGGAAAGCTGATATTGCTCATAATAGCAATAAATTTGATGAAAGTAATCAATGGCTTTCTAAGTTTCAATCTATCGCAGCTACTATTTCTACAGAGCATAGTTCCAGAGTAAGTGCAGGTACTGGCTTTTACCTTCAAGGTTATAATAGCTATAAGAAAAGCGATTTTGTTTCTGCTCAGATTTTATTTGCAAAGGCAATAGATAGAATGAAAAATGAGAAAGATGCGGTAGTTCAACAGACTGTTATTCCTGATGCTCAACTGAGATTGGCAGATAGTTATTATATGCAGAAGAAATATTCTGACGCACTTGAAATATATCAACAAGTTGCTAATTCTAATGCAAAAGGTGCTGATTATGCCACTTATCAAACAGCAATGCTAAAAGGCTTGAGTGGATTTACTAATGGAAAAATTGATGGTTTAAATAAAGTATATTCTTCTTATCCTACCTCTACTTATGCTGATGATGCCCTTTTCGAATTGGGTAGCACGTATAATAATATCGACAAATCTGATGATGCTATTAAGACATATCAGCTATTGCTAAGAAATTACCCCAAAAGTGAATTTGTTCCTTATGTGTATAATCGAGTTGCATTGATTCAATATAATCAAGACAAATTAGATGCAGCATTGGCAAGTTATAAATATGTGATACAAAATTTCCCTAAGACTCTAGCTTCGCAAGAAGCATTGATAGCGGTGAAAGATATTTATATAGACAAGGGTGATCCTAATGGATATTTTGATTTGATGAAACAGTATCCAGGAGCTATGGTAAGTACTTCAACACAAGATTCAATAGTATATCAAGCTGCAGAAGCTCAATTTGTTAAAGGAAATTATGAATTGGCTGTCAAAGGTTTTGATTCTTATTTGAATACTTATAAAAATGGTGCATTTGTATTACCTGCTAGATATTACAGAGCGGAATCTAAATATTATGGTGGGAATGTTGTGGGTTCGGTTACAGATTATGAATATGTTATAACTCAACCAACAAATAGATTTTCTGAGAAGTCACTACAAAGAGCGGCAGCTATTAGGGGCAAACAAGGAGATGGACAAAAAGCGGCTACTTATTACGAATCTTTAATGGAGATTGCTTCAACAGAAGATTTGCTAAACGAAGCTATCTTAGGTGCAATGCGATCTTATTACCAAGTGAAAAATTATACTAAAACTATAGACTTTGCTAACAAATCAATGGGAATCAAAGGCTTATCTGAAACTATCCAAATTGAAGCTTTATTTTATAGAGGAATGTCTCAATTCTATACTAAGAATAATGCTTTAGCAACAGCAGATTTAGAGTCTGTAATAAAACGTATCAATAATGAATGGGCTGCTGAGTCTAAATATACTTTGGCGTTAATGACTTATTTGAATTCTGATATGGCAAATGCTGAGAAACAGTGTTTTGAATTGATTTCCAATTATCCATCCTATTCAATTTGGATGGTGAAAACGTATATTCTGCTTTCAGATATTTATGTCAAAAATGGAGATTATTTCAAAGCGAAAGTAACATTGCAATCAGTGATAGATTCTTACCATACTCAAGATGATTTATATAAAGAGGCTGTTGAGAAATTAGAGAAAGTAAAATTATTAGAAAATCAAGGTTCGAAACTTGTTAATCCTTCTGGAGCAAACGGTTTTTCTGAATTTGAAAAATAAGCATCATGAATTTGAATAAAATATCTATATATATCTTTAGCTTGGCATTGCCTTCTTTGCTTCAAGCACAGACAAAAGATTCTTTAAAATCGGACGAAATAAATGTCGTTAGAGCATTTCAACCAGAAGTAAAGTTGGTGTCTAAAGTGGATTTTCCACCTAATTTGCCCAAAATATCTACTACTGATAAGCCGACAACCCAAGAATATTCATTCAATGATTACTTTAATCCTATTAGTCATACAAGAGAAGATTTACGACCTGTGAAATATAGCCCAGCAGTTCAAAATATTGAATCTATTGGTTATCTAAAAGCGGGATTTGGCAATTATCTGACACCTACTTTGAGATTGTCATTAGCCAATAAAGATTTTAGTAAGTTTCAGACTGGTTTAGATGTCGATTTTATCCACTCAAAAGCTTCTAAGAAAAAGTTTAAGCAGTATTATGAATTGAGTGTAGATGCTTATGGCGAATACCATTTGAAAAATACTACAATCGGTGCAAAAGCTGGAATGCATTTGGACCAGTATTATCTCTATGCTATGAATGCTGAACAAGCAGACACAACGAATAGAAAAGATGTTTCAAGAAGATATTCCATTCCAAATATTGGTATCTATTTTTTCAATCATAATGCTAATAAATGGGACTTGAACTTCTCTGGAAATCTTGATTTGCAATTTATCAATACAGACTTTAGTAATAAAGGAAGTATTGTGAATTATGGATTAGATGGGTTCAAAGAGTTTAAGGGAGATACTTATAAAGCAGGTGTGAGCATTGAAGGAGAGTATTTTGGTCATACCAATTCAGAAGGAAGTAGTAGCTCAAATGCTTTTACTTTAAAACCTTATGGAGGTATTAAAAAAGGTATATGGTCATTAGAAGCTGGTCCTGTATTGATGATTAATGAAGGTGATGTTTATTTATTGCCTTATATTAAGAATAGGATTAAAATAAAAGATGATTATTTAGTCATGTATAATGAATGGAACAGTCATTTAGATTATGACAATTTGGATAAAGATCATCATGACAATCCATTTTTGATAAAAAATACACACTATCACAATTATAGATTTCAAGAAAGAACAATTTTTGGACTTAGAGGAGCTATTCCATCAGGATTTTCTTATGATGCAAGATTTGGTCATAATGTATGGAATGATGCACCTTTATTTGTGAATGATACCAATGATTTGAGACAATTTGAACATATTCATGACGAGAAGTTGACAGCATGGAATGGTCATGTTGAATTGGCTTATCAGAAGGCAGGTAATTACGGTGCTAAAATAGGGTTTGATTATTACAAATATAAAACTACAACCGAATTGGCAGCTTGGCACATGCCAGAGCTTAAGTTCTCATTAATAGGAAATTATGCCTGGAACTCTAAACTATTTGTTCAAGGTGAAGTCATTGCTTTAGGTGGCATAAAAGCAAGAAATCCACAATTAAATGTTGAAAAATTATCTCCTCAAGTGGATATTAATTTGTCTGTTAATTATCAATTGAATAAAATTATTGGCTTTTTTGTAGAACTCAATAATATCTTGAATAACAAGCAACCTCGTTATTATTTGTATGACAGGTTTGGATTTCAAGGAATTGGTGGTGTAAAAGTCATATTTTAATACTATATTTATATCGTGATACCTCATTATATATATGATTTACTTCTCGAAAACGATTATGTAGTCGTTCCAGGTTTGGGTGGATTTGTCTGCCAAGATCAGTCTGCTACTATCGATAGGCAGAGAAAAGAGATTATTCCGCCTTCTCGTACCATTGCTTTTAATAGAATGTTGCAGCAAAATGACGGACTATTGATTCAGCATATTGTGATGAAAGAACAATTGTCTCATAAATATGCAGAGGAAACAGTGAGAGAGTTTGTGGCAAAATGTAATGAGCAATTGTATCAATTAGGAAGTGTTCAGTTTCCTAAAATTGGCAGACTTTATATGGATGAATTGAAAAGTATTCAATTTTCTCCTGCTAGTGAACCATTACCTTTAGATAGTTCTTTTGGATTGACATCTTTTTCTATTCAACCGATTAGAAGAATTGATGAAGTTGTGGAGCTTGGAAATGAAGAGAGTGTAGTAGATAATGTTGTCAAAATTAAATCTCAGAAGAGATGGCCATATTGGGTGGCTGCATCTTTTGCAGGAATATTTATGCTAGGTTCAACTTGGTTGAATTTGGGGCAGCCTTCAATGGATAATTTGATGACAGCTGGAGTGTTTACTGGTAAATCAATTAACACTTCCAATCCTACTCATTCTATTGATCTGAATAATGAACAAATTCAATCTGAATATTTGTTCACTCATCAAGTAATGAAAAAATCTCTTTTAAGCGAAGAAGAAGTTATATATACTCAGAAAGATGAAGTAGCTTCATCTTCAAGTTCCAATGTATATGCAATTGTCGTTGGTGCGTTTAAAGGGCCTATTACTGCTGGAAAATATAAAGTGCAATTAGAAGAGAAAGGCTATAATGTAGAAGTTTTGGAGCCTTCGGCTTCAAATAAACTGATAAAAATTGTCATTCATTATCCTGCTGAAAGTGAAGAAATTGCCTTAGCAGATATTAGAACATCAGTTGAAGAAAATGCTTGGTTGTTGAATTAAACAGCGGTCTTGATTTATTGTAAAAATATTTTTAAAAGCTATGGTCAGGTTCAAGTCTTAAAAGATGTGAGCCTAGAAATTCCTGATGCTAAAGTAGTATGTATTACTGGTCCATCTGGAGCTGGTAAAAGTACATTGTTACATATTTTAGGAACATTAGACAAAGCAGATCAAGGAGATGTTTTTTTTGATGGAGCTAATATTAAAAGCTTTAATGAAAAAGCATTATCAAAGTTTAGAAACCAAAATATAGGTTTTGTTTTTCAATTTCACCACTTGTTCCCAGAGTTTACAGCATTAGAGAATGTTTGTATTCCTGGATATTTGGGTGGCTTCAATGTTTCAGATGTTCAAAAAAGAGGAAAATATTTATTGGAAATTTTGGGATTGGGAAATAGGGCAAGTCATCGACCATCTGAATTGTCAGGTGGTGAGCAACAAAGGGTTTCTGTTGCAAGAGCTTTAATCAATCAACCTAAAGTGGTATTGGCAGATGAACCATCTGGAAATCTTGATACTGCCCGTGCTAATGAATTGCATCAAATATTTTTTAATTTGAAAGATACTTTGAATCAGACATTTGTAATCGTTACTCACAATGAACAATTGGCGGAACAAGCAGATATGATTTTTAAAATGAGAGATGGTCAAATAATTTTCTGAAAAATCAGCAAAATGTCTTTTAAATAAGGGAAATATGATTATCTTTGCACTCGCTAAATGGAGATTGTAGCTCAGTCGGTTAGAGCGTCAGATTGTGGTCCTGAAGGTCGCGGGTTCGATTCTCGTCAGTCTCCCTTAAAATAAAAAGGTTGTCTTGATAGACAACCTTTTTTGCTTTATGAATAGTGTACATTTAATTCAAGAAATTCTCTTTGCTTTTAAAATAATAGCTTCTGATGAATTTAATTATTAAATAGCACATGTCTTGGCTGCAAATGCAAAAACAAATAGCCAAACAATCCCTTTAGCTAAGAAGAACAAGAATGCTCCCTTGCCTAAGCGTTTCATCCACTTTTTGCTTTTATTATCTTCAACAGGAAGATTATTTATTGGATTATCTTCTTTCATAATTGATTATTAAAAGATACTAGATTTTTTGAATTATGCCACCTTTTCTGCTGAAAATACTTCCCCGAAGTTAATAAAAGTTTCGTTAGCTACTTCTACAGATTTTGAGTGTGTTTCTGGATTGTGTCCATATCTTTCTAAAACTTGTACAAACGCGCCTAACATTTGACCACTATTTTGACCATATCCGCTGAAAAATGAAAATGCTCTTGAAATACCTTGTTTTTCTAACATTTTGATGATATAAGGCCCACCCATAATAGAGCCTTCTAAGACATACATTGCACTTAATGCTTCTAATGTGTTATTGATTTGAGGTACTTTAGCCAAAGGAAGATTTTCAATGTCACCACCCAATTCGATAATGTCATTCTTTATATCTGTTGAATTTCTTCTGTTTTTAATATCTGGAAGAACACTTTCGTCAATATGCTTTGATAATTCCTTTTCTACAGCATTAAAGTATGCGTAAAAACTTTTTAGCAATGTAATATAATCTTGTTCGTTTTGAATAGATTTTACATTTCTTACTACAGTGGATTCTGTTTTTTGATGAGCTGTGTGTGTCTCTTCTTTTAATCTTTCTCTTAACATTTCTTTGCTATTTATATTTAGTCTAAACAAAAATAATAAAGAATGAAAAAATTACAAATAAAAGACTCAAAAAATTTTAAAGTATTATTTAGATAAAGATTGATTAAATTCAAGAAACAATATACGATGCTATGCAATTAGAACGAAGAAATTTTTGGGGATGGGGTTATGCTGATTATTTAATTCCTGAAGAAGTAGTCCAACGTACTTTAAATTATTTGCGTATGGGTTTGGGTATTAAAGAGTTTGAGAAGATTATTCCACCTAGATTAGAAGATATAGAACTTTCAGCACCGCGATTTGAAATCTCTGAACAACTTCAAGCTTTTTGCGTAAGTGACAAACTGCAAAGAGCAGGACATAGTTATGGGAAATCATATAGAGATGTTTGGCGAGGTTTGAAGGGGATTTTTGAACATACACCTGATTATATAGCTTTTCCTAGAACGGAGGAAGATATTCAGCAACTATTTGATTTTGCTTTGCCTAGGAAGATTGCATTGATTCCTTATGGTGGTGGGTCGAGTGTCTGTGGGGGAGTAGAACCTCAATTACCTCAAGGTTATAATGGTTGCATAACGGTGGATATGTTTCATTTTAATCAAGTATTGGAAATTGATAAAGTTAGCAGAAGTGCTAGAATACAAGCAGGAATATATGGTTTGGATTTAGAAAATAAATTGAGAGCAGAAGGACTTACTTTGCGACATTATCCTCAAAGTTTTGAATTTTCTACATTAGGAGGATGGATTGCAACTCGTTCAGGAGGCCATTTTGCAACATTATATACACATATTGATGAGTTTGTTCAGTCGGTGCGAATGATTACACCTCAAGGTGGAGTATTTAACTCTAGGCGATTGCCTGGTTCGGGTGCTGGTCCTTCAGAAGAGCGTTTGGTCTGTGGTTCTGAAGGTACGCTTGGTATTATTACAGAGGCATGGATGCGTTTGCAAGATATACCAAAGTTTAAAAAAACAGTTACTATATATTTTAAAGATTTTGAAAAAGGAGCAGATGCATGTAGAATTTTAGCTCAATCAGGATTAAATCCTAGTAATGCTCGTTTGATTAGCTCAATGGAAGCATTTTCAAATGGATTGGGAGATGGAGCTCATGCTGTTTTGATAATAGGATTTGAGTCAGCATACTTTGAAGTCGATAATTTATTGGAAAAGGCAATTGTTTTATGTGTAGAATTGGGAGGGATTTTACCTGCAAAAAAGGAAAAAAATACCGTTGCAGAGAATGAAGCCGACGATTGGAAACAAGCATTTATTAGAGCTCCATATTTGAGAGATGAGTTGATAAAAAATGGATTAGTTGTTGAAACATTTGAAACGGCAATTACATGGGATAAATTCCGTACACTTCATCGTGAGATTGAAAGTCAAGTCTATGCGACTTTGCAACGATTAGGTATGAAAGGCCTTATTACTTGCCGATTTACTCATATTTATCCAGATGGCCCTGCACCATATTATACTGTCATAGCTCAAGGAAAAAAACAAGCTCAACTTGAAGAATGGGATGAAATAAAAAGTATCGTTTCTGATGTATTAATAGAAAATGGTGCTACGATTACACATCATCATGCTGTGGGAAGAGATCATAGACCTTGGTATGAACAACAAGCTAGTGGTGTATTTCAGGATATTTTAAGAAGTGCGAAAAGTGCTGTTGATACTCAATGGGTACTTAATCCAGGTGTTCTGATTTTGCCAGATAATGATAGAATTGAGAATTAAGAATTAGGAAATACAAAGTACGAGTTACGATGTACGAATGAAAAATTCAGTAGTAGAGTTTGCCTCGTAGAGGCTATCGCTTGGCAAGAATAAATAATCAATCAACTATTGCTCCGTAGGTGCTACCCTTTTATTGATTTCAAGAATATCGTCGTCCAAAAATTAACCACAAAGGACACCAAGTCTCTACACAAAGTTCACGGAGTTTATTTTGGAGATTTGCAAATGTGAAGATTTAGTGAAAGGTGAGATGAAAAATGTAAGATGCTGGTGGCTGAGCCTGTCGATGCCAACCACAATGAGCACCAAGTCTCTACACAAAGTTCACAGAGTTTAATGAAGCAATGTGTAGATATGGTTTGCTTCGTTCCTCGCAATGACGATTTCCCCTGTTCGTCATGCTGAACTTGTTTCAGCATCTATAGAACAAAGTAGCCAAAGAAACACTGAAATGAATTCAGGGTGACGGTATGAGTGTTTTTAACCACAAAGTACACAAAGGTTCTACACCAAGTACACGGAGTGAGAGACAGTACTACACATTGCGCATGCG
>JAMLHJ010000004.1 GCA_023957245.1 Chitinophagales bacterium
TTACCCTTTTATTGGTTTCAAGAATATCGTCGTCCAAAATTTAACCACAAAGTACACAATGTATAATGAAGAAATGAAATAGTTTGAAGTTATTCCACAGAGTGTCACAAAGTAGCACAGAGTTTCACAAATAGTATCTTCGTGTCTTTTGTGCCTTCTTAGTGTTTTTTGTGTAATAGTTTGAATCTTCGTGTCTTTTGTGTCTTCTTAGTGTCTTTTGTGTAATAATTTGACAATGTCGCAATGAGAAGATGTGAAAATGTGAGATGAAAAAAGCTAGTGCTTGAAGTTCTCGAAACCAACCGCTTCATAAATAATACTTATACAGACAATATTTTCAATGATTTCAATACTTTATTCTTGTTGGATGTTTCCTTATTATTAAGTACATGTTATTGGTAGGTATATAGAAATGTGAATTTAACATTAAAAAAAAATGCTTTTATTTAGCGAGAATTAAAAAAATGTATTAGATTTACTCCAAATACTCTTTTATTATGAGGCGATATTTACTTAATTTATTGTTAATCTTAATTTTCGGTGCGGTCACGACTTATGATTTGTCTGCTCAGACCCCGACTATTGAGATGCAGATACAAGTGGACGAAGGTTCTATATGGAACGGCTCCTCTTGTTTAGCTTGTGGGGATTACAATCCTATTGCTTATTCGAGATTGCGAATGGTATTTGGTGGTACATCTAGCAATGGTGGTTTTCATGGTTCTGTAGGTTGCGGTGGATATACAACTGCAAATCCTACTACGACATTGATTACATCTGCAGGTACTGGAAATTATGGCACTTCTGCGACTATCCAGTTGTATGGAGAAGACACTAGAGGTTGTGCTATTGATGACATTACATCATGGCCCAATGCATCTGGAGGCCAGACTACTATCAATCCGACTGGGCAAGCTCCAGGTGAGACCTTTTCTGGTACATACACAAGTACTGCTACGGGTGGTACTTCTACTGTGGGTATGAAATGGAGGACAAGATGGAGATATGTTGCAGCGGGTACACCTGGTACATTGACAGATGCGTCTGGAGGTAGCGGTAGCTATTGTAAAGGTAGTACACCTTCTACGTTGTCAATTGATGGTTCAAATCTAACATCATCCTACAATGGAGTTGTTTATGAGTGGAGAACAAGTGCCAATGGGTATGGTTCTGTTATAGCGACTACTGAAGACTATAGTACGCCAGGTTCATTCCCTACAGTAACGACTACTTTCAGAAGGATTGCGAAATACAAAAACAACTATAGCAATTCATCTCCAACTTATGTAACTTCACAAGTGGATATTACAATTACTATTGCCGATCCACCATCTGGAAACGCCAATACATCTTTGAACGTATGTACAGGTAATAATGTGAATTTCACTATTGCGGGCTGGAATGCTGGAAGTGGTTCGCCAACTATCAAAGTATTTGATCCAAGTAATGTGGAAGTATATAGTGGTTCTTCACCAAATATTTCATTCCTTGCACCAGATATTAGTCCTGCATTAGACCAAGTAATATCTTATTCTGTCGTGGCTATACCTGGAGTTAAGCCTCCTTGTGGTGATGTCAATTTAGGAACAATGAATGTTCATTACTATCAAGGTTCTACTGCTCCATCTAGTATAGATGTTGCCCCTAGCAGTACTATTTGTGAGGGGTCTGCAGTTACATTGACAGCCAAAGGTGCTAAATTGGGATATGGTGGAGCTCGATATGAGTGGGCAGATAATTCTGGTTTCTCACCTATATTGTATCATTCAACAACAGACAGTAATTACACTACAGGTGCAATTAATTCTGCTACAACTTATTATGTTAGAATAGGAAATATTTCTGTACCTGGTGGAGCATGTCCATCTACTACTTCAAGTATTTCTCAAAGTATTTCAGTAATAGATTCTACAATTCCTCCGACATCAGTAACAGCAATTCAAAATTATTATTGTCAAGGTTCTCCTACAGCAATTGTTTTATCACAAGTTGGAGGCACATTAGGTACTGGAGCCAATTGGCAATGGTCAACTGAGCCGACATTTACGTCAGGAGTTTTGTCTGGAGAGACAAATAGTACATTATCTGTATTACCTGGTTCAGGTCCTTTCCCAGCATCTACTACTACCTATTATGTAAGAGGTACAAATAATACATCGCCTTGTTCATCTTCTAGCGATTATGCAAGCTTTACATTAAACTATCGCACATTATCTGTAGAAGCAGGTGGAATCACTAACTCAACTGGAGGTGTCGGCGTATGTCAAGGTACAAGTATTACATTGACAGTAGATACTTCAGTAACTGGCTCTTTAGGAGCTGGTGCAAATTGGGTATGGTATCAAGGAGGTTGTGGCTCTGGTTCATCTATAGGCACTGGAGAGAGTATTATTGTTACACCAAGTACGACTACTCACTATTATGTAAGAGCCGAAGGAGATTGTAATAACACAACATGTGCTTCTACTACTACTTATATCTTTGAACCAGCAGTAGATCCAGATTCTATATATATCGATCCTATTCATTGTTTGGATTTAGGAAGTAATGTTACAGCGACTGTTGTTGGAGGTGCTTTGGGAACAGGAATGCAATGGTATTGGTATTCAGATAATACATTTAGTTCATCTATTGGTACTGGTGCTTCTTTTACATTTGACCATACGCTTTATGCTGCATTATGGGTAAGAGCAGAGTCAGATGGTTCTTTAGGTCCAATACCTGCACCATGTCCTGCAACGACGACTCCAATATCATTTGATATGACTACACTGATTTATGAAGTGGCACCACTTGATTTGACAGACATGTATATCAATGGTGGAGTTGACACTTATTGTGATAACGCTTCATTTACGATTACAGTAGAAGGAGATTTAACAGCATATAACTATGATTATGGAATTCCTGATTATGTAGCTATCACTTCACCGATTGCTAAGTATTTATTATTTGATGAAGATCCAGTTTCAAATCCTAGTGCAATTGCTATAGATAGTAACCAAACAGGGGTGTTTAGTTTAAGTGGTGTTACTACTACTACTACATATTATGGATTAGTTCAAAATATTTGTGGTAGAAATACTCCTATGGATGTTACTGTTACAGTGAATTATTCATCTACAGCACCGACAAGTGCAACTGCTGATATTTCAACAATTTGTAACGGAGATAACACCAATGTTACTATAACTGCTAATGGTGGTACATTAGGAACAGGTGCACAATACGAGTGGTCAGATGATAATTTTGCTACAGTATTAAGTGGTAGAAATTCTGATACATTACAAGTTTCACCGACAGCTACTACAACGTATTCAGTAAGAATTAGCGGAACACTTGCACCATGTACAGATGTATCTAGTACAGTTGAGGATGTTACTATTACAGTTAATGACGGTTCAGTAGCACCGACAAGTGCAACTGCAGATATTCCAACAATTTGTAACGGAGATAACACCAATGTTACTATAACTGCCAATGGTGGTACATTAGGAACAGGCGCACAATACGAGTGGTCAGATGATAATTTTGCTACAGTATTGAGTGGTAGAAATGCTGATACATTACAAGTTTCTCCAACATCTACTACTACATATTCAGTAAGAATCAGCGGAACACTTGCACCATGTACAGATGTATCTAGTACAGTTCAGAATGCTACTATTACAGTGAACGATCCATCAACAGCACCAACAAGTGTAACATCAGATGTTGCAGGTGATATTTTATGTAGTGGAGGAACAGTATTGTTGACAGCTAACGGTGGTGTTTTAGGCACAGGAGCTACTTATCAGTGGTCAGATGATAATTTCTCTACTATATTGGGAACTTCATCTACCTTGAGTGTATCACCGACTACAACTACTACTTATGAAGTGAGAATCAATAGCACAACAGCACCATGTACAGATGTAGTGGGTACAGAGGTTGGATTGACAATTACAGTTAATGGTTCTTCTACGGCTCCTACTTCTATTACTGTTTCGAATTCAACTCCTTGTTATGATGAGTTAGTTACTTTGACACAGGTAGGTGGTGTATTGAATAATCCTTCTGCTTATTTTGAATGGGCAACTGATAATGCATTTTCTAATGTGATTGATACTAGTTATGGTAATTCAATTCAAGTGAATGTTACTAGACCTATTGAATATTTTGTCAGAGTTGTTAATCCAGTGTGTGGTAATACTGGTAGTGCAAGTGAAGATATTATTTGGGTTCAAGCATCAGATTCAGTGTTTGGTTCTGCTTTAGTTTCTAGTTCATATACTGCTAGTGTTTGTGCTATCAATGATAATGAATGGCATTATTTTGTTGATAACTCTGGAAATGTTATCGCTGCCGTTAATAGTAATGGTCAAGATATTGGAGATGCTGAGTTTAGTGTTGCATTAGGAAGTAATGGTCCATTTATTAATGGTTCTAATCCTTTGTGTAGCTTTGGTGAATACCATGTATCAAGAGTTTATACTTTTACTACTGAGAATAAGGCTTCAAGTGATATCAGTATTAGATTGTATGCAACTCCAGCTGAATATGCTTCATTTAAAACTATAGTAAAAGCACAGACTCTTAGCTATGTAAATTGTTACGGAACTACTGATACTTGGGATGATATTCAAGTTTCTGCTTTCTCTCAGTACAATAGTGGAGCTACTGGTTTAGGTATTACTAGTTTACTGTATGGTACTGGAGTGAATTCTTCTCATCAATATCAGTTTAGCATTTCACCTGACTATGGTGGAGCTCCTAGAATTGGAAATGCTGGAGGTAGAGCACCAAATCCTAATTATAGTGTGGATTTATATCTACATGCTAGTGGTGGTCAAAGTGCAATATTACCAGTTGAGTTAACTAGCTTCACTGCTACTAAAGTGACTGAAGGTGTTCAATTGAATTGGAGTACTGCTTCTGAGTTGAATAACGATAGATTTGAAGTATTAAGATCTGTTGATGGTATTAACTTCACAGTTATCGGATATGTTTCAGGTGCAGGTAATAGCAATACACCACAATACTATTCATTCTTGGATAAAGATGTTACAAGTGGTATTTACTACTATCAATTGAGACAAGTTGATTATGACGGTTCTGCTGACTTATCTAAAGTAATTAGCATAGAGATTTCAGGTGCTGCTAAACTAAGCATCGGTAACTTCTTCCCTAACCCTGCAAATAGAATGTCTTCAGTGATTGTAAATTCACCAGTGGATAGCAAAGTAGTATTTACATTGTTTAGCATAGATGGTAAACAAGTGATTAGTAAAGTTTACTCAATTGGAAAAGGTGAGAACAGACTAGATGTAGATATCGATAATGTTCCTACTGGCTCTTATATTGGTTTATTCCAAACTAATGGTGAAGTTGTCAATCGTAAATTGATAGTTCAAGAGTAATTAGATTCTTTCATTTAAAAATAGAAGAGGGATGTCATTCGATATCCCTCTTCTGTTTTTATTGATATTATTTTTAAAAATTGAGCTTATATTCTTTTTATAAAAGAAAAACTTTTTATCTTTGCACACGCTATTGAAAAATAAGATGGCCGCGTAGCTCAGGGGATAGAGCAACTGCCTTCTAAGCAGTCGGTCGAACGTTCGATTCGTTCCGCGGTCACAAATGAGGATTGTAACAATTTAGTTGCAATCCTTTTTTCTTTTAATCTGCTTGAGTTTATCTATGTATTCAATTTTACTTATCTTTCGTTTTCTATGTTTTGGTATTTATTTACCTGTTTGATTTTGACAATTTTTTATGTTGTCGTTATGTCGGTTTATAATCATCTGTGGTTAAAAACTGATTCAATTGCTGTTAGTAATATTGATAATTTACCTACTGTTTCTATCATTATTCCAGTTCGTAATGAAGAATTGCATATTTCTGCTTTATTAAATGATTTGTTACTCCAAGAATATCCTTCTTATTTATTAGAAATTATTGTAGTTGATGATTATTCTGATGATTCTACTGTTGAATTGTTGAATGAATTTTCGGATAGGAATGTGAAGTGTATTTGTTTGAAAGATTTTTTACTTTCCCATGATATGGCTACCGCATATAAAAAAAGAGCGATAGAAGTGGGAATTCAACAATCTAAAGGTGCTTTAATTCTTACTACTGATGGCGATTGTAGAGTAGGTCATAAGTGGGTGAGCTCTATGGTTAATATTTGGTCAGTTTCTAATGTTAAGCTCCTTACTGGTGCTGTTATTATGACAGGTACAGATTCTTTGTTTAAGAAATTTCAAGCTTTAGATTTTTTAGGTATGATGGGAATAACAGCCGCTATGTTGAAAATGAAAATTTTTAATATGGCTAATGGTGCCAATCTTTTATATGAAAGGTCAGCTTTTGATGAAGTTGGTGGTTTTAAAGGAATAGATCATTTAGCTTCTGGTGATGATATGCTTTTAGTATATAAAATTGCCAAAAGATATCATGGAGCCGTAGCTTATGCTAAACATTTAGATGCGGTTGTTTATACCTCCACTATGAATACAGTTGGGCAATTTTTGAGTCAAAGATTCCGATGGACAGCAAAATCTAAAGATTATCAAGATGTCCGAATGACTATGATTTTAGGTGCTGTATTCTTTTTTGTTTTGAGTATAGTGGTGAATTTGTTTTTAGTATTTCTAGATATTCGCTTTTTGTATTTGTTTGTATTTCAAATGCTTTTAAAGATTATTGTAGATTATCGTTTATTGAAGAGTACTTCTTCTTATTATCATAAAGACGAATTGATGCAGTCTTTTTTTTCTAGCCAAGTCATGCATATACTTTATATTGTATTTGTTGGTAGTTTGGGAAATATTTTAAAATTTGAATGGAAGGGAAGAAGGCATGTGAAGTGAATTATTTTGGTGCTCTCCAAATAAGTATCAATGCCACGATGGAGAAGATGATATTAGGCATCCATGCTCCCCATTGAGCTTGTAAATTTCCCATTGTTGAGAAGACTGAAGAAAACTGTTGTATCATCACATAGATTCCACTTAATGCTAAACCGACAACTATATAGATGCCCATTCCATTTCTTCTCTTTTTAGTGGTAATTGAGAATGCTATGATTGTTAAAATGATAGTACTGATGGGTACTGCTGTTCTTTTATATTTTTCTACTTCGTAAAACTCCAAATTCTCTGCGCCTTTTGCTTTTTGTTCAGTAATGAATTTTTCAAGTTCAGGTGTAGTCATAGATTCTTTGACATTAATTTGAACTAAAAAATCTTCTGGTTTGAATCCCCAATCGAAGTTTTTGAACTCATTGTTTTCTAATGTACTTTCAAGTTCATTTTGTATTGTTCTTTCTGAATAATTTTCTAGTTTCCAATTGTTTTGAGTAGTGTCCCATACTATTCTGTCAGCTGAAATTTTATAGGTCATTTTTCGTCCTTCAAATACTTCTAAAGTAAACTTATAACCTGATTTTTCGGTATTATTCCATGATTGAGTGTAAACTAATGTATCTTTTTTGAATTGAAAATGAACGTTATCTTTGTATTTTTCAGTACTGCTTGATGTGTATTTGTCAGTAAATTCAAAAAACTTCTTATTTGAATTAGGTAGCCAATAGTGATTGGTCATATAAAATAATCCTGTCAATAAGAATGCAGAAATTAAATAGGGGACTAATAGTCTATAAAAACTCATTCTGCCTGCGAGCATGGCTATTATTTCGGAGTCGCTAGTGAGTTTTGAAGTGAAAAAGATGACAGATATGAATACAAATATCGGTGCTAGCATCATTGCTATCCAAGGAATAAAATGTATGTAATACTCACTTATTATTGTCCATAAACTTAGATTGTTACTTAAAAAATCTTCTATTTTCTCTGTTATATCTATAATTATTGCGATAGAGGTTAATAGCAGTAGCATGAAACCAAAGGTTCCTAAGTATTTTTTGATAATATATCTATCTAAGAGTTTCATTTAGAGTCTCTGTGATAATTTGGGTACTATTGAATTTTTCCATGTAGTGAAATCTCCTTCAATGATATGCTGACGGGCTTGCCCAACTAACCAGAGATAGAAAGAAAGATTATGGATACTTGCTATTTGATATGCCAATAATTCATCACTTATAAATAGATGTCTGAGATATGCTTTGGTATGAGTCTGACTAGTGATAGCAGGACAATTGATATCAATCGGGCTGAAATCATCTTTCCATTTTGCATTTTTGATATTAATGACTCCTTCTGCAGTGAACAATTGTCCATTCCTAGCATTTCTTGTAGGCATGACACAGTCAAACATATCTACTCCTAATGCAATACATTCTAAGATATTTGCTGGTGTACCTACGCCCATAAGGTAGCGTGGTTTGTCTTTAGGTAAAATTGTACAGACTTCTTCAGTGATGGCATACATTTCATCATGAGGTTCACCTACTGATAAGCCTCCAATAGCATTTGCAGGTCTGTCACAAGAGGCTATAAACTCTGCTGATTGTTTTCTTAAATCTGAAAAGGTACTTCCTTGTACGATAGGTAATAAGGTTTGTTCATAACCATATAGTGCATCAGTTGAATCAAATCGCTCAATACATCTTTTTAGCCAACGATGAGTTCGTTCCATTGATTTTTTAGCATAATTATAATCGCAAGGATAAGGTGTGCATTCGTCAAAAGCCATGATAAAATCTCCGCCTATGACTCTTTGGATATCCATAGCATATTCAGGTGTAAAAAGATGTCTACTGCCGTCTATATGTGATTGGAATGTAGCTCCTTCTTCAGTAATTTTTCTACGATCACTTAATGAATATACTTGAAATCCACCGCTATCAGTCAAAATAGGTCGATTCCATGTATTGAATTGGTGTAATCCCCCAGCTTTTTTAAAAATATCCAATCCAGGTCTAAGATATAGATGATAGGTATTGCCTAAAATGATTTGGGCATGAATGTCATTTTTTAATTCATTAAAATGTACTGCTTTAACTGTTCCTACTGTTCCAACAGGCATAAAAATAGGCGTTTGAATATTTCCGTGGTCGGTGCTTATCTCTCCAGCGCGTGCTTGGCTATTTTTATCTAAAGTTTGTATTTTGAAATTCATTTTACTCTATTACTTTTATATATCTATCTTAGGGATATTGAAATTATCATGGTTATAGAATATCTATTTTATTTAACAATTGGAGTGCAGCTTGTATTTTATTGTATTCTATTCATGAAGATACTTTTTCTTCATCCGAAAGCAAAAGTAAGTAATAATCATGATTTACCGATTTCCGTAATTATTTGTGCTCATAATGAAGAAGAAAATTTAAAATCATATTTATCACAGATTTTAGAACAAGACTATATAGATTTTGAAGTGATAGTGGTCAATGACGGCTCTACTGATGGCACTTTGGATGTGCTTCATTATTATGAGAAGCAATATCCTCATCTAAGAATTATTTCAATTCATGAAAGCGAAAAGATGACTTTTGGAAAGAAAAGAGCATTGGATTTAGGTATTCAGAATGCAAAAAATCCCTATTTGTTATTAACAGATGCAGATTGTTTTCCTGAAAGTAGTTATTGGATTGCAAAAATGTCCAAATATTTTGATGAAAAACATAGGATGGTATTAGGTGTAGCTCCTTATTGTCATAATGTGTCTTTTTTACATGATATCATAAGATATGAAACAATTACGACATTAATACAATATGTCAATTATGCTTTGTGGCATATCCCATACATGGGAGTTGGACGAAATTTAGGATATACAAAAGAGTTGTATAATGAAGTTGGCGGAATGTCATCGCATGAAAATATTATATCTGGAGACGATGATTTATTTGTTCAACAAGCAGTGCAATATACTCAAGTGGCAGTATGTATGGAGAAAGAAACCTATTTGTATAGTCAGGCACCAGATACGTGGAAGAAATGGTGGAAACAAAAGACGAGGCATTATACAACAGGAGGATGGTATAGTTGGAAGCATCAATTGCTTTTGGGTTTGTTTATTGCTTCAAAAGTGCTGGTTTATTTAATTATTATCTATTTCATTTTGTTGGGCATTATGAATATAAATATTGTTTCGACATTTGTTGTGTTTTTAAGCTTAATGAGTATAATAGTTCATTTGATTAGTCACAAATATTCATTAGGAATAAAAGGTTTTCAAGTAGTATATTTAGATATAATATTTGTTATGACTATGATTGTTCAAGGAATACAATCTAAAATGATTCATAGAAAAGATTGGAAATGAAAGATAAATTAACAGATTTAGAGTTGATAACTCAAGCAATTGAGGGAAGTCAAACTGCTTATACTGAGCTACTTAATCGGTATAAGAAATCTGTTTATTTTTTAATTTTGAAAATAGTCAAGAATAATGAAGATGCAGAAGATTTGACTTATGTGACTTTTGCTAAAGCATTTAAAAATATTGATAAATATGTTCCTACCCATGGTTTTTCTACGTGGTTATTTAGAATTGCGTCTAATGCTTCAATAGATTATTTGAGAAAAAATGCAATTGAAACTGTTGGTATCTCGATGGGATATGAAAATGAAGTTGGAGAGGTGTTTTTAGATAATAAAATTGTAGCTTCGGCACCAAATCCAGAAGAACGCATTATTCGTGAACAAAGGTTGAAATTTGTCCAGAGTATTGTACAACATTTGGATAGTGATTTTGAGAAAGTGATAAGATTGAGGTTTTTCGAAGAATATTCGTATGAAGAAATCGCTAATGAATTAAATATTCCATTAGGGACTGTAAAAGTGCAAATATTCCGTGCCAAGAAATTATTGCAAACGCTATTAAAGGATAATATTGAAAGAATTTAAAAGGTAAAGATTTGAAGCAGCTATTTTTTATTTTATTGACGTTGATTGTAATACCGGCTAAGGCAGTTTTTGCACAAGAAAGCGATGTTGCTAATGCTGAAGTTGTTGAGATTGCTGAGGATAGTACAGCGAAGTCGTCATCATTTTTTCATAGAGTACTCAATCAGACCAAGCCTGTCACTTACCTTGCTTTCCCTATTGTATATTACACTCCAGAAACAAATTTAATGTTCGGTGCTGGAGGGATAGTTAGTTTTAGGACGCAAAACAATCCAAAAACTGCTCCTACTTATATTGTGCCATGGTTTACTTATTCGATAGACAAACAAATGTCTGTAGAAATATTTGGTAGCATGTACCATAAAGAGAATAAGCACCAATTGGATTATGAGTTAAATTTTAAAAAGTTAAAGACGCCTTATTTTGGTATTGGAAATAAATTAAATAAGGGTGATAAGGAATTAGTTGGAAATAAGAGTTTAAAATTTTCATCAGCTTATCAAAATCGTATTAAAGATGTTTTTCTAATTGGGCCGATTTATAATTTAGACTATACTTTTGATGTAACACCAGAGTTGAATGGCTTATTGGATACCAATAATATTTTGGGTAAATCGGGAGGATTTGTTCAAGGTCTAGGTTTGAGAATGGCATTTGACAATCGTGATGATGTGTATTTTCCATATAAAGGTAATTATGCTGGTGTTTCTGCAATTGGCTATCCTAGCTTTTTAGGAAGTAAATATCAATTTGCCAATGTACAAGCAGAATATAGGTCTTTCTTAAATATTAAAAGAAAGGTGATTTTGGCTTCACAAATTATGGCTCAAATGAGTTTTGGTGATGTTCCTTTCTATATGATGCCAAAATTGGGCGGAGAAAAATTATTGAGAGGTTATAATGCAGGTATCAGTAGAGATAAATTTTTGTTTAATCTTCAAGGAGAATTAAGAATTCCATTAAATAGAATCGTATTGTCTGGATTTTTTGGCAGTGGTATAACTGGTGATAAGTTTATGGATTACTTCAAGGTAAAAGATTATACTTATTCGATAGGCGGAGGAGCAAGATTTAGACCTTTTAAAGATAAAAATGTAGTGGCTAGACTAGATGTCGGATTTTGGCAAAAAACCTATGGAGTATATTTTGTCTTTAATGAGGCATTTTAAGAAGATGAAAGTAGATTTTGTTTACACTAGTTCTAAATAATATAATATCTATACCCAATTCTCCTTTCAAACGTGTAATTTAGCAACGCTTTATTAAATGTATAAAAAATATGATAGCATATATTACTGGAGCAACATCAGGGATTGGAGAGGCGTGTGCTAGAAAATTTGCTGCTCAAGGTTGGGATATAGTGATAACAGGTCGTAGGATTGAGCGTTTAGAATCTTTGAAAAGTGAGATTCAAAGAGAATGTTCAGTGAAAGTTTTGACGCAGAATTATGATGTTAGAAATTTAGAAGAAGTAAAAAGTAACATTCATCAATTAGATGAGTATTGGTCAAAAGTTGATGTTTTGGTTAATAATGCTGGCTTAGCAGTAGGGAAAGGTCCTTTTCAAGAGGGGATTTATGATGACTGGGAAAGAATGATTGATACCAATTTGAAAGGTTTGATTTATGTTACTAGAGAGCTAGTTCCTAAGATGATTGAGAATGGTAAAGGACATATTATAAATATTGCTTCTTTGGCTGGAATTGAATCTTATGGTGGAGGGAATGTGTATTGTGCTACCAAGCATGGAGTACGTGCATTGACTAGGAGTATGAGAATAGATTTGGTTCGTCAAGGAATTAAAGTTTCTGTAGTAAGTCCAGGTGCAGCAGATACAGAATTTTCAATAGTGCGTTACAAAGGAGATAAAGAGGTTGCAGATTCTACTTATGAAGGATATGTTCCTTTGAGTGGAGAAGATATTGCTGAGAGTGTATTTTTTATGGCTACTCAGCCACCTCATGTCAATATTGAAGAGATTTTTATACTGCCAACTGCTCAAGCTTCTTCAACGATTTTCAATCGTTCGAACTAAAAACTAAAAATATAGTTATTAAAGAAAAAAGATGGAAACTAAAAATATTCCTGTGATGATTTATACTGAGGCTACGCCTAATCCTCAGACACTCAAATTTGTTTTGAATCGTCCTTTATTGCCCAATGATTTTATTGATTTAGAGAATATCGAAGAAGCTGAAAAAAGCCCATTTGCAAAGATGTTATTTAGTATGGATGGGGTAACTGGGGTGTTTATCAGTAATAATTTTGTTACTATTACAAAGAACAACAAATTGATTTGGCAGGAATTGATTATCCCGTTCAAAAATGCTATTAAAGATTTTTTACAAAGTGGTCAATCAGTATTAGCTGAAGATTTTGTAAAGCCACAACGTCAAAAGAATAATGAAATTTCTGAGAATGATAGCGATGTGGAAGCTAAGATTAAAGGGGTACTAGAAAAATATGTAAAACCTGGTGTAGAGATGGATGGTGGTAGTATCACATTTTCATCTTTCAACCATGGGCGATTAGTGGTGCAGTTGAGAGGCTCTTGTAATGGATGTCCGTCTTCAATGGTGACTTTAAAGCAAGGGATAGAAAGTCTTATGAAAAGATTTGTTCCTGAAGTTCAAGAGGTGGTATCAGAATAAGTAGAACAATTTTATTGGTTTGTTTTGAATTTTTAGACTTATTTTTATTCTAAACTGAATGAGTTGGAGTCTAAATCTATAAATATTGGAGTTTTATTACCTTTTGATTATAGCCTATTTCAAATAGCTCTAATTCTGAATATTTTAAAAACCACCCGAAATCTTTGTATAGATAAAGGTGTAGATATTCATATTCATATCGTTCAAACTCAGGGGCAGATTAATGAACACAGCGATACATTTTTTCATTTTGATGTGATAAGTAATTTTGCGGAAGCTTCATTTGATTATGTTTTTCTTCCTCCATTAGCAAGTGATGATTATGCTGAAATAGTTGCTAATAATCGTGTATTCAGAGATTGGATAGTTCAATGTTATAATAATTCATCAAATATTTATGCGTTTGGAAATGCAGCTGCTTTATTGGCTTTTTCAGGCTTGTTAGATGAAAGTGAAGTGAATATTCCAGAGTTGAAAAATGATTTCTTTTTGTTATTCCCTAATATTAGCAAATCTCAAAGTAGTTTAGTTGAGAGAAAGGGAAATCTGAATATATATAGTGGTGGAGCAAAAATTTATTTTCCTTTATTTGAATTAGCTAAACAATGGGGCGGCTCAGATGTAGTGTATCAATTGGCCAATCAATACCAAGTAGATTTGAATCTGAAAGAAAATAGATATTTCTTTGAATTTGAGTTTGTTTTTGAAACTTCTGATGAACAGATTAACCAAGTCTTAGAAAATATTCACCTCAAATATTCTAATATTTTTCTTTTAGATGAAGTGCTTGAAGGGTTTAATGGTAGCCGAAGAACTTTTAATCGAAATTTTAAGCAACATTTAAAAATGACTCCAATAGAGTATTTGCAAAATGTGCGAATTGCTCATTCTAAGAAATTATTATTGAATACCGAATTGACTATTGACCAAATCAGTCAGCAAGTAGGATATGAAGATGTCAAATCTTTCAGGATAATCTTTGCCCGGATAAACGGAATTTTACCTTTGGAATATAAGAAACGATTGACAATGCCAATAGTGGATTAATCTAAGGCTTTTATTCTTTCTTATGATTCTCAATAATAGATTTAATTTGAGTGATGATTTCCAAGGGATTTTCAGCATGAGTAACAGAAGTGCTGACAGCTATACAATTAACTCCAGCATTTAATAATTGCTCGATATCACCAGAATAAATGTCTTTATTAATCATGATAGGCAAATCTGTTTTGCTTCTTAGTGCATATAAAGAATCTATATCAAATAAAATTTCTTCATTTAATTTTGGACAAAATTCAATATAATCGACTGCATTGATTTCTGGTGAATCAATTATAGATACCGAGTCGATGGCGTATCCTATTATAAATCTATTACTTATTGCCTCTTTAATGACTGAAGGAGCACTTGCTTGCTGATGAGTCTGAATACCATTGGCATGAGTCTGCAAAGTGACATCGATTCTTTCATTGATAATAAGGGGAGTATTGAGCTTCATAGTAAGTTCTCTAGCTTTAAGAGCCCTTTTGAGAAAGTATTTATAATCTCTTTTCTTTTCAACTAGCTGTATGATATCTACGCCTCCTTCTATGGCAAGTTCAATGATTTGTTCCATGAAGTGAAATTTACATTCTTCTTCTTCAATTATCAGGCAAAGAGAATAAGGAAAAGGTTTATTCATTTTATTATTCTATACTTTATTATTTATTGCTCTATGAAAGGGCAGGGCAAATATAAGGGTATTTCTATGCTATAAAGAAAGAGTTTATCTTTTTACATTTTGATAAGATAGATTTTCATAGCCATTTTATATTAATGGTTATTAGTGATAAGTTCTATCTTCTCAAAGGTGTATATATGCAAATATGAATTTGGACAAAAATATCCTTTGACAAAAGTCAAGTAATGAATGTTTGAACATTAGGAAAAAAGGTTTTAACATATATTTTACAAAGGGTTGAAAAGCACCTAAGTATCTTTACTTTCAAATTAATCGTAGTGAAAAGAAATAACCCAGCTTCTGATTTTAGTAGAAGAAAATTTGTAGGTCTAAGTGCTATGGCAACTGCTGCTTTTTATGGCAGTTCAGTTTTTGGTTTGTCATCTTGTAAGAAAGATACTCTTCCAGATGATAAGGAAGAAGAAGTCAATCCACCTATATATGGTGAAGATACAGATGTAGTGGTGATAGGTTCTGGCTTCGGTGGATCTGTGGCTGCATTGAGGATGACAGAAGCAGGATTGAATACTATCATGTTGGAAATGGGCAAACAGTACGAAGTGACTGATACAAAAAAGCCATTCTGTTCTACTTTTAGTCCTGATGGTCGTTCTACATGGTTGAGAACGGGTACAATTTTACCATTTGGTCCTAGCTTGCCAATCAGAGAGAAAGGTTTAGGAGTTCTAGATAGGGTTGATTATGAAAATATGAGAATTTATCGTGGAACATGTCTAGGTGGTGGTTCTGTAGTATATGGAGCGATGCTACCCCAAGCGAATAGACTTTTATGGGACAATGAGTTTCCAGATATTAGTTATGACGAAATGAATAGTATCTGGTATCCAAAAGTAAGAACAGTTCTTCCAATTACTAGAAGAGTTCCAGATGATATTTTAAATTCAAATTACTATCAATATGCTAGAGTAGAACTTAAGCAGTGTGTTAAAGCTGGTATGGAAGAATTTTATATTCCTGGAGGTGTTGATTTTGATATCATTAGAGATGAGATAGAAGGCCGAGTCAAAAAATATACTACCAATGGAGATTTACTTTATGGAGTTAATAACGGAGCGAAACATAGTGTGGATAGAAACTATATTCCTGCGGCTATCGGTACAGGAAAATTGACTGTGCAAACAATGTCTAAAGTTCATCATATTGAGGAATTAAAAGATGGTAAATACGAGGTATTAGTTGAAAGAATTGATGATAAAGGAAAAGTTGTCAAACAACACGTTATCCGTGCCAATTATGTTTTTGTATGTGCAGGTGTTGTAGGTACAAATGGTATCTTATTGAGATCTCAACAAGAAGGCGGATTGCCTAATTTGGAAAGAATTGGTGAACATGTTGGTACCAATGGTAATATCATGTCTGTAAGAGGTAAATTCGATGAAGAAGTAGGCGCAAAACAATGTATTGTTCCAGTATCAGGTTATTATCAACCAGATAATCCTCATGGTATTATGTTGGCAGAACAAGCTCCTGTTCCATTGGGAATCGAAACAGGTATTTTGGGTGTCTTGGGTATCACAATTAATGAGTATAGAGGTCATTTTAAATTAGATCCTAATCATAAAGCTGAGGGAGTATCATTAGAGTGGGATGTTAATGGATTGGCTCAAGGTCTGGAAGCTATGAAAGATTTTACAGGTAAATTATTAGATGCAAATGGTGGTCAGGTAATTACATCTATTTTCCCTGGAAATGGCTATTCAAATAACTTTACATACCATCCATTAGGAGGTGTTGTAAGAGGAATCTCATCTGATAGTTATGGAAGATTGAAAGGTCATAAACGTATTTATTGTGTAGATGGCTCAATGATTCCAGGATATACTTGTGCAGCCAATCCTGCAATGACAATTGCAGCTGTCGCAGAAAGATGTTTGGATGATATTGTTAAGAATGATTTATTCTAAAATAAAATTGCAAATAAAAGTAGAGGGTAGGAGTCAAATTCTACCCTTTTTTTATGAAGTCCATGAAACAAATATTTCTCTTGGGCCTTTATAAGGCATACGTCCATGTGCTGTGGAGAAATTATCCAAAATAATCACATCTCCTTTTTCCCATTTTAAAAAGTACATATTTTCCCAAATAATATCTTGTATGTGTTGAACATAATCAATTGGGATTTCTTGGTCATCTGCATATGTGATATGCATGGCTCTTTCCATAGGGTTTTCTGTAAACCGTTTGAATAGAGTGAGGAATTGCAGGTAAATATTAACTTTCCATGCATCAAAAGTATTTTGATAACGGGCAATTTTGGAATATTCTATTGCCGCCGCTGCTGAATGAAATACTTGAATATGGTTGAACCACACTTCTTCTTTTGAAATAGGATGAATTTTGAATGCATCATGTGTACTGATTAATCTCAAAGCATCATCTTTCAACCATTCTACTGAGATTTGATTGGCAGCACATTTTTCTTCTACTATAGATTTGTCTCTTGTTTGAAACATATCTACCCATGGTTTAAGTTGAAAAGAATTCTGTTTTTCTCTACCTGGAGCACAATAATTACGGATAAGTTTTAGTCTTCTTTGTGATAATTCCTTTTTAATATCTGAATTTAGATTTTTAGCTACTTGCCTGAAATCGCAGATAGGTGTTTCTCCTCCAAATTGGGGTGCTACATTGCAGTAAAACATTATTCTTCTGGGTGCTGTCGGTAGAAAAGACATTTCGCAATGTTGCATGATTGGATAAAAAGGGGGTAATTCACTAGCTGAAAATACAAATTGAGTACCTTCGATGATATTTCTTGGAGATGTTCCCAAATAATCATTTTTTAAATCCTTATCTATGATTAGAGCTATGTTTTCAAAATCAATAGCTTGTTGTATATCAAATCCTCTAAAAAGCACAGCTCCATTTATGAGCATTTTTTGAAGTATTTCATCCAAATGATTTTGGATATAATCCTTTAATATAGCTAAATCTTTGCTACCTATATCTGTTGGCGTGATAATCAATGGCGTAGTTTTCATCGTAGTGTTTCTCTAAATTAAAGAATATCTTTTGAATTATTAATATCTACTTTGTTCTTTGAAAGTAATCTGAAAGATGGTTTTTTATAGTCTTGATATGTTCCAAAATAACAACACCTTGATTCAAGTGAACCAAGGTGCTGCCAAATCCAACTGTTTATTAAAATATGTAAATTATTAATTAGGCATAATAAATTTTTGTCTTCACTTAATGTTGCATTTGCAAGTTGAAATCAGCTTCTATATTTAAAAGAAGAACATGACTGAAAAAATATAAATTTGTAGTATATTGAAATTAATTATGGACAATCGTTTTGAAGTCATAATTCAGCTAATCAAACAATCTCGGACTAATGCTATAAAAGCCGTAAACGTTGAATTAATAAATCTCTATTGGAATATCGGTGAATATATTAGTAATAAAATTGAACAAGCAGAATGGGGTAGCTCTGTTGTGACTGAATTAGCCAATTTTATACAGAGAAACGAACCTCAATTAAAGGGTTTTTTAGATAAGAATATATGGAGAATGAAGCAGTTTTACGACACTTACAAAAATTCCCCAAAACTCTCACCACTAGTGAGAGAAATTAGCTGGACAAATAATCTTCTGATTTTTTCAAGGTGTAAAACCATTATAGAAATGGAGTTTTACCTCAAACTTGTAAAACAAGAAAATTACAGTAAACGAGAACTAGACCGACAAATATCTGCAAGCTTTTTTGAACGAACAATGATAGGTAATTCAAAACTCTCACCAGCGGTGAGAGAAAGTAACAAGAGTTTATCTAACGCCTTTAAAGATAGTTATGTGTTTGAATTTTTAAACTTAGTTGATTCTCATAGTGAAAGTGACTTACAACGTGGATTAGTAAGACAAATGAAAAATTTCATTCTCGAACTTGGGAAGGACTTTTTGTTCATAGGAGAAGAATATAAGTTACAGGTTGGTAGTAGTGACTTTTATATTGACCTACTTTTCTATCACCGTGGTCTTCAGTGTTTAGTAGCTTTTGAACTGAAGACTGACAAATTCAAACCTGAGCATCTAGGGCAATTGAATTTTTATTTAGAAGCATTAGATAGGGATGTTAAAAAGCTCAATGAAAATCCTAGTATTGGAGTTTTGTTATGCAAGGACAAAGATAGTGAAGTAGTAGAATATTCTTTAAGTAGAAGTCTTTCTCCTACAATGATTGCAGAGTATAAGACACAACTACCTGACAAGAAATTATTACAGCAAAAGCTACACGAATTATTTGATAATGAAGCTGATGATAAATAAATTTACTACTAACAATACAGTTACTGTTTCTCAATTTTCGTTTTTATAAAAATCAACCTCGATAGAGGTGGTTTATGTGATGATTTGATTTTTTCATTTATAAACAACTTGAGTATTGGTTGTTTTCTTCAAGGATAAAAATAACAACACCCTGATTCAAGAGAATCAAGGTGCTGCCAAACCAAACTATTTATTTACTTACTTAAAATCCGAAAGCATAATATTTGCTTCCATTTTCTCCTGGATATTTTCCTTGTAATAAGACGCCATCGCCTTTGCTGACATTTAATGCATCTTTCAATTCGTCAATAGATGTAATAGGTTGTCTGTTGACTGATGTAATGATAAAACCTTCTTGAATATCTGTATTGTCTTTAATAATACCTTTATTTATTTTTTTGATTTTTACACCTCCATTTAACCCCATTTTTCTAGCGTCAGAAGTAGATAATGCTTCTAGTTCCAAACCCAGTTGGTCGATGATGTTATTAGATGATTTAGAGATATCTTCTTTACTGACTAGTGCTGTTGTATTGTCTTTAGATTTTAAAGTAACTGTCGTTGTACGTACTTTATTGTCTCTGAGATATTCTACTTGTATTTTATCTCCAGGGCGATTTCTTGCCACTATCTCTTGAAGTTCAGGAGAGGTTTTAATAACTTTTGAATTGATTTTAGTGATGATATCACCACCTTTGAGCCCTGCATCGTCTGCACCACTTCCTTTCTGAACATCTGAAATATATGCACCCTCTACCTTATCTAAATTCAAATCTTTTGCAAGTTTGTCATCTACGGAGCCCATAGAGATACCCATATAACCTCTTTGTACAACTCCATAATCTTTTAAATCTTCAATAACTTTTTTGACCAAATTTGAAGGTATAGCAAATGCATATCCTGCATATACTCCTGAAGGTGAAGCGATAGCTGTATTGATGCCTATAAGGTTTCCATTCAAATCTACCAAAGCCCCACCACTATTACCTGGATTGACTGCTGCATCTGTCTGAATAAAAGATTCAATAGCAGTAGTTCCAGCTTTTTGTTGAAGAAGATTGATATTCCTAGCTTTGGCACTGATAATACCAGCAGTAACAGTCGATGCTAAGTTGAATGGATTTCCTACTGCCAATACCCACTGACCGACTTTAGTAGCATCTGAATTGCCAAATTGAATAGGTGTGAAATCAGATTTATTTTCTACTTTGATTAAAGCAAGGTCGGTATTGGGATCTGTGCCAATCAATTTAGCTTTGAAACTTCTATTGTCATTGAGTATGACCTCAATTTCGTCAGCACCATCTATGACGTGATTATTGGTGACAATATATCCATCTGCAGATATAATTACACCTGAACCGCTTCCCAAGGGTACGATTGCATCTTCTCCACCTTTCTGAGGTTTTCTTTCTCTAGGATTGCCACCATAAGGTTGACCAAAAAAGTACTCAAATAAATCCATTGGATCTCCTTGGCTATATTGTGCCTGTTTGGCTTTAGTGGTGATATGCACTACTGCTGGCATGCTGACTTCTGAGGCTTGAATAAATGCATCAGAAGGCAATGCTCCATTTAGGCTGGTGAATGCTGCTGGAACTGAATAGTTTTCAGAAGATACATTGTCTCTTAAAAAACTCAACTTTGAATTTTCGGATATTTTAGATTGTACTAGCAATACTGTGCTCGCACTTGCAATACCAATTAACAAATAACTCAATACTTTTTTCATATCATTTAATGAATTTGTTGAACTAATTTCTTGATATATTTACAAATTGTGTTCCTTTTCATGTGAAGTTTTCTTATCAAAAGACTCGATACGGGTTAAAAATCGTTAAGTGTATGAATTTGCAGATTGAGCTAATTGCATTTTAGCATGCTCTTCATTTTTCATCTTAATATTATATTAAAGTGTATTGTTACATTTGTTACCATTGTTCATTGGCTTTACCTATACTTTTGTGTTGTTAATTTGATTTCCGACTAGAATAGGAATAGAATATTATAGATTTTTAGATACGCTTATTATGAAAATATTGATTATTGGAGGAGTTGCAGGAGGCGCAACAGCAGCAACGAGATTGAGAAGATTGTCTGAGGAAAATGAAGTAATTATCTTTGAAAAAGGAGAGTATGTAAGTTTTGCCAATTGTGGATTGCCTTATTATATCAGTGGAACTATTGAGAATAGAGATAGCTTATTACTTCAGACTCCAGAAAGTCTAAATGAAAGATATAGATTGGATGTAAGAGTGTTTTCTGAAGTTGTCAAAATTGATGTTGCAAATAAGCAAGTGCATGTTCGCCACCTTAAAACTAATGAAGAATATATTGAATCTTACGACAAGTTATTGCTATCTCCAGGTGCAGAGCCTATACGACCACCATTTGAAGGTATTAATTCGGATAAAATTTTCACATTGAGAAATGTACCTGATGTAGATAAAATAGTAGAAAAATCATTAGCAGCTAAAAGTTTTGTTGTTGTTGGAGGAGGTTTTATCGGCTTGGAAGTTGCAGAAAATCTGATTGAAGCAGGCAAACAAGTGAAAATAATAGAACTGTCCAATCAAGTGATGGCGCCAGTAGATTATGATATAGCTAGTTTTGTACACGAAAAATCTGCTGAAAAAGGATTGGAATTACTTCTGGAAGTAGGTGTGCAGAAATTTCAAGATCATGGTGAGCAGATTGAAGTATTCTTGAATAATGGTACTTCTATCATGACTGATGCTGTTGTATTGGCAATAGGAGTGAAGCCAGAAACTCAATTGGCAAAAGATGCAGGATTGACTATTGGTGCAACAGGTGGAATATTGGTCAATAAATTTTTACAGACTTCTCAACCTGATATCTATGCAGTAGGAGATGCAATCGAAGTGGAGCATTATATCCATAAGCAAAAAGTATTGATTCCACTGGCATGGCCAGCAAATAGACAAGGACGTATTGTTGCAGATAATATTGTAAAAGGCAATCAATATCAGTATTCTGGAAGTTTGGGTTCTTCTATTTTGAAATTTTTTGAGCTTTCAATTGCGAGCACTGGATTGAATGAGAAATTGTTAAAGAGAAATAATATCCCTTATAAAACAGCTATTGTAACAAGAGGTCACCATGCAGGTTATTATCCAGGAGCCAAGAATATGGTCTTAAAATTAATTTTTGATGATAATGGAAAAATTTTTGGAGCACAAGCTGTAGGAGAGAAGGGGATAGATAAAAGGATTGATGTTATTGCAACTGCTATTAAAGGCAATTTGAGTGTTTATGACTTGCAAGAAATAGAAATTACTTATGCTCCTCCATATAACTCGGCTAAAGATGTTGTCAATATAGCTGGTTATACAGCTGGGAATATGCTCGATGATGCTTTGAAGATGATTAATTATGATGTGATGGAAGATTATATCAAGGAAAATAATGCGGTATTGTTGGATGTGAGAACTGCATCTGAGTTTGCGAAAGGTCATATTCAGGGAGCGATGAATATCCCGGTTGATGATTTGAGAGACAATTTTTCATCATTAGATAAGAGTAGAATTTATGTTGTTTATTGTCAAGTGGGATTGAGAGGGTACTTGGCTTATAAAATATTGGAAAATAATGGCTTCAATGTGGTGAATTTGAATGGTGGCTATCATATTTGGAGTAAAGTGAAGCCTACTGTATTGCCATAACTAGTAAAATATATAGTGTTTATAATTTTGATATTGTATTTGTAAATGATTTTGTGAGTAGTTTATGTGTTTTTTCTATGGTAAGGGTGGTAGTGTTATCACCCTTCTTTTGTTAAAAATGTTTTTTCTGTTTTAAGTAAAAATTAAAAAAAATAAGAAATAGGATAAAAAAGTCCTATTATATTAAGTGTATTTTTCATTGAATTTGAATTGTGACTATTGTTACATAAGAAGGAAATTATGAAATTCTAAGTTTTTAATTACTAATAGAGGTTTTGGATAATTTTACGGAGTCGAAGATGAATTAGTTTTTTTAGTGGGACATTATGATTGATATAAGGTTATAACTTATTGATATTTAGATATTTAATTTCAATGCTCTAATGATTATTTGCCCATTTGTATCAACTGTTTTCGGCTTATTTGTGTTTGTTAAAATTTTATTTTCTGAGTAAAGGAATGTGTAAGAAAGAAATTTTTCAAAATGAATAAAATTGAAACTTTCATTTTTGCTATTTAAATATTTAGTATATGTTAACAAAGTATATCTTTTGTTTAAAGGCTTATTTTACCTTGATTCTTATCACAGTGAAAAAATGAGAATAGCTGTTTCTTTGCATTAGATAATTAAAAACTACTGTTATGAAACTCTATCAACAAATACAAAGAGCTCTTCTGTTGCCAATATTGACAGTTGTTCTTACTCCTTCAGTTCAAGCTCAAGAAACTGACTCATTGGAGAATAGTTTCAGCATTTCTGCACAAATTCGTCCTAAGCTTGAAATTAGAGATGGAGCATTTCGCCCATTGAGTCCAGATGAAAAAATTGCTGCATTGGTAAGTGAGCGTATTCGTCTAAATATAGATTATTCCTTTAAAGATATTTTGTCACTTCGTATATCTCCTCAACATGTAGGAGTATGGGGACAAGGCAATATGGTTCAAGGTGCTGAGAATAGTGGAAACAAGTTGGCACTTTATGAAACATGGGCAAAGTTGAAATTGGCATCTAATTGGGATATGAAATTAGGGCGCCAAGTAATTTCTTTAGACGATGAAAGATTTTTTGGTGAATTGGATTGGGCGCAGGGAGGAAGAGTACATGATGCGATTTCTATCAGTTTTGCTAAGAAAAAATATGAGCTAAAAGGATTTTTTGCATATAACCAAAACTATAAAACACTTTATAATAATAACTTAAGCAACCCTTCAGGTAATTTATATTCTACCTCTGATGCATTTCCATACAAATGGATGCAGACAGTATGGGCGGGAATTCCTGTAGGAAAGACTTCTAAAATAAGTTTATTGGTCACTAATTTAGGTCTGCAAAATGCAAAATCTGCTACAGATTCTACTGTGAAGAACTATAATTCTCAAACTTATGGAGTTAATTACTTTAATAATGGAAAGAAATTGAATGGAAATGTTTCTGCTTATTTTCAGGGTGGAAAAAATGCTGGAGGAATAAAGACACAAGCATATCTAGTTGCAGTTTATTTAGGATATAATATTGACAATCAGTGGTCTGTTGGCGTAGGAAGTGACTTGGTAAGTGGAAATGACTTGGGTGTCTCACAAGAAAAGAATACAGCTTTCAATCCCTATTTTCATACAGGACATAAGTTCTATGGTTCAATGGATTATTATTATGCAGGAAATGCACATAAAAATGTAGGCTTGTCAGATAGCTATATCAAAGTGAATTATAAAGGAAAGCAAGGATATAATATCAATGTAGCAGTACATCAGTTTGTAACACCTAATAAAATTATAAGTGAAATAGAAGAATATGCAAAAAATCTAGGTCAAGAAATAGATTTCACTCTTTCATATAAACTTAATAAATTTGCGACTTTATCTGGAGGATATTCATTCTATATCAATACACCGACAGTTAATTATTTAAAAAACACACCAAACGGAAAAGATTTTCAACAATGGGCATGGATGTCATTGAATATAACACCAAAATTATTTAACACCAAATTTTAGTAAACATGAAAAAACACTTAATTCTTTTTGCAAGTGCGGCAATGTTCTTAGGGCTGATGAGCTGTAAGCAAAATGCCACAAGTACTCCAGCTATTGATATGGTAGCTCAAGGAGAACCAGAAGTCGCTCAAGTTACTGGCGCACCGAATGTTCCAGCTCCAGTAGGAGATAGAGGTCCTAAAAAATGGATAGTCGATTTAGAGACTACAGAGATTGAAGGAATTATTGCTGATGGTATTCCTTATACTTTCTGGACATTTAATAATACTGTACCAGGTAGCTTTATCAGAATCAGAGTAGGAGACGAAGTTACTCTTAATCTTAAAAATGCTGCTAATAGTGTATTGCCTCACAATATTGACTTACACGCAGTAACTGGACCTGGTGGAGGTGCTGCTGCTACTACTTCTGCTCCTGGTCAGACAACTTCAGTCAACTTTAAAGCTCTTAACCCTGGATTGTATGTTTACCATTGTGCTGCGCCTCCAGTACCTATGCACATCGGTAATGGTATGTATGGTCTTATTTTAGTTGAACCAGAAGGAGGTCTTCCTAAAGTAGATAGAGAATACTATATCATGCAAGGTGATTTTTATACTAAAGCATCATCTGTTAAAGAAGGTCTTTTAGAGTTTGATAACGATAAAGCGGTTGCAGAACATCCTGATTATGTATTGTTTAACGGATCAAAAGGTTCTTTATTAGGAGCTAATATGATAGAAGCAAAAGTGGGTGAAACTGTTCGTTTATTCGTAGGAAATGGTGGTCCTAACTTGACATCTTCTTTCCACGTGATTGGAGAAATCTTTGACAATGTTTATCTTGAAGGTGGTTCTACAATCTCTCACAATATTCAGACTACAATGATTCCTGCTGGTGGTGCTGCTATCGTAGAATTCAAAGTAGAAGTACCTGGAGAATATGTATTAGTTGACCACTCTTTATCAAGAGCATTTAACAAAGGTGCTATCGGTAAATTGAAAGTGACTGGTGATGAAAATCCTAAAGTTTTCAAAGCTGCTGGTCCATTGGCTGATCATTAATAGTTAGATTATTTAAACGAAAGGATGTTAGTAATGAATAAGAATTTTGTAAGTATAGTTGTTGTTGCAATTGCCTTAATGTTGGCATGTAAAAGAGCACCAGAACAATTAGTTTCTGACGAAAAACAAGATTTGATTTCAAACAATCTTCATCCGATTGAAATAAAAACAACGATGGTTTATATTCCCGGTGGGGAATATAAACCATTTTATAGTTCAGACTCAGACTTGGTTGCCGTTCAACCTTTTCTGCTGGATGAACGACCTGTTACCAATCAGGAATATTTAAAATTTGTGGAAGCCAATCCTCAATGGCGCAAATCTAATATAAAGAGAATTTATTCAGATGCTGTTTATTTAAGAGATTGGCAAGGTGATTTAGAATTACCTAAAGGAGCATTATTAGACGCACCAGTTACTTTTGTTCCTTGGTTTGCTGCAAAAGCTTATGCTCAAAGTATAGGAAAAAGATTACCGACTTTAGATGAATGGGAATTTGTGGCTATGGCAGATACCGAGGTGCCCAATGCTCGTGAGAAAAAGAAGTACTCTGATGACATCATAGATTTATATATGCAGAAAGATAGACAATATAAATCTGTGAAATTAAGCCCTCCCAATTATTGGGGCGTATATAATATGTTTGATCTGATATGGGAATGGACAGACGATTTTAATTCAATTTTGACTACAGGAGACTCTCGTGCAGGAGAGTATGATGATAAAAATATGTTCTGTGCAGCTGGTGGTGCAACGAGTGCCACTGATATACTGAACTATGCAGCTTTTATGAGATTTGCTTTACGTGCATCTATTAAAGCCAATTATAATATAGCCAATCTGGGATTCAGATGTGCTAAAGATACCACAGTTGTTTTACCTCAATAATTTAATCTTATGAAAATTGTAAATTATTTTTTATTGATGTCTATTCTACTTGTTTCTTGCCAAAGTAAACAACAGAATAATGTAAACGAAGAACTGCCTTCTAATTCGATTTTTCAATTGTCTTCTGAATGGCAAAATCAGAATGGAGACACCTTACAGTTAAAAGATTTACAGGGAAAAACATTGGTTGTAGTAATGATATATACAACATGTAAATCTGCTTGCCCTATTCTGGTTTCTAAAATGAAACTGATAGAATCCCAAATCAGCCCTAAAGACATAGATAAGGTTTCTCTAGTTTTAGTATCTATAGATCCAGAAACTGATACTCCTGATTTTTTAAAGAAATTTGCGAAAAAGAATGGAATGGAAGCTCCTCAGTGGGTGTTCTTACGTTCCAATGAATATGCTACTCAAGAGTTTGCTAATGTGCTCTCTATGAAGTACAAAAAGATTTCTCCTATAGATTTTTCACATTCTAATATCATCAGTATTTTTAGCCCTAAAGGACAATTGGTCAAGCAAGAAGAAGGCTTGGAAATCAATGTTGATAATGTTGTTGCTACTGTAACTAAAGTGGTGAATGGGAAGTAGTTGAGAATTGAGAATTAAGAGTTGAGAATCAAGAGTCAAGAACCAAGATTCAAGACTTTTTGTATTGGGTAGTGGGTATTTGGTATTGGGATGATGGACGATGGACGATGGACGATATTTTTTCTTACATTTTATCTTTTCCATTTCACGAGTAGGAACGAATCACATTTTATTCGAAATCATTATTCTTTAAACCCAATAAAAGGTAAGTGTCTAAATTATCATTTATCTTTGAATAGATGTTATTAGAAAAGCTTATTTCATTACTTAAAGCATTTTATAGCCTCATACTAGATGCTATCCATAAGTTTAATGAGGAGAATGTTGTCAAATTAGGTGCATCCTTATCTTATTATACCTTATTTTCGTTACCTCCATTATTGATAATTATTATTGCTTTGAGCGGACTCTTTTTCGGAGAAGATGCTATGAAAGGTGAGTTGGTTGCTCAGATTGAAGATGTAGTAGGAAAGTCTTCAGCCATTTTTATTCAAAGCACATTAAGTAATATTCAATTGAATTATCCCAATGGATGGGCAGCGATTATAAGCTCAGGAGTTTTATTGTTCACTGCTTCAACAGTATTTGCAGAAATTCAGAGTTCAATCAATACTATTTGGGGTTTAAAAACTAAACCTAATAAAGGGCTTATAAAATTTATTTTCAATAGGCTAGTATCATTCTCTATGGTAGTATCAATGGGTTTCATATTGATGGTCAGCCTTTTGTTGAATGGTATATTGAAAGTAATCAGTAATAAATTGTTATTGATTTTAGATATTGATCAATTAAATTCAGTCTTTTTAATTAATTCATCTATTTCATTGTTAATTATTTGCACGCTTTTTACAATTATATTTAAGAGTTTACCTGATGCAAAAATTCGATTAAGAGATGCTCTTGTTGGGGCAATATTTACTTCTATTTTGTTTCTATTGGGTAAGTACTTAATAGGCTATTATTTATCTACTACTAATTTAGGCTCTGTCTATGGTGCTACTGCATCTGTTGCTATACTGATGGTGTGGGTATATTATTCTGCTATTATCTTATATTTTGGTGCAGTCTTCACTAAAGTTTATACTGATAAATATGGGAGAAAAATCATTCCTAATACATACACTTTCCTTGTTATTCGTTCAGAAAGAGAGATATCTGCTGATGATGTATTGTGAGAGGAGTGAAGTGATGAAGCAATGTAATAATGTGGAGATAAATTATGAATTGAGAATTAAAAATTTAAAATTAAAAATTACGAGGTTCGAAGTACGAATGAAAAATGCTGGAAGTAGAGTTTGCCTCATAGAGGCTACCGCTTGGTAAAAATAAATAATCAACCACCTATTGCTCCGTAGGAGCTACCCTAAATAATATTGTCGTCAAATTATACCACAAAGTTTCTCAAAGAAGCACAGAGTTTCTCAAAGAAATTGCTTTGTGTATTTTGTGCCTTCTTAGTGTCTTTTGTGTAATAGTTTTTAAAATTAACCACAAAGTACACCAAGTTTCTACGCTAAGTTCACGGAGTTTAATGAGATAATGTGAAGATGTGGATTGCTTCGTTCCTCGCAATGACGATTTTTCCCAGTTCGTCACGCTGTAAGCATCTATAGTTAATGCTGTATAGCAATGAGATTCTTTCAGAATGACAGTAGTATTATAATAATCATGCTGAACTTGTTTTAGCATCAATAGAAGAGACCCTAAGTCAAGTTCAAAGTAGCAATGTAAGTAGGGATATATATATTACCCTTATCTAAAGTGCATATATTATATTTCTTCTACAGAGCTATGACGATCTGAAAATACAATATCAGGAATTTTAGCTTCAGAAAACGCATCTAGCAATTTGTCGATACCATTGTTGATTTTGTACTGCATTTCTTCAGGAAAGACTGGTATTACAGTATAAATGTACAGTGAGTCTGCTCCCAATTGCATCTCTTGAAAATCTTCTGGAAGAGTAATGCTGTCAATAATTACTACTCCTTCAAAAGCAGTATTTGCTATTGGTTTTGATGGAGATCCATTCGGAATACTATGTCCATAACACAACCATGTGTCATGTTGCTTAGGTATTCTAGCAAGATTTTTTAACCACAAAATAGGCCAATAATTATTTGGATCTTTTAAACCATTCTGAGACAAATCCCAATTCCTAGGTAAGATAATTGCCAATTCTCCATATTGGTATTTTTCATAACCTTCTGGAGTATTCATGGCAAACCTACTCATGCCAGAAGATACTAATAAATGATAATTGCGCTCTTCATTAGGTTGGATATGATAGATATCTATCCTTAATTCATCATTTCTTTTGTCTGTCAATAAGATAACATCTTCATTGTCATAAAATTGGTCAATATGAAAGTCTAATGCCATGAGAATATTGGGAGCTTCTTCAACTGGAATAGTAGCATTATCTTCTACATCTTCTACCGCAGCATCTAAGTCAAAAAGATCTTCAATAGTATCTTCTTGTTTTTCCTCTATCTTAACTTGTTCTTCTTCAGTTTTCTCTGGAGTAACTTGTGATGGCTCGCTTTCTTCACCAAACCCAAAAAGTGAAAATTGGTTTTCCGTTGATGTTTTATCTTTTTTTGCCACGTTTTCTGTATTTAGAGATTCATCTGTTGTTTGTTCTTCAATTATAGGAGTAGGTTCAATCGCTACTTGTTCTTCAATAATGATATTACTATCTATTGTAGATGTTGGAGTTTCTTCTGTATGAGGTATAACTTGTTCTTCAATCGCAACTACTTGAGGTTCATCAGCTATTTTACCTAGTTTTCTTAATATTTCGTTGGCCATAGGGCTATACTTGCCATTTTCTGTATGGTCAAAATATTTTTCTATAAATAAAATATCATCAGTCAATTTATGGTGCTTTAAACAGGCATCCCAGATATTTTTATCGGTAATATCAGGGTGCATTCCATGGTTACGAGCAGTTATATAGTATTCAATAGCTTTATAAAAATCTCCTAGCTTCAAGTAAGCCGAACCGATTCCATTCTCATATCTATCTCTTTCTTCTGGATATTTTTGGATAAGCGCTTGATAAATTTCTATACTTGCTTCGAATGGTCCTTCTCTCAATAACTTATCTGCCAATTGTATTTGTTCCCCTTGACTTCTATTATTGAGGAAATAATTAATTTTTTCAGAAAGGGTAGCATTATTGATATCGAAAGAAGCTATTTCATAAATATTCTTCCCACTAGGCTCACCCAATCCTTCATGATGTTTGCCTTCTTCATTAGCTATTTTCTTCTTGAGAACGTCCCATATACCCATACCGAATTCCTTTTAATTTTCTACCAAATATAAAGTTATACATTTAGCCAATCTAAAAATAAAAATAGATTCTGAACTCTTGTTAATAAAGTTATTCACTAGCTATTTTTTTTGTGGAATAATTTATAATGAAGCAATGGGATAATTTGGAAATGTGAAAATTTGGTGAGAAATGAGAAGTAAAATGTAAGAAGAAAGTATAAAGTACGAAAATTGCTATCAAAGCCAACCGCATTGATTACCAAGTATGAAATAATGTGAGAAGTATGAAATTTGGAAATTTGGAAATGAGAAAAAAATACGAAGTACAAATTACGAAGTACGAATAAAAAATGCTGGAAGTAGAGTTTGCCTCGTAGAGGCTGCCGCTAGGTAATAATACATAATCAACCAACTATTGCTCCGTAGGAGCTACCCTTTTATTGATTTCAAGAATATCGCCGTCCAAAATTTAACCGCAAAGGATACAAAGTCTTACGCAAAGTTCACAAAGTTCAATGAAACAATGAGAAGATTTGGAGATGTGAAGATGCTGGTGGTTGAGACGGTCATTAAGCTTGTCGAAATGTTGTCGAAACCATAGAGAAGAGTGAAAAATTAAAAATTAAAAGTACGAAGTACGAATGAAAAATGCAGGTGGCTGAGGTTCTCGAAACTAACCGCAAAGTTCACCAAGTCTCTACACAAAGTTCACGAAGTGTTAGACAGTACTAAACGTTGCGAATGCGCTCTGCACCATAGATTTTGATGCTGGGCACCCACTATACGAAGAAAGCGTAATTTCTTCAACTGTTTGAGACGAAGTCGAGTTTTGAAGAAATAGCTTTCAAGTATTTAGTGGGTCAGCGAAAAATCCGGTGCTGGTCACTGAGTTTATCGAAGTGCTTTTGCATACTTTTTCTTTTAAAGAAAAGTATGAGAAAAAATAATGAAATAATGTGGAGATTTGGAAATGTGAAAATTTGGTGAAAAATGAGAAGTAAAATGTAAGAAGAAAGAGCTGGTGGTTGGTTGTCGAAACCATAGAGAAGAGTGAAAAATTAAAAGTTAAAAGTACAAGTACGAAAAATGCTGTTGAAACCAACCGCAAAGTATGATAAAATTTAACCACAAAGGACGCTATGTCTTACGCAAAGTTCACGGAGTGCTTTTGCAAGTCTTGAATCTTGGTTCTTGTATCTTAATTCTTAGTTAAGAAACCCTGAAATAAATTCAAGTTGGCATGGTAGGGTAAAAACCAACTTCGTTCCACAGATATTTATAATATTAAGAAATTTAGACATTTTTCATTAAGCAATTGTTAATCCTTACCTTTTGATTAAATAACGTACTTTTGAATTGCTTATTATCTGTTAATTTTTTATTCAACACCCTAAGCTTAAGTATTTTTTAACATAAAAGCATCGTTCTTTATAATTTATAGAAAATCAATAGGATGTGGTTTTTTTATTTTCAATTATGACGATAAATAGTTGTATTTAGAGATAATTTATACCTCATTTTTCTTGTGAAGGATTCCAATTATGATTTTTATTTATACCTTTGCATTGTTGTTGAGATAATTTATTGCTTAAATTGTAATTTTTTTGCAGGCAAGGTTTTGTGAGCTAGTGTTGTGTGTCTGATTTTTTACTAAGCAATAATTTTTCAAAAGCACATTTTGTATAAAATTATTGATTATGATGAAAAATTTACAAAAAAGAAACTTACTATCTTCTTTTTGGAAACCATGGCTACTCATGGTTTTGTGTGGTATTGTCGGCTTGGGATCTGCTTCGGCAGCTATTACTGTTTCGTCTTCAGCGACTAGTTTGGCAAATTCAGGATCAAGTAAATCTGTTACTTTTAACAGCCCATCTGGCTCTAATCAGATATTGATAGTCGGTGTATCTTCTAATGACCCTAATGTGTCAGTGACTAGTGCTACTTACGGCTCCAATAACTTACTCAGAAAAGATTCGGTCATTAATGCTTCTGGTGCTAAGCTATGGATATTTTATATGCTGAATCCTCCAAGTGGAAGCAAGTCAGTAACTATCAACTTTGATAATAATGTTTATTCAATTGTGGGTGCTACTACCTTCTCCGGAGTAGATTTAGGAAATCCTTTTGGTAATAAAAGTAGTCTTAATAGTGGAGCAGGTAATGTTTCTTTGAGTGTATCTGGTACAAATAGCACCAATTTGGTGTATATGTTAGCAGCTTTTAACAATACAGGTACTTTAACTGTTGGTTCTGGTCAGACAAAATTATCTGAAAGAACAAATTCTTTTATTTCATCAGTATCTAGTTATAAAACTGGATCTTCTGGAAGTACATCTGTCAATACAAATTTTTCTGTCTACGCATGGAGAGCTGGTTATGCTGTAGCATTGAATGAAACCAGCCCTTGTAATTTGGGTGATGTAGTTTTTAACTTAGGTGCAAGCTCTACTCGTTGTCAAGGTGCAGGAACTGTAACTTATACAGCTACTGCGGCCAATTCATCATCTATTACATATACTCTTGATGCTACTAGTTTAGCTGCTGGTAACACTATCAATGCTTCTACAGGTGCAGTTACTTATGTAGCAGGTTGGTCAGGAACATCAACGATAACAGCTACAGCAAGTGCAAGTGGCTGTACAGACAAAACGGCAACACATACTGTTACAGTAACGCCTACTGTTAGTTCTCCAGTTTTTAATTTGGGAGCGAGCTCTGATCGTTGTTCGAGTGCTGGAACAGTATCATATACGGCTACTGCTAGCAATAGTACTGGAATTACATATTCATTGGATGCTTCTAGTATTGCTGGTGGTAATAGTATCAATTCTTCAACAGGAGTTGTTACTTATGTTGCTACTTGGTCAGGAACATCAACGATTACTGCTTCGGCTGCTGGCTGTAATGGCCCTGTTACTTCTACTCATAGTGTTACGATAGACAAATTGATTGTTAAGAACGACACAGTACAAGGAGTACAAGGTGTGCCTGTAAGTTTTAATGTTTTGACTAATGATCAATGTGATATTAATCCATCATCAATTACTGTTATTACTCCACCTTCAATTGGTATTCTACAAAATAATGGGAATGGTAATTTTACATACCAACCGATAGGTGCTTTTGTTGGAGAGATTCCTTTTGTTTATCAAGTATGTTCCAATGCTCCAGTGTCATGTAAACAAGCTACTGTTGTATTGAATATTACACCAAGTCTTGACGAACCGTGTGCTATCGCAAACAGGGAAAAGATATATTATATGCCTTTCCCTGAGAATAATACACAATTAAGACAATCTTTGTTAAGTGCGGCAAGTACTAATTCTTTAACAGCAAATGCTCGAAATGTCACTAGTATCGTTGTCCCATATCCAGGTACTGTTATTCATTACGATCATTGGGAAGATGGATATGAAGTAGATATCAAAAATCCTACTCAAATAACCACTAAAATATATGGAGATGGAGATTTGACCAATGGTATCGCTCCTGGTTATCCTTCAGACATTATTCCTCCTGGAGCTTATATAGAATTTGATGAAATCTTCCCATGGAATAGAACTACAAGTGTATTGGCTTTTGATGGTAAGGATAAATTATATTCTTCTTATAATATTAGTGTTACAAAAGTTACAGGTGATGGAGGGTTGATTGGTGCTGCTAAAATATTTGATCTTCAAAATGTAAAAACAGCAGTTCCAGATATAACCAAGTACGGTCAATATTTTGTAATGCCTTTCGGTGAGAATGTTACGAGGGGTGGAAGCACAAATGTATTCAGATATACGGGTCTATTTGTGAGTGTTGCTGAAGATGGCACCATTGTACAGTTGGATTATGATGGAAATGGCACTTTTGATGTAACTTCCCCTACCTTAAATGAAGGAGAAGTATGGTTTTATAATGGTACTGGTTCTACCCCTGGCGTATCAGCTGACGTGAATAAATCAATTGATATCAAGTCAGGAGCGGTGGTTAAGGCTAATAAAGATGTAGGAGTAAACTTGGTTTTTGGTGGAATAGATTATTATGGAACTAGAAATATCCCAGTATTTCCATCACAGTTTTATGGTAGTGATTATATAACTTCAGTTTATGCTACTGGTAGCAACAAAGTATTTGCTTATTTTGTTAATCCTAACAGTAGCCAAATTACTATTAATTATAGCAAAGGTAATGGAAATAGCGGTAGTATTACTGTTCCTGCAAACAATGGAATGAATTGGTTTGACCTTAATCAAGCCACAGGTGTGAGATTTACAAGCTCTGATGGTAAGCCTTTTACTGCAGTGGTGATTGTTGATGATGGTACTAGTGCGTCAACTTATGATTGGGCTTATAACATGACACCAGTTGATAAATTGACAGATATGGGTTCTTTAGGCTGGGCTCCAGGTACTTCTGATAATTCAGCAAATTATACCCCTGCATGGGTAACAGCTACAACAGCTACAACAGTGTATGTGAAATATGATGGGGATATTACTTCGGGAGGTAATACAAGTCCATGTGATGCGCATTATGATATTTCTTATAGTCTTTCTGCACTAGGTGCATTAAAAATTAAAGATCCAGATAATGATAATTCAGGTATGGCAATTTTTACTTGTGATGGTACACCCATCAGTATAGTATGGGGACAAGATCCTATATCAAGTACACCGACAGGTTCTCCATCTATAGATGTAGGATATCGTGTAGAATCTATCTGTAAAGAACGCAAGATTTTTGCTGCTGAAGATAAAAAAGCTACAACAGAAAATACTCCTGTTGTTATTGATGTGCAAGTCAATGACTTTGGATTCTTACTTACTAAAGATCCATCTTCTATAAGCACTTCTGGTCTTCAACAGCCATTAAATGGCTCTGTATCGCTGAATCCTAATCATACATTTACTTATACTCCTAATTTAGGTTTCGTAGGCTTGGATTCATTTGAATATAGAATTTGTGCTCAAGCTCCTTATGCAAATATTTGTGAAACATCTAAAGTTTATGTAAGAGTAACTTGTGCGGATAGCGTAGGGTATGAAGTGATTAAAGGGGTAGTTTTTGCGGATGTCAATTTGAATCAGAACGCCGACACTAGTGAATATGGTTTAGGAAATATACCTGTTCAATTGTATGATGATGTAAATGCTAATGGAATCTTCGATGGTGGAGATATCTTGCTATCATCTAAAACCACAGACTCTATAGGTAATTATACTTTTGATATAACTCAAAACAATACTTATTTAGATCAATTTAATACGAATGGAAATGGTGCAGGTAGTAATGGTACTAAGGCTTGGGCTTCTACTCCATGGACTGAAATTGTTGAAAGTAATGGATTTAATAGTGGTAGTATCAGAGTGATAGGAAATAAATTAAGAATTGCTGGTAATGGTGCGACAACACAGGCTGGTGCTAGAAGAACAGCTAACCTTACTGGAGCTATTAAAGCTATCTTTACTTTTGATGTAACAAAGACTGCATTTAGTAGCCATGCCAATGACTGGGTAGAAGTGCAGATAAGCAATGCCGTAAATGGCACGTATAGTACATTGGCTAGATTTGATGGTACAGAAGCGATTGCTTCTGCGGCTACAATTAATTTTGATATTACAAGTTATGTTTCTGCGAATACGACTATCAGATTCTTAGAGTCTTCAGATGCCAATTTCGCATCTACTGAATATTTGGAATTTGACAATGTTCAAATCAAATACTATACAGAAGATAACTTTATTGTCAAATTAGATGATAATCTTCAAAATTATGGTATTACTACACCTGTATCTCCAAATTATCATGCAAGTTCTTATAGTGCAGTGTTTGCTGGAGACTGTGCGCATAACTTTGGTTTAGGTAGAGCTGACCTTGAAGTAGAAAAACTTGTCAATAAAGACACTGCTTTCGTTGGCGATAGCATTAGTTTTACTATTACAGTCACTAATAATGGACCTACTGCAACAGAAAATATCACTATTAATGATTTATTACCTTCTGGCTTGACATATTTGTCTCATAGTGCATCTACTGGCACTTATACTCAAGGAACAGGTAATTGGACTATTGCTAGATTAGATAATTTACAATCAGAAACACTTTCTATTAATGCTTTAGTGACAGTAGCAGCTATTCCATTAGTTGCAAATATTGCTAATGTAACAGCAAGTAGCCAACCTGATCCTATTACAAGTAATAATCAAGATACTGCACAAGTAATTGTTTTAAAGAATACGACCAATGCTGTAAACGATGAGAACTCTACATGGGTAAATATTCCAGTAGGAGGAAATGTTACAACAAATGATTTTGATTTAGAAAATAATACACAAGACTTTAATTCTTTCTTGAACCAAAATGGTAATGGCAGTCCAATTACTAGCGGAGCAACAGTGAGCGGGAAAGACCAAAATGGTAATCCTGTAAATAATGCTGGTACATTAGAGTTTGATGATGATGGTAATTATGAATATTCACCAGCTCCAGGTTTTGTAGGTACAATTGAAGTACCATACAGCATCTGTGATAATGGAACGCCTACAGCATGTGACACAGCAGTGTTAGTGATTACAGTATCTCCATTGAATACTGATGCAAATAGTGTAATTGCTAACAATGATGAATATCATACAAAAGGTAGTCCAGTTACATCAGATATTACTACCAATGATGCCGATCCGCAAGGAGATAACTTCACTGTAACTAGCTATAAATATGATAGCAATGGAGATGGTTCATTAGATGCAACAGGAACAATAGGTTCATCACATACTATCGGAGGCTATAATGAAGAAGGCGTATGGGTAGCCAATGCGGGAACTTTAGTTCAGAACAGCAATGGTATCTTTACCTTCACACCAGCTAATGATTTCAAAGGAACTGTATCTTACGATTATACGATTACAGATGACTATTCCAGCCCAGCTACAGATGTAGCTACAGTTGTTATCACAGTTGTAAGAGATCAGAATGGTCCTAAAAATGACCCACCAGTTGCAGGAGATGATTTTTCAACTACTACGGTGAATACACCAGTTAGCGGAACTTATGTTTCAAATGATAAAGACCTTAACGGAGATTCATTAAGTTACAATGGAGTGACACTTGATCCTAATGGACCAGCTACTCCATTAGATACTTTGACTACAGAGCAAGGAGGTCAAGTGGTTATCAATAAAGATGGTTCATATACCTACTATCCACCAACTAACTATATAGGTCCAGATAGAGTAGAATATGAAATCTGTGATGTAACAGTTATCGAACCACAACCATTGTGTGCTAAGGCAACAATTCATACATTGATAGGTCCTGGTTTGACAATAGAAGGAAATCTTTTCCACGATGGAAATGGTATGAAAGATGATTTTGTTAACGGTCCTGGTACGAATGTGTCAAATGCAGTATATGCAATCTTGACAGATAGTAATGGAGTTGTTTTACAAAGTGTTCCTGTTAATCCTGATGGTAGCTTTGAATTTACTAATGCACCATTCCAAACTGATTTGTTGGTGGTGATAGATACTGTTCAAAGAGCTAAAAATAGCGTTGTGACAACATCTACTTTACCTCAAGGATGGGTAAGTACAGGTGAGAAATTGGGTCAAATCAATGTTGTTCAAGGCAATGATGGCGTAATTGATGGTGTAAACACTGAGGTGGGTAAACCAAGAACTACTATTGCTAATATCAACTTTGCTATCCAACAATTACCTACAGCTGATGATAAATTCTACAATCTTCCTACTTCAGCATTTGGAGTAACTCCACTTGCTGGATATCCTAATATCTTTGAGAATGGATTGCAATATTATTCAATTGCTTCAAGCAATCCTGTATTAGATGGAGGATATGCTAATAAAGGTTTATTGACAGGTAGTGACCCAGAAGATTGCTCACAAGCTGAAGGTTGTAATGCAACATCAACGTTCATTGTAGATTCTATCTATCCGACAACGATTTTATACTATAATTTCGGGAACGAAGGAGGAATAGCTCGTATTGTAGCTGGAGATACTATAGCGAACTATGACCCTTCTAAATTAGTGATTTATGGTCAGGAAGGCATGGGTCAGTCAGATAGTGTCAATAATAATGCATTAGGATTCAGATATAGCATAGTGGATAACGCTGGATTTGCAAGTTCGCCTGTAGATTATCAAATAGTAACTGATTTTGCATTGCCAGTAGAGTTGCTATACTTTACTGTAGATGTGAAAGATTGTTCAGTGGTGTTGAACTGGGCGACAGCATCTGAGTTGAATAACGATTACTTTGAAGTACAAAGAAGTGTTGATGCTATTAACTGGGAAGTATTATCTCAAGTAATTGGACATGGTACTACTAATAATAGACATGAATACAACTATGTAGATGGTTCAGCATTGAGTGGAACAGTATATTATAGATTGAGACAAGTGGATTATGACGGAGTATCTGAGTTGCACAAAGTAGTGTCTGTACAAGCTCCATCATGTGGAAGCAATAGAGTAGTGCTTTATCCAAATCCTACACATCATGTATTGAATGTTAAGATTGATTACCCAAGATATCAAGATTTGAATATTAAGATATATGATAGCAAAGGTGGATTAGTAAGACAGCTAAATAATATTGTCTCAGACAACAAGTTAGATGTGAACTACTTACCAGCTGGGACTTATTTGTTACAATTGACTTCAACGTCTGAGCAGATAGGAGTATATCCATTTATCATCGCAAAATAAGATATGTAATATTGGGTTGAACAACCCCAACTGATATCAAATAATAGGGCTTGCAGAAATGTAAGCCCTATTATTATTAGTGCTGTATAAGTCGTTCTGTCTTCTAATGAAATATTTTACCAAACAAACGTTCATTTTTTATTAGAATAATTAAAATATTACTTTTATATTGAGTTTAAATTAAAATTGAATAGTAAAATGACAGCAAGAGAAATTGTATTGGGATTGCCTTCTAGATTTAAAGGAGATGCATCCACAGATAATGGAGTTTTCCATTTTGTATTGGAAGGAGACGGTGGAGGAGAGTTTTCAGTCAAAGTGACAGATGGTGTTTGTTCTGTAGAAGAAGGTCTTTCAGGAGATGCTGATTGTGTGATAAGTTCTACTGCAGCTGATTTTGAAGATGCAGAATATGGCAGAGTCAATAAACAAATGGCTGTTATGATGGGAAAAATTAAAATTAGTAATTTAGGTGCTATGCTTAAATTTTTATCGTTGTTCAGTGATTTAGAAGCTTAGGCTTTTTCTGATTTTTAGTATAAGAGGTGATCGAGAGATTGCCTTTTTGTTTTATAGGTAGTGTTTCATCTACTTTGAGAACTTTTGAGGAATAACTATTACACAAAAGACACGAAGAAGACACAAAAAACACAAAGCAAAATCTTTGTGAAACTCTGTGCTTCTTTGAGAAACTTTGTGGAATAACTTCAATAAATAACTATTACACAAAAGGCACGGAGAAAATCTTTGTAAAACTTTGCGTAGAACTTAGCATACTTTGCGGTTAATTTCGTAGGACTCAACCACTAGTCATTTTTCATTCGTACTTCTTAATTCTCAACTCTTAATTTTCTCTACATTATTACATTGCTTCATTATTTCATTTCCTCCTCTTCTCATAAATCTTCGTTGGCAATCCTCCTCAATTCTAAGAAAATTGCGTTCAACCCTAATGTGTCCATCCTACAATAATCAATTAATTCTTCTAGTGTTTTATTGATGACTGTTGTGTCTGTTTCTCTGAGTAGTTTTTGATATACAACCATAGCGTCAACACCATCTTTGATTTTGATATCGTCATAGCTCAAAGGACTCTGCTCGATAGTAGGAAGGATATTTTTAACAGAATATCCACCATTCATTTTGGGATGATAATACCAATCTTTTTTGAATGGAGTTTCTAAATCTACCATTCTTTGAATTCTATCCTTTATTGATTTGGCATACTTGGGATATAATTTTCCCAATTGAAATAAAATTCCTTTCTCTAAAAGTGTATTGAAAACGAGGATTTGCCCAGGTTTTTCAGTGGCTTTTAAAAAATGAGTTAAAAATCTTTCTCTATCATCAATATTAGGAGGAGAAATAAATTCTATTTCTTCCAAAGGTGAATCTGCCGAATAAGCATAGTGTAGTGAATATTGAAATGGTATCGCTTGAAATGGATAGGTTTCTTCAAAAATTGGAATAGCAGGTTGAAATGCTTCAATATCAAAAAAGTAAACTGGATACTGAATATTACTCATGAATTGTTTTAGTTCTTCTCTTTTGATATAGGGTTTCTGGTTGCGATGTGCTTCTACTTGCGCTATTATTCTTGATGAAGTCAGATATTCTTTGGGTATATCTTTCATATCATTGATGCCAGATTTTATCCATTGAATTTTATCGGCAAGCTGTGCACCCGCAACTTGAAATAAAGGATTTTTTTCTTGTCCTTTCCAACAAGTACCTAAAAAATCACATGGATAGGGTTTGAAGCAATGTACGCCCGTTTCGACTTCAGGAATACTATATAAAGAAAGGACTGAACGAGCTTTGTTAATAGCATTCTGAATGTCTAATTGTAAAGCTTCTACTTGTTCTTTTACAGATTCAATTTTAAATAATTGATGAACATCTACACTTTGCCCTTTTAGAACATAATCGCCATTGACATGAATGATAAATACATCTTCTAGTTGAATGCCACAGTTTTTGATGACATAATATTGTATTGAAATATCTTGAAGATAAGTTTTAGAGATTTTTAGTGAGCTCTTAACTTCATAAGCATACCATTTTCCATTTTGATTGACCAAAATATCTAAAGCAACTAAGATTCCTTCGTGTTTAAAAGCAGCTTCATATATGACTGGATAATTAGCTGATACTAATGCTGATGTAGCTTGAATGGATTGTTGGTAAGAAAAATGATTAGGTGGTGTACAATCTTTTCCACCTGGAAATAATGATTGAGCAAGAATACCAACTTGATGACCTCTGTCAAATTTATCTTGTTGTTGACGTGACACTGGGTCTTTCTGGTCATAATGGTATTTGTATAAATACAATGCTTTGCTACACTGTATTCCTCTAATTAAGGAAGATTTACTTAAGTTGGTATTTCTAGGTTGAATAGACATGACTCTTGAGCAAAATTATTAAAACTCAATATCTATAGAATAGAAGCTATTGAGTTTTGATGACAATTAATGATTTAACATTACAATACTTGTTCCAATAATTGAAGTTAAGAGATATAATATCTATTACGTATTAATGCTGAACTATCAATTTAGTTGTAAATAATTGACCTATATTATCTTTCAATGAAACCAAATATAGTCCATTGTTCAGATGGTGATAAATCTCTTTGGAGTTATTATTGATTTTTTGTTCAAATAACAATTGACCACTGATAGAATGAATCTGTAAATTGCCAATTGTAGATTGAGGTATGTCAATTTTAAAGCTATTAGAACTAGGATTTGGGAAAATATTTAATTGAATATTCGAAGTATTGTTTTTTATTGCTGTAGGAACTACAAATACTGTCGTGTCATATTTGCATTGTGAAGCATAAAGAAAATTGACAGTTTTTTCAAGTGCAAAGTCTCTATCCAAATCATCTACAGGATGCCCTAAGCCACTAACAAATACTTTTTCTATTCTTGCTCCAATATTTTCGAGATAAGGACCATATCTTTTTAAGCCATTAAATCTTCCCAAATGACAAGCTGCGGTGTAGAAACAACCGTTGCCACTAGGTACAGAAGGGTCTTGTTCGTGATGAAGTCCCAATACGTCAAAATCTTTTTTGTCTCCTATCCATTCTATCTGCATAATAGCCCCACTATCAACAATTAAATTTCTTACTGTATTGAGCGAGCTAAATGGAAGATGATTGGTAGTTCCTTCAAGCCCACCTAATTCACTAATAGCTCTACCCCAATTGAGATTGAAATCATCATTTTCATCAAGATATGCTGTGTGTATCACTCCAATTGCTCCCGCTGATGAACCGTAAAGTGTGAAATTATTAGAGTCTATTCCGTAAGGATTGTCTTCCTCAACTGTAGATTTAAGATATCTTATTGCTCCTTTAATATCTTGTATTGAACGAACGATGGCTTTATACCAATTGACTTTGTCTGCAAATTGAAGCACAGGTTCTATACCATCAATGGCTGTCTTTTCAAGGCGATATTGTACCGCAACAGCTACATAGCCACGCAAAGCTAATTGTTGACATAAAAACTGAATAGTCGCAGAGTTCTTACTTCCAGCTACATAAGCTCCTCCATGCATCAAAAGCACTACGGGGCGATGTCTATTGGTATCTGCAGAAGAAATAGGAGTAAAAATATCAATATATAAATCTTGCTGTTCTCCAAGGTTATTAAGATTGGAGCCATATTTTATGTCAGCATATTTCGTATAAGTTGGGAAGATTGCTTCCTTATATCTATCGCCACATTCAGCATGACCATTTTTAAATAGGAATAGGAATGTAAGAAGTAAAAAATATCTCATCGTGTTCAAATTAGTAGTATCTAAATTACTACTTTAATATTTACTAACCATATTTAGTGATGTCTTTTTGAAATATTTTACTACTTATTTATTGTATAATTATAGCTGGTATATATCGATTATGAAAATTTGATAAATGTCTGATTATTAGTGTTTCTTTCTAATTGATTCATCCCACTAGGAAAAACAATTGTATTTATTGTATTTTTAAAGCAAATTTTAAGTAAATGAAACTTCAATTTCCTAAAGATTTTATTTGGGGGACTTCCACTGCTGCTTATCAAATTGAGACTGTATCAGATAATGAATGGAAGGGTTTGGTCAGTATTGATGGGACTGTTTTTGATAAATGTTCTATGCATGATTTGCGTAGAGATGAAGATGTTGAATATATAGCCAAGTTGGGAACTGCCTATCGAATGAGTTGCGATTGGGGGAAATTGCAGAATTCTGCTTATGCAGAATTTGATACCAATATCGTAAAAGATTATTTGGATTTCTTAGAAAAATTGAAATCAAAAGGTGTAAAAGTAATGATGGTTTTGCACCACTTTACCAATCCGACATGGTTTGCAAATGCTGGAAATTGGGAAAAGGAAGGCAATAGGAAAATGTGGTTAGATTTTGTAAAGAAATCTGTTGATACTTTTGGTCATTTGGTAGATTTTTGGAATACTTTCAACGAACCTATGGTGTATATTTCCAACGGATGGTTGACTGGAAGTTTTCCTCCATTCAAGAAAGGAAAGCTTTTGATGGCAAGAAAAGTGTTGAAAGAAATCGGTCGAGCTCATGATGAGGCTTATGATATTATCAAGGCAGGATCTCAAGCACCTATAGGAATTTCAAAGAATACAGTGAAATTTGTTGGAGAAATTTTCCCAGGTCATATTTTTGCAAAAATTGCAGATTATTGGTTCATGGATTATGGCGCTAAGCATTTTGAGAAAGTCGATTTCCAAGGATTGAGTTATTATTGTCGAATGCCATTTAGACCATTTCCTATCACAGAGATTGATCAGCCAGGCAAATTAAAATCATTGGGAAGGAGATATGATGGCATGTGGGAATATCGTCCTTCGGAATTTTATCATATCATCAAAAGATTTTGGAATAAAAATCATAAACCAATATTTATTACAGAAAGTGGGGTGTGTACTTCTGATGATAAAGTGAGAATTCAAGCTATTCGAGAATATGCCTATTGGATTAAAAAGGCAATGGATGAAGGTGTTGATGTCAGAGGATTATTCCATTGGTCCACTTTTGATAATCATGAATGGAATCTTGGTTTAACATTCAGGTTTGGTCTGATGAGAGTAAATTTTGAAACTGGTGAGCGCACGATGACACCAGCTGCTGAGTATTATAGTGATTTTATACGTACTCAGGAAATGGAAGTAGATGCTGATGAGTTTGAGAAATGGGCTTAATCTATTAGGTCTTGTGATTTATTTTTGAACTATTTGTCATTCAATTGGTTTCCTTTGGTAATGAATGGTTATAAAAATATTTTATTTGATTTGGATGGAACATTGACAGATTCTTCTTTGGGTATCACAAATTCAGTAGCTTATGCTCTTGCAAAGTATGATATAGAAGTCAGTGATAACAATGAATTGAAAAAATTTATTGGCCCTCCGTTAACGGAATCTTTTGAGAGATTTTATCATTTTTCTAAAGCTGATTCGATTCAAGCTGTAAATTTTTATAGAGAGTATTATGCCGATAAAGGTATTTTTGAGAATCGATTATATGATGGTATTGAAGATTTGTTAAAGGTATTGTCTTCTCATAGTCAATCAATTCTTTTGGCGACTTCCAAACCTGAATTTTATGCCAATCAAATTTTGAAATATTTTAAAATTGACAATTATTTTGATTTTGTTGCTGGAAGTAATATGGATGGTACTCGGGTCAGGAAGCAAGAGGTAATATCTCACGTTTTGGATATTTCGGGGATTAATGATCTGAAATCTTGTATCATGATAGGAGATAGGGAACATGATATTATTGGTGCTCAGCATGTAGGAATGGATGCAATGGGAGTCTTGTTTGGTTTTGGTAGTTTGGATGAATTACAGCGGGTTAATCCTAAATATATTGTTGATAATGTTGATGCAATCAAAGGTATTTTGGTAGATAGTTTGAATTGAGTTGATTACAAAAAAATGAAAATGAAGATTTTTAAGATGTTATAAAGTATTATGCCATTTCAATCTTATGACTAAATTGATATCTTTGTTAATATGGATTTCACTATTTTATCTCAACTTTTTACTCATTATTTTCATCATTCTCCAGATAAGATTTTAGCCTTACCTCAAGCGGGTTCAGATAGGCAATATTTTAGATTAAATGATTCAAAACATGTAGCTATTGGTACAGTAAGTAATGACGTAAAAGAAAATCAGATTTTCATTCATCTTGCAAAGCATTTTAAGTCTAAGGGAGTTAGAGTTCCTGAAGTATATGGTGTTTCAGAAGATGGACGTTGTTATTTACAGGAAGATTTGGGTGGGGTTGCTTTGTATGATTTGGTGAAAGGGCAAGAGTTTACGCAAGAGGTAGAAGAATTATATCAATCGACATTGACAGAGTTGATTAAGTTGCAAATAGATGGTGCAGAGCAATTTGATTTTTCGATATGTTATCCTGTTCAAGTTTTTGATAGAACAAGTATGTTCTGGGATTTGAATTCATTCAAATATTATTTTGCTCGACCACTTAGAGTGTCTTTTCATGAACCGAGTTTACAGAAAGATTTTCACCGTTTGACAAGATGGTTGTTGGAAGAGCCTTATCAGTTTTTCATGATGCGTGATTGTCAGTCTCGTAATGTGATGATTAAAGATGGTATGCCATATTTTATTGATTTTCAAGGAGGTAGGAAAGGTGCTTTGCAATACGATGTTGCTTCATTATTGTGGCAAGCTGGTGCACAAATACCTATGGAGAAACGAGAAAGTTTATTGGAATTTTATATTCTAAAGGCACATGAACGATTGCCTGAGATGGATATTCAAGCATTTAGAAATCGTTATTATGGTTTTTTGTTGATAAGAATGTTACAAGTTCTAAGTGCTTATGGTTTTAGAGGTTTGTTTGAAGGACGTAGCCATTTTATTGAAAGTATAGTTCCTGCATTGAAAAATGTAGATTGGTTTATGAAGAATATTTCTTTGCCAATTGAATTGCCTGAGGTGTATAAAATACTTTCTGCTTTAGTACAACATAAAAGATTTCAAAAAGAAGAATGGCAATCTGTATCTAAAGTATTAAAAGTATCAGTCAATAGCTTTTCATTTAAGCGAGGATATCCAGTAGATAAGTCTGGAAATGGTGGGGGTTTTGTTTTTGATTGTAGAGGGATTCATAATCCAGGGAGATATGAAGAGTATAAGCAATTGACAGGGAAGGATATTGAGGTCATCAATTTCTTTAAATCTAAAAGTAAGATAGATGAGTTTATTGAATCTGTATTTAAGACAATAGATTTTAACATCAAAGATTATATGGTGAGAGGGTTTGATCATCTTCAGATAAATTTTGGATGCACTGGCGGGCAGCATCGCTCTGTCTATTGTGCAGAAGCTACCAAAAAATATATAGAGAATAAGTATAGATTGACTGTTGAGTTGCATCATATCGAGCAAGAGTTAAAAGGAAATATGATTTGATATGAAAGCGATGATTTTTGCTGCAGGTTTGGGTACTCGATTGAGACCGATGACAGATAATATCCCAAAAGCGATGGTAGAGGTAGGAGGGCAACCAATGTTGAAAATTGTATTGGATAGATGTTATTCAGCAGGAATAGATGAAGTTGTCGTCAATGTACATTATCTATCAAATATTATCATTGATTTTTTGGCTACTTATCATCGCCCAGGATTGAAAATTCATATTTCAGATGAGTCAGATGAGCTATTGGAAACGGGAGGAGGCTTATTAAAGGCAAAGGATTTTTTCGATGATGGTCAGCCATTTCTAGTTGCTAATGCAGATGTATTGACCAATATTGATATTCAGTTATTTTTACAGAAACATCTTCAATATGGTGGGATAGCTACTTTAGCAGTTCGAGATAGAAGTTCTAAAAGAAAATTGTGTTTTGATATGCATGGCAGGTTGATAGGACGTGCTGGTAATGATTTGAAAGGAGATGAATTAGCTTTTAGTGGTTATCATATTCTTCAACCTGAGATTTTTAATTATTTCAATCGAGAAGGTAAATTCTCAATCATGGATGTGTACATGGATATTTGTCAGGAACATTCGATTTATGCATTTTCTCATCAAAAAGATATTTGGGTGGATATTGGAACAATTGAAAAATGGGAGGAAGCTAATATCGTCTATAAGGGAAATAAAGATTTGTTTTGATTTAGTTATGAAAACTCTTTCTGTTCAAATTTGTTTTTATTGAAATGAATGAAGATATAAGAACTTTTGGTGAAAGAGTAATTGAATTTAACCAACGAGTTCAATATTCGGGTCTGCTTCCAGAGGGTTTTCGTGTATTGAATCCATTTATGGACAATCCTGAAACACTGCTCATGATGAGTCAGTTTTATCATAAATTTTACAATGACTATCAGGAGAGAAAACTAATCATAGGGATAAATCCAAGTCGGCACGGAGCTGGAGTAACAGGAGTGCCGTTTACAGATACCAAAAGGCTGGAAAGTGCTTGTGGCATTAAAATGAACTCTGCTTATACACATGAAGTTTCATCCGTATTTCTTTATGATATGATAGAAGAATATGGAGGTGTAAAAGCATTTTATAAGAATTTTTATATTAATTCTCCTTTCCCTTTAGCCATAGTAAGAAACGTAAAAGGTAAATGGTTGAATGCCAATTATTATGATGATAATCAGCTATTTGAAATGGTAAAAGATTTTATGATTGCTTCATTGAAATCTCATATTGCTATGGGTATTGATACTTCTAAGGTTTTTGTTTTAGGCAAAAAGAATGCTGAATTTATTAAAAAACTCAATCAGGAAGCTCAACTATTTGACCAAATGGTGATTTTAGAACATCCTCGATTTATTCAACAGTATAAGTCAAAGGAAGCTGATATTTATATTGATAAGTATATTATGGCTTTTGAAAATGTGAAGTAACTCCAATAAATATCTATTACACAAAAGTCACGAAGAAGACACAAAAAACACTAAGAAATATCTTTGTGTACTTTGCGTAAAACTTTGTAGCCTTTGCGGTTAAATTTTATTATTTTTTGCGGTTAGTTTCAGCAAACTCAATCTTCGAATTTTTCATTCGTCCATCGTCCATCGTCCATCGTCCATCGTCTTCACATTATTTTATCCAATTTAAGATTTTTGGTAGTGGTAATCCCATCACATTATAGAAGCAACCTTCAATTTTTTGTATATATCTCACACCTATCCATTCTTGTATAGCATAAGAGCCTGCCTTGTCATAAGGAGAATATTTTTCTACATAAAATCGAATTTCATTATCAGTCATTTTTCCAAAACTAACAGATGTCGTGTCAGTGATGATATGTTTTATATTTTGATGGAGATAACAAGCACCTGTGTGTACTTGATGTGTCCTGCCAGAAAGAAGTTGTAGCATTTGTATAGCATCTTGGGCGTCAATTGGTTTGCCTAGTATTTGATTATCAATGACTACGATAGTGTCTGCTGTTAGGATAGGGCGGTCAAAAATTTGAAATTGTTGTTGGATAGCTAGTGCTTTTCTTTCAGCCAGATGCTCAGCTACTTGAATAGTAGGGATATTATCGTTAAAAGATTCATCTATATCTGAAACCAATACTTCGAAATCTATTCCTGATAATTCTAATATTTCTTTTCTTCTAGGTGAACCAGAACCTAAGATTAATTTTTGCATATTTTAATTTGTTGCAAAAGTACAAAAATCAGAACATTGCTCTCAATGTAGCAGTTCCAGTATGAATGATTTTTGTGTTGGTGCCTGTTTTTCTTCCATCATAAGAGATACTTAATTGAAGATTATTGGAAAGTGTGCGATTATATGCCGCATTCCAAACATAGTTTTTGCCAGGCTGTAAACCATCTAAAATTTGGTAAGCTTTCGTTGTACCATTTATCCCATTGTAGTCAAATAGTACAAAAGAAAATTTTGTTTCAATCGTCTGTTTAGATGCGATACTATATCTAATATCTAAATTCAATTTATTGCCTTTTGCTAGTTCTCCACCTAATTCTTGAATGTTTCGTTTAATGTCAAATTCATAACCAATTGAAGCTCTCAATGTCGTTTTGAGTACCCAAGATAAAGATGGATTGACTTTATATTGAGAATAGTCATAGTTATTATTGATAGAATATTCTGCATTGGCGTAGTTCTGACCTTTGAGCAATTTGAGCTGAATGGCAAAGCTTTTGGGTAGATTGAGATTGGATTCTATGGACTGCTCATTTTTATTTCTAGTGTCAAATCCATTGACTAAAATGACTTTATTTTGATTGAAGAACCATGTGTAAATAAAATAAAATTTTGGATTGCCTTGATTGAAGTATAAGCTATTTCTAAAAGAAGAATTGAGACTCAATACATTTTCATCATTAGTGTTCAAAATAAAAGGATTGAATGCTGATACTTGCGCACCTTTAAAAGTCTTGCGTGTAATAGTTGCTGAAGAGTTGAGATTCCAACGTGCAATAAATTTTTTGATACCTGTTTCATTAAACCATACAGCTTTAGGATTGAGTTGGAAAATTTGATTGAGGGTGACTATCCTTGCTTGGATATATTCATTGACATTGGTCAATACTCTTACATAATTGGCACTATCAGCAAATTGAGCAATCACAAATTCATCCAATTGTTGAACGCCGTCATTATTCATATCTATCCATTTGTAGAGACCTTGTCCCGAAGCTACTTCGAGATAAGTAAATTCTCTCACTCTTTCCTGACCACTTCCCAGTTCGTAAATAGTATTCCATCTTATTGCACCTCTTTTGATTTTAAAACCATACTCTGCACGTCCTAAATAATTTTTATCTGATTCTAATTGAGAAACAAGTGTGTCATGAATTTTTAAATCTCGATAAGTAAATGTGATACTGAGATTTTGATTTTTAAGTCGATTGGCATTGAGGTTAAAAGCAAATTCATTACTAGTCGTCAATTCTTCAAATTCTTTTTGAGTTGGGGAGTAATCTTTTCTGTATTTATAAGAAAATTCGCCTGAGATAAATGCGGTATCACTCGTTTTTAAACTAGCATATATATTATTGTTGAAATAGGAGTTGGATAATAAAGTATCGTTTTTAGCATGGCGGATTGCATTATATTCCATGTATGCCCCGGTAGCTAAAGATAATCCCCAAAGTCGTTCAAAGGTCTTGGATATATGTACTTTAGGACGTAAAAATGAATTTTTGGACAGACTATCTTTTGCCTGCATCCAATTCATTTTAGCTTCAATGTCCCAGAGGTGTTTTTTGTACGAAAAATGATATTGTTGTTGTTGACCTTGAAATAAATTTTGTCGTTTCAGATAATTCCATGCTACTCCAGTCTCGATACTCCTATCTTTATTATTGACTTGCGCTGAAGTCATTACTAAATGTTCTTGTACACGAGAATTGCCTTTTATGTTCCAATCTCTTGCAAACTCGACACTTCGATATTGCTCTGGTGCTTGGAAGTTTTCACTTTTTAGTTCGTAGGTAGCTTGTGATTGAATTGCCCATTTATTTTTCCCAATAGAATCTATTCTTTGAAATTTATTAAACCATGCTAATCCTCTATTTTCTTTATTTCCTATAGTCGAAAATGTATTGACATCTCTGTCTGAATAGGCAATCTCTGACTGCACAATTGTTTTGCCCCATTCATATTGCATACCTATATTGGTGTACATATCTTTCTTGGGTGTAATGATTAATTCTACTGGCTCATAGCTTCCTTGAGGAATACCATTTATAGGACTTATCCATGAATATACACGTTGATTTAAGGTGTTTTTGTTGGTAGTGTAATTTCCTTTTCCTTCTCCTATATAGCTAAAATTTACATTGTAAACTTGTGTGTCTGAACGAGTAGTATAAACAAATATACTATCGAAATATACTCCATTAATAATTGAGTCGGTCAAAAGATATTGAATCGCACTAGATGAAAAGTCTGCTTTTCTTGCACCTGGCACGATAGCATCTTGGATATTATTTCCAATGTTTTTGAGAATGTTTTCTGTTGTACTGTCGATATTGGCTTGTATAGGTTTGTTTTTTGAATCTTGTTCAACATAAAATTGGGCATATAATTTTAATCCTTTATAGCTGACTTGATGTCCTGTTTGTAGGAGTGTACGGAAATAATTTCTATCGGAATATTCAAATTCTATTACAAGACGAATATCTTTTGTAATCATAAATTTTGGAGTAAAAACTACTTCTCCTGTATTGTAATCCATGACATATTGATTGTCTTCTCCTCGTTGCAATAATTTTCCATCAGCATAGATTTTTTCTGAACCTGCTAAGATGATGATATAAGTTTCTCCATTGGCTCCGACTAATTTGTATGGTCCTTGATTGCCTTCTTTGCCATTAAATGTATTACGAGCAAATTTACCTTTGGCGATTGCAAATGAAGCACTATGATTGGTCTGCCAACCTTTTTTGAAGTCAAATCCTGTTTTAAAACTAGCACCTTGAAGCTGTTTATCGTATCGAATAAAATATCCATCATTGTATTGAATGCCATAATCTCCAGCTACAAATTGATGTTTATCTTTTTTGACTTGAACATAAACTTTATCAAAATCTTGTATCTGTTGCGTACTTCCGTCTGGTTGTATCGGTATGGTATTATCAGTTAATGCTGCCAATATTTCCAAATCTCCAATTTTACCAGCAAGTTGTAAATCCAAAGTCGAATTGACAACCAAATCTTGATTGCTTCCAAATGATATACCTCTTGCAAAAGCTCCATTATAATTTAAGCCTCCAAAGTCAATGATACTTTCATTGGTCGTATAATTGGGGTCGTAAAAGTAGGGGTCGAGATAAGTGCTATCTTTCCATGTGTATCCAGGGAATATTTTTTTTCTATATACTGATTGAATGGGGTAGGGAAGTACTCTGAATGTTGTTTTTATTTCTTGCCCGTACAAAGTGGAATCTGTAATGATGATTTTTCCTGTGATTGGATTTAAAGAATATTGTTGGGGTGTAATCGTACTATCGGAAGTTGCAGTCTTTATAATCAATGTGGAAGGGAGAATTCCTATGCTATCCAATAAGTGTTCTGTTGAATCTGCAATAAATGTATTTTGGCGAATATTATTAAGATGTTTCCATTGAATGCCTATATCTTGTGCAAAAGACATTTGTAAAGTCTCGCACATAAATATGCATATTAAAATGATAAATCTCAACAAGGTTTTCAAATCTTATTATAAGGTAAAAATGCTGAGAATATTGCTAATATTAGCTTTTTTGTATGCTTTTAGCTTTTAAAATGAAAAAGAAAATCGCTTTTATTCTGTTTTACTCTTTCTCTTAAAAATAATTCCAGCACTTTTTGAGGTGTCAGAACGGACAGCTATTTCTCTTTTGACTCCATTTTCAAAAAAATATACAGCAGCAGTATTGGGAGGTATTTCTCCTGTATTATTGGCATAAATGATAAGTAAATGTTCATCTTCATCATCTACTACGATAGGTACGGAAAGATTATCATAAGTCAATCCATGCTGCTTGACAATCAATTTCTTATCAAAAAATACTGTGATTGTATCGTTGTCAATTTGGTTATTATCTATAAAGTTGAGAGTTATTGTATCTGAATTGACTTCAACAATATCTTGTACTTCAATTAATCGTCCTTGAAAATATCTCACCTTATCACCATCTTTTTCTGTGGCATTGGTAAATCCTTTCACCTTAGTCAAGTGAAACTTCCCAGGTGCGCAATATTGCTTTCCTTGTAAATATTGGTCATTAAAAACAGCTGCATCTGGATTATTCCATTCGCCTTTCATTTCCCATTTGTCTTTATTGAGTGATATTTCAGCAAAATAATTTTTAATACACCAAGGTTGGTCAAGACTTCCTCCTGATTCTTTCATCAAGTGTATATCTGTAAAGTTTAATTGGTTGTCAATATATGAGCCTTCGATATAAAATTCAGCGTACTTACCTGTTTTGGAGATGATTTTTGATGTGCCAAACAATGTAGAATCTGATTCGTAATATAATTTGGTGATAATTTCATACATCAATCCTTTATCACTTTGAGATAGAAATCCTCTCCACATTCCTTCAAAAGGTAAATCTTGCGCTTTAAGAGAAAAGGAAAGTCCTCCCAAAAAGAAAAATATATAAGTAGTTATGAAGAACTTTCTCATTCTATAATTCATCCAATAAATATACCAATAATTATGCAATGTGTTTTTACATCTTGCAATTTTAAAGATATGTGTTTTGAAAATTATAATATGCCGTCTTCTATTCTACTGACTGATTGAATACCTGAAAGCCCTTTAAGTTTATTCAATAACAAATCCAATTCTTCTTGATTTTTCATGAAAACTTTGAATTTTCCTTCAAAGATTCCATTGTTAGATTCGATAGACATGGATTGCATATTGACTTTCAAATCTTCGGAAATTATTCTAGTAATTTTGTTGATGACACCAAGGTCATCTATTCCGTTAATAAATATTCCAGTAAGGAAAGATGATGATTTGCTCTTTGTCCAGACAGTTTTTACTATTCTGTAACCATATTTGGACATGAGATTAATGACATTTTTGCAACTTGTTCTGTGAATTTTAATGACACCATTGATAGAAATAAAACCTACAACATCATCACCTGAAATTGGGTTGCAACATTTGGCAAATTCATAAGGAAACTGATTGGAAGATTCTCCAAAAATAATGAGTTCGGCATTTTTATCGATTTTGTTTTTCGTAGGAGTATATTCTTCTTCGACTACTTTTCTTTCCACTTTTGGGATTTCTATGGAATTGCCGACGATATTGAGATTTTTTAGTTTGGTTAAATCAATCTGATGTTGAGCAATACCATAATTGAGATCCATGATACTTGGCATTTTATAAAAATTTACCAACACTTGCATGTTTTCATTATTCATTACTACTTTCAGGGATTTTAATTTGCGTTCCAAAATCTCTTTACCAACTTCTGCGATTGTCTTTTTCTCTTCTCTAAGTGAGTTTTTGATTTTGGCTTGAGCTCTAGATGTGGTAGCAATATTTAACCATGCTTCAGAAGGCTTCTGTTTTTTGGAAGTAATGATTTCTACTTGATCGCCACTTTGTAAAACATAGCTGATAGGCTCTAGTTTATTATTGACTTTAGCACCTATACAAGTATCGCCTACGGCTGAGTGTATCATATAAGCAAAGTCTAAAGCTGTCGCTCCTACAGGAAGAACTTTAAGCTCACCTTTAGGGCTGAAAACATAAATTTCTTTGGTGTATAGCTGAAGTTTGAAATCATCCATAAACTCCAAAGGATTGGCTTCAGAATTTTTTAAATATTCTCTGACTTGCATGAGCCAGCTTTCAATAGCATCCTCAGCTGTATTTTGATTTTTTCCTTTATTTTCTTTGTATCTATAGTGTGCTGCGAGACCTTTTTCAGCTATTTCATCCATGCGTTTTGAGCGGATTTGAACTTCTACCCATTTGCCTTTTGAACCCATTACAGTGGTGTGTAATGATTCGTATCCATTTGCTTTTGGGTGAGATAGCCAGTCTCTTAATCTGTTGGGGCTGGGCTGGTACTGGTCTGTAACGATAGAGTATGCTCTCCAACATTCTTCTTTTTCTTTTTCAGGTTCAGAGTCAATGATAATTCTAATCGCGAATTTGTCATAGACATCATCAAAAGTTACCCCCTTCTTTTTTATTTTGTTCCAAATAGAAAAAATAGATTTAGGTCTTCCTACTACCTCTGCATTTAATCCAGCTTTGAGTAAATCTTCTTGTATTGGTTTGATAAAATCATTGATAAATCTATTGCGTTCCTTTTTTGTTTCATGAAGTTGTTTGGCAATCTCTTTATACTTATCTGATTCGGTGTATTTCATTGAGAGATCTTCAAATTCACTTTTTATTGAATAGAGCCCCAATCGATGTGCTAGAGGTGCATATAGATAAATTGTTTCAGAGGATATTTTCAATTGATTTTTACGAGATACAGTTTCAAGTGTTCTCATATTGTGTAATCTATCAGCAATTTTTATCAAAATAACTCTGATATCATCACTCAATGTCAATAGGATTTTTCGATAGTTCTCAGCTTGAATTGATTCTGTCTGAGAAGAAATTTTGCCAATTTTTGTTAAGCCGTCAATGATTTTACAAACTTCTTCACCAAATTCTCTTTTGATATCATCGAGAGTAATCTCAGTGTCTTCAACAGTATCATGCAGAAGTGCACACATGACAGAAGTTGTGCCCAAACCAATCTCTGAAGCTACAATTTTAGCTACAGCTATGGGATGGAGAATATATGGTTCTCCAGATTTTCTACGTTGCTCTTTATGTGCATCTACAGCCACTTCAAATGCCCTACGAAGACGCTTATCATCTCCTGATTTCATCCGTGGTTTGACCATTTTGACAAGCTGGCGATATTCTTTTATTATCAGCGCCCGCTCTTTTTCCTCATCTATAACAAGATCTACCATACTATATTTCCTTAATCAATTACTAAAAAAAACTTTAAATTTTGGATATCCTCAAATTAATTACATCATTATTGACCTTATTATTCATAAGCTTTTAAGAAGGCTCGGTAGAAGAAGTGTGCCGTTCAAAAGCTTTCTCCATACTATTAAACATAGTTGTAAAATGGCTTAAATTTTCATTCAAAAATTGTTCATCAATCAATTTATCAATGTCATCAAAACTCTTTATACTTTCACTTTCCCTTATCTTATAGGTGATTTCCATTTGTCCCATTTCTATTTTTACTGAATATTTCATATTCATTCCGAATACTGTAATCTTTAAAAATTGATGGGGAATTACTCCTAATACTCTCATTGAAATCTTTTTAAATCTAATTTTAATCCTTTTACTTTAGTTTTGGCTCTTCCAGAACCTATTTTGTTGGATGGTTCATTGGAAATGATTAAAGAGCCACTTAATGCAAAAAGCCCTCCTAAAATTCCAAAAATAATTGTTCCAATCCATAATAAAAATATACCACTGATAGGTTTTTCCATTCCTGTACTCAATACCTCTCCAATCTGATTGACAAATGCAAATCTATCTCCTCTGGAAGATATAGAACTTATAGTTAAATAATAGATTCCGACACCTAATAAACCTGCCCAAAAAGAATAGGTGCCATGGCGATATGCAATTATTCCAGAAAGGAATGCTATTATCACAAATGACCACCACGGAGCTACCAACCCTATCAACCATGATAAAATGGCTATTGCAAATATCTGAATAATAAAAGTATATATTTTCATTTTCTTTATTTTAGACTATTATTGGCATCTTGAATATTTTTATAAAAATGGTGTTGATAATATTTACCATCAGACCATGCTTCTACAAATGTATTATATGCTGTAGAACCTGGATTGCCCGATTGTCCTCCTGGGTACATTCCATATCCTTGAATTTTACCATTGGAAAAATCTACTATCAATCGTAATGATGCTCCCCAACGTGATGACGTCGCATTGACTATCCCTGCATATCCTCCTATTTTTATGTTTTTTTCAGAGAAAGCATCTATCTGCGCCAAATGTGAAATAGATGTATTTTTATAAAATCTAAATTCCTTAAGTTCAGGATGTCTATCAAAATAAGCCACTGTAGAGTCGAATGAAATATTTAATACATCTTGAAGTGTTTCCACTTTATTGGTTCCCATGATATCAAATAATGGAAAATGTGGATGATTTTTCATAATATCAATACTAGTATATGATTCGGGGTAAATGAAGTCAGCATCATCTGTCTTTTTGAGTTCATCCCATGCTATGCTTTCAAATTCATCCCACCATTTGTAAAAGTAAGATGCTGCATCTGAATCATAATTAGCGATATAGTTCCATTTGCTCAACTTTTGAAAGATTTCTTTTTGAGCATCTCCAGTAACATTTTTAATATAAGGGAGCATGACAGGTAGAGCTTCTCTCGCATGAACACTCATGTTGTCATATTGAAGATTTTTCATGTCGTCAATAGAAATATCATTTTGTTGAGTGAGTACTTCATTGATTCTTCTGTTTCTATAATTTTCATATTGAAAGCCTAAAATGTAATATGGATAAGTTTTATCCACAGGAATTTGATTGGCAGAGCTGGCAAATCCTCTTTCTGGATTGAGGATATATGGATTTTGTTGATTAGGAATAAAATAATTTTGTATGTTTTTGACATTGGCATCTTTAAGATTTTGAATGAATTTTCCTTGTTCGGGATATCTTATCCAAAAGCGCCCTTGTTCCTTGATAGCAATATTATTTTCTCTATCAGCATAAACAAAATTTTGCCCTGGACACCAATATTGATCTAATGCTTTCAGATAATCTTGGTGATTTTTAGCTTTGTTCAATAAGAGGAAAGTTTTTAAATCATTTGATGGCTTTAGAGCTGTCCAACTCATTACCAAGTCCAATTTGTCTCTCTTTGTATCAAAATCACTATCATATACAATAGGTCCAATTTGTGTCCATTTGATGGTTTCTTTTTTATTTTTACCTCCTTTGACTTTATAGGTTTCGTTGATTTTTTCAAAATTCTCCCACTTGCCGCCAATTAGATATTTTTCGTTACTAGCATCTGATTCTACTGTGTACCAATCTCTGACATCCATACCAGCATTTGTTACGCCCCATGCAATATTTTCATTGTAGCCGATGACGATTCCAGGTGCACCAGGCAAGGTAAATCCATAGACATTAATGCCTGGCGCATGAAGTTGCATCTCATACCATATTGAAGGAAAAGTCAGACTCAAATGAGGGTCATTGCACAAAATAGGAAAGCCTGAAGATGTTTTTTTTCCTGAAACAACCCAATTATTACTTCCCAAACCTCTTTGTGGTAAATACTCCTTAATCGGATTTTTGTACATTGCTACTTTTTCATTTACGTGCATTGTGGAGGTGTCTGGTTTCAAAGGAGCCTTGAGTGCTACAAAATGAAAAGGCGTTCCAATAGGAATGATAGGATCTGGTGAGGAAGGATATTCTGGATATAAAATATCAAATATTTCTCTGCCAAATTTTTTTATCGCATTGGTGTATTCAATATCATTGTCGGTTCCAGTCAGGTCGTTTGCCATGTACTTCAGTAAAAGTGCACTATTGACAGGGTGCCATTCTTCAGGTTGGTAACCCATTAATTTGTATTCAATAGGAAGATTTCCTCTTTTTGCTTTTTTAATGAATGCATTGACTCCTTGTGTAAAAGATGTAATAGGCGTTTTTGTTAATGGGTCATTGAGCAAAAGAGCGACTGATTCTTCAGCAGATTTTTTCAATCCAATCCTTCTATGATAACGGTCTATATCTAAAGCCTTTTCTCCAACTATTTCAGTCAAGCGACCAGAAGCAACATAGGTAATAAATTCCATTTGCCACAGCCTATCTTGTGCCATTGCGTATCCTTGCGCAAAATATAAATCGGCTTCATTATCCGCAAAAATATGTGGAATATGGTTTTCGTCATAGATAATTGTAGCTGTCCCATCGCTTGTGCTGATCTCCATTTTTTGGCTAATACTTTCTCTAGCATCAATATTTGACCAAAATCCATGTGAAGGACTTAATAATTTGCCAATAGGAGGTATGGACCCAATATTGGAGTTGAGTAGGAATACAAATATTACTGAAATGATAAAAATCAATAACCCAAATAATCTTCTAGTCATAGGATATTTTTATATCTAAGTATAAATTTAATAAATAACTATATTCTTGCCTAGTTACTAATCTACAAGATATCTAATAATTATAGAAGAAAATGAAAAATAAGGATTATTGAAACAAAATAATCGCTATAGATAGAAATATATAAATATTATACTTTTATGATTCCCATTTCTTTCATTTTCCAAAAACAATCGGCAGTTGCTTGGATATCAGCTAATGCATTATGAGCGTTGTCAAATCCTTTGTTGAATAATTTTTTGTGCAATTCTTCTAACTTAGGCCATTTGTAGTTCCCAAATTTCCCTGGAAGTGCGCAATAGTCTATTGATGATTGCATAGTGCAAAATCTTTTCTTTTCGGCAATGATATTTTTATAATCATTTCTCAAAAACTCAGCTCCTAATACTTTTTCATCAAATGAAATATTATGTGCAATAAGCAATGATGAAGATTGGATTTTTTCATACAATTCATCAAGAACGATTTTTAAATCTACTCCTTCATCAAGTGCCCTTTCTGTTGTTATCCCATGTATTCTAGATGATTCAGTTGGAATAATAAATCCTTTTGGCTTGATGATATATTCTTGAGTGCCAATATGTTGATTATTATTGTCATATAAGAGATATCCTACTTGGATGATTCTAGGCCAGTTGTCAATCTGAGAGGCTGGAGCATTCCAATTAAGAGGTAAACCTGTCGTTTCTGTATCAAAGAAAAAATACATAATTTAGTCCAATGTTTGTTTAAAGTGATACGATAACCAATCTTTTGTATTCATAGGGATTTCAGCTTTATCTTTGATATTGGATGCAAAAATTTCTTGCATAGCTGGCGTTAATAAATAACATCCCAATTCATCATCTTTTCCAATGAGATAAAATTGTTCTGAACTATTATTTTGTTGCGCAATGGTTTGATTAATTTCATTAACCAATACACATATTTTTTTACCATAGTTTTTAATTCTGGGAACTTCAAGCTCCTGAATCTTTACTCCTAAATGATTCAAAATCAATTCAATTTCTTCAAGAAAAAATTCAGGAAAATCTTTTTCAGATACACTATGATAGTCAAGCATGACATATCTTCTTTCTTTACCCAAACTGAAAAACTCCTCATCTAATGTAGGGTTGAAGCTTTGAATTTTAAATCCAAACCATAAATCTTCCTTAATTTCTTCCAAATCATTAGCAGAAGAAAAATTGAAATATCCCAAGTTTTCTAATTGGCTGATCAGTTCATTGATATGTTCTTCACTATGCATTATCTGTCTTTTTAGCTATAGCGGATAAGTAGATATAGCCTATTATTCCACCAAGCGTAGATGCAGTAAAGATACCTACTTTGGCTTGTGTAATATATAATGGATTGTCAAATGCAAGAGATGCAACGAATATAGACATTGTAAATCCTATAGATGCTAATATCCCTAGACCTATCAGATTTTTTAGATTCATGCCCTCTGGTAATTTGCCGATACCTAATTTGACCATCAACATTGTAGAACCTACGACTCCTATTACTTTTCCTAATAATAATCCCAACCCTACGCCGATAGCTATATGAGTAGAGAATAAAGTTTCTAATTCAAAGTCTAAAGATACTCCTGCATTAGCAAGTGCAAAAATTGGAAGAATGATAAATGTTGTCAATGGGCTGAGTATATTAATCAATTTCTGAAGAGGTGTCATTGCTAAAGATGTATCTTTGTTGATTTCTTCTAAAATTTCTAATTGACTTTCTTTCAGTGTTGGTATATTGTCATCAGGGTCGATGGCTTCAAAAGATTTTAATTTATTTTGAATCGCTTTGACATAATCGTTTTCTTTCAATATTACTTCTGCTGGAATAGCAAATGCCGCTAATACCGCTGCAATTGTAGCATGAACTCCTGATAATAAAAAGGCTGTCCATACACCTCCGATACCTATAATTCCATAAAACAATGTGCTTCGTACTCCCATTTTATTGCCAATAAGCATCACCGCAAAAAATCCTAAACCTATAGAGAGATTGACTAAGGATACATCTGATGAATAAAATAAGGCTATTACAAGAACTGCTCCCAAGTCATCCACTATTGCTAATGCTAAAAGGAATATTTTCAATGAAAGTGGTACTTTGTTTCCCAAAAACATTAATACTCCTAATGCAAATGCTATATCTGTAGCAGTAGGTATTCCCCAGCCATGATGTGTTTCTGGATTAGCATTAAATAGTAGATATATAGTTGCAGGGCCTGCCATCCCTCCGATAGCTGCTATAATTGGAAGCATTGCTTTTTTGGGTTGAGCTAGCTCTCCAGCAACAAACTCCTTTTTTAGTTCCAATCCTACTACAAAAAAGAAAATAGCCATTAAGCCATCATTGACCCAATGAAGTAAACTGTGTTCTAAATATGTTTTTCCATCAAATTGAAAGCCTAATGTATTTTCAAAAAAATGATGATACGCATCTTTAAATGGTGAATTGGCAAGGAATAATGCTATTACAACACTAATGAAAAGAATAATACTTCCTGATTTTTCATATTGAGTGAGTTGTCTGAAAGGCGCAACTATCTTGTCAATTGGTTTGTTTTTTACTGACATCTGTATTTATTTGACATGAAAAATAATCGAATATATTGGCTTTAAATCACAAGAGAAATCAATTTTATGTTAATTCATCTTCGTGAGATAAAAAAACAGAGTATAATTTCTGATTATAAAAATTATTTTGACAGCTCAGGAAATTGAATTTTATAGGCTGATAATCCTTCTGCTAAACAATTAATAGCTTTATTTAAATCAGAAGAATTGAGTACATAAGCCATTCTGACTTCATCTTTTCCCAGCCCGTCTGTAGAATAAAATCCAGTGCCTGGAGCCATCATAACGGTGCTTCCATTGTAAGAAAATGCTTCTAGCATCCATTGACAGAAATGGTCGCTATCTTGAATCGGCAATTGTACCATACAGTAAAATGCTCCTTTCGGTGAATGACATTTTACTCCAGGTATTTTGTTGAGGCCTTCTACAAGCGTATCTCTACGATGGATATATTCTTTGTTGACCGTTTCAAAATATTCATCACTGACTGCAAATAAAGCTTTTGAGCCAATTTGTTCTACTGTAGGAGGGCTCAATCTTTGCTGTGCATATTTGAGTATAGTATCCAATACCTCTTTGTTTTTAGATACAACAGTCCCGATTCTAGCACCACAAGCACTATATTTTTTGGACATAGAATCTATGACAATGACATTTTGTTCTATTTCAGGAAAACTCATCATGCTTTTATATGGAATGTCAGAATAGCTAAATTCTCTATACACTTCATCACTAATAATAAATAAGTTGTGTTTTAAAGCAATATCTCTGAGCCTGTCCAATTCATCATCAGAATATCTATAACCAGTAGGATTATTTGGGTTGCAAATTAAAATAGCTTTAGTTCGATGGGTGATAGCTTTCTCAAACTCGTCAATAGATGGCAAGGCAAATTCGTCTTCAAAATGAGTTGTAATTGCTTTCATTACTATACCTGCACTTTTTGCATAGCCGACATAATTGGCATACAATGGTTCTGTTCCTATTACTTCATCGTCAGCATCAAAAATGGCTAACATGGTGAATAATAAAGCTTCTGATGCTCCTGTCGTGATTAAAATATCTTCAAAATTGATATGTGGAAGATTTCTTCTCTCTGAGAAATATTTGGCATATTCCATTCTTAAATCATCAAATCCACTTGATGGACTGTATGCCAATACTTTGAGATTGATATTTTTTACGGCATTCCAAAATTCTTGTGGAGTTTCAATATCAGGTTGCCCAATATTTAAGTGGTAAATATGAATACCATTCTTCTTTGCTTGTTCAGCAAAGGGAGTAAGTTTTCTGATAGGAGAGGAAGGCATTATTTGTCCTCTGAGAGATATGTTTGGCATAGCAAGTACAAAAATAAAAACTCCATGCACTATTTAGCATGGAGTTAATAAGATATTTGTTTTAATATTTTTAATTTCCAAATATAGAAGGCTTTGCGTTTTCTACACTATTAGCTTGGATAGCTTCTCCAGTGATGTATAACATAATAGTTTCACCGTCAGCTGTTTTTACAGTTACAGATTTTCTGTATTTACCTTCTCTAGCCATATTGTATTGAGCTTTGACAAATCCCTTTTGACCAGGCATAACAGGTTCTTTAGACCATGAAGGAGTTGTACAACCACATGAAGCTTTGACTTCTGATAATATCAATGCTTTGTTCCCAATATTTGTAAATTCAAATTCATAGGTAACGGGTTTACCGACAGGTAAGGTGCCAAAATTATGTTCTTGTTTTGAAAAACTAATTTTTGAATTGAGATTTAATTCAGTTTGTGCATTTGAAAAACCAATGCTCAAAAATAAAAAGGAAACTAGTGTAAATAAGGATTTCATATTTAATTGCTTATTCATTTTCTTCCTTACAAAAGTATGCCATTTTTTGATTATCTCTAAAATTATTCATTTTTTATAACACACCTTGCCCGTTTTAATCAGATGATGTGAATGAATGTTAAATTCTTTGACTCGATTAAACCTTCAAAATTTGTATCCATCTTAAATAACATTCAACAACAAATAAAATATTAATTATGAACAAGACAGTAAAGTTTTTAGCAATGGGGGCAATTTTTCTATCCTCTTCTTTGATGACAGTCAATGCACAGACAGGGACAAAGAAACCTGAGTTTAGAAAAGAACTCGCACAAAAGTCTCCTGAAGAAAAGGCCGATTTTTTTGCAAACCGTTTAGCTGAGAAATTAAATCTTTCAGAGCAACAGAAAAAAGAAGTTTATACGCTGAAATTAAATGAGATAAAAGCTCATGAAGCATTGATGCAACAGCAAAAAGCATTGCGACTGAAAGCTAAAAGTGACTTAGATAAAGTCTTAACTCCTGAACAGAGAACAAAGTTAGAAGAATTAAAAGCCAATAAGGCTGAAAACTTTAAAAATAAAGGATATCCAAATAGACCAGCAAATCCTAATCAACAAGGAGGGAAAGGACCTAGACCAGTGCCTACTCCAAGTAAGTAATCATTGATTTCTTGAATTAAACAAACCGTCATCCTGCTATGGCGGTTTTTTTATTTTGGGAATAGGCTGTTACGTCGTTTGCTAATGTTGATAATTCATTTTCTGGAAAATAGACCATTACAGAATAATTGGAATGTGAAGCATGTTTTTGAATCAAGCTTGTATAGCCCACCCAGCTATTGCATCCATTGATAAACCATGGGTCATTTAATATTTCCATAAAAGTAATAGGCTGAAATCCCAATTCTAAATTGACAGCGAGGACGGCAGGGTTACTGCTCATACTGAATATCTTAGAAGTGGGAAATTGTAATTGAGACAATTCGAAAAGCTTTGTTTTTATCAATTTGGAAATCCCCATTCCTCGATATTCCTCTTTAATAATTAGGCAGGTATTAGCAACATATTGTTGGTGCTCCCATACTTCCAAACAAGCAAACCCCAGCCATTCTCCAGTCTGTGGATGAGTTGCGATAACTGCAAGTTGATTTTTAATTTTATCTGCAATGTATTCTTTAGGACGAAGTGCAATTCCTGTTTTACGTTGTTCAGAAGATAAATTGATTTCGGTAGCTATTTCGGCAGCAAACTTCAGGTCTTCAGAATTGGCTATGCGTATGTTGAAATATAATATAGAGTTCAAAGCGTAAAAGGTTTTTAATAAAGAAAGTTGATCAATCAAAAGATTTGGGAAATCTTATTTCACATCATTGCAATGTGATTATACTAACTCATTACGCCTATAAAAATGAAAACTGGAGAATTTAAAACAAATCCCTATCATATCTTTTACTGATATAAAAGCGAGAGGTAACTTATATGTATGCTTAGTCTTCATTCTTTGAATGGTGAAACAAAAGTAATTATTTTCTTATCAGAAATTGTCATGAGAATATCATTTATATAGAATTGGGAAATTATTTTTAGAGGCTTGATATTCTTTATTGACTTGATGATGACGTAATTAAAAAAGTTTGATTAACTTAATATCTCAAACACGCCAATTAATTATGAAGAAATTCGAGTTTAGGTATTTTTTATTATGCCTTTTATGTTGCTTGATGATTTTGTCTTGTAAAAAAGATGAATCAGAAAAAATAAAGACCAATCCTCCCAAAGAACCACCTATCGCTAATGTAGATTTTCCTGAGCTGTGGAATAAAAATCACAAAATAGTAGTTATTGCTCATCGTGGAGGAGGAAGTGGTCTGGCTGAAAATACTTTGGAAGCTTTTGAAGGTGCGATTGCAGATAGTGCGGATTATATTGAAATTGACCTTCGAACAACTAAAGATGGTGTTCTTGTTATTATGCATGATGCGGATATTGATAATATGACCAATGGCACTGGCTATGTTAAAGATATGACTTGGGAAGAATTGAGCCAATTTAAAGTGAATGGTAAGTATGACATTCCTAGACTAGAATCTGTATTAAATCTCACAAAAGGAAGAGTAAATATTTATGTCGATTTTAAAGAGGCTGATCCTGAACAGGTATATGCTGTCATGAAAGCTCATGGAATGGAAAAACATTTTGTGCTTTATCTCAATAGTAAAGAGAAGTATGATAAATGGAGAGCTGTTGCACCGAGAGTACCTATTATTGGTAGTATTCCATTGAATGCCAATCCTTCTGAAATTGGAAAAATATTAGCTGAGGGAGATTATGATATTATTGATAATTCGTACAATCCTGCGGTTATCAAAGTATTGCATGAGAGAGGGAAAAAAGTTTGGTTGGATATTGAAGGCCCATGGGAAAATCAGAATATGTGGAATACTATATTAGATTTTGGTGTAGATGGTATGCAAACAGATAAAGCAAAACCGTTAACAGATTTTCTGACAAAGAATAATAAAAGATAATTGCTTGTTGAAATTGAAGGAGTTGAAAATTATCTTTTGATGGCTAAGTAATTGATAGTCATAAAGATTTCATAAGTTTCTTTATAAGTCGGCAACTCATATATGCCATCTTTTAAGATACGATAGATTTTATAATCATCTTTTAGCAAATAATAAAAGTCCTGAAAATAGGTTCTAGAGTCAATATTGCATCCTCCAAATTCAAATTGAATGAAATCTATTTTTTTATTGGATAGCATTTCTTTTGCTCCTTTTAATGCATTGAGTTCATGCCCTTCGATATCCAACTTTAGGAAATGGATATGGTCAATTTGATTGTCTTTACAAAACTTGTCAATAGTACTTAGTTGAATTTCCTCAGATTTATCCATTGTTATTCCCCAATGGTCAAGATTTCTTTGATAGACAGAAGCAAGACCTGAACCTTCAAAATCTTTAAAAAGTGTGTGTTGATAGACATTGTCACTGAATCCAAAATTGTTTCCAATAATATTTTTGATGTCTTGAGTGTTAGATTTGAAAATTTCAAATGTACTTTTGGAAGGTTCGAAAGAATATATTTTAGCATTATTATCAAATACCTTAGATAAGGATTTGGCATAATTGCCGACATTGGCACCTACATCGAAAATAGTTATTGAATCTTCATTTTTGAGCTTTCTTTTGATGTGTTCAGCTACAAATAATTCCCCACTTTGATGAAAATATCCACCATTGCCAAAATTCATCTGTCGAAGGGAAAGTAGAAATAGATTGTTCCAGATATATTGATTGCCTATTTTGTACAATATATTGATGATCAATTCTTGAAGAGATTTTTTAATATTTTTCATCAGTATTGAACATTTCTTTTATGGGTCATCAATTTAATCTAAAAGTCTAAAACTATTTATACTCTATCTAAATATAAATAATACTTTTAGCCAATGGATAGGTCTTTAAAATCCATTGACAGTGATTTCAAAGAAAAGGTATGAATTGGCAGGAATGCTATTGGTGACTTTATCTCCATAAGCAAGAGATGGAGGTAAGAATAATCTGATTTTGCCATCTCTTCCTACTAATTTTACACCTTGTTGCCATCCAGCAATAGTTTGGTACAACATCAATGTACTTCCTTCTCTTGAGTCAAAAACATTGCCATTGAATAAACGACCTTTGTAATCTACATTGACACTTGAACAAGTCTCTGCTCTTTCATTATCTCCAGGAGTTTCTATAATATAATAAAATCCATTGGGATGTTGAACTGCATGTTTCAATAAGGTGTCAGAGTCGTTATTGGCAATCCTTTGTTCAATATAATTTTTAATATAATCAGTTTCTTCTTGAGTAGCTTTTGAATTATTGTCAGTACAATCGATACCATATAAATTGGTATTTTTTTTACAAGAAGAAAGTAATAGGCCAAATGTAAAAAGATAAATTAAAGGTTTCATATTCATATTAAAAGTACAAAACTAAAAATAATGATGGAGTTTGTATTTTTCTTTTCCAAACAATTTTCTTTTCTCAATGATTATAGGTAAAGTAAAATGTAAGATGAAATATACTGGTGGTTGAGTCTTTCTTAAACTAACCGCAAAGAATGCTAAGTTTTACGCAAAGGTCACGGAGTGATAGACAGAACTACACGTTGCGAATGCGCTCTGCACCATAGATTTTAATGCTGGGTGCCCACTATACGAAGAAAGCGTGATTTCTTCAACTGTTTGAGACGAAGTCGAGTTTTGAAGAAATAGCTTTCAAGTATAAAGTGGGTCAGCGAAAAATCCGGTGCTGGTCACTGAGTTTATCGAAGTGCTTTTGCATACTTTTTCTTCTAAAGAAAAGTATGAAGAGGAAATAATGATAAAATTTGCTGCTGGTTGAACTTTCTTAAACTAACCACAAAGAATTCTAAGTTTTACGCAAAGCACACGAAGTTTAATGAAGTAATGAAATAATAAAGCAATGTGAAATGTGAAGATGTGAAATGTGTGAAATATCATCGATATGCTTTTATTTTGAGTAGTTTCTTGCTTTCCAAAATGCTAAAAATTTTGACGAGTTGTTAGATATTAAATATGGAAAAATCGGAGTTGAAAAACGTGACAAATTTGAAGAAAATGCTTAAATTTGAATCTAGGTATTGAAATATGAATACGCAAACATTAAATAATAAAAATGAACTAATCCAATGGTTGTCAACTTTGGACGATGATTCTATTATAGAAAAACTACTTAAATTTAAAGAAGAAGAGACTAAAGATTGGTGGGATACGATTTCAGAAGAGGAAAGAAAATCTATTGAAAAAGGAATTTCAGATGCTGATAATAATAAAGTAGAACCACATTCAAGTATAAGAAAAATATATGATAAGTGGCTTTAAAATTGTATGGACGCTTAATGCAAAAGAAGAATTAGAAAAGACGATTGAATATCTTGAAAATAATTTTTCAGATAAAGAAATAAAAAAATTAGTTCAAAAGATTGAAGATATTACAGAGCTAATTTCTCAAAATCCAAATTTGTTTCAAAAGTCAGAAAATAATCAAATTTATAAAGTTGTGATTTTGAAATTTAACACTTTGTATTATCGCTCAACAAATGAAAGTATTGAAATATTATCATTTTTCTCAAACAGACAAAATCCTAAAAAAACAGAAAAATATTAAATAGCTTGTCCAAGTGCTTTTGCATACTTTTCTTCTAAAGAAAAGTATGAAGAGAAATATTGAAATATATGCTAAGATGCCAGAGACTAAATGTAAGATGAAATCATCGAAGAACTTTAATCTAGACTAGTTTCTTGTTTTCCATATAGGAATAATTACTTTTTGTTAATGTAGATGATGATGTATTGTATTTGAATATTTCCAATGTATAGTAATTTGTTATTTTGTTTGTATTGTATTAAAATGTTATAAAACATGAATAAGTCAGATTGATTTCGCTGATGTATGGAGAAGGTGAAATAAAAAAAATAAAAAAAAACAAAATTACCTTTGGTGAATTCAATATTTTCGATTTACATTTATTGCCGTAAGTAAACAAGACATGACAAAAAGAAAGGTAATAGTTGATTACAAGAATGTGCCAGATGAGGTTTTACAAAAACTTGCAGAGAAGTATCCTCATGGATATAATAAGGCAATTATTAAATTCCAAAATGCCAAAGGAGAGACAGTATCAGTTGTGCCAATTGAAACAGATGACACTTCTTATTTGGTGAAAGTGAGTACACAATTACAAAAAATGGTTAATGACGTTGATGTAGATGATTTTGATGATTTGCCTATTGATAACGAGCCATCAGGAAAAAATGCTTTCGGTGATGATGAATTTGATAGTAATGATGATGATGACGATGGTAGCTATCGTGATAATGATGGAGAAGATTCCTTAGATGACCACATGGATGAGGCAGAGAATATTGCAGATGATTCAGATTATTAAAATTGTATTATAAAATAAATTAAAAAGGAGAAGATTCACTTCTCCTTTTTTTATGCAAATAATCCTTGAGCTAAACTAAATATTGCATAGAACAAATAAATCATAGCTACTAATGCCAATATGGAAAATCCAAATATTACTAAGATAATCGGGAAAAGTACGCCCCATGCACTTCCATGATTTTTTCCATATTGATAGTGCTCTAATGCTAAAGTGAGATTTCTTTCATTTGTCTTAAAGAAAAAATCTAGGATACTTCCAAGAAATGGAACAAGATTGAGCAGCATATCAATCAACATATTGACAGACATTTTAGCAATAACCTTACCGCTGGCATTGTTTCTCAATAAGGCGACCATGATACTTCCTGAAATGATAAACCCTACATAACCACCCAATACTGGGACTAAGCCTATAATGGGTTCTAAGCCTATAGTTCTACCAATAAAAGGAACATATATAGAACTATCCATTAATTTGACTATCCTTGAGATATTTTGCAAATCTTTAGGGACTTGTTGATAAAGCGCTTCCCCCTTTTTTTTCATTTATAGTATGAAAATTTTGTTTTGGTGAATAAATCTTGATGAAATATATTTCAATCTGATTATTGAAGTGTAATCATACTGAGTCCCATAAGATTTCTCTCATCATGGGTGACAGTAATCCTTCCCAATAGACCGCCAGAAGCTTGTGCAACAGCTCTTGCAAGACCTCTCCAGCTTTCTAATAGAGCTAGTGCATATTGTTTATTGATATGATGTAATATATTATTGACTTTAGTTAATTCTTCAGTAATATCTTCAATACGTTGTTGCGATGCAATGTTTTGGTATTTTGACCACTCTTGGTTGAAAATGCTGTCATAGTCTGGAGAAACCCAATTGAAATAATCTTGAACAAACTCATCTCCATGATTTTTTCTATATGCTGTTGACAGTTGTCCGATGTGAATTTCTTTTTCATTCAGATTTTCATCAGCTGAGCCTATCAATATTGTTACTAATGCAGGTACTCTTTTCAATAGATTTAATTCTCCTTCTTCTAGGTCTTTTAAATGGTATAAGTTCATAATTTTCTTTTTAACTTTTTAAATATACGTTGTTTTGATAACAATGTATTCAATATTATTGTTTCAATTTTCATACCAATATATTGTCATTTGTGGCTGACACAATGCATGAATATTTGAGTTACAGGCAACCCTAAGAGACAACGACAGCAAATAATTTGCAGATATAATTAAACGAAAAAATGCCAAAGCTCATTTTTTGTCAATACACGAAGCCAATGCACAAAAAAACAAAAGAGCCATTTTTTGCCAACGCACCATCATCGTTTCAACAAAATGAACTATCTTAACTGATTAAAAAATAGAAAAAAAATTGTAGAAGGAAACCGCTTGGGGTTCGTGATCACAAATAAAAAATGAAATAATGAGTAAACAATTAAAAGAATTGAAACCAAGAAAGGCACTGAACAAAGCATTTTTAAAAGTAAAACCCAACAGGTTTGAAATTGAAGGTTTCAAAACTAACCTCATAGCTTTACTCGACCGAACCAACGACATTGAAAGCGAAGAGTTTCATAAAAACTTAATTTCTGACTTTCTGAAAGATACCTATTACAAACAAAATCATTTCATCAATACCAAAGGGCGAAACGACCTTGTTATTCATAACGGACAAAATGCAAACTCCACTGTTGGTGTAATCATAGAAGTTAAAAAGCCAACGAATAAATCTGAAATGATTTCTGTTGGAAATATCAATAAAAAGGCATTTCAGGAATTGATTTTGTACTATTTGAGAGAACGAATAACAAATAAAAATTTAGAAGTAAAACATTTGATTGCTACCAACATCAACGAATGGTTTATTTTTGACGAAAATCTATTTGAAAGACTTTTTGCTCAAAACAAATCGTTTGTCAGACAGTTTGAGAATTTTGAAACAAGTAAGAAAACAACAGATGTATTTTACAAAGAGATAGCAGAACCTTTTATTGCCGAAATAAATTCAGAAATTGAATTTACCTATTTCAATATTCAGGACTTTCAAAAGCCCTTACGCAATACAGACAAAACAGACGATAATTCGCTGGTTGCTTTATTCAAATTGCTATCGCCTGAGCATCTTTTAAAATTACCTTTCAGCAATGACAGCAACAGTCTTGACAAAAGATTTTACAGCGAGTTGTTGCATATTATCGGCTTGACCGAAACCAAAGAAGGAAACAAAAAACTAATTGAAAGAAACAAAGCAGGCGAACGACACACAGGAACAATACTTGAAGATGCCATTATTCAGTTGGATAGTTTGGATAAACTGAACCGTTTGGAAAAGCCTAGTCAGTTTGGAAATACCAAAGACGAAAAACTTTTTAATGTGGCTTTGGAACTTTCGATCACTTGGATAAACCGCATTTTGTTTTTGAAATTGTTGGAAGCTCAATTGGTTACTTATCACAAAGGCGATAAATCTTTTTCTTTTCTCAATCTTGACAAAATCAAAAACTATGACGATTTGAATAGCTTGTTTTTTCAGGTGTTGGCACGCAAGTATGATGAGCGAAATGAAGATGTGAAAAAGGATTTTGAGAAAGTACCTTATCTGAACTCATCACTTTTTGAGCCGACAGAGATTGAGCAGGTTACTCTTTTTATCAGTAACTTGAAAGATGATAAAACCATTCCGATTTTTTCGCATACCGTACTGAAAGACCAACAAGGAAAGAAGAGGACAGGAAATTTATCGACACTTCAATATTTGTTTGAATTTTTAGATGCTTATGATTTTGGAGCGGAAGGCGGAGAGGAAATTCAGGAAGACAACAAAACGCTGATTAATGCTTCGGTTCTCGGATTGATTTTCGAAAAGATAAACGGCTACAAAGATGGTTCGTTTTTCACTCCAGGCTTCATCACGATGTATATGTGTCGGGAAACCATTCGTAAAGCCGTGGTGCAGAAATTCAACGAAGCGAAGAATTGGAACTGCACAACACTTGATGAACTATACGATAAAATTGAAGACCGTAAAGAAGCCAACAAAATTGTTGATAGTATAAAAATTTGCGACCCTGCTGTGGGTTCAGGGCATTTTTTGGTTTCGGCTTTGAATGAAATGATTGCTGTAAAAAATGACCTCAAAATCTTGCAAGACCGTGAAGGGAAACGCCTGAAAGAATATCAGGTGGAAGTGGTGAATGATGAACTAATTGTAACAGATGAAGAAGGCGAACTTTTTAAATACAACCCAACGAGCAAGGAGAGTCAACGCATACAGGAAACGCTTTTTCACGAGAAGCAAACCATTATTGAAAACTGTCTATTTGGAGTGGACATCAATTCCAATTCGGTGAAAATTTGCCGTTTGCGGTTGTGGATTGAGCTTTTGAAAAATGCTTATTATAAGAACGCAACAGAATTAGAAACACTTCCGAATATTGACATCAACATCAAATGTGGAAACTCTTTGGTGAGCCGTTTTGCTATTGATGCAGATCTGAAACATGCATTGAAAAAAAGCAAGTGGACCATTGACAGTTACCGCATAGCCGTTTCCACCTACCGAAACGCTGAAAACAAGGAACAGAAAAGAGAAATGGAACGCCTGATTTTGGAAATAAAACAAAGTTTTTCATCAGAAATAAGAAGAAACGACCCCTTAAAAACGAGACTTGATAAACTTGCAAGTGAACTTTATCATCGTTTTACTGGAACCTTTTTATTTGAATCTGAAGTTCCTTATGGTAAATCGGAAAAAGCTCTAAAAAAACAGCGCAAAGCCGAGCAAGAAAAACTTGAAAAAGAGATTAATCAACTGAACTCGAAAGTTGACGAGATTAAATCCAATAAAATTTTTGAAAATGCTTTTGAATGGCGTTTTGAATTTCCCGAAGTGCTGAATGATGATGGCGATTTTGTTGGCTTTGATGTGGTGATTGGGAATCCGCCATATTTCATAATGACTAAAAACAATATGGAAAAGCTTGAGCTAAGTCATTACATCAATAATTACCAAGCAATAAAAAATGCAAGTTCAAAAAATATCTTCAATTTATTCATAGAATTAGGTATAATTATAAGCAATAGCAATTCATTTCACTCAATGATAGTCCCAGAAGGGTTATTTGAAACAAGAAGCTATTCTGATACAATTGATTTATTAAAAAATGCAGGTTCAGTTTTAAACATCACAAGAATAGAAGGAATGGTATTCGACGAAGCGAATACTGGGAATGTGATTTATATTTTTGGAAAGAGTAAACAAAGTGCAGAAACAGAACAAAGAATATTCAAGAAAAATCAAGATTTAGTTGAATACAGTAAAAATGAAGACCCTCTAATTTTTAAAATAAACAATCAAAAAACTCCTCGACTCTCTGATTTTTGCCAACTATTTAAAGGTATGGTTGTGGCAAACAGAAAGACAAAAATATTTGAGAACCAAGCAAAAAATTTACCAAACAAATTTTTACTAGGCAATTGTATATCCAAATGGAGCATTGATAAATGCTTTTACACAGATTATGAATCCTTGTCTATAATTGGTGGAACTAAGGCTAAAGACAAACACGCAGTTTCTCCAAGAATTTTAATTAGAAGAACAGGAGATTATTTGTGTTGTGCATATCTGACAGAACCTGCATTAACAGAATCAACACTTTATTCTTGTTGGTCATTAAAAGATGAAATACACAATCTATTTATTCTTGGCGTATTACACTCAAAAGTTGCAGACTATTTCATTAAAAACAAGTTGGTAACAAATCCACAAGCATTTCCGCAAATTTTAATGACCGATTTACAATCATTACCTATCCCAAACCCATCAATTGAAATTCATAATTCAATTAAATTATTGACGGAAGAAAGATTGGAAAACAAAGGCAACAATAAAGAAACAGAAGAGAAAATCGACCAATTGGTTTATGAGCTTTATGAATTAACGGAAGAGGAAATAAAAATAATTGAAAATGCAAACTAATGTTGAAAACGCTCTTAAAATAAAAATAAAATGACCGAAAGAAAAACCAGAGTTAGAATTCCGAAAGAGAATAAAGTGCGAGCAGAACTTCAAAAAGAAATAGGTTCAACTTGCCCATTCTGTGAAAATACGGAAGTTGGACATTTTGAAATTCATCATATTGATGAAGACCCTTCAAATAATGAAACAGGGAATTTGTTGCTACTTTGCCCAATTTGTCATTCAAAAATCACAAAAGGCGATATTTCAAATATAGAAGTTTTTAAAAAGAAAATTGCTCTTTTGAAAGAACCAATAATTTCAAAACCCAAAGCAGATAAAGCCATCACTTTTAATGCAAAAGTGGGTAATGCGGTGGTTGGAGATAATAATAAAATCTCAATCAATCAACCTAAAAAAACGGTAAAACAAAAATATCCTGAAGGTTGCATTGGGTTTGACACCGTAAAAGCAAATTATATTGGGCATTTAATAAAGCGTTACAATGAATATAAGGAATATGAAGTTGGAAAAGGAAATGTAAAATATGGCGTTTTTGGAGCTACATTAAAAAAGGAATTTAAGATTGGACCAACACGAACAATTTATAATGTTCCCATCGAAAGATTTGAAGAATTATACACTTGTATTCAAAGTAGAATTGACAAAACAAAACTTGCAAAAGTGAAAGGTGTACAACATAAAAACTACTCGTCATTTGAGGAATATGTTAATGAAGTCGGTTAATAAAATAAAAACTGTATAATGCCGACAACACACACACACTCTCACACATTGCCAAGTTGCACAAACTTTCGCTAAAGACAGAAGGTAACCTGTAGCATCGGTTTTGTAAGATAGCAGGTGAAGTGCTTCGATTGAACATTTGTGCTATAAATCCGCTCCCTCGCAAAAGCGAAATATGAAATAATTATTCACTAACAATAAGTTAAATTGCTAAAAGCACATAAATGGACTTCAAATGTTTTAAATTTATGCTATGACTAAGCGTTTAGATTTTTCTAATGTAGATATTGATAAAGAAATAGTTCGAAAATTTCAAATAGAGGGAGATTGGGAAGCTCCTGAAAAAATTACTATTCCTACTATTGTTCAGAAGGAACAAATCTCAGATGCTGAACATATAAAGTATCAAGGTGCAGGTATAGCTCCATATCTGCGTGGCCCATATAGTACGATGTATGTCAGGCAACCATGGACAATAAGACAATATGCTGGTTTCTCGACAGCAGAAGCGTCCAATGCATTTTATAGAAAAAATCTTCAAGCAGGTCAAAAAGGACTTTCTGTTGCTTTTGACTTAGCTACTCATAGAGGATATGATAGTGACCACGAAAGGGTAGTAGGAGATGTAGGGAAAGCGGGTGTGGCTATTGATTCTGTGGAAGATATGAAAGTATTATTTAGCAATATTCCATTGGGAGATGTTTCAGTTTCTATGACTATGAATGGTGCTGTATTGCCGATTATGGCATTTTATATTGTTGCTGCTGAAGAACAAAATGTCCCTGCAGAACAGTTGAGTGGCACGATTCAGAATGATATTTTGAAAGAGTTTATGGTGAGAAATACTTATATCTATCCACCAAAACCATCTATGCGTATCATTTCAGATATCTTTCAATATACTTCTCAGAAGATGCCCAAATTCAATTCTATTAGTATTTCGGGTTATCACATGCAGGAAGCAGGAGCAACAGCGGATTTGGAATTGGCTTATACTTTAGCAGATGGTTTGGAATATATCCGTACAGGTATTTCTGCGGGTTTGGATATCGATAGTTTTGCACCTAGACTTTCATTTTTCTGGGCGATAGGAATGAATCACTTTATGGAAATTGCCAAGATGAGGGCAGCTAGAGTGTTGTGGGCTGAAATGATTCAAAAGTTTAATCCTAAAAATCCAAAATCTTTGGCATTGAGAGCACATTGTCAGACTTCTGGTTGGAGTTTGACAGAGCAAGACCCATACAATAATATTGCTCGTACTTGTATTGAAGCCCTTGCTGCTGTGATGGGTGGAACACAATCATTACATACCAATGCATTAGATGAAGCTATTGCATTGCCTACAGATTTTTCAGCTCGTATTGCTAGAAATACTCAGATTTATTTGCAACAAGAAACACAAGTTTGTAAGACAGTAGATCCATGGGGCGGCTCTTATTATGTGGAGTATTTGACAGATCAATTGATTCAAAAAGCACGCAAACTGATAGAAGAAGTGGAGTCTTACGGAGGAATGGTAAAGGCAATAGAAGCAGGTATTCCCAAAATGAGAATAGAAGAAGCTGCTACAAGAAAACAAGCAAAAATTGATGGTGGTATAGATAAAATAATAGGTGTCAATCATTTCTCTGATGTTGAAGAGATAGATTTGGATATTTTAGAAGTAGATAATACTCAAGTGCGACTCAAGCAGTTAGAAAATCTGTCTAATCTAAAATCTGAAAGAAATTCTGAAGCAGTAGAGAAGGCATTAAGTGTTTTACAAGATGCTGCTGAATCTGGACAAGGTAACTTATTGGAGCTGGCAGTAGAGGCTGCAAGAGTGAGAGCAACATTAGGAGAAATATCTTCTGCATTAGAAAAACATTATGGAAGATATACAGCTCATATAAAATCTATTTCTGGAATTTATTCTTCTCAATTGAATATGGATGAAAATTTTAAGAATGCTCGAAATTTGTCTGACCAATTTGCTAAGATAGCTGGACGAAGACCTAGAATATTGGTAGCAAAACTAGGTCAAGATGGACATGATAGAGGTGCCAAAGTGATTTCTACAGGTTTTGTAGATGTTGGGTTTGATGTGGATATCGGACCATTATTCCAAACACCAGCAGAGGCTGCATTAATGGCTGCAGAAAATGATGTTCATGTTTTGGGTGTTTCTTCTTTGGCGGCTGGACATAAAACGCTAATACCTCAAGTGATGCATGAGTTGGAAAAAATAGGTCGCTCAGATATTTTAGTAGTTTGTGGAGGTGTGATACCTAAGCAAGATTATGATTTCTTGTATAGTGCTGGAGTTGTAGGAGTTTATGGGCCTGGAACAAATATTTCCAAATCTGCAATAGATATATTAGACCTTCTTATCAAAGGGTATTCTCAACAATAGGTTAGTCCAAACATCTACGATACATCTGGATAGTATTTTCTAATCCATAATAAAGTGAATCGCAAATCAAAGCATGACCGATGGAGACTTCTTCTAAATGGGTGATACGATCTTTGAAAAATCTTAGATTGTGGAGGTTAAGGTCATGGCCAGCATTGATTCCTAATCCTAATTGATGAGCAAATTTTTCTGTCATCTGATATTTTCTGATAGCATGTTCTGGATTTTCTGGGAAAATATGCGCATACGGCCCAGTATAATATTCAATTCTGTCGGCTCCAGTTTTAGCAGCCCCTTCAATTAATTGCTCAATAGGGTCAATAAATAATGATACTCTAGCTCCTGTTTTTTTTAATTCTCCAATGATTTCTTTTAAAAATGATTCATGTTGAATAGTATCCCATCCGTTGTCAGAAGTAAGTGCATCTGGTAAGTCTGGAACTAAAGTAACTTGATGAGGTTTCACTTCTTGTATAAGTTGAATAAATTTTTCAGATGGATAACCTTCAATATTCAATTCTGTTGTTACAATTTCTTTTAAATCATAACAATCTGAAAATTTGACGTGGCGTTCATCTGGTCGAGGATGTACTGTAATGCCTTGCGCTCCAAATCTTTCGCAATCTTTTGCTACCTGAATAATATCAGGATAATTACTTCCTCTCGAATTTCTGATGAGGGCAATTTTATTGATGTTTACGCTGAGTTGTGCCATGTCTAAGGTGGGTTATTTTTTAGGAATAGAGTGCGACTTTGAAGGGTTTTTCTCTCCGCCTTTTTCTTCTTTGATGTTTAATTTGGGTTGATTCTTTGTATTGCTTTTTTGTGAATGCACAATTTTTTCAAATGTGATATCATATTTCAATATAGTATTTGGTGCAACAGATTTGATATATCCCTTTTTACCATAACTCATTGCAGATGGTGAAATAATTTGAAATTTACTTCCTTCTTGGATATTTAAAAACACTTCATCCCATGCAGGTACTACTTGCCCAACTCCTAATACAAATTGTAAAGGCTGCTTTAATTGAGTGGTAGAAAATATCTTTTTACCATCCAAAGTGCTCGTTTCTACTTGTACTTGTAAAATATCGCCACTGATAGGATATTCACCATTGCCGTATTTTTCTACTATATATAAAACCCCTGTACTCGTATGGAAGCTCTCTTGGTTTTTTTCTATATTGATGATAGTGCTGAGTTGTTTTAGTTCGTTGGAATAAAATGTAGTGTCAACTTCAGAGCCAAAAGATTTTATTTTCCCCAATGAAAGACTATCTAAATGACTGTCTAAATAAGAGTCCTTTGAAAATGTTTCTACTTGTGTTGCCAGCTCTTCAATAGATTTTTTAGGCTTATTTTTACACGCATAAAAACTGATAACAACTATTGAAAACAAGATAATTTTATAGTTACCCATTCTTCTTCTTTTTTTCTTTTTCAAGCAATTCTATTATTTTTTTGATAATCCAATCAGGAGGTAAAATTGATTTTCCTCCAGCTGCATTTTTATGTCCTCCACCTTCAAAGTGTGCACGCGCAAACTCATTAACATTTATATCTCCTTTTGAACGGAATGAAAGTTTTGTTATTTCTCGCTCTTCTTTGATAAGAACGGATATTTGAATCTCTTGAATAGTTAAAGGATAATTAACTAAGCCTTCTGTATCACCAGCCTGAAGATTATATGTTTTTGCATCTTTTTTATCTACAACGATAAATGCGATACCTAAATCTTTTCGTAAGGTCATTTTATTAAGAAGGGAATTTCCCAAAAACCTCAATCTTGATTCAGTAGAACTTTGATTGAGTTGTTCTTGAATGTATTGAATATTCAAGCCTTTTGTCAACAAATCCCCTACAATTAGAAAGGCATTTCTATTGGTTGCACCATTCTGAAAATTTCCAGTATCTGTCAATATTCCAGTGTAAATACACTGTGCTGTCTGTTCTGAAATGTTAGGTTCTTCATGAAGTGTATGGATAAAACGATATATCAATTCACAAGTAGAACAAGCTGCGATATCGTGATACATCCATTGAAATGTATCTGGTTGTAAATGATGGTCTATTAATAAGATAGGTTTGTCAAGTGATTTGATAATTTCATCCATTGGATGGATTCTACTTAATGTATTGAAATCCAAACAACAGATTAAATCAGAAGATTTTATCCATTCATCGGCTACATTCTGAACTTCTGGATAGATAAGCATTTCAGGAACGCCAGGCATCCAATTGAAATACTTAGGAAATTCTGTTGGAACGATTACTTTTACTCGATGACCAAATTGGAGCAGATAATTATATAATGCCAATGATGAACCCATTGCATCACCATCAGGTTTTTGATGTGTAGTGATAGTGATTTGGATAGGCCCAGAAAGCAGTTGCTTGAGTGAAGTGAAATTATCATTCATGATGCACGAAGGTCAATATTTTCCAATCAAAATTCAAACCATTTTGAATTTATTGATTATTTATTCAAAGTAGAATAAGTAGAATTGGAGGTGTAGATTTGAAAAGATTTTTTTCTTTACACATTAATAACTAAATGTTTAATGATGATTCTATATCTTTGCGCATCAAAATTATAGAAAATGGCAGGCTCACTTACCTTTACAATGATTAAACCGGATGCTGTGAAAGCAAATAATATCGGTAATATTTTACAAATGATTAATGAAGCTGGTTTTAGAATCGTAGCGATGAAATATACTCAGCTTTCTGCAGCTCAAGCAGGTAAATTCTATGAAGTTCATAGTGCAAGACCTTTTTACGGTGAATTGGTTGACTTCATGAGTTCTGGACCTATCGTTGCTGCGATATTAGAAAAAGACAATGCAGTAGATGCATTCCGTACTTTAATTGGTGCAACAAACCCAGCAGATGCAGCAGAAGGTACTATCCGTAAAAAATATGCTACTTCAATCGGAGAAAATGCTGTTCATGGTTCTGATAGCGATGAAAATGCATTAATTGAAGGAAGATTTTTCTTCTCTGGTCTGGAAATGATCTAGTCAGAAATAGCTTTTAAAATATACAAAGGCTGTATGAGTAATTCATGCAGCCTTTTGTTGTATTGAAAGTCGAGAAGATAATTGTTTCTTTACAACATACTGTTCTTATGAAGAAACACAATATTTTACTTGAAGCATTAAACTTTTCAAGACATTGGAGCTTTGTTTGTCTGAAAAAATTTGAATAATTGTCACTCCAACAACAAGCATATCGACTAAAAGTCAGGCTAGGTCGAAAAACGGTGGGTAAGGGTGGGCTTAAGCAGGGAGCAATTTTTTCGACTTGATTCTTTGTTTCTTTCTCATCAAGGAGAAAGAAAGGAAAAAAACCTCTTTGAAAACTAATATTCTTAGTATTTACAAAAAAAACACCTATTTAAGAAGCTCTTAATCTGCCTGGAAGCCTTCTTGTAATACCTATTTGAGGAATGACCACTCTGAAAAAGGCCAATATTGGCGATTCATCAGGCTGAGTAGCTTTTCCTTTTCCTATTCTTCTTAACTGCCCTGAATACCATGATACTTCCATAATCGCCATTTTGTCAATGAAAGATATACCTGTTTTGATAGGTTTGACAGTATATTGTGCTTTTTGCCCATTTAATAATTTGTTAGGAAGGTCTGGCTCTATCGCCATAGATCTAGCAATGCCTACAAAATCTACTGCGCCTGAAGTAATGGCTTGTGCCATACCTTCTGCTGTCTGAAATCCACCAGTAACAACAAGAGGGGTATTAAAGATTTTTCTTGCCTTTTCAGCAAAATCAATAAAATAGGCTTCTCTTAATCTAGTGCTTTCTTTCATTTTGATTCCCGTCATGGCAGGAGCTTCATAAGTGCCTCCAGATATTTCAATCAAATCTATCCCTATGTCTGAAAGTGCTTTAAGTGTATCTAAAGACTCCTCTTCAGTAAATCCTCCTCTTTGAAAATCTGCAGAATTTAACTTAATACCTATTGGAAAATCTTCTCCTACATTTTGACGCATAGCTTTATATACTTCGAGTACAAATCTCCTTCTGTTTTCTGGACTGCCTCCCCATTGATCTGTTCGAATATTATGATGTGGAGATAAAAATTGACTGACAAGATATCCATGTGCTCCATGAATTTGAACTCCGGTAAAACCAGCTTTTTTGACAATTCCTGCAGCTTTGCCAAATCTGTGTATTATATCTAATATCTGCTCATGTGTCAACTCTCTAGGAGTAGAAAAGAAGGCTTGCATGTCCGGTTTAAATGGAATCGCTGAAGGAGAAACATTATGATGATTAAGTCCTCTTGGAGATTGCTTGCCAGGATGATTGAGTTGCACCCAACATTGTGTATTGTTGAGCGTGGCAGCTTGAGCCCATTGTTTTAACTTTTCTATATTGGTTTCATCTTCAATTACTACATTGCCGGGCTCTCCAAGATATCTCTTATCTATCATGACATTTCCTGTAATATTGATACCTATGCCACCTTGTGCCCATGTTTTATATAGCGTTATCAATTCTGGAGAGGGTGCATATTGTTTATCTCCAAGCCCTTCGCTCATGGCAGATTTTAAGATTCTATTTTTTACATTTACCTTATCATTGATATTAAATGATTGAGCAATTACATCTTTGGCTAACATGTTTTTTCTTTTAAATTGAAATTTAATCATTTTTATCTGAAAGGTGAAATTTATGAAGTTTGAATCGCTTTCTAAGTAATTTCAAACCATTCTAAATATTGAATTGTGTATATTTACGCACAAAATTTTAAACATGTCTGAATTAAATAAATACAGTAAGCATATCACGCAGGATCCTTCTCAACCAGCAGCACAAGCAATGTTGCATGCAATTGGATTGACAGATGAAGATTTGAAAAAAGCGCAAGTAGGTATAGTAGCGATGGGATGGGATGCCAATCCTTGTAATATGCACTTGAATGGTTTTGCTGAAATTGTAAAAGAAGAAGTCAATAAACAAGGTCTTGTCGGTTTGAATTTTTATACGATAGGAGTGAGTGATGGTATCTCAATGGGTACATCTGGAATGAGATATTCATTGGTTTCAAGAGAAGTGATTGCAGATTCTATAGAAACAAATGCAGGTGCAGAATGGTATGATGGATTAATAGCATTGCCGGGCTGTGATAAAAATATGCCAGGTTCAGCAATTGCTTTGGCAAGATTGAATAGACCTTCTTTAATTATTTATGGAGGAACGATAGCTGCAGGGGTTTATAAAGGGCAGAAATTGGATGTTGTTTCGGCATTTGAGGCTTTGGGTCAGAAAGTAGTAGGTTCTATTTCCGATGAGGATTTTAGTGGAGTTGTTAGCTGTGCATGTCCTGGCCCAGGAGCTTGTGGAGGTATGTACACTGCCAATACTATGGCTTCGGCATTAGAAGCATTGGGATTGAGTTTACCATATAGCTCTTCAAGCCCAGCTATTAGTGCAGAAAAAAGAGAAGAGTTTTCGAGAGCAGCAAAAGCTATTAGAGTTTTGTTGGAAAAGGATATTAAGCCTAGTGATATATTGACTAAAAAAGCATTTGAAAATGCAATTCGTTTGGTGATTGTTTTAGGAGGTTCTACCAATGCAGTGATGCACTTAATCGCTATGGCAAAAGCAGCAGATATTGAGGTGACAATAGATGATTTTGTGCGCTTGGGAGAGATTACACCTATGTTGGCTGATTTTAGACCTAGTGGTAAATATGTCATGGAAGACCTACAAGCAGAAGGAGGTATCCCAGCTGTGATGAAGTATATGCTTGAAAATGGTCTTTTACATGGTGATTGTATGACAGTTACAGGTAGAACGATAGCTGAAAATCTTGCAGAACTTCCAGGCTTGAAAGAAGGTCAAGAGATTATACAGCCTATTGACAAACCAATTAAAGCGACTAGCCATATTCGTATCTTATTTGGCAATTTAGCTTCAGAAGGTGCAGTAGCAAAAATTACTGGAAAAGAAGGTGAGTTCTTTGAGGGCAATGCAAGAGTGTTCGATAGTGAACAAGATACTATTGATGCTATGTTGAATAAAGAAATCAAGAAAGGTGACGTCCTTGTTATTCGATATGTGGGTCCTAAAGGTGGTCCAGGTATGCCTGAGATGTTGAAGCCAACTTCTACATTGATGGGAGAAGGTTTAGGTAGTGATGTGGCATTGATTACTGATGGTAGATTTTCGGGAGGTTCTCATGGATTTGTTGTAGGGCATGTTACACCAGAGGCGCAAGTAGGTGGAAATATTGCCTTAGTACAAAATGGTGACAGAATAAGAATTGATGCGGTAAATAATACAATTGATGTATTGATTTCTGATGAAGAATTACTATCCAGAAAGTCAAAATGGGTAGCTCCTCCTCTGAAAGCTACAAAAGGAATTTTGTATAAGTTTGCCAAGAATGTATCCTCCGCCTCTCAGGGTTGTGTGACTGATGGGGATTAGGGTGAATAGTAAGTTCGTATTAAGTTTCACATGTAATAAAAGTGGTGGTTGAATGCTTCGACTGGATTTAGCAAGCACTTGATGATGCCTACTCACAATGTGTACAAAGATTTACGAAGATCATGCTGAGTATAGCTGATTACGAGTAGGGATGAATTGCAATTCGCCATTACATCAATGAGATGATTTTTTTACTATATAAAACAGGCTGTCTTCTGAAAAGGCAGCCTGTTTTGTATATAAAGAGGTTATTAGTGATTTAATCTTTCACACAGCGACAAGAGTATCCAAAGCCAGAATGATTATACGAACTTGATAAAACTGAAGAGTCATAGCGTAACCTACGTAAATAGCTTACAGAAATATTTGTCGAAGTCCACCAAGTCCCAGATTCTCCTAGACCTTTAAATGCTCCATCACCAATTTTACGAAAGCCACCCGGTTCTCCATTGAATCCGCTCTCATTAGTTGCACCTGTATTGGGAGAATTCCAGTTATTTGTAGATTTCATTAATCCACCTGCTAGATTATCTCCACCTAAATATTTACTGAGTGTCTTCCATTCTCCTTCGTTCGGTGCGTGCCATCCGCTAGGACAAATATCTCCAGAAAGAACTGCCCACTGATTATATAGTTTTCCGTAGATATTATCATTTGTTGGATTGTTGTCATAAGAACACCATGCAGCAGTCGTTAAATTTGACCATTCAATGCCATCTGTAACATTAGGAAAGTCTCCTGCATAACGTAAATTTTCAGCAAACCAAGTCTGATTTCCTATTTTGACAGTTTTATATTTTTGTCCATCTCTAGTATCTGTAAGGATACCAGACTCATCAATAGTTGGATCTGTGGGTTCACTCGTGCTTCCATCTGCATCCGCCCAATCGTAATAAATCCTCAGACCTGCAATTTCTAATACCTTTTCTTCTGCATTGTGTGTATAGGTGTATTGTGCGGTAGAGTCAATTTGTTGATATTTAGCTTGGACTAAAATATCATTAGAATTCATTTTTCCGTTGACTACTTTTTTGCCTGTAATATGTTTGGACGCAATCAATTGGTCTCCTTGTACAGGAATACTATAAGCATCGACTATACCAAAAGAGAGAATCCAGTCAGCAAAAGTATAATTGTATTTTTCATATCTCTGAGGATGTGCAAAGTCGTATTCTACAATTGGAGAGCTAGGTTCGATATCATAAATCATGTGATATGAATAATCTTCAAATCCGATAGGACTTAGTCCCAAAATAGCCTGATTGACTTTGCGTATCAAGTCGGTAGGCACTCCAACAGCTTTTTGATAAGAAACTTGCATATTATAATCTTGTCCTATTGTTGGAATAGGATTATAATCCTGAATATAATTTTTGAAGGTGTAATCGCTCAACAAGCCATTAGAATAGTTCTTGGTCTGAAGTTCTAAAGATTTTTTATTTGATATCAATCCAGTGCTTTTAATTTGATTTAATGCTCCTGAACTGTTATAATGGTAATTAAAGTTTTTCTTCATGGTAGGGCCGCCAGTTCCAGATAAATTAAGGGTAAAGTTGTTGACAATATTGTCGATTTTACCATCATTTACTTTTAGAGCTACCGATTCAAAATTAAATCCTTTATTCATCAATCCTGGATCAGTATCTAACCTTATATCATAATTTTCCTTATCAGATGATTGATTAAAATAGGAATAAGAATACACTCCTCGTTTTACTGTAATTCTTTTCAATAAATCATCAGAATAGGTATAGCTTACATCCATGAGTTGATCTATATCAAATGGAAAAGAGTTAGGGCTGACTGTCTGTTCTACTCTTACAATTCTGACTTTCTTATCATCAGTAGTCGGATTTTCCGTGTTAGGTGGATTTTCCGTATTTGGCGGATTGGTATTAGTGGTTATTAAATCTTTCTTACAAGCTATAATTGCGAATAGCACAATTAAATACATCAACTTTTTCATAACTATTAATTTTAATTATTTAATAATATTTAGAGTGGTAAACACCACGCCATCATTTACTTGGACAAGTATCTTATATATTCCAGGTATAAAATTAGCAACATTTAATTCAAAATACCCGTTATTTATATAGGCTCTTTGCATTATTTCTCCATTAGAGCTAATCAATAGCAATGGAAAAATATCATTAATTATCTCATCTGCTTTGAGACCGAGCTTTTTCAACTGAACAAATGCAGTGTTTTTAACTGGATTAGGATTTACTTTTATAATCCATTCTGCAGATTTTAGATAATCTTCATTCGCTATTTTAGATAATATTTCTTTGGAATAAGCTATTGTGTCTAATGGTTCATCAAAAGGCTTACAAAAGCTAGTAAAAGCTTCAGGAAGCCATGGATAAGCACGAACACTATTGCTAAGTGTATTATTAATTAGGCTGTCTAAAAAGGGTTTAACCTGATTATATAGGGGTAATGTACTTCCTGTTGAAGATGTTTTTTCCCATGCTCCTACAATAGCTGAGTTTGGATTGTCAAAAGGAGCATGTCCTCCACCTACGACTTGACCATATCTTAACTTCTTATGTGAATCTTTTAAGGCATTAAAAATATTCTCTGAGCCATAGCCTTCAAGAAAACGATTTATTGGATATGAATTATATTCATAGTCAAGTGAAAGAGGCGATAAAATCAATTTTAATCTTTTAAAGCTTATTTTGTCATTTCTCCTATGTACTAATTCGTCACAAGTCCCATGAATAAGGAAAAGCCAAGCGCTATCTGTAGTTGTTGGCGTATTTTCAGTAAGTAATGATTCCTCATAAATCCATGCACCACTCATAGGAATTATTCCTTTCATTTTAGGAATTGGCCAAAAACTATTTCTAACAGAATCAGAAATGTTAATAGTAGCACTAACCGATGATGGGCAGAAAATTAAACTTCCAATTTTCAATTCAGTATTATACGTTAAAGAAGAGGGGATTTCATTCTGTTGTAAAAACAATGTATTAAGCGCTAATATAGCTCCTGCACTACTTCCCATCATGAAAAATTTATTAGTATCTATCCCTTTTATTATAGCTGAGTCTAAATAATTTTCCTTTAATATCTTTCGTAAATCTCTAAACGATTTATAAGATGCCTCTGTAATTTTTGCTCTTGCTGTTTCGTTCTTTAGCTTTTTACAATTTTCATAATCATTAAACTCTTTAAAGGGAAAAACTAAATTGTTCAGTAAAGGATCGCTAGTTGTTTCATAAACTATAACATAAACTTTAAGATGTAAGCTATCTGCAAGCATACTTCCAAAAGTTATATCATCAGTAATACTTATCATTTGTAATGTATCCACTGGGCTAATTCCATAAAAACCACCACCAGGTATCATAAACAAGGCTGGTTTTGCGGCTTCCTTTTTTAGATAACCGTTATTTTGATTAGGCTGAATCTCGTAGATAGTAATATTATTGTACCAATCTATCTTCTTATCTTCATCGGAAATAATACCATCCTTTTCAATCTGCCTATACGGTGTAGCTTTAAGAAAGATAGAATCAATTTTCACATTGTATTTTGATTCTAAATCACGAATATTATCTTGAGCATTAACTTGAATAAAGTTAAATATAAAAAAAATAATGAACACTTTATTTAATATCCCCCCTGAAAAATTGAAACATTTCATAACAAAATCATTTATGTTAAAGTTAGATTAATAATTTTAGAATAGCAATTTTTTCTACATTAAAAATAATTTCTATGAATTATTTTTAACAAATAAGTTATTGATGATGACGAAATTGATATTCAGAATACTTTGCTTAGTGTGTAGTCGTTTTATTTGATATTTGAACTAATGCAATAATAATTTCATAGAGTTGTAAGAGTTTTTTTACAACTCTTTTTATATTGGAATCGTGAAGAAGATTTTATTCATACGATTAAGCTCAATAGGGGATATTGTCATGACATCTTTAGCTATTAGATGTTTTAAAAATATTTTTCCAGATACTCAAATAGATTTTCTTACAAAAGCGGAATATACTCAACTTGTACAGCATCATTTGGGGATAACAAATGTCTTGATATTAAAATCTAATATTTGGAATACTGCACAAGAGATTATTGATAATGAATATGATTATGTTGTTGATTGGCATAATAATCTGCGAACTAATATATTGAAACAATTACTTCCTGAGTCAATTATATTTTTACAATATAATAAAAAGTCAATAAGGAGGACATTAAGTGTATGGTTGAAAAAAGATTTATATCAAGGCAGTCTTGTTCCTGAGCAGTATTTGGAGACCTTAAAACCACTGAGTGTAGAAAATGACAATAAAGGATTGTATTTCTTGATTCCAAAAGAAGATGGGGTAAGTTTTTCTGATTTGCCGATGACTCACCGCTTTGGATATATTGTTATCTCTCTAGGTGCAACCCATTTTACCAAAAAAATGCCAATAGAAAAATGGAAAGAATTGATTACTAAACTTTCATTTCCTATTATTTTGATTGGAGGAAAATCGGAATATCAAATAGGTGAAGAATTGGTAGCGATGGATGATTTAAAATGTATCAATAAATGTGGAAAATACACAATAGGTCAATCTGCAAGCATAATAGCCCAAGCCAAATATGTTATCACTCATGATACAGGTATGATGCATATAGCTGCAGCACTTCAGAAAAGAACTATTTCTATTTGGGGTGGGACAGTGCCCTATCTAGGATTTAAACCTTATGGCTTAGATGATGAAAAATCATTTATCATAGAGAATAATCAGTTGAATTGTCGCCCATGTTCAAAGCATGGAAGGTCGGATTGCCCCAAAGGACATTTTAAATGCATGAACGAAATAGATACAAATAGAATAGTAGAGATAGTGAGTGCTTTCAAAGAAAAATAAATTTTTTCTCAAGGAAATACAATAATACAATAGGTTTGGAGTGATGAAAAATTGCATTTGCATTTTAAATTTATGTCAATAGATTTTTTATTGTATAATTTTGTATCTTTGCACGGAAATTAATAGACGAAATAATTAGACGAAGATGCTAACAGCAGAAAGAAAAAAAGAAATTTTCAAAGAATTTGGAGGTTCAGAGACAAATACAGGTTCTGTAGAGTCTCAAGTAGCTATGATTACAGCACGTATTGCGATGCTTTCTGATCATTTGAAAACACACAGAAAAGATTTCTCAACTACTCGTTCTTTGTACAAATTGGTAGGACAAAGAAAAAAAATGTTGAAATATCTATCTAATACCGATATTCAACGTTATAGAGCTTTAATTGAAAAGCTTAACTTACGTAAGTAGTTTAACCCAAATAATAAGAAGCGAGGACTGTAAATTAGCCTCGCTTTTTTGTATTTCATAAAATGTAGAAATCGATGAATTTTAATATATTTTCAAAAACATTTGACATCGGTAACGGTGAAAATGTGACAATTGAGACTGGCAAGTTAGCTAGACAAGCCGATGGAAGTGTCGTTGTCAGATGTGGCAATACAATGGTATTAGCTACAGTGGTAGCTGCAAAAGAAGCAAAACCTGGACAAGGTTTTTTCCCTCTTTCTGTAGATTACCAAGAAAAATTTGCAGCAAGTGGTCGTATCCCTGGTTCTTTTCAAAGAAGAGAAACTAGAATTACTGACCCAGAGATTTTAGTAAGTAGATTGGTGGATAGAGCAATCCGTCCATTGTTTCCTGAAGGATTTTTGAATGAAACTCAAATATTAATTTCTGTTATCTCTCAAGATCCTGAGATTCCGGGTGAGAATATTGCAGGATTGGCTGCATCTGCTGCACTTGCAGTTTCTGATGTTCCTTTTTTAGAGCCTATCTCTGAAGTGAGAGTATGTAAGATTGATGGTGAATATGTTGTCAATCCTAAAAATACGGATGCTTTAAGAGCTACTTTAGACATTATGTTGGGTGCTACTGAAGAGAATATCTTGATGGTAGAAGGTGAAGGCCTTGAAGTTCAAGAAGAAGAATTAGTAGAAGCTATTTTGGCTGGACATAAAGCAATTAAAGTACATTGCCAAGCTCAACGTGCTCTTGCTCAAGAAATTGGAGTGGTGAAAAGAGAATTTGTTGCTGATGTATTACCAGAAGATTTAGAAAGCCGTGTTGCGGCTGCTTGTGAAGCAGGTATCACTAAAGTTGCTCAATCTGCACTCAGCAAACAAGATAGAAAAGCACAATTGAAAGAAGTGAAAAGCGCATTCCTTGAAAGTATTTCAGAGGAAGAAGCGGAAACTTTTGATTATAAATCTTTTGAAGAAATTTATAGTAATCTTGAGTGGTCAACAATTAGAAATGTTGTTTTAAAAGATAGAGTGAGATTAGATGGTCGTCAGTTGGATGAGATTCGTCCGTTGGCAATGGAAATAGATTATCTACCTTCTCCTCATGGTTCTTCTTTATTTACTAGAGGCGAAACACAATCTTTGACAACAGTTACTTTGGGTTCTAAGCAAGATGAGCAATTAGTAGATAAGGCAGCAGGAGTAGAATTTAAAAAATTCATGTTGCATTACAACTTTCCTCCATTTTGTACGGGAGAAGTAAAACCTCAAAGAGGTCCTTCAAGAAGAGAGGTAGGACATGCTAATTTGGCTTGGAGATCATTGAAAAATATGTTACCTCCTAATAGTGAAAATCCTTATACTATTCGTGTTGTTTCAGATATTTTGGAGTCAAATGGTTCTTCATCTATGGCCACTGTTTGTGCTGGTTCGCTAGCGTTGATGGACGCTGGACTTCAAGTGAAGAAACACGTTTCTGGTATTGCAATGGGAATGATATCAAAAGGTAGTGACTATGCAATCTTGTCTGATATTCTTGGAGATGAAGATCATTTAGGGGATATGGACTTTAAAGTAACAGGTACTCGTGATGGTATCACTGGTTGTCAAATGGACATTAAAGTAGATGGTCTTTCTATGGATGTTCTGAGAGAAGCATTGGAGCAAGCAAAGCGTGGTAGAATGCATATTCTTAATCACATGTATGCTTGTATAGATGCACCTAGACCTGAATTGAAACCTCATACTCCTAGAGCACATGTAATGGAAATACCTAAAGAATTTATCGGTGCTGTAATAGGCCCAGGTGGTAAAATTATTCAAGGTATGCAGGAAGAAACTAATACTGAAATTACTATCGAAGAAATAAAGGAATTGGGTATTGGGCGTATCATCATCTTGTCTAATAATAAAGACAATATGGATAAAGCTATCAGAAAGATTAAAGGAATTGTTGCTGTTCCAGAAGTGGGAGAGGTGTATGATGCAGAAGTGAAAAGTATTGTTGCTTTTGGTGCTTTTGTTGAATTCATGCCAGGCAAACAAGGATTGTTGCATATCTCTGAAATATCTCATTCCAGATTAGAAACGATGGAAGGAGTATTGAAAGAAGGTGACCAAATTCAAGTGAAATTAATCGGCACTGATCCAAAAACTGGCAAATTCAAATTGAGCCACAAAGTTTTAATACCAAGACCTGAAAAGAAAAAACCTGAAGGGGAATAGTCTTTTTAGAAAATAATAATATTAAGGGTTGCCGTTGGGTAACCCTTTTTTTATGGAATCTGAAATTGAACTATGGTATTTGATAAAGTATCTTTTTCAATAACACTCATCTGATTTTGAGCATTCAAAGTAATTATAGAGTGAACTCTAGTGCCGTAAATCGGAGAATGAATACAGATAGGTGATAATATTTTTTCCATTTCAAGCCCTACTCCTGTATGTGGTAATTTTTCGATAGGAAATTGTGTAGGATTTTCTAGTATTTTTAAAAAATCTTCAGTATTCAATTTCTTATCATCTATTAATGATTGTAATGATGATTTTATTTGAATGACTTTCGGCCAAGGAGTATCTAGAAAGGCATTACTTAAACCATATAATCCAGACTCTAACTTTTTGATTTCTTTGGAAATATTGGAATAATAATAAGTGTCTTTGCCATTGTGATAAATAAGGTTGAATCCATTCATTTTACTCCATTCACTTTGCTGGCTTTGTACAAATCTCTCAAAATTTGAAGATGCATACTTTAATACATCTATTGGAATAGAACCTCTGCTTGGTGCATCTGTTCGCATAGATTTTGGGTCTCTATAATTTGTGACACTAGCAAAATGTTTATCAGTATTAATAGCCAACCAAGTTCCTCCTCCTTGTAAGTCTTTTCCTGCTAGAATAGCTTCGTCTTTCCACCAATGCATAGCCGAGGCTTTTCTATTGTAAAATTCATCTCTGTTAGCAAGTAGAATAATAGGGTATTGTGGACTTTGCTGGAGGGCGATAGTAATTAAACACATAGTATCTAATTTAATTTTTTATCTCCATTTTTTGTATCGTTAGTTTTAATTTTTTCTTTAATTAAAAAATACAATGCATACATTGTAAAATAGAATTTCTTATATTTAGCTTAAATAGTAAATGTTCATGAGTGCTTTTGCAGATAATATTAAAGTTAGAAATGTAAAGTTTGAGTTCGGGAATGTTCCTAAGCATTGGATATTGAACAATCCTTTTGCAACACATTTTGTGAATAGTATGCATGTTGTATTTCCTGAAGGTGAGAAGTTTTTTGTTCGTAGTGTGAGAAGATTTGAGAAAGAAGTCAAAAATCAACAGCTTAAAAAAGATATAAAAGGATTTTGTGGACAAGAAGGTATTCATGCACGTGAGCACCAAAGGTTTTGGGAGGTGATGAGTGAGCAAGGTTTAAAGCCTGAGAAGTTTGCCAATTTCTTGAATACTTATATGTTTAAGAAGCAGTATAGCGTGGAGGGAATGATTGTTAATAGTTTGAATTGGATTTCTCCACGATTAGGTGATAAAATGGCATTGTCTATTACCACAGGATTGGAGCATTATACTGCTATTATTGCCAAAGCAGTATTTGAAGAGCCAATATTGACCAATAAGAGAATAGCTCCTGAAATGATAGAATTAATGCATTGGCATGCTTGTGAAGAAATAGAGCATAAAGCGGTTTGCTTTGATGTATTGAAAGAAATTGATGATGATTATTTATTACGTGTTTCTGGTATGGTCATTGCTTCTTTATTGTTATTTGGTAATATAGGTATAGGTACTGCTTATTTTCTTTGGAATGATACTGATTTGAATATGAAAGAAGTTAAAGGTCAAGCATCAGAAGTAAATAATTCTATTGTTTTTGATAAAATTCGTAAAGAGTTTGCTGAGAATTTAATGAGTTATTTTAAAAGAGATTTCCATCCTAATGATATTGAAGAGTCAGATATTGTTAAACAATTCTTCTCAGATAAATCTTATGCATAATGTGTTTTATCAATCACCGAAAATAGTGATTCATGCAAATTTAACATTACTATGCATGCATTGTAAATAAATATTGAGTAAATTTAAACTAAACTAATAGCTATGGCGACAACAACAAAAAAGGCACCAGCTAATGCTTCTGCTGGTAATCAGGAAAAAGAAGCTAAGAAGTATGATCATGAAGAGGTCAAAGTAAGAAGGGTGAATTTTTCTTTCGATAAAGAAACTCCTCGTTTTTATTACAAAAACAATCCTTTCAGTACTCACTTCATCAATACACTTCATATCTTATTTCCAACTGGCGAACGTTTTTTTGTTAATGCAACTTTAAAACATCAAAAAGAGATTAAAGATGAAAAGTTGAAAAAGCAAGTCAGAAACTTTTGTGGACAAGAAGGAATCCACTCATCTATGCATGAAAGATTTTGGAATATCTTGAGATCTGGAGGTTATGATTTCCAAGGATATGAAGATCATATTGATAACCTCTTGCATAAAATTGTTGCAAAGATTGAGATTGAAGGCACTAAAATCAATAATATTGACCTAGTAGCTACTGTTTGTCTAGAGCATTTTACTGCTTTATTTGGACATGCGATTTTCAAGCATATAGATGTGACTCCATCAGCTGCTCCAGAAGATGTAGCCGAATTGTTCCAATGGCATGCTGCTGAAGAGATTGAGCACAAACATGTTGCTTTTGATGTGCTTAATCTTGTAGATAAAGATGCTTATGTGAAAAAAGTAGCATTGATGCCTATCGTGACTGCAGTATTGTACTTCTATTTGGGAATAGGAACATTTATGTTGATGTATCAAGATAGACAAAGACTTGAAGTCACTAAATTACCTAAACAGTTTTATGAATTTGCGACTGGATTATTCGCTGAATTACATGGTGAAATGGTAAGTGACTTCTTCAAATTCTTTAAAAGAGACTTTCACCCATCAGATGTAGATGATTATTATCTAGCAGAAGAGTTTTTTAAAGACAAAGCATACGCATAGTATAGCATTAAATATCTTTTGAAGATGTAGCTTAGCTAAGAGTAGATTCAGATTTGAATTTTTCTTGGATAAGCTACATTTTTTTATTACCTTTTAAAAAATGTTTGAAATGGAAAATGTGAATGATATTAAAGTGAGAAATATTTCTTTCTCTTTTGATGATGTACCTAAACATTGGGTATTGGGCAATCCAATTATGACACATTTCTCCAATAGTATGCATATTGTATTTCCTGGAGGTGAGAAATTTTTTGTGAGAAGTGTAAGGAAATTTTCTAAAGAAATTAAAAACCAAAAGTTAGCTAAAGATATAAAAGGTTTCTGTGGTCAAGAAGGTATCCATGCTCGTGAACATGAAAGATTTTGGGATATTATGGAAGCTCAAGGTTTGAACCCTGATAGATTTGCAAAAGCACTTAATAAAGTTGCTTTCACTGGAAAGTGGAGTTTAGAAAATATAATCGTTAAAAGTTTAAATAGAATTTCTCCACGATTGGGAGATAAAATGACACTTTCAGTTACTGCAGGACTAGAACATTATACTGCAATCCTTGCTCATGCATTATTTAATGAGCCAATTTCTACCAATAAAAAATTAGCTCCCCAAATGCTAGAGTTAATGTATTGGCATGCATCAGAGGAAATTGAACATAAAGCAGTCTGTTTTGATGTGTTAAAAGAAATTGATGATGATTATTTTTTAAGAATAGCAGGATATAGTATTGCTTCAATCGTTTTGTGGACGGCTTTAGGCACAGGACAAGCGTACTTTATTTCTCAAGATAAAGATATTCAATTGAAAAGTGTGCCTTCTCATATTAGAGAATTTATTCAGGAGATTGTATTGGGAGAAACAGGTAAAGGCTTGTCAAAAAATATGTTCAGTTATTTTAAACCCAATTTTCATCCTGATGATATTGATGATAGGCATTTAGCGGCTACATTTTTTAGCAATAAATCTTATGGATAACTAAATTATCGGAGTAAGATCAATATTTAATTAGCTTCCCAATTTGTTTAAACTCTTCGTATTGCCAAATAATTCTTCAGACTTTTTGTTGTAAGCTTCTGCTGCATCTGTAGCACTTCCATAAAGCCCAAGATCAATACGTTTCTTTTGGTTGTACAAAACTGCTCTATATCTGTTTTTGCTGACTTTAACTACACCTCTATAACCAGTAAGATTAGTAGTGTTTTTTTGATATCTTCTCAATTCGGACATCTCTACCCATTCTAGATTTTCTATTCGACAATCAAGAGGATTGCCATTTTTTAATCTGACGAATAATTTTTTAGTGCTATCAGGTTTTGCTAAAAATCTTTGAGCACATGCTTTATGGACATAAATGGTTACATTTTTATAGGTCTCATCTTCCAAAGGATAATTTTTTTGAAAAAAAGCATAACCACTAGAATGTAGTCTTAGGTGACTCAAAAATTGAATCTGTGTAAAATATTCCGTTTCTGTGAAATATCGATATTCTCTTTCAGAGAGTAAAACAAATTTGTTCTCTGCATTCTTAAGTTTAACCTTATAAAGCATGCTAATAGGTTTAAAGATTAATAATCTAGGTGTTAAATATTGTGTATTACAACATGCGACTATTATTTAGAACGATTTTAAATCTTTTTAGTTTCAATTATTCGTTATTTTTTCACATTTCTTATGTAGAATGATTATAAAGTAGCGAGTTTAATAATTTTTTTAACTTAATTTTTTCGCTTTGCTTTTGTATAAATTAACTTTGTACGGTCTTTTAATTAAAGGTTATTTATGGCAAGTTCAAATTTCTTAACATCTTCTGTCGGAAAGAAGGTGGTGATGGGAGCTACAGGTTTTTTTCTTATTAGTTTCCTAATTATTCATGTTTCTATCAATTCTCTGATTTTTTTAGATATTCTCGATTCCAATGAGAATGGTGCGGCTTTTAATACAGGTGCGTACTTTATGTCTCATAACTGGGTGGTGAGAGTATTAGAAGTAGGGTTGTTTTTAGGCTTACTAGCTCATGCAGTTCAAGGCGTAAAATTGACTATTGAGAATAGAAGCAAACGTCCAGTGAAATATGCTGTGTACGATGGTAATGCCAATTCAAAATGGTATAGCCGTTCAATGGGACTTTTGGGTTCTTTAATTTTGATGTTTTTGGTGGTGCATTTAGCCAATTTTTGGTATCCTACTAAAGTGGCTCTTTTTGAAGGACATGAGCACGATACATTTCAAAATATTGTAAGTGTATTTAAAAATCCAATCTTAGTAGTTATCTATTTAGTTGGGGTGGTTTCATTATGTTTTCACTTGATGCATGGTTTCCAAAGTGCATTCAGAACATTTGGATTAGTTCATAAAAAATACACTCCGATGATTATCTCAATTGGTGTTGGTTTTTCAATTGTAGTATGTACATTATTTGCATTAATGCCGATTTTAGTATTTGCTGGTCTCATTTCATAATTAAATTTCAAAAGATTAAAAATGGCTATAAATTCAAAAATTCCTGATGGTGCTGTTGAAAGCAAATGGGAAGACTATAAATCACATGTCAAATTGGTAAATCCGGCTAATAAAAGAAGCCTTGAAATTATTGTGATTGGAACAGGATTGGCAGGAGCATCTGCTGCCGCTACTCTTGGAGAGCTAGGATATAAAGTGAAAGCTTTTTGTTTTCAAGACTCACCAAGGAGAGCACACTCGATAGCAGCTCAAGGGGGTATCAATGCTGCAAAAAATTATCAAAATGATGGAGACTCTACATACAGATTGTTTTATGATACTGTAAAAGGTGGAGACTATCGTTCTCGTGAAGCCAATGTTTATAGGTTGGCTGAAGTAAGTGCGAATATTATTGACCAATGTGTGGCTCAAGGTGTTCCATTTGCTCGTGAGTATGGAGGAATGTTGTCCAATAGATCTTTTGGTGGTGTTCAAGTTCAAAGAACTTTTTATGCTGCTGGTCAGACAGGACAGCAATTGTTGTTAGGTGCATACTCTGCTTTGGAAAGACAAGTAGCACTAGGTACAGTGAGAATGTATTCTCGTCATGAGATGCTTGAAATAGTAAAAATTGATGGTAAAGCTCGTGGTATTATCGCAAGAAATTTGATTACTGGTGAGTTAGAAAGACATTTTGGACATGCTGTTTTATTATGTTCTGGTGGATACGGCAACGTATTCTTTCTTTCTACCAACGCAATGGGGTCAAATGTTACTGCTGCATGGAAAGCTCATAAACAAGGTGCATTTTTTGCCAATCCTTGTTATACTCAGATACACCCAACATGTATTCCAGTTTCGGGTGACCACCAATCTAAATTGACTTTGATGTCAGAGTCATTGAGAAATGACGGTAGAATTTGGGTACCGAAGAAACAAAATGACACTCGTAAGCCTAATGATATTCCTCAAGAAGAGAGAGATTATTACTTAGAGCGTAGATATCCTGCATTTGGTAACTTGGTACCTCGTGACGTGGCATCAAGAGCTGCTAAAGAAAGATGTGATGCTGGTTATGGTGTAGGTTCATCAAAACAAGCTGTTTATTTGGATTATGCTTCTGCAATTGAAAGATATGGTCACATAGAAGCTAATAAACATGGTATCGGAAATGCAAGTCATGATGAGATTGTTCGTCTAGGTAAAGAAGTTGTAAAAGAAAAATATGGTAACCTCTTCGATATGTACGAAAAAATCACAGGAGAGAATCCATATAATGTTCCAATGAGAATTTATCCAGCTGTCCACTATACAATGGGAGGACTATGGGTCGATTATGAATTGATGACATCAGTTCCTGGTTTATATGCATTAGGTGAAGCCAATTTTTCTGACCATGGTGCTAACCGCTTAGGTGCATCAGCTTTAATGCAAGGATTAGCAGATGGATATTTTGTAATTCCTTATACTATTGGTAATTATCTAGCTGACGAGATTAGAACTAAAGCAATTCCTACAGACCACCAAGCATTTGTTGATGCTGAAAATTCAGTAAGAAATAGACTTGAAACTTTGATGAATATTAAAGGAACAAAATCTGTTGACCATTTCCATAAAGCATTGGGTAAAATCATGTGGGATAAATGTGGTATGGCGAGAAATGCAGAAGGTCTTCAAAGTGCTATCGTTGAAATCAGAGCATTGAGAGAAGAGTTTTGGAAAGGAGTGAGAATCCCAGGTGAATTGAATGAATTTAATCCTGAGTTGGAAAAAGCTGGACGTGTAGCAGACTTCTTAGAATTAGGAGAATTAATGTGTAACGATGCTTTGAATAGAAATGAAAGTTGTGGTGGACACTTCCGTGAAGAATCTCAAACAGAGGAAGGTGAAGCTCTTCGTAGAGATGAAGAATTCTCTTATGTGGCTGCATGGGAATTTAAAGATGGTAAATCTTGGGAACTTCATAAAGAGCACTTGACTTTTGAAAGTGTCAAATTAGCTCAACGTTCATATAAATAATTATAATAAACAAAAGATAATCAAATGGAACATAAAGATTTATCTCTTAAACTAAAAGTTTGGAGACAAAAAAACTCAAAAGATAATGGACATTTTGAATCTTATGATGTAAAAGGCATCTCTACTGAAATGTCTTTTCTAGAGATGTTTGACGTCTTGAATGAAAGACTCATCAATGAAGGACAAGAACCTATTGCTTTTGATCATGACTGTCGTGAAGGTATCTGCGGTATGTGCTCTATGTATATCAATGGTCGTCCACATGGCCCTTGGCATGGAACTACTACTTGTCAGTTGCACATGAGAGCTTTTAAAGATGGTGATACTATTGTTGTTGAACCATGGAGAGCTGGAGCTTTCCCTGTTATTAAAGATTTAACTGTAGATAGATCTGCATTGGATAGAATTATTCAGTCGGGTGGATATATCTCTGTAAACACAGGAAATGCTCAAGATGCCAACTCTTTACCAATACCAAAACAAGATGCAGATAAATCATTTGCTGCAGCTACTTGTATCGGTTGTGGAGCGTGTGTTGCAGCATGTAAAAACTCGTCAGCGATGTTATTCTTGTCAGCTAAAGTTGCACAATTTGCATATTTGCCACAAGGACAAGCTGAAAGAGAAACTCGTGTTATTGACATGGTAGAGCAAATGGATAAAGAAGGATTTGGTAGTTGTACAAATACAGGTGCATGTGAAGCTGAATGTCCTAAAGAAATCTCTATTTCAAATATAGCTGCATTGAATAAAGATTATACTTTGGCTAAACTTAAAGCTGAAAATTAAGATATTTCAATTCAGAGTTATAGAGAGCTATTCATTTTGGATAGCTCTCGGTTTTTTATACCTTTAGGTAAATTCTTAGACACATTATATACTATCTCAATGGAGTTTGTTGAAACTATCTTATATCAAAATGGTAAAATTGATTTGATAGATTTTCATATAAATCGTTTAAAATGGGGATTGTATCAAAATGGTTTTTCTTCTATAAATCATATCTTAGAACAGAGCCGCTCAGTGATTCTCAATAGTGTAAAGGATGAAAAAAGCTGTATAAAAATTAGATTTTTATTAGATATTCAATCTGATGGTTTGTTTTCAACAAGCATTGAACTTTCTTCTTTCCCCAAACAATATTTTAAAATATATCAATTAGGTGCTTTTCCCTCAGAATATAAAAGTATAGGCAGTCCTTGGAATGCGAAGACTACAAATAGATTTTTTTTTCAGAGAGCCTATAACTGGGCGATAGAGAATGGTTGTGATGATGCAATTGTATTCAATGAGAAAGGAAGAGTCATTGAAACGACAATTTTTAATATTTATATTTTAAAAGATAATGTTATTTACACACCACCTTTGAAAGATATGCCAGTAAAGGGAGTTTATCGTTCTTGGTTGATGGCAAATTCAATTTTCCCGATGATAGAAAAAGAGATTTTTCTTCAAGACTTGTATGAAGCAGAGATGATATTGCTTTCTAATGGATTGCGAGGTTTACAAGTAGGGCAGATTAAACATTTTTAATACATTAACAAGTTGTAAAATTCTTTTTTCAAATAAAACTTAGTGACAGATTTTGCTATCTTTGCACCCACACAATTTAATCCTGTAAGATTATGAAATTATCTCAATTTGATTTTGACCTTCCTAAAGAACGTATTGCACTTTATCCTTCAGAAACTAGAGATGAAGCAAGATTGATGGTTCTTAATAGAAAAGAAGGAACTATTGAACACAAAATTTTTAAAGACGTATTGAACTATTTTGACGAAGGAGATGTCATGATGGTAAACAATACAAAAGTTTTCCCAGCAAGATTGTATGGTACTAAAGAAAAAACAGGTGCTAAAATCGAAGTTTTTCTTTTAAGAGAATTGAACCATGATTTGAGACTTTGGGATGTATTGGTAGATCCTGCTCGTAAAATTCGTGTAGGAAATAAATTGTATTTTGGTGATGACGATTTAGTTGCAGAAGTTGTTGATAATACGACATCTAGAGGAAGAACTATTCGTTTCTTATTTGATAAATCTGAAGAAGAATTTAGAGCAATATTGGATAAATTGGGATTGACTCCATTGCCTAAATATATCAAACGTGAGCCAGAATTAATTGATAAAGAAAGATATCAGACTATCTATGCTAAAGAAGAAGGTGCAGTAGCTGCTCCGACTGCTGGACTTCATTTTTCTAGAGAATTAATGAAAAGATTAGAGCTGAAGGGAGTGGACTTTGCTGAATTGACTTTACATATTGGTTTGGGTACTTTTAGATCTATTGATGTAGAAGATTTGTCTAAGCACAAAATGGATGCTGAATATTTCAAAATCAATCAACATGCAGTAGATGTAGTGAATAATGCATTATTGAATAAAAAGCGAATTTGTGCAGTAGGTACAACTGTGATGAGAACTGTTGAAACTGCTGTTTCAGCTGAGAATACATTGAAATTAATGGAGGGATGGACCAATACATTTATTCATCCGCCTTATGATTTTGCAATTGCTAATTCAATGATTACTAATTTCCATTTACCAAAGTCTAGTTTAATTATTTTGGTAGCAGCATTTGCTGGTTATGATTTGACAATGGAAGCTTATAGTCAAGCAATTAAAGAAGAATATAATTTTTATTCTTATGGTGATGCAATGTTGATTATATAATCTGATTTTTATAATAATATATAGAGCTGTTTTTTGATGAAGACAGCTCTTTTTATTTTATAGAAGTAAAGTTAAGTTGGATTTGATATGGTCGTTTTAAATTAATATTTGGTAAACTGATTCCTTTATTTTTCATCTCCCATCTCACTACTTCTCAATACAATCTTCTATTTCTTACTTTTTAACATAAGCAGCTATTGAAATTGAGTATCTTTGGCATTCAAAGAAACTTTGTATTATGAAGCAGATTGCAAGAATTGCTTTTTTAAATTTATTAATTTGTTGTTTATTTTATCCGACTATGAAAGCGCAAAGCTTACCTCAACCTACTTTAGTTGAAGAATTGAAGAGTACTGACAATTCAGTATTGATTCCATACAAAAAATATAAGTATCCTAATGGATTGACTGTTATTCTACATGAAGACCATTCAGACCCAATCGTTTATGTAGATGTAACTTATCATGTTGGTTCTGCTCGTGAAACACCAGGTAGGTCTGGATTTGCTCATTTCTTTGAGCACATGATGTTTCAAGGTTCGGATAATGTGGGAGATGAAAAACATTTTTCCATAGTGACTGAAGCTGGAGGTACACTTAATGGAACTACCAATAGAGACAGAACAAATTATTTTGAGACAATGCCATCTAATTATTTGGAAACAGCATTGTGGTTGGAAGCAGATAGAATGGGCTATTTATTGGATGCTGTAACGACAAAAAAGTTTGAAATTCAGAGAGCAACTGTCAAAAATGAAAGACAACAAAATTATGATAATCGTCCTTACGGATTAGTGTTTGAGAAGATAGGTGAGGCATTATATCCTTTTGGGCATCCTTATTCTTGGACGACAATTGGTTATTTGGATGATATTGATAAGTTTACACTTCCAGAATTGAAAAATTTCTTTTTGAGATGGTATGGACCCAATAATGCTACATTGACTATAGCTGGAAAATTTGATGAACAAGAAGTTTTACAAATGGTCAGTAAGTACTTTGGGAATATACCTCAAAGTCCTGCTGTAGAAAATATGCCTAAAATGCCTGTAACTCTGGATGCAGATAGATATATTTCTTATGAGGATAATATTAAATTTCCTTATATTTCATTGACTTTCCCATCTGCACCTGCAAATACTAAAGATGAGATTGCATTAAATGCATTAGCATATTTATTAGGAGGAAGTAATAATAAAAAATCTCCATTTTATCAAAGATTTATTAAGACACAGAAAGCCATGCAGGCTAGTGTCAGCAATCCTTCATCTGAATTGGCAGGACAGTTTTCAATGAGTGTTGTGGCTTATCCTCAGTTTCAATTGAAAGATATTGAGAAGGAAATTAGAGCGATTATTGATGAGTTTGATATTGCAAATATTGATGAAGCTGAGTTTAACGAATACATAGCTTCTGAGTATGCTAGTTTAATTTTTAATTTGCAATCTGTACAAAGAAAAGGTACACTTTTGGCGTATTCTGAAACATTTACTGGCAATCCTGCTTATTTACAGACAGCGATAGAAATTACCAAGAATCTAAAACTTCAAGATGTTAAAGAAGTATTTGAAAAATACATAAAAGGCAAACACTCGGTAGTATTGAGTGTATATTCTAAAGATGATTCGTCAAATATTGCTGCCGAGGATAATTTTAAAAGACCTCAGGTTCCAGATGGTTTCCAAGCTGATTTGAGTGAGTATAATGGTCTTACTTATGTCAAAGGAAAAGATAATTTTGACAGAAGTATTCAGCCTCAATCTAGTGAGAATCCTGTAGTAGAAGTTCCTAAGTTTTGGCATAAAGTATATAAAAATGGTGCAAAAGTAATAGGTACTTCTTATAATGAACTTCCTATTACTAGTGTTTCTATTGTATTCAAAGCGGGACATTTTATTGAACCTACTTCTAAAGCAGGTATTTCTGAAATTCTTGCTTCATTATTGAAGGAAGGCACAAAGCAATATACCTCTGAACAGTTTCAAAGTGAGTTGAAAAAATTAGGAAGTATTTTGGATGTGTATTCAGACAATACGGATCTTGTTGTAAATATTACTTCACTAAATACCAACTTAGCTAGGACAATAGAATTGGTCAAACAGATGATATTGACTCCTAGAATGGATACTGCTGAATTTGAGCGTATAAAAATGCAACAACTTCAAGCAATAAAATTTTCTAAAACAAATGCTGGAAGTATAGCAGATATTGTCGAAGCCCAGCTTTCTTATCCAGAAAATCACATTTTATCTCTTCCTGATATCGGTAATGAATCTACAGTAAACAGTATTACAATAGATGATGTTAAGAGTTTTTATAATCAATATATAGCTCCAGATTTCGCTGAATTATACATAGTTGGAGATGTAGATAAAAAGAAGGTAGATCAACAATTTGCTTTCATCAAAGAGATGAAAAAGAAAGGAATAAAATTACCTGCTTTTACGTCAATTCATTCGCCAGAGCAAACTACAATTGTTTTTGTTCATAAAGACAAGTCTCCTCAATCTCAGATTAAAGTGGTAGGAAAGGGGCTTAAATATGACGGTCTAGGAGATTATTATAAATCAGGAATTGCCAATTATCCTTTAGGTGGTATGTTTAATAGTCGTATTAATATCAATTTGAGAGAGCGTAAGGGCTGGACTTATGGTGCTAGATCTTATTTCTTAGGAAGTGATTTTGTAGATAAATTTATTGTTAGTACAGGTGTTAAAGCGGCTAATACTGACAGTTCTATTATTGAAATCATGTATGAACTGAATAACTATGTTCAAAATGGTATTACTCCGGAAGAATTGAGCTATGTGAAAAAATCTATAGGACAAAAAGATGCGTTAAAATATGAAACAGCAGCGCAAAAGGCTGTATTCTTGGAACGTTTGGTTAGAAATGGATTTGATGGTAAGCTAGTAGATAAGCAGTTGTCAATTTTGAACCAGCTTACACAAGAGGATGTAAATAAGATTGTCAATAAATATATTCAACCTCAACATCTCAATATTATTGTTGTAGGAGATAGAGCAATTATTTATGATGCATTGAAGAAATTGGGTTATCCTGTAATTGAAAAAACAATAGAGTAATTTTGGCATTCATGAAATGTGAATTTTATTAATATTGACTTATCATCTTTTATTATGGCAAAAGTAGTTTCTCACAATACGAAAGAAAATTTTCAGACAGCCCTTAAATCTGGTCAACATACAATTTTAGCAGATGAACCTATTGACTTGGGTGGGGAAGATTTAGGAATGAGTCCAGACAGTTTGTTGGCTTCGGCATTGGCTGCATGTACGACTATTACATTACGGATGTATATCAATCATAAGAAAATTTTGGCTGAAGATATATCTGTTGAGGTGGATTTGGAGTATGACAAAAATAATCGAATAACCACTTATATACGCAAGATTCATGTAGCAGGAGAGTACGATGATGCGATACGTACTAGATTGTTATCAGTGGCTAATGCGTGCCCTGTTCATAAAATGTTGAGTGGTACAGTTGAAATAAAATCAGAATTAGTTTAGAATTTCTTTTCTAAAATAATCTGTGCGATAAGTGCCTCTTTAGGAGACATATTCATTTTGCCAAATTTTTTAGGCTTTTTGATAGTAGTATGAGCTTCTTGTTGAGGTGCTTCAGTTATAGTGGATGCTTGCCCTTCCTCGTAGATAGAAAAAGAGGATATGCTCTCAGGCATAGTGATAGGTTGGTATTTTATTTTTTCTTTTTTCTTAGTAGTCGGTACGGCAGCTTTAGGTTTCGGCTTTGGAGCTTCCGTTTGTTTAGAAGCTTTTTCTATTTCTGCTAATATTTCTTCAAAAATATTTTTTGATTTCTTTTTAGGTTGAGTGACTTCAGGAACATCATCTTGCTTATCCTTCTTAAAGAAGAATTTATAGGCATAATATCCTACTATTGCCAAGATGTATATGTATTCCAATTTCAAAATCTTAAATTATCTAGTAAAGAAACACATAAAAATAGAATATTGCAAACTAAGCAATGCCTATCTTTTGCTTTTGAGAATAGTTTTGCTTGTTATGAATGCAAAAAAAGAAGCTGCCTTTTCAGACAGCTTCTTTAAAGTTATTAATTTAAATTTCTTTTATTGATTAGCTTTTTTAGCTTCTCTTTTTTGTCTCCATTGCTCGTATTCATACATGATTGGAGATGCAACAAATACTGAAGAATATGTACCAATAACGACACCTATCGCCATAGCGAAAGAGAAACTTTTCAAGGTATCTCCGCCGAAGAAGAAGAGGATAATCAATGGTATAATGGTAGTGATACCAGTATTAAATGTTCTTGCTAATGTACTGTTAATCGCATTATTCATTTGACTAGCAAGTGGTAATTTCTTCTGTTCAGGGATATTAGAGTATTCTCTTAATCTGTCAAAGATAACGACAGTATCATTCAATGAATATCCAATAACTGTTAATAATGCTGCAATAAATGTTTGATCTACTTCAAGAGAGAATGGAAGTATGCCGTGAAGTAGTGTATAGATGGCTAGCAAAATAAAAGCATCGTGAATAGTTGAAGCTATTGCACCAATTGAATAACCAAATGTTCTAAACCTCACTAAGATATAGATGAAAATAGCCAAGATGGAAAGAATAACAGCCCAAGTTGAACTTTTGATTATATCTACAGAAATGGTTGGGTCCACTTTTTGTTGGCTTAGAAGATTAATTTGTTTGAAAGCATCATAAGATGTGTTTTCAGGAAGGTATTTTTGTAAACCAAGATATAAAGTACTGTCAGCTAAATGGTCACTTTCTGCACTATTCTTATCAATAAGGAAAGATGTAGTGACTTTGATTTGATTATCTGAACCAATAGTTTTTACTATAGTACTTCCTTGGAAAGAATTATCTAAGCTTTCTTTGATATTGGCAGTATTTACTGCTTGTTCAAATCTTACTTTGTATTGTCTTCCTCCTTTGAAGTCCACACCAGATTCAAAACCTCTTGTGAAGAATGAGATAGCTCCAGCAGAAAGGATGACAATCGAAATGATATATTTTAATTTTCTACCTTTTAGGAAGTCAAATTTTGTCTCAGTTAAGAAGTTGTCAAATAATTTATTAGATGCTTTAATGTTTCTACCTTTTTTAATCCATCTTTCAACAATTAAATTAGAAACCAATACAGCAGTAAATAATGTAGTGATAATACCAATAATTAGAGTTGTAGCAAATCCTTTGATTGGGCCCATACCTATCAAGAATAGGATGATACCTGTAATCATTGTTGTTACGTTACCATCTATAATCGCAGGCAATGCATGTTTAAATCCAAGTCCAGCTGCCTTTTCAAATGAATGTCCAAGCTTTAATTCTTCTTTGATTCTTTCATATATCAATACGTTGGCATCTACAGCCATACCCATCGTTAATACGATACCTGCTATACCTGGTAAGGTCAATGTAGAACCTAATATCGCCATTATACCTACAATCAAGAATACGTTGAAGAACAATACTATTGTTGCAGCTATTCCTAATGTGCTATAATAGAACATCATAAATGCAATAACTAGTATAAATCCTACCAACATTGATAATAGTCCTGCTTTGATAGATTCAGCTCCCAAAGTAGCACCCACCATGTCTTCCTCAACAATATTTGCAGAAGCAGGTAATTTACCTATTTTAAGAATATTAGAAAGGTCTGTAGCTTCTTCTTGAGTAAATGCTCCAGAAATAGATGAACTTCCTCCACTGATTTCTTCATTCACATTTGGTGCAGAATATACCTCATTGTCCACTACGATAGCAATATTTCTACCCACATTGCTTCCTGTCATTTTTTTCCATTTACTAGCACCTTCATGTGTCATTTTCATAGAAATAGTCACATTTCCGAACTGGTCAAGGTCTGGTTTTGAAGTTTCTACAGCACCACCATCAATAAAAGGTTTGTCAGTTCCTGGTCTTTTCTTGATAGCATATAATTCGTAGATATTGTTTTTGTCACCGATAGGTTTTGCTCCCCACATGAACTCAATATCCTTAGGAAATTTTGCTTTTACTTCTGCAACATTCAAGTACTGATTGACTAGAGCTGTGTCAATATTTGCTGAACGTCCAATTACTGGAGATTCTACATATTGGTTGTTTTGGTCAATAGAAGGATAGAAGATTGAGAATAAAGGGAAATCTTTCTGAGCTTGTTTTTGTTGCTCTGTTTCTGTTAGTTTTTTGGTAGTATCTTTTGTATTGTCTTCACTTAAGATATCATCTAAAGTAGCAGTTGCACTTGCAGGATTTGTTGAATCTGTAGCATTTGCAACAGTTTTTCCACCTTTAGTATAAGATAAGTATAATTTAACAGCATCATTAGCTTCATTGATTGCACCACCTAATTCATTAGCTTTATAGGTTTCCCAAAATTCTAGACTAGCTGTTGCTTGAAGCATTTTTCTTACACGAGCAGGATTGTCAACACCTCCGATTTCAACTGTAATTCTACCTTTTTTAGGTTCTAAAGTAATATTAGGTTGCTTTAACCCAAACTGATCCACACGGGCACTGATGATATTATATGTTCTGTGGATTGCGTTTTCAGATTCTTCTCTAATATATTTCAATACATCTTCATCAGATGAATTTGAATTGAGAATTTGGCTATTTGTACGTGTAGCAAAATAATTTGCCAATTTTGCAGTAGGGTTTTTCTCTTTCAAAGCCTTAGTGAACAAGGTAATGTAGTCATCTGCACTTTGAGACATTCTAGATTCTGCCAAATCCAAAGCCTCAATAAATACAGGACTAGAATTATTGTCTGAAAGTGACATTAATAGCTCTTTCACATTCACTTGAAGCACAGCAGACATACCGCCTTGTAAGTCTAGACCCAATGAAAGTTCATTTTCTTTGACTTTTTTAAATGTAGTACCTAAAAATACTTTCTCAGGAGCTAATGAATCTAAATATCTGTTTTTGTATTCTATTCTTTCTTTGTGAATAGAATCTTTATACAGAAATTGTTGTAGTAAATTATTAGGATATAATGCGTTTGCATCTCCTGATGGTATCTGAGTCTCAGCTATTGCGACTGCTTGTTTCTCAATCTGGTTTGCTTTCCATGTAAAAAGCAATTGGTAAGTACAGATTGCAATGAGTAATAATGAAACTACTCTGACTAAACCTTTTCCTTGCATATATATAAATCAGTTCTTAAAAAAGTTAAGGTGCAAATATAAAGTATTTAATAAACAAATGAGAAATTACTATTCAGTCTATTTTATTTAATTTATAAACAAATCACATTTTGTGTAGTTATAGGAGTTTTTGGGGCTGTTATTTGAAAAAATATAGCGTTTTCAACGATTTTTTATTTTTTCTCTATTGTTGTTAATGTATTTTTAATATTTGAACTATTGTTTGAATGAAAATTAATTTTTAAAATTGCACATTATTATGAACAGTGTTTTCTTTTATAGCTACTATTTTTATCTCTAACCAAGGGACTGAATAAGCTATGAAAAAAATTATAGAATAATTAAGGTCCCGAAATATTTCGGGACTTTTTTTTTGAATAGAGTATGAGTATAAAAATTGCGATACAAGGTTTTAAGGCATCATTCCATGAGATTGCTGCATATAAGTATTTTGGAAAGGATATTGATACGATAGAATGTGAGACTTTTCAGGCACTCTTTGATTCAATGGAAGAAGGTGGTGCAGCTGATTATGCAGTGATGGCAATAGAAAATTCTGTTGCAGGTTCTATCTTACCTAATTATGCACGATTGAGAGATGCAGATTTAGAGATTTTCGGTGAAGTCTATTTGAGAATCGAAATGAATCTAATGGCACTTCATGGAGAAACAATTGAAACATTGACTGAAGTTCATTCCCATCCAATGGCATTATTACAATGTCAACAATTTTTTAGACAATATCCTCATATCAGATTAATTGAGTCTAAGGACACAGCATTAAGTGCAATTGAGATTGTTGAACATCATATCAAAGGAAGAGGTGCTATTGGAAGTAAGTTGATTGCTGATACATTCGATTTGAATTTAATTGCTGAAGGAATAGAAACCAATAAAAGAAATTTTACTCGCTTTTTGATTTTGAAACGTATTGGAGCAGAAGCACCTTGCCAGTTGGAAGAGCCCAATAAATCTTCATTGTCTTTCAGGGCATTACATAGACCTGGTAGTCTTTCTGCTGCTTTATCTGCTATGGCAATGTTTGGAATGAATTTGACAAAAATTCAATCTCTTCCTGTATTGGGAGAAGAATGGCAATACTATATGTATGCAGATTTAGAATTTAATGATTTTGGAAGCTACAAGGAGATGTTGGAAGTATTGCATCCATTGACAAAAGATTTAAAAATATTAGGAGAATATAAACAAGGACAAAAAATTTTATGATTATCCAGCCATCTAAGAAATTAGATTTTATTCAAGAATATTATTTCTCAAGAAAATTGAGAGAGATTGCTGAGATGGTAGCAGCAGGTAAACCTATTATTAATTTAGGAATAGGTAATCCAGACCAGGCTCCAGGGCAAGAAGTGATAACAGCATTGCATAATTCTGCTGCTAATGTTAAAAATCATGGTTATCAGAGTTATATAGGCATTCCTGCATTGAGAAAAGCAATGGCTGAATGGTATTTACATACTTATCAAGTGACATTAGATTTTAATTCTGAAATTTTGCCTTTATTGGGTTCAAAAGAGGGAATTTCTCATATCAATCAAGCATTTCTTAATCCAGGTGATAAAGTATTGATTCCCAATCCTGGATATCCTACTTATGCTTCGGCAGCACGTTTGGCAGGTGCGATTCCTATAAGTTATGATTTGGATGAAAATAACGATTGGGCACCAGATTGGAGTTCGGTTTCAGAGGAGGATTTGAACGAAGCCAAAATCTTATGGATTAACTACCCACACATGCCTACAGGAGCTGCAGGAAATGAAGAGATATTTAAAGAAGTATTGGCTAAAGCATTGAAGTACAAATTTTTAGTAGTTAATGATAATCCTTATAGCTTAGTTTTGCCGAAAGGAAGACCTGTATCTTTTCTACAAATAGAAGGTGCTAAAGAGGTAGTGATAGAGTTAAATTCTTTATCAAAATCACATAACCTTGCAGGGGCAAGAGTGGGTATGGTTGTTGGTGCGAAAGAGTACATTCAGAATATTTTGAAAGTTAAATCAAATATGGACTCAGGGATGTATCTTCCAGTACAAGAAGCTGCCGTTGCTGCATTGGCGTTGCCAGATGAATGGCATGAAGAAAGGAATAAAGTTTATGCTTCAAGATTAGAATTGGCAAAGCAAATTATGGATGCCATGAATTGTACTTATCAAGATAATCAAGTAGGTATGTTTTTTTGGGCAAAAATTCCCAATACTTATCAGCATGTCGAAGAATTGACAGAAAGAGTACTTCATGAAGCCAATGTATTTTTAACTCCTGGATTTATTTTTGGCAGTAAAGGAGAACGATTTGTACGTATTTCATTGTGTTGCAATAATGAAATGTTACTCGAAGCATTGAATCGTATTAAAGCATTAAATCTATGAAAAGAGTAGCCATACTGGGGATGGGATTGATAGGAGGATCTGTCGGTATAGATTTAAAAAAGCGAGGATTTGCCTCTGAGATAATAGGTGTTGGACGCTCTCAAGCTAATATTGACAGAGCATTGGAATTGGGATTGGCAGATAAAATGCTTTCAAAGGAAGAAGCTGTTAAGAATGCTGATGTGATTATTTTGGCTGTGCCAGTAAATATTTTGATTGAAGAATTGAAATATGTATTAGATACAATGCGTCCAGATGCAGTAGTTACTGATATGGGTTCTACTAAGAGTAAAATGGTAGATGCTGTAAAAAGTCACCCTTTGCGCAAGCGTTATGTTGCTAGTCACCCGATGGCAGGTACAGAGTTTTCTGGTCCGAATGCAGCGTTTTCTGGTCTGTTTGATGGTAAGGTGGCTATTATTTGTGACAAAAAGAATTCAGATGAAGATGCTGTAGAGTTGATAGAAGAAATGTATCGTGTGCTTGGAATGAAGCTTTTATATATGGATGCTGTAGCTCATGACCTACATGCTGCTTATGTATCACATGTGTCACATATTACAAGTTTTGTTTTGGGAGCAACAGTATTGGAAAAGGAGAAAAGTGAAAAAGCTATTTTGACAATGGCAGGTGGTGGATTTGAATCTACTGTCCGTTTGGCAAAAAGCTCACCAGAAATGTGGTCGCAGATTTTTGAACAGAATGGACAGAATATTGTAGAAGTTTTGGATACTTATATTGATAAGATTACTACGTTCAGAGATAAGATTAAAGAAGGCGATTATGAATATTTGAAACAATTCATGGGTGCCGCAAATGATATAAAAAGAATTTTAAAATAGATAAATTAGCAAAAATTATGGGAGACTTAAATATTGCCCCTCTTTCTTCATGGGGTTTACCAGACAAAAGGCCATTGATTATTTCTGGGCCATGTAGTGCAGAATCAGAAGAGCAAGTGATTGAAACTGCAAAAAGATTAGCAGATAAAGGTATTGATGTATTAAGAGCAGGAATCTGGAAACCTAGGACTCGTCCTGGTTCTTTTGAAGGATTGGGTAAGATTGCTTTGCCTTGGTTGAAAAAAGCAGGTGAAATCATCGGAAAGCCAATTGCTGTTGAAGTAGCTACTAGAGAACATGTATTTGACTGTCTAAAAGCAGGAGTAGATATTTTGTGGATAGGTGCTCGTACAACTGCCAATCCTTTTTCAGTGCAAGAAATTGCTGATGCTCTAGAAGGAGTCGATATTCCAGTGATTGTAAAAAATCCTGTGAATCCAGATTTGCAATTGTGGATAGGAGCATTGGAGCGTATCAATAGAGCGGGTATTACTAAAATTGGAGCTTTGCACAGAGGGTTTTCTTCTTATGATAAATCTAAGTACAGAAACAAACCAATGTGGGAATTTCCTATCGAATTGAAAAGATTGTATCCTACTCTTCCATTGTTCAATGACCCTAGTCATATCTGTGGCAATAGAGAACACTTGGCTTCAGTAGCTCAAAAAGCATTGGATTTGGACTTTGATGGATTGATGTTGGAATCTCATAGAGATCCTGATAATGCCTGGTCAGATGCTTCTCAACAAGTGACTCCAGAGCGTTTGGGCGAAATTGTCAATGGATTAGTGATTAGAAATGCAGATCCAAATATTGTAGCTAATAAATTGGATGAATTGAGATCTCAAATAGACAGAATAGATAATTATATTTTAGAGATTTTGGCTGACCGTATGGATGTGGTTGAAAAAATCGGTGAGTTTAAAAGAGATAATAAAATCACTATCCTTCAATCTGGAAGATGGGATGAAATTGTTCATGATAGAGTTCAAAAAGGATTGAATAAAGGTCTGACAGAAGACTTTATTAAAGAATTGTTTGAAGCTGTCCACCAAGAATCTATTAGACATCAGACTAAAGTGATGAATGCATAGTATATAACAAAACATTTCAAGAATAATTGTTTTTTATTAAGAGTCTTTGAGTAAATCTCAAAGACTTTTTTATTTTTGCAGGAGTCTTCCAGATAGGAATTTTGATTTTTAGATATATTTTAATTTTCAATGTTCATAATTTCAAATCTGTTTTTCATTTTTGAAATGGCCTCATAGTTCAATGGATAGAACGGAAGTTTCCTAAACTTTAAATGTAGGTTCGATTCCTACTGGGGCCACAATAATAAATTACAATTTATTGATTGTTAGCAAGTTGATGCATTTCATTGTAATTCATATTTCTTTATAATGTAATATAATAAAGCGTATTAAAGCACATTGAAGTAGTTTTGGAATAAAACGCAAAATATATTTTCTAAGAAAGATTTTTAAAAAAGACTAAAAGAGGTGCCTTAGTGTCTTATTCAAACCACAAGCTCAATAGCCGTGGGGCTATGGCAACTATTATTTTAGCGGTAATTCATAGTGATTCATCACAATAAAAAAAGACCCTGCAAGCGCAGAGGCTTGGCTTTACTATAATAGTGTTGAATTATTAAAGTTCTATAGCCAATAGTTCTTTTCCTAATTTATGCAACCCTTGTTCTATCTTTCTTTTCGTCTCCGGTCTGGGTTTTTTCAATCCTGTTGAGTATTGATGAATTTGTTTTTGATTGATACCTGTTAGTCGTTCTATTGCTGGATTTGACAATACGCCCTTAAAGTAATTGAGTAGGCTTTCTGTGTCAAATTGATAGACAAGTTCATAATCTCCTTTCAATTCATTTGGAATTTGATTTTCGTTAAATGTCTTTACGGTCTCTATTGCATCCAAAATAGATTGTTTGCATTCATTAACTGTATCTCCTGCACCGTAAATGCCGTTGATGTTTTCTGCATAAGCTCCGTATGAATCGGAGCTTCTTTCAATGATGATTTTAATTGTATTCATAATGCTTTTTTTTAAAAGGACGTTTTAAAGCCCCATTTCTTTTTTCAAACTTCTTTCTAATCCTTTTGGCATTTCTTTTGAACCGTGGTTGGGAACAGCTACTGTTTTACCGTCCTTTTCCCATATCTCATGACTTCCTTTTCCCTGTCTTAATAAACTCCATTTGTTTTTTCTGACTAATTTTAAAAATTCACTGTATTTCGTAATACTATGCTAAAATAATTCAACAACTCAAAGGTATATATTTATATATCACCATCCAAATTTAAAAACGACTATTTTAAATTTTACTTATATTATAAATATGTCAGAAGGTCAACTATAAACCACTTTCTTTCAATATGTATGGAAGTCTATCCACAGTTAAGGAGATGCATGTGGACAGTACCCAACGGTGGTTATAGGGACAAGCTTGATGCTATAAGGTTACAGACAATAGGAGTGGTTGCAAGCGTGTGGGACAGCTACTATTAATGGAAGTAATATTTACATTTCTATTAAGTTATAAAAAGTGTCTCTAAATAATTCAAACAAATATATTATATCCGAACTTGTTAAATAAACTTTCTTATTCTACTTTAGTCTTAAAAGTATTTCTCTATCTCTAAATCCATTATTTTTTACAAATTTCTTAAATTGCTTTTTGCTTGGTGTGAATTCGTAAATCTGTGCTTTTTCAGTCGGTGAATCTGTAATTTCTCTTAAATGTTCAATATCAAGTTGTGTTGAGATAGAGCTCAATATTAATTTTTCTCTAGTCAATTGAATTTTTTTTACTATCCAACTTGATTGTTTATATCGTGTACTCAAAAAATAATAGCCTTTAAACTCTCTAGCAATATTATCCGAGCTCATTAGAAACAAAGTGTCAATTTTATGAACGTGTGTAATTAGGCTATCTCCATCTCGTGTGATTAAAGATTTTTCATTTGAAATTGGATTTATAATTGTATCCCCAGAGGGTTGAGATGCGCTATCTAGTTGATTGGAATGGGTTTCTGTGTCATAATCATAAATTCGCCTGATCATTTGATCACTTATTTCAAGAGTTGAATTATCATCAAGACTTAAATATTGCCCTTGTAATCGCTTCGGAAATTCTGATAAATTGTCTGTTTCAGTGGGTTGTGGTTCGCTGAAAGTGACACTCGGAGTGCAAGCATAAAAGCTTATCAAAAAAATAGGAACCAAAAGAGATTTCATTCGTTTCATAGTGTGGTTTTTTTGAATGTTGTCTATATTGGCGTATAACGTCAATCAATTGTTGATATTGAGGAGAGATTTTTTATTTATCTTTTATTAACAACTTCTTCCAATATCATCTTACAAATACTTTGCGCATATTCTTGTTTCATATAAAAATCATGTTGCTCCTCTTTGAAGATAATTGGGGCGATATGTTGCTGTTCAAACCATTTTTTCTCAGGTTGAAATATATCTTCTTTACCATAGAATAAATAGATTTTAGCATTAGGTTTTAGTGTTTCATTCCTTAATCTTGTAGATGAAATGGCAAATAAACTAGGTGAGTTTTGATTCTTTAGCAAAGATTGCCAAGCGATTGTTCCTCCAATGCTGAAAGCTAATATAGCATCAACTTTCAATGGTGCTTGTGATAATTTGTTGACTGCATTGAAAATTCCTACTTCAACAAAATACCGATGAATATCTTTTTCGTCTTTAAATTCATTAGGGACTTTTGCCAATACTTGGCTATCGAGTTCAATGATATCAAATTTTTCCTTCAGTACTGAGGTGTAATATTGCCACCAAGTTGAAGATTCTATTCCCCATAAATCTGAAATTATTAATAAACTAGGTTGGGGAATTTTATTGCTAGAAATCATTGCAAAATGAAAAATATCTTTAAAAATACTGAATTGCTGTCATTTGAAAGTCATTATAATCTTAAAAAGTTGACATTAGTTGATTGAGTTTTTAATTTTAAGTTATAAAATATTTGATAATGACAAGTTCAAAAATAGTTAGAACTTATATTGTATTAATGAGTGCATTTTTCTTATTCACCACTTCTGTATTTGCCGAAGGAATAAATTTTGAAAATATTACTTTTAAAAAAGCATTGGAGAAGGCAAAAGCTGAGAATAAATTGGTGTTTGTAAATGTTTATGCAGTATGGTGTGGACCATGCAAATTGTTGAAAAAGACTACTTTTCAATCTGATAAAGTGGCTGCGGCTATTAATAATAGCTTTGTGAATTTGGATATTGATGCAGAAAAAGGAGAAGGTATTGAGTTTTCTAAAACTTATAACGTCAAAGCTCACCCCTTGATTTTGATTATCCGACCTGATGGGAAAGTGGAAAAAAGAATATTAGGTTATATGAAAGACAATCAACTTCTTTCAGAGCTAAAAGGACTTCTTAAATAATTGAGTTTCAATAAGTATTTGGTTGAGGTGTGCTTGGTTGAGCACACCTTTTTGCTTTTCCTTACTGAATTGCTTTATGTTTTTTATTGGAAATAATAGAAGCTGTAACTGAAATTAATAGGACAGAACCGATAAACATCAATGAGTGTGTTGAATCCATGTGATAAAATGGCATAATCAACATTTTCACTCCTATGAATCCCAGAATAACAGCCAGACCATAGTGCAATTTGTTGAACAAATCCATAGAGTTTGCTAGTAAAAAGTATAAAGTTCTAAGACCAAGAATAGCAAAGATATTTGAGGTATATAAGATAAAAGGATCGTCAGGAGCTATAGCAAAAATTGCTGGAATACTATCTACTGCAAAAACCAAATCTGTCAATTCTATTACAATTAATGCTGCGAATAATGGCGTTGCCATTTTTATTCCATTTTGAATAGTGAAAAATTTCCCTCCATTCATCTGATTACTGACTTTGAAAAGTTTATATACTATACGTACTGCAATATTTTTGGACATATCTTTATTTTCCTCACCGTCATCATGGCTTCCCCAGGATTTAATACCAGCAAAGATTAAGAATACACCGAAAACAGTCAATACAACATTGATTTGTCTTACTGCTCCCTCTGCATCCAATCCTAAGAATGGCGCATCAACGTAGGTGTGTTTGATAATTTCAACTCCAGCAAAAATGAATATGGCTCTAAAGACAATTGCTCCCAAAACACCCCAGAATAATATCCTATGTTGATGTTGTTTAGGTATTTTAAAAAACCTAAATACTAAAATGAAAACAAATAAATTATCTACTGAAAGTGCTTTTTCTATCCAATAAGCTGCTTGGAAACGTGAAAAATTATCTATGGTTCCTGCAGGTTTATCTATTGCGAAATAGATAACTAAGCTAAATATCATAGCTAGACTTATCCATATTACAGACCATGTTAAAGCTTCTTTGTTGGTGATCTCATGGCTTTTTTTGTTGAGAATACCCAAGTCTAAAAGTAGCATGATGATAATGGTGATTGAGAATCCTATAAGAATTCCAGGGTGATTAAAAAGATGATCCATATAAATGTGTCTATTCTATTTTTTTATTGAGGATGTAAATTTAATATTCGGTTGCCATTAATAAATTCAAGTCAGTGTGTTTAAGTTCAAAATTATTGGCAATATAATCTTTTGATAAAGTCCCCTTATACATATAAACTCCATTTCTGAAATAGATATCTGAACGGATTTGTGGTTCAACTCCTCCTTCTTGACCTATTTTTCTAAATATAGGAGTCAAGATATTACTCATAGCATAAGATGCGGTTCTTGATACTGCTGAAGAAATGTTGGGTACACAATAATGGATAATTCCATGCTTGATAAAAATAGGTTGATTGTGATTGGTTACTCTAGATGTTTCAAAACAACCACCTTGATCGATACAAGTGTCAATGATGACGGTGTTTTTCTTCATCTGCATGACCATTGATTCTGTAACAATTTTTGTTGCCTGACCACTAGAGTGATGTAGTGCGCCTATAGCTACATCTGCACGACTAAGATTTTTTTTAAGATTGAGAGGATCTAAAACAGATGTGTAAATATTGTTGCCCAAAAGATTTTTTGCCTGATTTAATAAATGGATATTATCATCAAATAATTGTACTTGCGCTCCTAATCCTATCGCAGATTTTGCAGCAGCAAGTCCTACATATCCTGCTCCTAGAATCAATACTTTGCATGGTGGTTGCCCTGCAATACCTCCAAGTAAAACTCCCTTACCATATTCGTTGCTAAGATATTTTCCTGCTAAGATGATAGAATAATTACCTGCAATGTCTCCAATCGAATCCAAATAAGGATAGTAGTCTTCAGTGCTTTTGATATATTCATAAGCAATTGCTGTAATTTTTAACTGCATCATGCTTTTTAATAGCATCTTATCCAAAGCTGGCAAAAGAATAGGCGAAAAGATAGTCTGCCCACTCTGAAAGTATTGAAGGTCTAAAGATGCAATGGGCGAGGATTTTAATATAATATTGGCTTGATATACTTCTTTGCTTGAATTTACAATTTGTGCTCCTGCTTGAATATAATCTTCATCTTCAAAATTAGACAATTCACCAGCACCTGCTTCAATTATGATACGGTGACCATGATTGGTCAGTGACGCAACTGAATTGGGAGTAAGTGGAATCCTTTTTTCTTGTAAATAAGTTTCTTTAGGAATTCCAATATATAGAGGTTTTTTAATAGGAAATATTTCTGCAAATGCCTCCTGAGGAGTAAGGGAATATTCTTTTTTAGTTTTCTCTAAAGTAGTTTCCATATAGGGTTAGTTCGTGTGAATTTCTAGTATTCTATTGTCAGCATGTGATGAAATATGAATATTTACAGCCTCATTCGGAATGAGATTTGAAATCTTTTCAGGCCATTCTATAAAAGTATATTCTCCGCTGTAAATCATTTCTTCAATTCCTGCATTGTACGCTTCTTCTTCATTATCAATACGATAAGCATCAATATGATAGATTTTTCCTTGAGGGTAAATGTATTGGTTGGCAATAGTATATGTCGGACTAGATACCAAATCTTGAGAGCCTAGTATTGAAACAATTTCTTTGATAAGTGTTGTCTTTCCAGCACCCAAATCTCCTGTAAAAGTCCATACTTTGTTATTCCCCATAATAGAGAGTATATCAGAAGCTACGGTGTTCAATTCTATTAATTGGTATTGATATTTCTTTTGCATCAGCGCACAAATATACAGACTATTTCACATTGAAGTATGAGTAGTATGGAGAGGATTCCTTTAGAATATTTGCCAATGATTTGACTGGAATCTTTATAGAAGTAGCTCCAAATGCATAAGGAGCAATTTCATAATTATTGTAATAAAATTCAATAGTGTCTTTTGTGAAATTGATATTTTGATTGGTATAAAAATCACCATTCTCTTTAAACGAATCTTCAAACATATAGCTCATCCAAAGACTATCTTCTAAGAGTGTTATTTTCTGATTTTCTAATGTTTTAAATCTGATAGAATTAAGTTGGCTCATCTTAGTGCTGTCAATGATATCATACATTTTTATTGCGTGTCCGTTATTCAAATCGAAAGATTTATAAATAGTATATGAATTGGGATGCGCACCACCCTTGTAAGACGATTCGCTGAATGACAAGGTAAGGATAGTTCCTACTTTCCCTGCAATCGCAATATTTTTATCTACTAACCATGTTGAACTTCTTGGAAACTCTGCATAAGCTTCATCATATTCATGGAACATCTTATTGGCTTGTTCTTGAATGTTGGGAAATTCTTTTACAGGTGTTTCAGAATCCAAAATAAAGCCAGCAATAGCAGCATTGATATTTTCTAAAGCTTCTTTGGGTAATGATTCTGTTATTTCAGGATATTGCAATTTAAAATGAGATTGTAAAACAGGGTCTTTTTGATATCTATCATCAGCAATGTCAAAATTTTTAATCTTTGATTGGATATTATTTGCAGCTATTTGTTGTTTTGAAAGCTTATCATTATTGCATGATAAAAATAGCGTTAACATCATTGCAACTATAATTATTCTTGAGGTGTGCAGTTTCATAAATGACATTTCTCTGCATTATAAACATAAAAATTGAAGAATTAGTTTCGTGTTAAGCTAAATTAACAGATTTGAAAATTCATATAATTAGATAGGATTAGATTTGCTTTTCTGTGCTTTTCTCATTTTGCGTTCTATGTCTTTTTGTTCTAATTCTGTTCCGATATATGGTACTCTTGTTCCCATGACATAATCCCAAAGTGGAAAAGTAACACACCAGTTCTTTTCTTGGTCTCTTGCCATGTGATGATCATAATGCCAAGGTAGATATTTGTATCCCCATTCTGGATCTTCATGAGATTTTCTATGTACTCTGTAATAATTTGCCATAGAAGTCCAAAGTCCTAAAGTAAATCCCGGAAGTATTGGAAATAAAGGCGAAACAGTTACTGCACTTACTGCCAAAGAAAAGGCTTCTTGGCTATGTGGATTCCATAATTCCCATAATGTCTTTTGATAATCTGGATCTTGAAATTCCTTTTCATAAACAGTTTTATGATGGATAGCATAATGAAACCTGAAAAAACTTTCTTTCCTTTGTGCATCTTCATGCAAAAGATGTTTATGAATATACCATTCAGCAGCATTGGCTGTAATCAGACCTGTAACAAAACCTAAAACCATGATTGAAAAAATCTTATTGACAATTTAAGCAACTAATTTTATTTTTTAATGTTCTATATCAATGATTTTCACTTTTTATTTTTATATAGTTTAGATGGAACAAAATACTTCTAATCAGAAGATTGTTATTGAGTGTACTAGTCTGATTTCAGAATTGAATATAGAAGTGTGGAATCGTATAGTAGGTCAAAGATTTTATGCTCATAGCTCTCATTTGAAGATAATTGAAGAATTGAATCAAGCAGAAATGAAATTTTTCTACTTATTAATTCAATTAGAAGGAGAATATTGTGCTGCAATTTATTTTCAGCAGATTCCATTTAAAGTCAAAAATGGTCTGAACAATTTTAAGGAAAAGAATAAAAATCAATGGAGTTGGGTGACTCCCTTTTTAAGTATTGCTAATAATATTAAACTCCCCTTACTGAAAAGTGGTAATATCTTTTTTACAGAGGATAATGGTGTTTATTTTATTGATACAATTTCTGAAGAAAAAAGAATTTCTGTGTTGGAACAAGTATCAGATTATATCTATTCTCAATGTAAAAATGCTCATTCTATTTCATTAATGTGGAGCAATCTGATTGAGAATCATGGGAAGATATTGCATGAGGATAAAGGATTTCAATCTCTTGGTACAGAACCCAATATGATTTTTGAATTGCAACCTGAATGGCAAATATTTGAAGAATATTTATCTGATTTTTCTTCAAAATACCGCCAAAGAGCGAAAAGAGTATTTGTTCAGAGTCAAGATTTGGTGATAAAAGAATTGAAACTTGAGGAAGTAGATGCTGTCGAACATCAATTGGTGAATTTGTATAGAAATGTTGCTCAACATGCTTCTTTTAATTTGGCTTTTATTTCCAAGGGATATTTTTTCCGTATGAAACAACTGTATGGAAATGATTTTGTAGTGAAAGTGTATTTATTAGATTATCAAATAGTGGGATTTACATCTTCAATTTATCATAATAAACAGCATTATGTCCATTTTATTGGGTTGGATTATAAAGTCAATATTCAAGTGCCAGTTTATCATAGAATGTTGTTTGAATATGTACGAGAAAGTATTAATTTAAGACATACAAAAATCTATTTAGGAAGGACTGCTACTGAAATAAAAACGACAATAGGCGCCGTTCCGATTGAGATGAAGAACTATTTAAAGATTTCTAAAGTATGGTATTTATCATGGTTACCTGCTATGTTGGGTTCGTTTGGTGCCAAGCCATATATTGTGAGACGACCATTTAAATCTACATAGTAAGATATTCTGATGGGTAATTAGAGTGAATATTTTTATCTTCATCGATTCTATATGTTGTATTGCGAAGTCATCTTGCCCTTGCCTGTAAAAGGTACATTTACTTATAGTATTCCTAAGGAATTAGAAGCTCTGGTTCAGATAGGGTGCCGTGTGGAGGTGCAGTTTGGGCGAAGAAAACTCTATACTGCTTTGGTGAAATCTATTCATCATGAAAAGCCAATAGCGTATCCTGCTAAAGAAATTATTGATGTTATTGATTTTTCTCCAATTGTTTATTCTACTCAATTAGATTTTTGGCAATGGATGTCTAGTTATTATTGTTGCTATGAAGGGGAAGTGATGTCAGTAGCTTTACCGACATATTTCAGGCAAGATAGTGAAACATTGTATGTAAAAAATCCTGATTGCGCATTGGATATTATCGAATTGCCTGATAATGAATATTTAGTGGCAAGTGCTCTGGAACGTCAAGAAGCTATCACTTTAGCTGATATTCAAATAATTCTTCAGAAAAAGGGTGTTCAAAAAACAATTAAAAGTCTGATTGAGAAAAGAGTTTTGTTGTTACAAGAGTATTTAGAAGAAAAATACAAACCTAAGTTATTGGCTTATGTTCGTCTTCATCCAGATTATTTTCATGATAAAACTGCTTTGCAATCACTTTTTAAAAATTTGGAAAGAAAGCCTAAGCAGACGGATTTGTTGTTGGCATACTTAAATATATCTTCTGATGGTGATTGGGTAGCAAGAAATGAACTTTTAAAATCGGCGAATATTTCTGGTTCTGTTTTAAGAACGATGATTAGCCAAGAAATTTTCCTAATAGAAGATAGAGAGGTTTCTCGTGTGGAAGAAGAATGTATTATATCTCCCAATTCGACTTTAAATGAGCAACAAAATATTGCTTTTCAATCTATCAATAAATACTGGGAGGATATGAATGTCGTGTTACTCAGAGGAGTTACGGCATCTGGGAAAACTCATGTTTATGTTGAGTTAATTCGCAATTTTTTAGCAGAAGGGAAACAGATTTTATACTTAGTTCCAGAGATAACATTGACAACACAACTAGTCAAAAGATTAGAAAAAATGTTGGGCAAAGTTGGGGTGTATCATTCTCGATTTAATCCTGCGGAAAGAGTTGAAACTTGGTTGAAAGTATTACAACAAGAATATAATATCATTGTAGGCGCTCGGTCTTCAATATTTCTTCCATTTTCAAATTTAGGTTTGGTGATTATAGACGAAGAGCATGATGGTTCCTATAAGCAGAGTGAGTCAGCACCTAGATATCAGGCAAGAGATAGCATAATTTGGTTGGCTCATCAGACTGGAGCTAAAATATTGTTAGGAAGTGCAACACCTTCATTGGAGTCTTGGGCAAATGCTAAGAGTGGAAAATTTGGCTTGGTGAATTTGGATAGTAGATTTGGAGAGATGAGCCTTCCTCAATTGAATTTTGTCAATATGTCAAAAGCTCGTAAAGAAAAACGTGTGACGGGAATGTTGAGTGATGGATTACAAGCTCAAATGAATAAAGTGCTTTCTCAAAACAAACAGACTATAATTTTCCAAAATCGAAGAGGGTATTCTCCTTATATTGCCTGTAAAGAATGTGCATGGACACCCTATTGTCAGCACTGTGATGTAGCATTGACTTATCATAAGTATTCTGAGCATCTAAAGTGTCATTATTGTGGCTATACGATGATGATGCCCAAAAGTTGCCCTTCTTGTCAATCAACACTTCTGGAACTGAAAGGTACTGGAACTGAAAGGGTAGAAGATGATTTACAAGCAATATTCCCATCAGCACGAATATTGCGATTGGACTATGATACTGCCAAATCTAAACATGCTCATGAGAAAATTTTAGAGCAATTTGAACAAGGTGAAGCAGATATATTAGTAGGTACTCAGATGGTTACCAAAGGATTGGATTTTAAAAATGTCCAATTAGTTGGGGTATTAAATGCTGATTCATTATTGTATTATCCAGATTTTAGAGCAACAGAACGAGCATATCAATTATTATCTCAAGTGAGTGGCAGATCAGGACGGTCAGATGAGCAGGGCAAAGTTGTGATACAGATTAGCGACCCTAATCATCCTATAGTCGAGCATGTCAGCAATATGGATATTGAAGCTTTTTATAAAAAGGAATTGGGTGAGCGTATGAGGTTCAACTATCCTCCATTTGTCAGATTGATACAGATTGCTGTAAAGGATAGCTCTGAAAGAGTAGCACAAGAAGCTGCAGAATTTATTGCTATTCAACTAAGAAATCGTATCAAAGGTGAAGTGCTTGGACCTACAATTCCTTATTTATCGAGAATTCAAGGGAAATTTATAAGAGAGATTTTGATTAAAATGGAAAGAAATGTTGATGTAATCTCAGCTACTAAATCTTCAATAGTAGAAGCTCGTCAATTGCTATTTCAATACGATAAGTTTAAAAAGACACGTATTGCTATTGATGTAGATCCTTGATAATGTATTTTTTAGTGAGATGTAATTCAAGTCGAGAGCCAAGAATCAAGAATCAAGAGCCAAGACAATGAAGTTACGAAGTACGAGTTACGAATGAAAATGCTGTTGAAACTAACCACAAAGAATGTTAAGTTTTACGCTAAGAACACTAAGTTCAATGAAGTAAAGTGGAGGTTTGAAGATTTGAAGATGCTGGTGGTTGAGCCCTGTCGAAACCAACCGCAAGAATGATAAAATTTAACCGCAAAGCACGCTAAGTTTTACGCTAAGAATAAGGTAACGAGTAGATGTAGATTACTTCGTTCCTCGCAAGGATTCTTCTAGCTCATCATACTGAGTTTGTTTCAGCATTAAAAGAACAATAATAATTGACCCTGAATCGAGTTCATGGTGACTACCACTGTTTTTTGTTTAATTTATTATCAAAATACTTTCACTTTAATTATACTTGTATTCATAACATATTGATTATTTGCAAATAAATTTCATTTGAATTGCCTTTATTCATTTTTCTTTAGTATATTACAATTAGTATAATATGATGACTATTATTAGGATGCCGTATGAAAATGATAATGCGATATTATACATTGCCTCTTGTTTGTTCAAACAATAATTTTGTTAAAGTTTGTAGTAAAATTTCTGTCTTAGAAGGTATATTTTCAAAAACTCTCCTGAAAATTCAAACTATAAAACCCTATAATATATTTTTAAAATAAAACAGGATATTTTTATCCGATTTATTCAAAAGTAAAAAAAGCGATATGAAACGATATATTTTTACACTAATACTTGCGATAGCTGGTGTTCAGACACTAGGAGCTCAAGGCGTAGCTATTAATACGAGTGGACTAGATCCAGATTCAAGTGCGGTGCTTGATTTGACATCACCCACTGTTGGAGGAGGGATATTAGTGCCACGATTGCTACTTGGTAATGTAGGTATTACCTTCAACGATGGACCAGCACCACATCTGATGGTTGCCAATCTCAATTCGACTTATGGAAGTGGCAGTAAATTCAATAGTGGCATAGGTTTTTATCGCAATGCTGGAACAAAGGTTTTACCTAAATGGGTGCGTCTATTAGAAGCCACAGATTCAAGTTCATTTTGGAGTATTTATGGCAATGCAGGTACCATCGACGGCACTCATTTCATAGGTACGACAGATAATGTACCACTTAATTTTAGAATTAATAACCAAAAAGCAGGAAGAATAGGAGTAACTGGAGATGGTAGTGTGTTTCTAGGTTATCAGGCAGGTAATAATGATGATAAATCTAATAATTATAATGTAGCAATAGGTTATCAATCTTTATATAGTAACACAGTTGCAAATCATAACATAGCTACTGGTTATCAAGCTTTATACTCTAATATTTCAGGACCTAGTAATATAGCTATTGGATCTTATGCTTTATTTTCCAATATCTCAGGACGTCACAATATTGCAAATGGATTTCAAGCTTTATACTTTAATACTATAGGAATTGGTAATATTGCTAATGGAACTGGTGCTTTATTTGAGAATGATTCGGGTTCTTACAATATTGCAAATGGTTATTTTGCTTTAGCTGGGAATATTAGTGGGTCTAATAATATTGCAATAGGTAATCGTGCATTAACAAATTGCAAAGTCCAGTCTGGCCTTATTGCTATTGGTGATAGCACCTTGTATAGTACTTATAGTGGTGGTCTATATAGTATTGCTATTGGTAGTAAAGCATTGTTTTCTAATACAACAGGAACATCAAATTATGCTATTGGCTATCAAGCTTTATATTCTAATACAAGAGGCTTCCGCAATATAGCTATTGGTTATCGGGCTTTGTATTCTGATATTGATGGAAGTTCGTCTCTTGCTATTGGTGATAGGGCTTTAAGTGCTAACCTAAATGGAATGTATAATATGGCTATAGGAAGTAGGGCATTAACATTGAATACAAATGGTGGTTATAACAATGCTATTGGTTATCAAACTTTATTTTCAAACATTTCGGGCGCTGATAATTATGCTAGCGGTTTTTCTGCTTTGCATTCTAATAGAACAGGCTCCTATAACCTAGCAATTGGAAATTTTGCATTGTACTCAAATGATATAGCAATTAATAATCTTGCTATTGGTTTTAATGCTTTATATTCAAGCAATTCAGTAGCTAACTTTGCTATTGGTAATTATTCTTTATATCAAAATAGAACAGGCAGTAGAAATATGGCTATTGGCTATCAATCTTTAAATATGCACAAAGCGGGAGATGCCAATGTGGCAATTGGTTACCAAGCTTTAAGTAAAGACACTATAAGTAATAATAATATGGCAATTGGTTATCAAGCCTTATATAGTCATAAAGTGGGAGATAATAATATGGCAATTGGTTTTCAAGCTTTATATAATGATACATTAGGAATTCAAAATAATGCAATCGGATATCAAGCTCTTTACAATAATACTACAGGATATTTTAATACAGCTACAAGCTATCAATCTTTATATTCCAATACATCAGGAATTTCCAATACGGCAACAGGCTATCAATCTTTATATCGCAATACCACTGGAAATTATAATACGGCAAATGGAAATTACTCATTGTATTTCAATACCACAGGAAATTATAATACGGCAAATGGAATATATTCTTTATATAGAAATTCTACAGGAAGTTTCAATACAGCAAGTGGAACGAATTCTTTGTATTCCAATATCTCAGGAAATCATAATACGGCAACTGGAATAAATTCTTTATATTCCAATATCTCTGGACTTCAAAATACGGCAACTGGAAATTACTCTTTATATTCCAATACCGTAGGAGATTTAAATACGGCAACTGGCTTTTATTCTTTATATTCCAATACCACAGGAAGATACAATACAGCTTATGGCACTTTTGCCCTTTCTGCCTTAACAAGTGGAAACAATAATATCGGCATCGGTTATAATGCACAAGTACCTAATGCTAATGGCGATAATCAAATAAGAATGGGTGATTTTAATATTACTTATGCTGGTATTCAAGTAGCATGGACAGTAACGAGCGATCGTCGCTGGAAAGAAAATATTATTTCCACCCCTTTGGGTTTAGCTTTTGTCAATTCATTGAAACCTGTTGCTTATACTCGAAAAAATGATGAAAGCCATCATATAGAATATGGATTTATTGCTCAAGAAGTGGAAGAAGCACTCCTGAAAGCAGGTGTTGATCCGGCGGGTATCATTACAAAGGATGATGATGGAATGTATAGTTTGAGATATAATGACCTTTTAGCACCGATGGTAAAAGCTATCCAAGAACTCAGCAAAGAGAATGAACAATTGAAAGCGGATAATGAAAGTCTGAAAGCTGAAATAGAGATACAAAAAGTAGATACCGAAACACGTCTTTCTAAGCTGGAAGACTTGTTAAAGGCAGGGCTGTATGTAGAGAAGTAATGATTTGGGTAGAGTCAGGAGCCAAGAATCAAGAGCCAAGACAATGAAGTTACGAAGTACGAGTTACGAATGAAAATGCTGTTGAAACTAACCACAAAGAATGTTAAGTTTTACGCTAAGAACACTAAGTTCAATGAAGTAAAGTGGAGGTTTGAAGATTTGAAGATGTTGGTGGTTGAGCCCTATCAAAACCAACCGCAAAGAATGATAAAATTTAACCGCAAAGCACGCTAAGTTTTACGCTAAGAACACTAAGTTCAATGAAGTAATGTGGAGGTTTGAAGATTTGAAGGTGCTGGTGGTTGAGCCCTATCAAAACCAACCGCAAAGAATGATAAAATTTAACCGCAAAGGACGCTAAGTTTTACGCTAAGAATAAGGTAACGAGTAGATGTAGATTACTTCGTTCCACGCAAGGATTCTCCTAGCTCATCATACTGAGTTTATTTCAGTATTAAAAGAACGATAATAATTGACCCTGAATCGAGTTCATGGTGACCCTTTGTGTGCTATTTTACAATACTCCCAATTAGAGTACATCAAGGAGAGGAAATGGTTTCTATTATATTTTTAAGCAAATACTTAGCTTTGTACTTTGATAATTAATGAGATTTAAAATGAAAAAATATATTCTTTTAGCTCCTTTAACTTTTTTAGCATTAGCTTGTCATAGTTCAAAGGAAGTCATCAGTACAAGTAAAAATGAGATAAAAATGAGTTTAGATAATAACCCTTTATTGGAGGAAAGTGTATTGCCCTACTTTGCTCCAGATTTTAGAAAATTTAAAAATGAGCATTTTGAACCTGCAATCATTGAAGGAATATTGCAGAAAGAGCAAGCAGTGAATAAAATAGCAACTCAATCTGCTGAACCTACATTTGAAAATACTATTGTCGCTTTAGAAAAAAGTGGTGTTACCTTGACAAGAGTAATGCAGATATTTGGTGCCTTGGAATCTGCTAATACCAATGATACATTGCAAGAAATAGATGAAGCGATGGCTCCAAAATTAGCAGAGTTAAGCGATAAAATGTATCTGAATGTTGATTTGTTTAAAAGAATTAAAACTCTTTATGACAAAAGAAATCAATTGGGTCTAGATGCAGAATCTTTAAAATTGCTAGAAGTCTATTATCAAGATTTTGAAATTTCAGGAGCTAATCTTTCCGATGCTGATAAAGAGATTCTAAAAGATTATAATGCTAGATTAGCTACTTTAAGTTCTAAGTTTAGTAAGGTTTTATTGGCAGCTAATAATGCGTCTGCAGTGAAATTTGAAAATGTAGAAGAATTAGATGGTCTGTCAGAGAAGGTATTGAATTCCTTATATGATAAAGATAGTAATGCATGGATTATACCATTGCAAAATACTACTCAACAACCTTTATTGGCTGCTATAAAAAATAGAGCAAGTAGAGAAAAATTATTTAAAGCATCATGGAATAGAACTGATGGTGGGGCTAATGATACAAAAGGATTGATTCAAGAAATGGTAGAATTGAGAGCTAAAAAAGCCCAACTTTTAGGTTTTGATAATTTTGCTGCATGGAGTTTACAGACTTCTATGGCTAAAAATCCTGAAAATGTCAATCATTTTTTTGCTGATTTGATTCCAGCTACTATGGCAAAAGCTCAGAAAGAATCAGACGAAATACAACAAATGATTTATTCTACAGGAGAGAAATTTTCAGTCGAACCTTGGGATTGGGATTACTATTCAGAGATGGTTAGAAAGATGAAGTACGATTTGGATGAAGAACAAATCAAACCTTATTTTGAAATGTACAACGTATTGGAAAAAGGAGTTTTCTATGCAGCTACTCAATTATATGGTATTACATTTAAAGAGCGTACAGATATTCCAGTCTATCATAGTGATGTAAGAGTCTATGAACTTTTTGAAGAAAATGGTTCTCCTTTGGGTTTATTTTATGCAGATTTTTTTGCACGTCCTTCAAAAAGAGGTGGAGCGTGGATGTCTAATTTTGTAGATCAATCTAAATTATTTGAACAAAAGCCTGTTATTTATAATGTATGCAATTATCCTAAACCAGCGCCAGGAAGTCCTGCATTATTGACTTATGATGATGTGGAAACTATGTTTCATGAGTTTGGACATGCATTGCATGGATTTTTTGCCAATCAACAATACCCTTCACTTTCAGGTACTGCAGTAGCACGAGATTTTGTAGAATTTCCTTCCCAAATCAATGAAAACTGGGCATTGTATCCACAAGTATTGAAAAACTATGCACTTCATTATGAGTCTGGCGAACAGATTCCTCAAAGTCTGATAGATAAAATAAAAAAATCTTCTACCTTCAATCAAGGCTATAGTTTAGGTGAAGTATTAGCAGCTGCCAATTTAGATATGCAATGGCATACAGTTCCTGCAGATAGTGTCATTAAAGATGTAGATGCTTTTGAAAAAGCGGCACTTCATAGAACTTTATTGGACAAAGTACATGCAGTGCCTACAAGATATCGTTCTACTTATTTTGCACACATTTTCGGTGGAGGTTATTCAGCAGGATATTATGCTTATCTATGGACAGAAATGTTGGATCATGATGCATTTAGCTATATGGTGCAAAAAGGTGGATTGAATCGTGCTAATGGTCAAAGATTGAGAGAGATGATTCTTTCAAAAGGAAATACAGAAGATCTTAAACAGATGTATTTAGATTGGAGAGGAGCTGAGCCTCAAATTGAACCAATGCTCAAGGCAAGAGGCTTGGAGTAGAATGATATCACATTTCTTTATTTGATTGTTGTTTTAATATTAAGGACAACTCAGTGTAGATTTGATATTTTCATAAGCATTATTTTGGGTTTAAACAATGTTAATACATAGATGGAATGAGCTATAAATTTTACCTTTGTGGCTTGCTTTATGTCGAATACGAAAATAAATAAGCCATTTTTAGTTGTCATATTAGGGATTTTGGCTGTGATAGGTCCATTTTCCATAGATATGTACATTCCTGGATTTCAGGATATTGCTAAGGATTTCATGGTGAATGAGAAAGAAGTTGCTTTTACTATGACTTCTTTTTTTATTGGGATTTCATTGGGTCAGCTTTTTTATGGTCCTATTGTAGATAAATATGGCAGAAAAAATCCTTTGCTGATAGGGCTTTTGATGTACTCAATTGCTTCAATGGCATGTGCGTTTTCTATCAATATTGACTCAATGGCAATGTTGCGCTTTTTTCAAGCATTGGGTAGTTGTGCGGGAATAGTAGCTTCCAATGCAATTGTTGTTGATGTTTTTGAAGAAGATGAAAGACCAAGAATATTTTCCTACATCATGTTGGTCATGGGAGTAGGGCCATTAATAGCTCCAAGTATTGGTAGTCTTTTTCTGAGAATAGGTTCTTGGCATGATATGTTTTACTTTATGTCAGGCTTCTCGTTGCTTGTGTTTTTAATGATTTTCTTTTTTCTACCTGAGACAAATCGTTTTCAGAATAAGCAGAACATTGAGTTTGAAAAAGTATTTAAATCTTATTTTGAAGTGTTTAAAAACAAAAGATTTTTCACATATACAATGGGAGGAAGCATTGCCAATTCTATCTTATTTGGGTATTTATCAGCTGCTTCATTTATATTTATTTCACATTATGGTCTCAGTCATACTACCTTTTCAGTTGTCTTTGCTATCAACGCATCAGGATTAATATCTGGGAGTTATTTCAATGGATTTTTGACCAAATATTTCAATTATTTGAAGATAGTCAAAGTGGCATCATTTCTATTATTAGGTATTTCATTACTCATCTTCTTTTTAGTTGCACTATACCCTCAGATGCATTATACAAGAATGGTTTTGAGCGTATTTGCTATATTGTTTTTGATAGGATTTATCTATCCTAATGCTATTGCTGCTTCTTTGTCACCATTTCAAGAGAATGCCGGTACTGCTGCTGCATTAGGAGGTTCTATTCGGATGGCTTTTGGTGCTTTGGTTTCTGGATTGATTGGATGGTTACAGAGTGAAAATATCCTAATTATCTTTTTGATTACTTTAATACTTTCTGGATTATCTACTGTATTTATTTCTTGGGCATCGAGAGATAAGGAATTGATAGAAGCATAGATTTTCGAAATATAGGAGAATTTTACATCTCTTTAGGCGCTTGATATAAAGGATTTTTCAAAACTGTACTATCTGAAAGTGAGATAAGATATGCTTTTAAATCTGCTTTATCTTGCTCACTTAACCCCAATCCCCATCGACCATCTTGTAATAATCTTCTATTGGCTTCTGTAATCATTATCGGGTCTAAAGAGGGCGAAAGATTGGGACCATTATTATAAAAATCAATCACTTCATCTAAGGTCTTAAATCGCCCATCATGCATATAGGGTGCTGTCATTGTCAGGTTGCGCAAAGAAGGAATTTTGAACTGCCCATTATTTTGGGGATTCCCAGTATGTTCTCCATGTCCTTTGTCTTTAAACCCTTCTGGATTATCCACTACATCCAAACCATTATTGCTAAATACTTGAGAAGGATGAATAAATAGTTCAGGGGTAGAATGGCAATGAAAGCAATCTGCCGCTTCGGTATTGAATAATTTGTAACCTCTTAATGCAGCTGCACTGAGATTGCCTTCTTTGCGAATGTATTTGTCAAAAGGAGAATTATAAGATACTATAGTTTTGACATATTGTGCTAATGCTCTAGCTACTAATTCTTTAGTAATATTATCAGTGCCGAAAGCATCTTTGAACATTTTTTTATAACCAATATGAGCGTTTAGTCTTTGTTCAGCTTCCTGCCATGTCAAATGCATCTCTGTCGTATCTGGAACTGGAAACAATGCTTGTTCTTCCAAGTTTTTTGCTCTTCCATCCCAAAAGAATTGTTTGCCCCATGCTAAATTATATAAGGACATTGATTGCCTTCTGCCTAATGTTCCTCCAACTCCTTCACTGAATTGTTTGGGGTCTGAAAATCCGTTTTCTGGCAAATGACAACTAGCACATGATAGTGTAAAATCTTTTGATAACCTTTTTTCAAAAAATAATTGATGCCCTAACCGGACTCCCTCTTCTGTAAGTGGATTATCGGGATTGAGTTCAGCTATTCGAAAATTAGAGATTTGTGGTAAAGCGTATGGAGTAGGATGATAACTATTATCTTCTTTATCTTTCTTGCATGAAAAGAGAAAGCTGATGATAAATATTATTCCTAAATATCTCATTATTCAAAAGCATTTGCTGAAAAATCCATCATTTTTAAACCAATTTCTTTCTGCTCATTGATACTATGATAGCTGAAGAAATTGAGAATGTCTATGGTATCAGTTCCGTCAGTGTATAATTTGTCTAGATTAAATTGGATAGGTAGTTTTTTAAGATTTTTATCTCTCAAATCTAAATCAATATTGAGTGTGACAGTTCTTAGAAATTCATCTCCTCCCAAATGGTACGAATAAGGTAGCGAATAGCTGCTGTCATTATCTTTGTCCAATTTTCCTTCAAATATCAAGAAGCGATATTTGAGCATGTCCCAAAACATATCTGTATCTCTACTGAGTGGATGTGTGCTTGAAAATTGGTTGGGGTTCAAATCGTTGAGAGTAGGAGACAACCCTAAATCAAATTTTATCTGTTTATATTCTTGAGCGTCGATATTTCCAGAAGTGATTTCATTTTTGCCCAGCCAATATAAAAACACTCCCTGTTCATGTCCTGGAATATTCTTACTTATTGAAAATGGAAATTCTTGACCTTCTTGGTTAATAAAGCGAATATTGCTGATGTAAAATTTTAATTCAGATACTTTGTAATCTAAAAGAGAAAGATGCTGATAGATTTCTCCAGTTTTTACTAAACGATGATTTGCCATAGCATCAATTGAAATTTCTAAAGGTGTAGAAGGACTTTCAATATTGATGTCATCTTTTTTACATGCAGAAAACAATAAAAATACCCAAAAGATATTGAACCAATTTTTCATATAGCAATGTTCTAATAATTGCTAAGTAAGTTACGGATTTATATTTGGTAATTATTTTTTCTAACGTTAACAGATAATAAAATCAAATTATTGTTTGCAAATTTTTTGAATATAAATATGTTCTTTTGATTGGATTTTGAGGATATAATTTCCTTTTGCAAGGTAATTGGGCAATGAAATTTCTTGTTGATTTTGAATATTTTCCCCAAGAATATATTTTCCCCTAAGGTCAAATAATGAGAAAGAAAGCACTGATTGGTCTTGTTCGGCGATTTTTACAACTATTTTATCACTGAAAGGATTGGGATAAACTTTGATATTGTCAGATAGATATTTGTTTTCAGAAATGCCTACTGAAATAGATGTATCTGAGGCAAATTTTGCTAAAGAAGCAATAGCCAATTGTGATATTTTATGAAAATATTGAAAATTGAAAAAATCTATAATATCGCTAGATGTGTGCCAATAGGGATTGAAATCTGTACCCATATACTCTTCATTTAATCCTACTGCAGGATAATTATTCTTCCAAAAAGACGCATAATCTGAGTCTCCACTACCTGGATTGATAACTTGAATTTTTAATCCTATTTGATAGTCTTCATTGATATTTTGGATAGTTCCAGCCAAATCCAATGAATTGGCAACTGGACGAACATGCAATTCTACATTGTTGTCTAAATTTTCATCCCAAGCTATCATGTCTAAATTGATATATCCTATCAAGGTATCATTGTTTTTGCCAAAAGACGAGGTATAAGCGGCACTACCTAATAGCCCTCGTTCTTCTTCATCCCAAAATGCAAATACAATAGTATAAGGTAGAGAAATATCTTTCAAAACTCTTGCTGCTTCCAAGACTGCACTCACTCCACTAGCATTGTCGTCAGCGCCTGGAGCTTTTGGGCTATTGGGTAAGTCATCATAATGTGCCCCAATAATGACTACTCTTTTGGGATATAATTCTCCTTCTTTTATTCCTAATAAATTTTTTCCTGTAGCACTAAATACCATTGAATCAGTTGCATAACCATAATCATGAATTCTGTTCTTTAAAAACTGAAAAGCTTTTTCATTTCCAATATGTAGATAATGCCTTGAAACAATAGTGTCCGCTACACCTTGAATATATACTGTTGATCTTCCAGTTAGTTGATTGACATTTTCGATTAGACTATCTAGGTTGACCTTATTGACAATATCTTGGAGGTCAATCTCTTCTGCTTTTGTATTAGAAAATGAAAAGAAGATAAATGTTGTTGCAATCCAAAACTGTAAAAGTAGCTTCATTATGTTATTTGAGGTGTATAAAGTTAGTATTTGATGACAATAAGAAGTAGCTTTTATTTTTGACTTTTTATTCTCCCTTATATTTTAATGCAGTAGTATCATATAAAAAATACCATTCCTTGGCAATTTCTACCTTTTTAAATCCTTTTTGGGAATAGTTTTTAATGAAATCTTGCCATTCGTTATCCAATAAATATCTATCATCATAAAGCATCAGAGGGCTGACATAATATAATTGTGTACCCATGCTATCGGCATAATGGTTAAAGCTGCTTTTCTTCCACATCGCTGGTTGCCATTTATATCTATCTCTTTTGTCTTCAGAGATAAAGCAAATAATTCCTCCTTCATCTTCAGAAATAGAGATAGTGTCTTTCAGAAAAGTGAAATTCTCCAACTTTCGAGCAGCTTGCACATTAAAATTGCCTTTTGTTTCTCTGAAATTGTCAAAATAAGCTCTGTCTTTGGCATTAGGAGCCAACCAAAGCAATAAAAAGATAAATGCTGATATTAATCCTAGATGATTCCTTGACGAACCGACTGAATTCCATCCAGTAAAACCATAAGAAATACTCAATATCAATGTCATTATCAATAGGACTTGCATGACCATATAATGCTCTCTAGGAAATATCAAAATAACTGATAAAAATGTTGGACCTATTACTATTAATAAAAGCAACCATTCTATCCATTGGGATTTCATAGTACTCCACCATTGTTGAAAATTGATTTTTTTAAATATTACAATGCCTATTAAAGGAATTGATAGTATTATTGTGCGCCATAATGCATTGATTTTGAACATAGATTCTGGCAAAAGTAAATCTGTGTAAAATTTCCAAATATTGAGCAGATAATTAATGAAATTGGAATGAATATGCTTCATAAATGCCACAGGATTGGCTTTGTACGCACTATATGAATCATAATTTTTTCCAAAATCTGCTTCAAAAATTTCCTGACCATGCAATTGCCATCTATCTGGCCTTAAATGATTCCATATCGAATAATTGTAGGCATAATGTTGTGCAAATGCAGCAATTGCTCTACCTCCTTCAAAACTAAATAATGGATTGCCTAATACCTTCTGCAAACCGACGATTCCTAATATTAATATCCCACTCAATGACCATGTAATTTTGTGAATAGAGGATTTTTTTACAAGTTGAACAATAATACTGATGATAATAATTAAGAATAACACGACAAATGCCAAATACAATTCTGGCCGCATATAAGAGGCAATGAGTGTGCCTCCAGCAACAATAATCACTTTATCAAGTTTTCGTTGAAAATAAGTGGAAACAATAAAAGTGAAAATGAGTATCGAAGTCGTATAAAGAGATATTTTTGGCCAAGAATGGAAATTGATAGCAGAAGCGATATAAAACATGGAAATTATAGCAGCAGCTAGAGGTCTTATGCCAATTCTCGTCCAATAAATGAAAAACAACACTCCAGGGAGCATTGTCAATACTTGGAAATTAAATAAATAGAGCTGAAGAGGATGTTTTTGGAAAAAATGTAAAAAATAATACCATGCAGCGTACATCGGTCCCCATGCTTTCTGAAGCTTAGTAGTGAATAGAAGCCCATTTTGCATATAGAGACCTTCATCCCATCCCAATACATCTACATAATTTGGAATACGCCAAACACTAATTACACCAAATGCAATGATGCTTATGAGTAAGTACAAATACATCAGTTTAGATGTCTTTTTGAAATTTGATTTTTCTGTCATAATTCGTGTTCAAAAATACAGATTTATAATGTGAAGATATTTTTAATAGTGAAATTCCCCTGATTTTTCTACAATTTTGAATAATTTAGCTCTATAAATTGATATGTATGTTTAAAAGATTTTTTAATTTATTATTTATTACCTTAATATTTTCTTCTTGTACAGTCTTGCAACAAGCAGCTGAAAATCAGAAAAAGAACCAAGCAGCTAATAAAACGGGCAATGCTGGTCAAGGTCAAGGTCAACCAAAACAACAAAATAACAGAGATGTTTATAATCCTAATGGAGAAAGATACCGTGATAAGGTATTTAATGCTTATGATAAAACCACAGAGACTTTTTTAGCTGGAGTTTCTACTTGGGATAATAAGAAGGCTAATTTAGTAATAGATATCTATTCTCCTCAAGGTGATACCCATAATAAAGGAAGAGCATGTATTATTTTTTATTATGGTGGAGCGTGGGCTTCAAAAATGAAAAATGGTATAGATGTATTTAATAGTGAATTTGCTATGAGAGGATATGTGGCAATTTCAGGTGATTATAGAGTAGGATTTCCTCAGTCTAATGTTGCATTATTGTGCGTTGGAGATGTAGCGAAAAATATGACTGAAGCTGCATTTAGAGGTTTTCAAGATACTAAAGCATTAATCAGATATGTAAGAGCCAATGCTGTTAGATTGGGCATTGATCCTGATAAAATTTATGTCTCTGGAGGTAGTGCTGGAGGTGGAAATGCTGTAGGTGCTACTTATTTTCAAGATAATGAAGTTCCTAGAGATGTGGCAGCTAAAATAGGCAAATTGGAATCTGTGGGTCAATTTCAAAATGTAAGCTCCAAACCCAATGGTATCATTAGCTTAGCTGGTCCTTTGATGGGAGATCCAAAGAATATTGAAAAACAAAATGTCCCAGTTTATCTTTTACAAGGTCAATGTGATGAATTGATTCCATGGAATTATGAGAAAGCTTTTCCACATTGTAAAGGAAATAATGTTCCAGTAGTTTCAGGTTGTAATGCTATGTACAATAGATTGAAAGAAGTAGGAGAGACGGTATGGTTTGATATGGTATGTGGCGGAGGTCATGATGCTTTCGGTTGGGGTGTTGTTGAACTCAATAGAAGAATGGCAAATTTTTGTTACTTGGTCATGAATAATAAAATGGTGACTGGTCAGAATGTATTTATTCCTGCTAAGTCTTCATGTGCAGGCAAAACATTCCCAGAGTGTGAAGCAATATTGCAAAAGATGAAAAAGTAATTTTTTACATAATAATATAGAGGCTATCATTTGTGGTAGCCTCTTTTTTATTAAATATTTGGTATTTTATGCAAAAATATTTATTGATATTTTTATAAGTAATAAGAGCTAGTCTGACTTTTGGGTCGTCTCATTTTTTGTTTAATTGAAATTATATTTAATATTGAGAATATTCAGTATTTTGAATTGAGTTAATATGAAATTTTTTTATAGCTGTAAATTGAAAGATGTCTTAACTGTGATGACTTGGCGATTATTGTCACTTTGTCTAATGGTTCTCTATGTTGAGAATTTTTCATTTGTTGAAGCTAGCACATTGCCCGATAAAATAGTTTATCTATATAATCAGCCTTTGAAATTAAGCGACCCAAAAGAAGTGCTTTCAAAGATTGAAAATGGAGAATATACAGATACACTTTTCAAAGGTCCTCTTAAAATTGCCCAATCGCATTGGGTGTTTATTCCTAAAAGCATATTGTTTCAGAATCTAGATATACAGTATTTTCTTTTAGGAGCATTTGATGATGCATACTTATATAAATACTCTCAAGGAACATGGGATAATCCTATAAGTACTTCTTTATTTATAAACCATTCAAGTACTTCTTATTTGAATAGAATTTCTTTTAAACTATTTGATAATAAAGCACAAATGGCTGATTATTATCTAGTTAAGTGTATTCGTTCCAATGATTATACATTTGGCATGCTTGAAGGTCAATTGATGACAGAAAAAGGAATTGACCATTGGCTAAAAGATTTAAAAGATTCTTTGGAAACATATATTATGATGTTTTTGCCTTTTTGGGGAATATTATTTATGGCATTTATTATTCTTATTGCAAGATTTGTTATATCAAGAGATTATGCATATTTAGTATTTGCTATTGGTAACTTTTTCTTTATACTCAATTATTATTTATTGCACTATAGTAATATTGTAATGGTAGATTATTATCCTTTGAATAATGTCAGATTAGGGATTGCTATTACTGGTCCTTCATTTATTATAGGTCAGACAATGTTTATTTTTTCATTTAGGTTTTTCTATAAAAGAAAGACACCTTTATTATTGATAGTAAAACGAATAACTTCTTATATTTCAATATATTTGGTCACTCTTTCTGTGATAAATGTGTTGATTAATTATTATTTCAGGGATTGGTTTTATTATACTAATTTGTTAATGTACGGTTCATTATTTATATTGATGTTTATTGTATATCTGATTCTGATTCGTTATAAGGCAGAGTTAAATGAATCAAAAGAGGGAGCACCCTATTTGTTTATTTTAAAAGGTAGTTATTTTCTATTTATTGCAGCAGCAGTTGGCTTATTGCTTTCTGTAATTTATGCTCATAATGTACATTATATTAGTAATTATTTCCTTCTTTCTTTTCCATTGTTAGTGGGCATAAGCATATATAATATATTTCTTATTTTGGCATTGTTGCAAAGAGATTTTCTAATAGAAAAGGAAGTAGGGCGTATTAGCCTAATAGCGGCTGAAAATGAAAGTAGGGTTTTGCAGAGCACGCTCAATCCGCATTTTATTTTTAACAGCTTAAACCTAATTGATTATTTTGTATATAATAAGAATTCTTCTAAAGCTAGAGAGGTGCTTTTTCAGTTTAGTGATTTATTGAGAATGGTCATAGATAGGACTTCTGAAAAAACGATTCCTCTTTCTGAAGAAATAAAAATATTGGACTTGTTTTTAAAGTTGGAAAGTTCTAGAAATATAGATTTGTTCACTTATCAAATAATAGTTGAAGAAGATTTAGATGTTGAATATATTAATATCCCACCAATGTTAGTTCAACCTTTAGTAGAAAATGCAATTAAACATGGTATTCTAAACATGACTGAAGGTAAAGGAAAAATAGATATTGAGTTTAAGCGAGTTGATATGCTTTTAGAAATCACGGTTAAAGATAATGGTGTGGGTTTTATTTCATTAAAAGATGATTCAATGAGAGAGATTGAAGGTAGAAAGCATTTGGGAATGAACTTGACTAGAAGGAGATTGGAGTTATTTTCTCAAGATGCTAGTATGACAGTTGATAATATCATAAAAGGACACGGAACTATTGTGAAGATTAAAATTCCAATTGTATGAAAATAGCTTATATAATTGATGATGAAATGCCATCTGCATTGTTGTTAAGAGATAAACTACTAGCAACTACTGACTATTTTGATAAAATTGAAATATTCACAAACCCGGCTGAGGGATATCGAGCTATTCAATTACAATGTCCAAATATTGTTTTTTCTGATATTAATATGCCAGGAATTAAAGGATTGGATTTGCATGCACTTATTGCTAATTACAATATTTCATTTGTATATGTTACTGCGTATTCTAATTATACTATTGATGCATTGAGATTACAGGCTTTTGATTATTTAATGAAACCTGTTAAGGAAGAAGAATTGGCATCAACAATAAGGAGATTTATTGTCAATAATGAAGGAAAGGAGATAGATAAAATTCATATTGTAGAAAGACCATCTTTACAAGATATTATATTGAAACAAAAGGAAAAGTTGCAAGTGAGCACAATAGAGAGTGTTCATTTTCTGAATATTGAGACAATTGTAAAAATTGAAGCAGATAATAACTATTCCAAATTTACTTTTATTGACTCCAAAGATATATTAGTGTCTAAAACCTTGAAATATTTTGAAAATCAGTTGTCTGATTATGGTTTTGTAAGAGTTCATAAATCTTTCCTTGTCAATATTATGTATGTCGATAAATTATTAAATAAAGATGGTGGTTGTTTGTTGCTCAAGAATGGTGACGAGATATTAATCAATAAGGAGAAAAGAGATGAAATCAAGAAGTGGTTTTCTCTCTAAGTTCATATTGTTGAAACTATCTCTTACTCAATAAATCGCCTTGTTTACTCATTCAGATGATGGATTCCATAAGTAGCTATGATTTGTTATAATAAAATACTCAACTTTACAATTCATTTTGATTTCGATTATTCAAAGTGTTAGTGTGTGTTAAGTAAGAATGTTTTTATTTGCGACATGAGTAAGAACATCAAAATTAAGTGGTTACTTTTTTGTAGCCACTTTTTTATTTGATATACATGTTCATTCTCTCCTGAATTTGACAATGAAATAGAGTGAAATAGCCATTACTTAAAATTGTATTTATCTATTAAAACTGCATGTCTCTCCAACTCCAAATGCTATATTTTGTACGTTTTTGATTTTCATTGCCACCATATATAAGTACCTTTTGTGCTGCAGGGCGATCGGCTATATCTTCAAATTTATTGAGTTGGTTGAAAAGTGCAGGTTGGATGGTTTGCGTAGTTTTTATCTCAAAAAGATGATAAGCTTGTACGGATTCGTATAGCAAATCTATTTCATTACGGTTGCTGTCCTGCCAAAAATAAAACTCCTGCTGTAAATATCTATGATAGTTTTGTTTCACAAACTCTCCTATTACTAAATTTTCAAATACTTGCCCTTTAAAAGAACTCAACTCCAAGTCCTGAGAGTTTTTTAAACCCAGAATATGGCTAAGCAGGCCTGTGTCATAAAAATATAGCTTAGGACTTTTGATAATTCGTTTTTTAAAATTAGAATAATACGGTTGTAGTAGAAAAACAATATAACTGCTCTGTAAAACTGTCAGCCAATTTTTTGCAGTTGTATGAGAAACACCTACAGACTTTGCGATAGAATTAAGATTCAGTATATCACCTGCATTGTGAGCACATATTTTTATAAATGCTCTAAATAATTCCAGATTTTGTACATTCACTATCTCTGTGACATCTCTCTCCAAGTAACTTGAGATATAGTTGCCATAAAAGATTCTCGGTTGTATATCCCTGTCATATATTGCTGGATAAAAACCTTTGATACAAGCTTCTGTAAAGGAATCTGCTAAAATATTTTCATGCTTTAGTTCAGTACAATCAAATGGCATCAGTTTAAACAGTATCACTCTTCCCGCAAGTGTCTGTGTAATATTCTGTAACAAGTGAAAGTTTTGAGAGCCAGACAGGATGTATTGCCCCATTATTTTAGAGTTATCGACACGAGTTTGTATATATGAGAATAGTTCTGGTACTCTTTGAACTTCATCCAAAATGACGTACTTGTCATAAGTTTCAAAAAAACCATTTGGATCACTCTTTGCAAAATCCCGGATGTCTGGGTTTTCTAAAGATATATACCTATAATCTTTAAATACACTCTTTAAAAGAGTTGTTTTACCCGATTGGCGTGGACCTGTCAATGCAAGTATTGGAAATTTTTCTTTTTGTTCCAAAATTTGATTGATAATATTTCTATGTATGTAACTATCACTCATGTTCAATACAAATATAATGGTTAATTTTCAAAATACATAGAAATTATTTTCAAAATACATAAAGAATATTTGCAGAATACATAAAAATTATTTGCAAAATGCATAGAAATTATTTGCAAAATACATAAAGTATTTGTTGGTAAATAGTTGATAATGAGGATTGTGTTTCGTTCTTACTAATCTCTGATTAAATTAATGCAATTAGATATCTTCTTTGAGAGAAGCGTGTAAAAATATAGAGTTGAAACTAGGGTATAATTGAGCTGGTAAAAACATCTGAAAGAAAGTGCTTTTTGGCTCTCTTTACTTCTTGAGGCATGAGATAGCCCGTTTAGGAAATTGTATTTTGTTGTAAAGTTTGAGAATTAGCTAAGAAAATTCCTCTTATTGCTTCTCAATGAAAACTTTTATACTCTGAGTAGCGTCTGACATTGTAATAACAGCATGCTTAGCATCTGTAAAATGGATATTGCTGGTATCTGTCACTCTATACATCTGACTTTTCATGACAAGTGTAGTGTCATTGGGCATCAGCCATGTTCCTTGGTCTTTATCCACAGGTGAATGTTTGTATAGATATGTACTATCTGAATAGGTGTATTCTGAAAACTCTAACATTTTTTGTTTTTGAATTTTTACACTTTCTTCAAAACCTTTAAGTTCATTTTCAGATAATGGAATTAATAATTCATTTTGATAGTCAATGACTTTCCAAGTGCCTTTGAGGTCATCTTTGGGTTGATGGGAAGATTGACATGAAGAGATTGCCAATAAAATACCCATACTAATCAAAAAAGGTTTCATAGATGTATATAGATATGGATACTCAAGGAAATTTTGAGCGAATGACGAGATTCGAACCCGCGACCCCAACCTTGGCAAGGTTGTGCTCTACCAGCTGAGCTACATTCGCAAACTATCAGAAGAGTGCCCCAGACGGGAATCGAACCCGTACGAGCTTTTCGGCTCACAGGATTTTAAGTCCTGCGTGTCTACCAGTTCCACCACCAGGGCATTTCTCTTAAAATAAGTATAAAATTTTATACTCACTTCCAATGAGCGAATGACGAGATTCGAACCCGCGACCCCGACCTTGGCAAGGTCGTGCTCTACCAGCTGAGCTACATTCGCATAATATTTTATAGAACTTGCAAAAAAAGTGCTTTCTTTTATTGCGAGTGCAAATATACAGTACTTTTCTTTTAATACAATATCCAAGTGAATGTTTTACAATGAAATATTTTTATTTTTTCTAGAGAGTAAATAGAAGTTTTTGAATTATTGCTCTAGTTTGTTATTTTCTAAATTAAACTCAGCTATTAATAAAGATTTTTATATAAAGATGATTTTAGTTTTATTGATATGTTTATTTCCTTTTGTTTGTTATATTTATAAAAATTGCAATAATGAAACATGCTCATCATTTTTCTTTTTTACTACTATTTGTTTTTCTATTTATTAATATTTCTCTTGGATTTGCACAAGAAGATGAAAAGAATGATGATTGGTGGAAATCGACTACTGTGTATCAAATATATCCTCGTTCTTGGTACGATACCAATGAAGATGGGATAGGAGACTTAGAAGGTGTGATTGAAAAATTGGATTATTTGCAAGAAATGGGATATGAAACAATATGGATTTCTCCATTTACAGAAAGCCCACAACGAGATTTTGGCTATGATGTAAGCAATTATTATAAAATTTCTCCACAATATGGAACGATGGAGTTGTTTGAACGATTGCTGGATGAAGTGCATAGTAGAAAGATGAAATTAGTTTTTGACTTGGTGATGAATCATACATCCAACGAACATGAATGGTTCAAAGAATCTTCTAGCTCTCGTGACAATCCAAAGGCAGATTGGTATATCTGGAGAGATGGAAGAGGTAAACATGGTACCAAACGCCCCAATAACTGGCGAGCAATGTCAGGCAATCGAGCTTGGACATATCATCCTGAACGTAAACAATTTTATTATACAGGTTTTCTTCCGTTTCAACCCGACTTGAATTATCACCAACCCGATGTGAAAAATGCGATGTTTGATGTAGCTAGATTTTGGTTGGACAAAGGAGTAGATGGTTTCCGACTAGATATTATTAGTGCGATTTATGAAGATTCCACTTTGAGAAGAAATCCTATGAGCATACACATGGTACCTTCAGATAAGTCATTGACAATATTTTTTCAGCATTTGAAACATAATTTCTTGCAAGAAGAAAGTTTTGAATTTTCTACTGAATTGAGAAATGTGATAGATGAATATGATCACCCCAAAAGGGTATTAATCGGCGAATCTCATGGTAGAGAAGATTTGATACATCGTTTTTGTTATGATAAGGGCAAAAATGGATTGAACGCTGTGTTTCTTTTTAATGCAGTATCAATGCCATTTAAAGCCAAGAAATATCGAAAAATGACAGAAAATTTTGAAAGATATTTTGCCGAACCTTTGGTGCCAACTTTAGTTTTTGCTAACCATGACCGTACACGTACTATTACTCGTTTGGGGGGTAATGTCAATAAGGCAAAATTGTTGGCTATGTTTCAATTTACTTCCAGAGGTATTCCATTTACTTATTTTGGTGAGGAAATAGGTATTCCTAGAGTGAGGATTCCATTGAAAGAGGGGAAAGATGCTATTGCTATTCAGAATAGAAAAACACCGCAATTTTTAGTCAATATGTCTATTGAAACTTTGAATAGAGATGAATGTAGAACACCGATGTTGTGGAACTCTTCTGCTAATGCAGGATTTTCTGCTGCCAATGCCCAACCTTGGCTTCCAGTTGCTGAAAATTTTAAAGAGATTAACGTGGAAAAGCAAATGAATGACAAAAATTCTCAATTGAATCTTTTTAAAAATGTAATTCATTTGAGAAGTCAGACTCCAGCATTACATAAAGGCAAACTAGAAATAGCAGATGAATATTGCTCAAAAAAAGTTTTTGCTTATTATAGGATTTTTGAGGGTAAAAAGTATTTAGTGGTCTTAAATATGTCTAAATCTGTATTGAAAAATTCATTTCCAAAGGGACAAATATTATTATCTACCAACAATAATTATAAAGCTGATTTTTTACAAGGTTATGAAGGTCGAATCATCTTGTGTGAATAATAAAACCTAGGTTCAATTAACAAAAGACACAATAGTCAACTTTTTATTTTAATATTTGTCGCATTTGAATGGAGAGGTTGAGTAGTGCAATCTTAGCATTGGCATTTCTTTCAATATGGTAAGCTGTATCTTCAATTAATGGGATGAGATGATAAAGATTATCGTGAGAGATATATTTTTTAAGTGCTTGAACTACAGGTATTTCACTTTTTGAAACGTGTGGTGCCAATACATTATCAGTGTATTTTGATGCCAAAGATTCTCTAAATATATTGATGGTATATTCAAAAAACTTTTTTAAATACTCTCGACTTTTGTCATGTTTGTTTTCAGTCCACTTTAATAAGTCTGAAGATGGGCCACGCATACAAAATATCATCCATTCTTTTAAATCTTCACCAAAGGATTCGAGTTCATTTTCGATAAGTTGTTGAGCTTTTCTATAATTGCCATTAGCAATATAAGCATATTCTTGAGCCAATTCATGGGATGCCTGAAACTGACTGATAAGGTTCTCAGTGATATCTTCATCACTCAAAGCATTGATTTTGACAATTTGAGTTCTTGAAACTACGGTAGGAAGGATAGCTTCCAAGTTTTCGGCAATAAGGATAATGATTGTTTTTTCTGGTGGCTCTTCAAAGATTTTTAGCAGTGTATTGCCCACTTCGCCAAGATTTTCAGCCATCCATACAATCTGGATTTTATATCCGCCTTCAAAAGATTTCAGGTAAAGTGTATTGATGATTTGACTAGCTTCTTCTCTAGTAATATTTCCCATCTTAATATCTTTACTGATACTTTGTAGCCATTCGTATTCAGTGGTATATGGATTGCTCATTATCTGAGTACGCCATTCTTTGATATAATCTGCGCTAATGGGAGGCCTTGAATCTTTTTTTATGACGGGATAAGTCATGTGGATATCTGGATGGATAAGCTTTTGAGATTTTATACACGAAGAACATTTTCCACAGCTATCGGTATCACTTTTTTGTTCACAAACCAAATATTGAGCGAAAGCAAGTGCTATCGGCAAACCTCCAGCTCCAGCTTGGCTTAAAAACAACTGTGCATGTGGTATCCTTTTTTCAGATACCATCTGAATCAAATGTTTTTTTACATCTTTTAAGCCGACTACTTGACTGAATTGCATTTTACAAATATAGAATTAATGAGCTAAATAAATAGGTAGTAAAATCAATATCCCTATTCTCTGTTATTTGAATAGCATAATTGTATAATCAAGTAGTTGTTTGTTTCCAAATTTTCCATGTCCAGGAACTATAACTTTTACGTTTGGATATTCCTTTTTCACTCTTTCAACAGTAGTTGACCAATCCTTAACATTTGCATCAGCTAAATAACCTTTTGTTGCGTTCATTTCCTTTATCAAACAACCTCCAAACATAACATTTTCACTAGGAAAATATCCAATAATATTATCTCTTGTATGTCCTTCACCTAGAAATATGGCTACCACTTTTTTGTTGCCCACTTTCAGTACTAAAGAATCTCTAAAGCTATTTTTAGGAACTACAAAATTGCTTTCTTTAGCGAATTCAATGGTCTTAAAATAAGCATAGGAAGGTATGTTTCTGTCCTCAAATACTTTTAATCCGCCTAAACAATCAGGATGAAAGTGTGTAGGAATCACAGCGTTTATTTTACAATGAAGAGTATCTGAAATCCATTTAATTAATTCTTCTGAACTTTTGTCGTTTGCTGGTGTGTTAAAAATAACAACCTCATTGTTATCTCTTACAATTAAACCATTTCCAGGAACAACTCCATAATCCTTTGTTTGTAAAAATGAGGTAATTTCAAATGCGTTTTCAGAAACTTGAGTAATTATTAAATCATTTGATTGATGAACAATTTGATTTGTTGGATTTTTAAGAGTACTACAACTTAGAATGACCGTTGAAAATATGAGAATTGCGATAATGTTCTTCATTCGTCTATGTTATTTATTTGTATATCTACCAACTCTTCAATTGATAGCAAAAAATGAAATGATTATTTATTTTTCACCTTCTTCTTTTTATTCTCGTCAGGTTTAAAAAGTTGTAAGAATTTATCCACTTCTTTTTGGTAAGTAATGCCTATTCCAGATTTGAGATAACTTTCATTTTCTAATCTGATGATAGTGTTGTCATATCTAGAATATACTTTGGCTCTTATTCGTCCATCTTCGGTAATTAAATATTCTATTTCAACATCGCCTACAAAGCCTGTGTTGTTTTGCTGAAGCTGAATATTTTCTCTGTTGCCATATTGTACATCACCTCCAAGATTGATTATCAATCTATCATTATTGAGTTTTTGTGTTACACGAATACCTGTATTGTCTGTACCTTGATTGATAGCTACTTCAGCTCCTGGAATAAGCATACTGAGGGCATCATTGACGTATTCAGATATTTTTGCATTAAAGAACTCACTTAATGTAGTTATTGCTAAATCTACACCAATTGTTCCTGCTTGTGCGTTGTTTGTATTTTGTAGATTTAAAAATCTATTGAATAATATCAGTCCAAATGCTTGAGTATTGACTTGTGCTGGGTCATTATTGATTCTGTCAATTACTGCATTTAATTCGTCTGGAATACTGCTTTGCCCTGATGGAGGAGCCAATTCAAATTTTATATCTGTCTCTGAAAGTGTTCCTCCAATTTTGAGTACAACATCCACAGGGAATCTTTTGTTGCGGAGATTGGAAGTCGAATCCACGATATCATTCATGCTTACTCTTGAGCTATAAATGGCATCAACATTCATTTTAGCGTCCATTACATCACCATTCCAAGAGATAGTACTTCCATTTTTTATGCTGAATTTCTTATTGACAATCTCTTGTTGTGAAAAAAGATAATCACCTGAAGTTGCTACATAATCACCAAACATCTGCATGCTATTTGGGCTGATGATGAGTTGAAGTTCACCATTTCCCCTAGCTCTTATGACATCATTTTTGGCATAATCGAGATACATTTTTAATAATGCATCTTGAGTCGCATTGATATTCATTTCAAGATTGATGCTTGAAGGTGTTGATTGTTCTTTCTTAATATCAATATGGGTAGTATCTTTCAACTTGCTTCTATCAGTAAATTTGACAAAGTCATATAATTGGTCACCACTTGTACCTGCTACAACTATGTTGAATTCGGTATTAGGTAAGGTTTTGGCGGTGATATCCATATTGATATTATTCAGTGGACCATTGATATTGACAGTTCCAGAGGCATATACTTTACCGAAAAAATCAGGGTTGTCTTTATACTTTGTATTTAAGAAATTAAATTTATCTGTAATCAATTGAGCTTGTACAGACATATCTTGAAAGTTGTGATGTTCAAGTTTTGCTTTTAAAGTGGCTTTGTTGTTGAACTCATCCATTAGGGTAATAGATTTGTCAAAAAGTCCCCCTTTGTAAAACTCGATACTTCTTGGTTTGAGTACGATATCCTCATTGGCAAATTTCAAAGTTGTTCCTAAGAAATTTACTTTAAGTGATGCTGTATCAATAATACTTGCCTTACCATCTAATGCAATATCTTTAAATGAACCTCCTACATGGATTTTGCCTTTTGCAAATGCATGCAAATTGGATATTTCGCTTCCTAAAATAATAGGGAATGACAAGAATTTTAAACTGACTTTTGGAAATTCAACATCCAAATCTATTGGAGCACTTGCTTGTTTATTAGTAGAATAGTTTCCTTTTAAAGAAATATCATAATCGTTGTCTTTGATAAATCCATCAATATTCAAATTTTGGTCTTTGTCTGATAACTTAGCAATCAGTTTGATAGAGTCGATTTCTTCTTCATAAATATTGAGGTGGCGTAAAATGATATCTCCATCCACTTCTGGAGATTTTAAAGCATTTTTTAATCTCAGATTCGCATCTAAAAAACCACTTTTTATAATCTTTGTAGAATCTATAATCTGTGCCAAATCGGCAATATCCAGCTTCTCAATTTTCACAAACGCATCGGAGAGATTTTGCCTGTTTTCTATTGAAATTTTCTGCTCACCTTGTTGTAATGCAAAATTATTCAGTTGAATGATAGAGTCAATAATAATGATATTGTTGGTAGGATTGATTACCCAGTTTTTATTATTGATTTTGATACGAGAGCGAGGAAATCTGATATTGGTGGTATCATCAGAAAAATTGACTACAGTTATCAGTTCTAAATTATTTTTAGCTGTATCGTTTTCTACTCTTAATTTGCTATAAAATCCAGAAAGGTTTGTTGTCGCTCCAAGATGGATATTGTTGAATACTGTATTGCCAATTCCTATTTTATTGAGACTGCTGGTTACAATTAGAGAGTCGTTTCTGTCAAAAACATTTGCTTTGAACAGATGTAGTTTCATATTGTCATAATTCAACGAATCTATGATAAGATTGAGGTTGGCTTTTTCTTTCTCGCTGTTATAAGTTCCTTTAAGAGTAATGTCTGAAAAGCTTTTGATTTTTGGATCAATAAGAGCGGCTACACCAATATCTTTAGAGATTTGAATATTCATTTCCAAATCTTGAGGGAATATGAGGTCGTCTAATTTTTCTAAACCTGGAGACTTTAATAGGGTTGTATGTTTAGACAAGAAAAATTGCAATGAGGCAGGTAGTTTAATAGGGTCAAAATAGCCTTTCATATACCCATTTATTTCTTCTGAATTAATGGTATATTCCTTGAACTCTCCAAATTTTTCCAAACAAATCAATAAGTCTGATAAGTTGACATCATATTGATTATCAACAAGGCGTATGTTGGCTAAATGTGCTTGACCAGTGAGATTATTTATATCTTTACCTTCAAACTGGAAATTACCTTCTACACTGACAATGAGTTTATTGGGGATAAATTTGAGTTGTTGCAAGTCAGCTTTATCCAATTTAGCATAAAAATTATAAATCGGTTTTTCTGGATTGTTTAAATCAACTAATCCATTGAAATCTAAAGCAGCACATTCATCTATCAATTTTACATTTCCTTCAAATTTTTTGTTGGAGATATTACCATTTAATACAATGTCTTTATACTTATAATAGTTGAATTCGACATTGGATATCTTTCCTTTGACTGAAGCATTCAGATGGTCTAAGTCAAATCCACTTCCATCAATATCCAAATCAAATGCGATATTGTCAAGCTTATCTGTTTTAATGATATTGGCCAGTTTTATTCCTTGCGATTTTACTGTGCCTCGATAGATGGGAGCACCTGTTTTGGGAAATTTGAGATAAGTGTTAGCAATTATATTTCCGATATCAGTTTGCAAATCCAATTGTGCATTAAAGTCTTTGATGTAACCCTTATAACTTCCTTTTCCACGAATATTGCCTAAACCATCCAATTCTTTAGGAAGTTTGACATAAGATACAATCGATTTGACTTCGTCACTTCTAGTTTTGAGTTGGCGGATATTAGCATCAATATACATCAAGTCTGGGTCGGGTATTCCTTTCATTTTGACATCACCTAATATCTCAGTGTGTTGATTGGCTCTAATAACCAAATTTTTTGCAGAAAAATCAGCGACTGTACCATCAAATTGACCTGATACAAATGCATTGGGAACATATTGTTGTGCTACTCTTGCCCATACTCCGACATCATTCCCATTGGATCGGACTTCTTGGAGATCGGCTTTGATATGTACTTTGTTGAGAAAATCTCCAAAATCTCCGAAGTTTTCAAAATCAAGTGTTGCATTACCTTTTACGACAGATTGATTATAATTGACTAATAAATTTTCACCAACAATTTGATTGTCTTTGAGTTGCCCTTTTAAGCTCAATTGAGTTAGATTCACATCATTAGCTTTAGATCTTGCTGCCACTTGATGAATATTGACAGACATAGTACTATCCCATTTGAAATCTGAAATTCCCACTTGAATACTATCAACATCAAACCATGTAAATTCAAACCCTTCTTTTGAATACGTTCGCTCATGAGTATGGTCATGCATGCCGAAATGTCCATTGGTTAATTGAAGTTCATTGACAAGCAAATTCAGTCCCATATTGACTTTGAAAGGTTCAGAAGATGTGGTGTCATCATCTTTCTTATAAGTTGTCAAGACATAATAGGGTTGATCAATGGCAATTTTGTCTATATTAAAATTTAATGTACCAATATCAATATCTTTGACATCTACCTCAAGAGAACCTAGTTTTATTTGATGTCCTTGACCGACCATTTTGTCGTCAAAAACAACTGCTATATCTGTAAGATTTATTTTTTTGATGCGAATATCAATAGGAGAGCTAGAAGATTTCTTTTTCTTTGGAGTTGTTTTGGGTTCACCAGCAAAAGCATCTAATAAAAACTGATAGTTAAATGTGCTATCATTTTCAGTTCTATAAATATTGGCTCTGACACCTTCTAAGGAAAGGTCATTAAAATGAAATTTTGAAGTAAATGGATTGAAATACGATAGTTTAGAATCTAAGTTTCTAATATATGCTAATGTATCGCCGTTTTTATCTTCTACAAATACGTCACCTAGAGAAACAGTTCTGAAAAATTTTATACTTACATGACCTACAGATAACTCTGTTCCAGTTTTCTCTGATAAATAGTGAGTGGCTTTTCCTACTAGCCATGTCTGTACGCTCTCTTGTTGAATGACAAAAAATAATAAAAGTACAAATGCAAGTATAGATACTAGAAATATTCCTAGTCCATTGAAGATGTATTTTATAATTTTGCTGAACAATTTTTATAATTTAAGGTCAAAAATAATCTAATCTGTGCAAACTAAAGCAGACATTTACATTTTAGCAATAGAATCTTCATGTGATGATACCTCAGCAGCAGTTTGTAAAAACGGTATTGTGCTGTCAAATATTTCTGCAGATCAAAAAATTCATGCTGAATATGGAGGTGTGGTGCCCGAACTTGCATCTCGTGCTCATACAGCAAATATTGTACCCGTTGTTGATACGGCGTTAAAAAGAGCTGGTGTTGATGTAAAAGATATTAATGTGATTGCATATACACGAGGCCCGGGATTGTTGGGTTCATTATTGGTTGGAGCAGGATTTGCCAAGGGATTGGCACAAGCGTTAAATATTCCATTGATAGACGTGCATCACATGAAAGCACATGTAATGGCTCATTTTATTTCCGATCCCAAACCTCAATTCCCATTTTTATGTTTAACTGTATCTGGTGGACATACCCAGATTGTAAAGGTGACAGATTATAATGTGATGGAAGTCCTGGGAACTACCATTGATGATGCTGCAGGAGAGGCTTTTGATAAAACGGCAAAGATGCTAGGCTTGCCTTATCCTGGAGGCCCTTTGATAGATAGATATGCGAGTGAGGGCAATCCATTGGCTTTTAAATTTAACGAACCTAATATTCAAGGATTGGATTTCAGCTTTAGTGGATTAAAAACCTCAGTTTTATATTTCTTAAAAGAAAAAATATCTGATAATCCACGATTTATTGAGGAAAATATAAATGACCTATGTGCGTCTGTTCAATATACTATTGTCAAAATATTATTGAAGAAATTGAAGAAAGCAGCTCACGAAACAGGAATTAATGAAATAGCAATCGCTGGTGGAGTAAGTGCTAATCATGGACTTAGAAATGCATTATCTGAAATGGCAAAAAAAGAAAAATGGAATGTCTATATTCCTGAATTTCAATATTGTACAGATAATGCTGGGATGATTGCTATCAGTGGATATTATAAATATATACAAGGAGATTTAGGCTCTTTACATCTACCTACTGTCGCTAGATGGGCAATGGGTGATTAAGGTAAAATTGGAATTTTCTCTCAATTATTCATTTCTTTCAGATACATAAAATCGATATAAAAAATAGATTGAAGTTGCATTTAATAGATGCCAAATACCATGTCCTTGTATGAGTGAGGAAGGGTCACACCATGGAGAAGAAGAGAGTGAGAGGTTCCAAACAAAAAATGCTACACACATAGCCAAAGCACTTGCAATGCCATATTTTATTTGAATATTAGGTCGATGGATAATATAGTTGAGAAATTCAATGATGGCTGTCAGTATGAGGAACACTCCAAAGCAAAAGCTTCCAATAAAGCCGACAACGGGAACTTCATAATCTAAGTTGTGCACAACCAATTGTACAGTCATTGCAAAAATAAATGCAAGGATAAATCCATTATTTGACCATTTCATTAACCTAGTGATTGCATACGAAAAGATAAAAGATGCTACTAAGTACATTGAAAGCATGTCTAAAAATCCTCCTACACGGCTTGTTGTAGCGTGCATAGCCATAGAGCCTGGACCTAATAATACAGATAAACAAGCGAAGAAAGTACTGAAAAATAAACCTTGGGTGATAAGATTTTTATTTTGACTATAATGTCCTGATGCTTGAGACCAGCCAATAAATAAACCTACTAATACAAACCCAATATTACTAAAAGTATTGACTGGTTGCTTTATTAAACCAGGGCGTCCTGCTTCACAAAAATCTGCTCCAGCTCCAACTGGCTCACCAAACCAATGTAAGAATATTGCAATGGTGAATAATGATAATGAGATAATAGCCACTATCAATGGTATATAAAATACTGTCTTTCTATCTTGTAATATCATGGGTATATTTATTTGTATAGCAATAAATAGCTAATTGTTTTTAGTGACGAATGAGCTGATTGTGAAATTATGCAAAATTTATTTCCATTTCATCTTTTTTTAGAATATTTATTTGTGCTTTTTATTAGGTCATTATACATTGAATTAATTAAATTTTTAACTATGAAAAAAATAAGTTTTTGGGGTCTTGTGGCATCTATTTTTTTATTGATGTCTTGTAACTCTACTCATTCTACTGATGAATCTTCAGATCCAAAATCACATGAAGAAGTAGCTGATGAAGTCGGTGATGAATTGAATAATGAAATCAATGAAGGAGTGGATACTGCTACAAAAGGAATTGAAGAGCTAAAAGGCAAAGTAGAATCTTTGGGTAAAGATTTGAAAGGAGATGCAAAAGCCACTGCTGAAGATGTCAAAAATAAAGTTCAAAAATCCACAGATGAATTAAAGTCTTCAGCGAAAGAGGCAAAAGAACAAGTTGAAAAAACTGCCAATGAAGTAAAAGAAAAAACTGAAAAAGCTGCTCAAGATGTCAAAAAACATCTTTAATTAAGCTTCGTCTTTGAAGTATAACTTGTAATATTTTTTACCGTTTTCATCAATACCACGTTCAATTAGACTGCGGTCTCCATGAATATAGATATGAAAATTTTTATCAAGTTTTAAAATGCTTTTGAAATCTTTAGCCTGTTTTTTTACAGCTGGGTTAGAGATTTCAAAGCCTTTATCTAAATCAAGGCCATAAGAATATTGGTTGGTAGCTGTATAATCTCTAAAAGATTCTATCACTTCTGGCTCTGAAAACACTTCTTTTTCAAACAGCTTTTGGTCAAAATCATTATTGGCTTTAAAATATTGAATTGACTTGTTGAGCATATCGATTTGATCTGCTTTTTCTATTGTGCCTACATCTTTTTTAACTTGAAACTGAACAAAATCCTTTGTCAGATTCATAAAACTTTTTGTCTGAGTAAATGCATCATTTATAGGGCTGACATTTAAGAAATCTTCTTTCCAATACAATGCTTCCTCTCCTTTGCTGGATGCGCTATCAATGAGTAATATCTCAAAACCTGTTTCAAATTCTAAATCTAAAACTAAACACCCTTTATCTATCTTTCCTGCATCGATTCCTTCTTGATAATCAATATCAAAACTGTTGACACCTTGCTGTATTTGAAAAAAACCATTTTTATTTTCTGTCTTAAAGATGCCAATAGCTTCAATAGGAGTGTGGTCAAAAAGTATATTTGAAAAATGCACAAAAAATAATTCTCCTGCTTTAATATTCGGATGTTCACACATATCGTGTAGGTGTCTTGCTACCTTTTTTGATACTTCATGAAAAGGTTGGTCATTGGTCAAGGCTTGTCCTACAAAATTAAATACCTCATTGTATTCCAACGATTCTACATGAGTGAATTGATATTTTTCTGTCTGTTTGGAAATTTTATTGAGAAAATAATCTTTTAAGCGTATTGCCATTTCAGAATCCAATAAAACTGGCGATTCAGATATTTTAGCATCTATATGATTGGTTTTGTTTCCAATAAAGTGAATAGATAAATCTATAATATATGCTTGAGAATAATCGATAGCCATGTTTTTGTATTTGGAGGCAAATTAAAGTAAGTTTTTTTTAATTAAGAATAATGACTAAGAAATGTTTCTTATGGTGTTCTTCATTATTCCGAAAGGATGATAGATTATTTTATGAAATATGCTTTTAAAAGATTGATATTAGGCATATTGTTGTAATAGTGAGGGATTTCAAACAGTTTATCGTATTTTTATAAGAAACATTAGGGCATGACATCTCTTGACAATTATTTATCAGATCATTATATACATAGAAGTAATTGGTTGAGAGCGGCAGTTCTTGGTGCAAATGATGGTATTATTTCGGTGTCGAGTTTAGCAATTGGGATAGTAGCTTCTAATACTAGTAGAGAGAATATTATTATTGCAACAGTTGCTAGTTTGATAGCAGGAGCATTATCCATGTCGGCAGGTGAGTATGTCTCTGTGAGTTCCCAGAAAGATACTGAGAAAGCTGATATTGCGAGAGAAGCCAAAGAAATTCAAGATCAACCAGATGTAGAATTATTGCTACTCGCCAAAATATATGAAGACAGAGGGTTGAGCCCTCAGACAGCTCTTATCGTAGCGACAGAACTAATGGATACAGATGCTTTAGGTGCTCATGTCAGAGATGAATTGGGTATTAATGAGATTACTGAAGCCAAACCTTTGCAAGCGGCATTAGCTTCAGGTGCTGCTTTTATTGCAGGGGGATTATTGCCATTGATAGTGACTTTATTTGCACCATTAGCAATAATGGAATATTTGCTTTATGCTTTTTCAATTGTATTTTTAATTACTCTCGGTATTGTTTCTGCAAAAATTGGAGGTTCTAAAATAGGTGTTGCTATTTTAAGAATCACTATTTGGGGCACTCTAGCAATGGGCGTTTCAGCTCTAATAGGATATTGGCTAGGTGTTACAGTTTAATTGAAGGAATGTGGAGATGTGAGAATGTGAAGATGTGAAAACACTGGTGGTTGAGGCTCTCGAAACTAACTACAAAGCACACCAAGTTTCTACACAAAGAAGCCCAGAGTTTCACAAAGAATTTGCTTTGTGTCTTTTGTGCCTTCTTTGTGTCTTTTGTGTAATAATGAAGAAATGTGATTGCTTCGTTCCACGCAATGATTTTCCTTACTTAATAATTATATGACAGGAGAATGAATAAGAAAAGTAAAAAATTAAAAACGATATCTCAATTGAACTTTTACTTCGGAGCGTGTATTTCTAGGCAATTCTTCTAGTCCACTACCAAAAACTTTGATGTCATTTCTAAATGTTTGTGCTATCCTAATCCATAAATCTAGATTGCGATATAATCTTATTTTTGACACAATATACGCCCGACTGCCCGAACCTATCATGGCGGGTATAGAAAAAGCATAGAGAACATCATTCTCATACGTGTAGATACGTGCATCATAATCATTGACGTTGAAAATGGCATAACGGGCAGATAGCGAGACTTTTCCTGATGGGAATTTATAACCAATATCTTGATAAAAGACATATCCCTTCTTTAAACCATTATAAGTGTCATTGAAAAAACTCCATTCTCCACGAGTTTTAAATGTCCAATTATCAGAAGCACGATAATTAAATTGTATTCTGAAAGAAGATTTTTTATAGTAAGAAATATCAGTTATTGGTGCTAATGGGTCTAAAATATTTCTTGCTTTGGATTCAAATCTAAACCTCGCATAAAAATCTAACTTTCTATTGTGATAATATTGCCATTCGTGAAAAATATCATAGCCACTAGTGCCTGGAACATCAACACGATACTTCATCCAAGGAAAATAAAAGACATCTATGTAATTGTTGATGGTGATTTTGGGGTGGATCTTAAAACTGACACCAGCATATAAACCATGCTCATTGGTAGGATTGGAAACAGAGCTTTCGCCAAATGCACTACCATTGAGGGAAAGGAAGTTTTTGGCATAATATCTATGTACCAAACTCAATGTGACTCCAGGGGTAGGGCGACTACTGATGCCATTAAGAAATGCAAAACCTCCATTTTCTGAGATGGCACTTTCTCCAAAAAGATAGAATTTTTTACCCAAGTATTGATAGTTGATACTTGCATTGAAAAGTGAACTACCAAAAAAACTGTATTTTTTGTATAATTCTTTAGAAGGAGTGAGATCTGTGCCAAGCTTGTTGTATGTGGCATTAAGATAGATTGAAAATAATCTTCCTGACCATCCTGCTCGTCCTCCAGTAGTCCATAGTTTTGTATTGGCACGATTGGCTATTTCTGATGATGTTCTATGGAGTCCACTACTTTGTAAAGATAAAATTTCTAAGTTTTCGTTGGTCAATGTATCCACAGATAAGCTTGAGCCATCTCTCATGCGGTAGGAAACAAAACTAGTTAATTCAAATCCCTTCTTTTGTATGGAAGCTCCAGCACCACGACAAAAATTGTCTTCAATGACTGATGTATGGGGTTTTAGTACATCAGAAGTCCTTTTTACATTATTGACAGAAACTGATTTGCCTACTCCAAAACCTTGCCACATCAACAATCCTTGCCCAAGATTGACTTCATAATCGCCTATGGCTATGTATCTAAATATTCCTCTATTTTCTACAAATAAATGTGCAGAAACATAATCTATTCTAAGTTTAAGGTCTTTTTGAAATAATTTTTCACCAGGATCTTTTTCCAAGGTAACACCATAACTGATTCCCTTCAAAAGTTGGTAGCGATACCTTAAATATTGACGTGTTCTATCTCCTGCATACCTACTTGTCCAGCGATTTTGATACCAATCTGGTTCAGTATATCCTTTGGCCTTTTCCAAAGTCTGCTGATATCTATACATGACAGTATGCCTTCCTTTACTCAATAAGTCTTTCCAACTATAAATTGGTTTGATACTACTAGAAACATATACAAAAGGAAGCAGTTTTTCTATCGTTTCTTTATCTAGTCCTATGATGCCTTTTAATTCATAAATGCTTTTAAGTTCACCATAGGTCTTGACATAATTGACTATTGACATGGCCTGTAGTTCAGTCAAAACAGTCGTCTGTAATAAATCATCTATGCTCGCATAATTTAGATTTATCTTAATAGTGCTGAGCATTTCCAAGTCTTCTAGAAAAGTATTGTTATCAAATTCTCCACTTTCATTTTCTACTTGTTCTGCTATATTTTCTAAAATATCGGTAGGGATATCCTGACTTAGAGAATCAGTTCCTTGTCCCCAACTAGTAAAGGGTAGGAGTAGGAAAAAGTATATGGATATGGTATTTTTAAAATTCATAAGAAATTCCAATATGTGGAGAAATTCCTGTGACCTTTTGATAGGAGCCTAATATTTCAAAATGAGCAGATTTGTATTTTAATCCTACTCCTAAATTGCCAGTGAGAGGATAGCTCAACATGCCTCCTCTGATAATAAGATATTGATTGACAAGGTAATCTATACCTGCTCTAAATGCTAAATTGAGATTTAAGTCTTGTTCAATTTCTCCAGTTATCCATATTTTTTCTTTAGTAGTATAAGTAGCACCCAATCTGAAAACGGTAGGAACGCGTTCTTCTGTATTTTTGCCATATCTAACTCTTGCAGGATTATAAATATGCATGCCTGCCTGAATGTGCTTGTTGATTTTAAAGAGTGTTCCTATTTCAAATGTCACTGCGGTATTAGAACCATATCCTGATACTTTATTGTTTAAAATATCTAGTTGTGCGCCAATCGCAACAAAATCTGCCAATTTTAATCCATAACTAATACCAAATTTTTTATCACTAAATAGGTTGTAACCAAAATAAGAGCCTGTGAGGCCGATAGTTCCGCCTTTTGGAAGATGATATTGTCCCATTAGTAAAAAATTATTGACACCTTCGCCTATACCTGTGTTGGCATAATAGACAGCAACACTGGAATGTTCTGAAAATCCCATGGCAGCTTGATTGCTACTTGTTGAGTATGGGGAAATAATACTCACTCCACCTAGTCCAGGAGTCATCATTCGAGTGCCTATTGCTCGATATTCTCCACCGGCATAACAACTTGAGGAGAATGTCTCCAAAAGCAAGCATATTAAAATGTTAATCTTTACAAAAATCTTCACAAGGATAAAGTAAATAAAAAAAAATGAACCTTTAACTAATCAAATAAATTATGACTAAAGAAATCAAGGCATTATATTTGTCAAAATTACTTTGATTTCAATTTTATGGCGAGTTTTAAGAATATTTTGACCGGTTTAGCCCTTGGATGGGGTTTGTTTTCTGCGCAAGCGCAACAAGATCCTAATAATTTATTTTTGGTGGAAGTAGATAATGTCTATAATACATCTTTAGCAGGAAAAGTAATAGGTATGCCTAATATCGGTGATCGTACTATGAGTGCTGAAGAAATATTGATGTATCAAGTACTGAATTGTAAATGGGAAAATGGAAAATGGTTAAGATATACTGCCAATCCCAATGGTAAAGGTTCAATAAAAGTGGGTCATCCATTCTTACAAAAAGGTGGTGATAGAGTATTTTTTATTTCAGATATTCCTGGCGGTGCTGGTGGTTTTGATATTTACTACTCTGAAAAAAGAAATGGTAAATGGTCAGACCCAACCAATTTGGGACTGAAAATCAATACACCTTCAGATGAAATGTTTCCTTTTGTAACTGATGCAGGAGTATTACAGATTTATAGAAATTCTACCCAAGTCAATTTTGATTTGATGGAAGTAATAGGATCAACTGCTCAAATTCCTGTTTATACTGAGAAGAATACAGAAAAGGTTACTCAACCTGTCCCAGCTCCATCACCTAAGGTTGAGCAACCAGTTGTTGCGCCAGTAACCCCGCCATTGCCAGTTCCTTCAGCGTCAATTCCAACAACGACAAATCAACCTGTTGCAGGTAAAGAATTTAGAGTACAATTAGGGTCTTTTTCCAATCCAAATTGGACAGTACTCAATCAGTTGAGTGATTTGGGTTCATTTAAAACCATAAAAACAGCGTCTGGCTTGACAAGTGTGCATTTAGGTGCTTTCAAATCTTTATCTGATGCTCAAGATTTATTAAGAAAGGTCAGAGCTAGACATGGTTTTGAGAATGCTTATGTTGTTGAAGTGGATAATGACAAGGTTATTAATGTTTTTAAATAATATTGTGTGTTAGATAAAAACTAATCCCAATTCTTAAGAAGTACGAAACTTATTTCTTGTATATTGATTTTTTACCTCAAAGTGAAAGATATCTTTTAGAGGGTAATATTCTATAAAGAATCCGAATCTCAATTAATTAATTGGAAGATTTGACTGGTTTTTTATTGTATCTCACATATACAGTTTTCTCCACTTCTGCGACGATTTGGTCTTTTTCATTTTTTATCACAGTAGAGAAATGATAGTCATTTTTACCTATTTCAATTACTTCATTTTTGATTTTCTCAATTTGTTCTTCTGAGATTTCAAAAACAGCTCTTACCGTTCCAGTCCCTGGCTTTTTAAATTTTATAGTTGCTGCTTTGTCCCAGACTATAAAATCTTTTCCTAGATTTTCCATTAATATCCACATGTAAAAAGGGTCGCACATCGCATATAAAGAACCTCCGAAGTGAGTGCCCATGACATTTTTATTCAATCGGTTGAGCCCCATTTTGACTTGGAAATAAGTCAATTTTTCATTGCAATCCTCTAGTCTAATATTGGCTCCCAAAAATGGAGGATAGAAGTTGATGAGCTTTGCTTTTCTTTTTTTAGAGATTTTCAACCATTTCATTTAGCAAAGTACTATTTAATTTTTTTGACAAGCGTTAAGTTGATTTGAAATAATCATTATGACACAATTGAATGTATATTATTCTAAATTGCACTTTTATTATCATAATAATTTTATTATCTGTATGCAACGATGTCTGATTGTGTGTAATCTTATTATTTTAGTGGACGAAACTAAAATACTTTATAGGCATCTTAGAAATGACAATGTATAAAACGGCAAATCATTCATGAAGAAACTTTTTTCTATACTTTTTAGCACTTCAGTTTTGGCTGTTAGTGCTCAACAATTGCAAATTCCATTAGAACAAGATTATCTCAATCGATTAGAAAGATATTTAAGTGACCCTGATGTTAGATTTCATACTTCTATAAAACCTTATTTGGAAAGTGAAGTACTGGAGGCTATTCCTCGTAAAGATTGGGAAGCGATGGGCATCACAGCTTATAATGAATATTTTTCTCCTTATAAAGACAGTATAGGAAAGACTTTATTACAACAAGGGAAAGAAGGATTTACTTTTGGTCTGAAAAGAGGAGATTTATTACAGTTTCAGAAAGAAAGAATTTATCTCGGTATCAACCCGATTGTGGATTTCTCTGTAGGATATGATTTGAAAGAGAAGGATGTGTTATTGGGCAGTCAATATGGAGTGCAATTGAATAGTAATTTTGGTAAGAAAGTTTCTGTGGGTTTTGCTTACAGAGGATTGACTGAAAATACCTATGAGTATATAGATAGATTGGCGGAAGATAAAGGAGTAGTTCCTGGTTTTGCTAAAGTGAAATGGGATGGTTCGACTATCAACTCTCATGATTTTGATGGATATATCAGTGTGAAACCATCTAAATATATTCATCTTCAAGCAGGATATGGTAAAAATTTCTGGGGCGATGGATATCGTAGTTTATTTATAAGTGATTATGCCTCAGCATATCCATATTTTGCCTTAAATGCTAATTTTTGGAAGATTAAATATAGTTACCTTTTCAATTTTATGAAAGATGGTTCTTTGGCCAATTCGGGTAATGATTTTCATTTTCAGAAGAAATATGGTGTATTTCACATGTTGAGTGCTGATATTGCCAAATGGTTTGAATTTAGCTTTTTCGAAGGTGTCGTATGGTCGCATGGAGATAGTACTGGTACAAGGGGAATTGAGGTGAATTATTTGAATCCTATTGTGTTTTTTAGACCAGTTGAATTTGCAGTAGGTTCTCCAGATAATATCACTTTGGGACTAAATATGAAGTTCAAAGTTTCTAAGAAAACCAATATATACACTCAATTATTGTTAGATGATTTGGATGTTAAATTTGCTAGAAGAGGGAAAGGGTTTTATAGAAATAAATTTGCTTTCCAATTGGGGATGAAATCATTTGATTTATTTAAAGTTCCAATGTTGGATTTGCAATTGGAAGCCAATGCAGTAAGGCCTTATGTTTTTGCTCATAAAATTCCTGCACAAAATTATACTCATAATAATCTTGCATTAGCTCATCCTTTGGGGGCAAATTTTGTAGAATTTTTGGCAATTCTGAGATATGAGAATAATGGATTTTATGGTGTTGCAAAGATCCAGTACGCCAAACAGGGTAGAGATTTGCCGGGAGAGCATAAAGGAAGTAATATTTATCGTTCTGATTATGAAATTGCACCCAATCTGGATTTAGCATATAATAATAGTTTCCTTCAAGGAGTGAAAACAGATATTTTGAATACTGAATTGAGAATAGGTTATTTACTCAATCCCAAAATAAAACTTTCAACAGAATTGATTATGAATTTGCGAAAAGTTTCATCAGATATTGAGAAGGAGAGTAATGTATTTGTAGGTGTTGGAATAAAATCTAATTTGTTTAATCGCTATAGGGATTTTTAGTCCATGGGTAATCAAGAGTTGAAGTACCTTATAGCTTTAAAAGAAATTAAAGGCGTAGGGGATGTATTGGCTAGAACTTTAGTGTCTTATTTGGGTAATGCCGAAGAGGTATTTAAAATGAAACCAGCTCAACTTTTGAAAATTCCCAAAATTTCAGAGTCTGTTGCCAAGGAAATTCTACAATTTAGCCAATTTGATTGGATAGAAGAAGAAATTCAATGGTGCGAAAAAAATGGCATTCAGATATTTTCTTTTCAACAAGAAGAATATCCCAAAAGATTGTTGGAATGTCATGATGCTCCGTTATTTCTTTATGTCAAAGGTTCGCAATCACTCAATGCTCAAAAGATAATAAGTATAGTAGGGACAAGAAATCTCACTGAGTACGGCAAAGATGTAACAGAACAGATTATTACTGCTCTCCAACCTTTGGGAGTTACTATTGTGAGTGGTATGGCACTTGGAATTGATGGCGTAGCTCATAAAAAAAGTTTAGAACTTCAAATGCCTACTATTGGGGTGCTTGGGCATTCATTAGATCAGATATATCCTTTCCAGCATAAAGAATTATCTAAAAAGATTGTTCAAAATGGTGCTTTGGTTTCAGAGTTTTCGAGGAACACATCTTTCAATAAAAATAATTTTCCTATGCGTAATAGGATAGTTGCTGGAATGACTGATGCTACAATATTGATTGAGTCAGCAAAGAAAGGTGGTTCTATGATTACAGCTGAGTTAGCTCACTCTTATGGTAGGGAAGTTTTTGCAATTCCAGGGCGATGGAATGATTCAGTTTCGCAAGGTTCCAATTATTTGATTAAAAATCTTAAAGCTCAAATATTGACACAACCTAATGATTTGGCAGAGGCAATGGGTTGGAAAATTAGAGAACAACTATTAATAGATAGTTTTTTTGATAGAAAAGCTAGATATCAAAATTTGGATGAAAAAGAAGAACGGATAGTCAGTCGGATGAATGATGAAGCAGTTTCAATAGATATGTTGCATTATTCTACTGAGATTGCTATGGGAGAATTGTCTTCAATATTACTTTCTTTGGAACTAAAAGGTGTAATAAAGGCACTTCCGGGTAAGAGATTTCAAATGAGATAAGAACAAATTGTAATTTTTATGCACAAATGTGAATATGCGCATATTATGTTTAAAAATTCAGTATTTTTGACCACGTTTAAAAAAAACTATACAAGCAATATAATTATGAATGAGCAGGGAAAAAGAAATCCTAAAGCAACACTAACAGACATTGGATTTAGTCAGACGACTGCTTTATGGAATCTTGACAGAGATGTTTTAATTGACAAGACTATTGATTTGGGTCAAGGAGTACTAGATGATAAAGGTGCTCTATGTGTGAACACCGGCGAGTTTACTGGTCGTTCTCCTAAAGATAAGTTTGTTGTTAAAGATGAATTGACGGCGGATTCGGTCAATTGGAACAATATTAACCAACCATTTGCACCAAAAGATTTTGATGTACTCGAAAGTGCATTGATTGAGTATATGGACAAATTGGATACCGTTTACGTAAGAGATGTTTATGCTTGTGCAGACCCCTCGTATAGACTCAATGTAAGAGTGGTTACTGAGACACCATGGGCAAGTTTATTTGCTGACAATATGTTTATTAGACCTACTGATGAGCAATTATTGTCTTATGAGCAAGATTGGTTGATTTTGTGTGCGCCATCTTTCCATGCAGAGAAACTATTACACAATACTCGCCAACACAATTTTTCTATTGTCAATTTCACCAAAAAAATTATCTTGATAGGTGGAAGTAGCTATACAGGCGAGATTAAAAAAGGAATTTTTTCAGTATTGAATTTCACTTTGCCACATTTGAAAAATGTGCTTTCTATGCACTGTTCAGCAAACGTAGGTGAAGAAGGAGATTCTGCATTGTATTTTGGTCTTTCAGGAACAGGTAAAACAACTTTGTCTGCTGATCCACATAGAAAATTAATCGGTGACGATGAGCACGGATGGAGTAATGAAGGTATTTTTAACTTTGAAGGAGGTTGCTATGCTAAATGTATTGACTTGACTGAAGAGAAAGAGCCAGATATTTATCGTGCAATTAAAAGAGGAGCAATTCTTGAAAATATTAATTTCTTCGAAGGAACAAATACTGTAGATTTTGAAGATACTTCAATCACTGAAAATACGAGAGTTTCATATCCATTGTACCATATTGATAATATTGCTGAACCATCTGTAGGCCCTACTCCTAAGAATGTGTTCTTTTTATCTTATGATGCATTTGGAGTATTACCTCCTATCTCAAAATTGACTAAAGCTCAGGCAATGTATCTATTCGTAAGTGGATATACTTCAAAAGTTGCAGGTACAGAAGCTGGTATTACCGAACCTCAAACTACTTTCTCAGCTTGTTTTGGAGCGGCATTTATTCCTTTGCATCCTGCAAGATATGCAGAAATGTTAGGTAAAAAATTAGATGAAAGTGGAGCTAATGTATGGTTGGTCAATACTGGTATGACAGGTGGAGTTTATGGTGTAGGTTCTCGTATGAGTTTGAAATATACTAGAGCAATTATTAAATCAGCTTTGGATGGTTCATTGGCTAAAGGAAACTTTGATACTTTGCCAATATTTAATTTCCAGATTCCTACTGCTTGCGAAGGAGTGCCTTCAGAAATATTAAACCCTAGAAATACTTGGGCAAATCCTGAAGAATTTGACAAAACTGCTAATTTATTAGCTAATAAATTTGTTGAAAACTTTAAAAAATATGAAGAGGGTACAAGTGCAGATATTTTAGCTGCTGCGCCTCAAATATAATTTTCTTAAAATTTTAATAGAAGGAAAGGCTATCATTATTTGGTAGCCTTTTACTTTTTTAAAACACGATTCTTCTGAAGATGTTAATATAAATAATGCTAAGGCTACTATTATCTGAATGTAGTTGTCTATTTTTGTACTCGAATAAATCTTTCATAATGCCTCAACAACCTAAAGTAGCTATTATCATGGGCTCAGATAGCGATAAGCCTGTAATGGATGATGCTGCAAAAGTTCTTCAATCTTTTAATATTCCTTATCGTTATACTATTGTGTCAGCACATAGAACTCCAGAACGTATGTATGATTTTGCTAGAATTGCACATAAAGAAGGATATAAAGTGATTATTGCTGGTGCTGGAGGTGCTGCTCATTTGCCAGGTATGGTGGCAGCTATCAGTCCGTTGCCTGTAATTGGTGTTCCTGTACAATCCAAAACATTATCTGGTTGGGATTCGCTACTTTCAATTGCTCAAATGCCAGGTGGTGTACCTGTAGCGACTGTTGCTATTAACGGAGCTAAAAATGCTGGTTTACTTGCTGTACAAATTCTTTCTGTGGCTCAGCCAGAATTGATTGAGCAAATGATAGCATACAAAGTGAGTATGGAGCAAGAAGTGATTGGAAAGGCACAAAAGATGGAATCAGAAGGATAAGAGATGGAAGTTTACGGCAAACAAGATATAATAGTGACGACCTTAAGTGGTCTTGAAAATGCTCTTGAAAAAGAATTGAATCTTTTAGGTATTACTCATACTGAAGTGATAAATAGAGGTGTGGCTATCCCATACTCGAAACGCAATCTTTACCTTGCGAATATGGCTTGTAGGGTGGCAATGAGAGTATTGGTGCCAGTGTTTAGCTTTGAAGCAAATGATACGGAACAGTTGTATAAGATGGCTCTACAATTGAAGTGGGAAAAATTTCAAGATGTCGAGCAGACTTTTGCTATTTATAATGCTATTAATTCCACTGTTTTTAAACATAGTCAATATGCTTCTTTGAAAATAAAAGATGCTTTATGTGATAGATTTAGAAAAATTCATAATAGAAGACCTGATGTTGATACCAGATCTCCTGAAGTATTCTGGCATTTGCATATTTATGAGAATAAAGTAACCATTTCATTAGATAGCTCTGGAACTTCTCTTCATATTCGAGGATATAGAAGAGGTCATCATGGTGCACCTATTAATGAAGTCTTAGCCTGTGGATTATTATATCTTTCTGGCTGGGATGGAACTACTCCTTTTGTTGATGGGATGACTGGTTCGGGTACTATTGCTATTGAAGCTGCGATGATGGCAGGAAGAAGAGCACCTAATTTGAATAGAAGAAATTTCCCTTTTAGAAAATGGAAAGATGATGATGATGAGCTATTTCAGAGTGTAAGAAAAGAGTTGACTCAAAATGTAAGAAATAATGTTCCTGAAATTGTCGGTATTGATATTTCTCCTAGAGCTATTGAAACAGCTGAAGTTCATGCAAAGCTTGCCGGTGTTTCAAAATTAGTTAGATTTAAGAAGGGTGATTTTTTAGACTATAAACCTCAAAATAACAAAGGGGTATTATTGCTCAATCCTCCTTATGGCGAAAGAATGGAAGTAGATGATTTGAATTTACTTTATAAAGAAATTGGAACTACTTTCAAGCATTCTTTTCCAGGTTGGAAAGCAGGAATTATCAGTAGTAGCAAAGAAGCTCTAAATTCAATTGGTCTCAATTCTTATGACACACGACATCTTTTGAATGGTAAATTGGAGTGCGATTTTAAATTGTATGAATTATTTGAAGGCAAAAAGAAGAAACTAGAAGATTCTAGTTCTGAAGCCTAATTCAATTTATAACATTAAATATCTCTCTGAAAATGGAGAGATATTTAACTTATAATGTTCCTAACACAATGATTGAATATTAATTATTCAGCAGTAGAAGTGTTATCGCTGAACTCTTCGATGTCTATTTTGATTGTTCGGTTGATACTTTCTTCTAATGATATAAATGTTTCTGTTCTAGAAATTTCATCAATTTTTTGAATTTTTTCATGAAGTACAGAACGCAAATGTCTGGTATCTTTGCAGATGATTTTTACAAACATTGAATATTCTCCAGTAGTATAGTGTACATCGACAATTTCAGGAATTTCTTCAAACTTTTTTACCACTTCATTATAAAGGTTACTATTTCTAAGATGTACGCCGATAAATGCTGTAATATCGTAACCTAGTTTCTCATAATTGACTTGAAGATTGCTACTTTTAATGACACCTAATTCTTCCATTTTTTTCATTCTGACGTGAACGGTACCACTAGAAATAAATAAAATTTTAGCAATTTCAGTATAAGGCATCTTGGCATCTTCCATCAAGAAAGAAAGAATCTGCATGTCGATTTTATCTAAGTCATTAATTTTTGTCATAAGGTCGATTAATATTGCTTTGCGAAAATAATATTATAAATATAAATTTTGTAAAAGGTAAAATTTAAGCTACAAATTTAATAAAGCTATAATTTTTCACTTAATTTTTTTTGATTTATTAAGAAAATATAATAAATATTTTCTTTTATTCTAGTGTGATGATAGTGATTTCAGGAAATATCCCTACTCTTCCAGGATAAGCTAGGAAGCCTAAACCTCTATTAACATATAAAAATTGCAACCCTTCTTGATAAATTCCTGCCCATCTTGGATAGATATATTGGGAAGGACTCCATTTGATATTGGGAATATCTACTCCAAATTGAAATCCATGTGTGTGTCCAGATAATGTCAGAGCAATATCTTGATATTTTTTGTCTTGACTAATAATGATATCCCAATGTGAAGGATCATGAGTCAACAAGATTTTTAAATCAGTATTTTCAGTATTTTTCAGGGCTTTTTCCATATCGGCATATTGCCCCCACCTTTTACTTCGACCCCAATATTCTACTCCTATAAGTGAGATTTTTCTACCATTATAGTCTATAGTTCTATTTTCATTGAGTAATACGTCCCAATTCATATCTTTTTGATATTGGATAAGCGTGTTCAGATTGTCATTTTGTTCTTTTTGGCTATCCCAATGGATATAAGGACTGTAATCATGATTGCCCAATATCGAATATTTGCCATAAGGAGCATTGATTTTTTTGAGAATAGGGATGAAACTTACACTCTCAAAAGCTTTATCGTTCACCAAGTCTCCTGTAAATACAAAAATGTCTGGATGTTCTTGATTAATAAGGTTCACCACTTTCTCAATGGAGTGAGTAGTGGCAAAACTTCCCAAATGTGTATCAGATATTTGAGCAATTTTCAATCCTTTTAATTCTTTTGGTAGATTTTTGATGGGAACAGTGATATGATATGTTTTTATATGAAATGCACCATAAGTCATACCTTGAATCATCACTCCAAAAAATAATATCGCAAACACAAATCCTATCCGTAGAATGTAAGAATATCTTTTCTTGTTATTTTGGATAGTTGATTTTTGAAAATATTGAATTGCCCAATGTGTGCCTTTTAAAATGTCTGTTATTATTAAGAATGGAAGTGCTACTATTTTGGAAATAATCAGGGATTGAGCTATACCTAAAAGATAAATTTTTGAATTTAAATAGACAGCTTCTTTCCCATAAAAGAAATAGAAAATAAGTACAATGTAAGTATAAATGCTAGTGAAAATAAATAAGTACCACAACCAGTTTTTATGAGGTTGTAAACTCTTTAATCCTCTAAAGAAATAAATATCTGTAAGGAGGATAATGGCAAATAATATGGATATGAAAACAATCATTTCTTACTGCTTGAATGACATCAACAGAAACAACGAAAGGGATAAAGTGTTTTGTCTCTATAAATAGCTATTATAATATTCCTCCTATTATCAATTGGATGATTCCAATAAAGAAACCGAGAACGCCACCAATTACTTCAATAAACTTGAATTCTCTAGCTGTAATATCCATTAAGAGTTGTTCTAACTTCTCATCTGAAAATCCTTGTACTTTGTTGTAAACAATCTCTTGGATATTGAGTTTGTTTTCTACTTTTGAAATAGTAGTATCTATAAGTGTTGGAAGGTTTTTTTGAATTTCTCTTACTATTACTTTGTGAATTGCGGCAATAAGTTGCTCAGGTATGACATTACTGATACCCATTTTATCCAATCGGTTGCGCAAAGCATCATCAACTCTGAGAGCTATCTCTTCATTGACATTATTAAGAGAGTCACTATCTTTCAGTCTATCTTTGATATCATTGAAATTGATTAAATCTCTTTGTACTACATTACCTAATTTAGTGGCAATTCTAGATTTGTTTTTTGGGAAAATACCGTGGAAAGTGACGAATAATATTTTCTTGGGCTGTCGAGGATAAAAAAGCATTTTGATAGCAATATAATTGGTTAGCCAACCTATGAATGCACCTATTAATGGGATTGCTGAAAGTCTGACAATTTCTATCCAAGTGATTTGTTCTAACATAATTATTATTTTTCATTCCAAGTAGAAGGGTCATTCCTCCACTCAGTTAATGTTTGTATATAATTGCTACTTACATATCCTGTATTTACAGCGGTAGTAATTAAGTCTGAATAATTTGTAATGGTAAATAAATTGACATTTGAGTCTCTGAATCTTTCTTTTGCAAGGTCAAATTCATAAGAATATATCGCAGCCATTCCCTCTATATGCGCTCCTGCTTCTCTTAAATCTTCTACAGCTTTCAAACTGCTTTTGCCAGTAGATACGACATCTTCTATGACGACTACTCGTGCATCTTCAGGAAGCCTGCCTTCGATGGAGTTTTTCATGCCATGCCCTTTTGGTTTATCTCTTACATATACCATCGGTAGTTCCAAAATGTCTGCTACTAAAGCACCATGTGGAATTCCCGCTGTAGCTACTCCTGCAATACAATTGGCATTGGGAAACTGCTCTTTTACAATACGAACAAGCTCTGTTTTGACAAAATCTCTAACTTTAGGAAATGAGAGTAAAATTCTATTATCACAATAAACAGGTGATTTCCATCCTGAAGCCCACGTAAAAGGGTTTTGTACGTTGAGTTGAATTGCTTTAATTTGTAAAAGATATTCTGATAACAATATTGAACGATTTGCCATGATACCTCAAAAATATAAATTTTTTGTCAATAGTAAGGTAGTTATACTATGTGATAATCCAGGAAAGGTCGATGAATTACTAGATGCTAACGATTCGTTTATTGTTCAGAAATATAAAGATATTAAACAGCTTAAAAAATGGGTGGATTTATTGTTGGAATATACTAATGATACTCAATTGATGGTATTTCATTCGGATGTTGAATTATTGAAAAAAGATTTTTTATCATTATTTGTTTGTATTGAAGCAGCGGGTGGCTTGGTGCAAAATTCAAAAGGTGAAGTGCTTTTGATGTATAGAAGAGGTTCTTGGGATATGCCCAAAGGTAAGATTGAAGAAAATGAAGATAGAGAAAGTGCCGCAATTAGGGAAGTTCAAGAAGAAACAGGTTTGATGGAACTTGAATTGGGTGATTTAATTACTTTTTCAGATTATCAGAATTTAGCCACTTATCACACTTATCATTACAAAGGTCAAATCGCTATGAAAATAGCTTATTGGTATAATATGAAGTATATTGGAACATCAGAACCTATACCTCAAACAGAGGAAGATATTGAAAAGATTAAGTGGGTGAGTGTAGAAAATTTACCTAATTATTTTAATAATATGTATCCATCTATTATTGACGTACTTGATGCCCAGTTTGATAAATATGACTAGCGTATTTTAAAAATCTCTATTTAAAGTCTTTTAGACACTATTGAATTTTACAAAATAAAAAATGCAACCAGTTGATAAACAAATAGTTGCATTTTAATGTGTAGCGGAGACGGGAGTTGAACCCGTGACCTCAGGGTTATGAATCCTGCGCTCTAACCATCTGAGCTACCCCGCCATGGTTGATTGGTGGCGCAAATGTACAATCTTTATTTTTAATATTCCAAACACTTTTTGATTTTCCTTTTATTTTTAGCAATTTTGTAATCGCAACAATATTTTTAACATGTCTATTCAATTTGCCGCCACAAAAGAAGATTCGCTCACTATTGAGGAGATATTGGAAGATACTTATAGTGGTTTTGCTTTGGTTGTATTTAATGATGATGTCAATACTTTCGAATGGGTGATAGAGTCATTAGTAGCTATTTGCAGACATACTATTGAGCAGGCAGAACAATGTGCTTTGTACATTCATTTTAAAGGAAAATATGCAGTAAAAGAAGGTGGTGAAACTGAGTTGATTCCTATGAAAGATGCATTGTTGGATAGAGGAATTTCTGCAGAAGTTCAGGAAGTTTGATAGTTAATTATGCCTATTTATCTGCTCAATGAAGAATTTATCTTCCCCGATCCGGAAGAAGCAGAAGATGGTGTGGTGGCAGTTGGTGGTGATTTGCATCCGATGCGATTATTAGAAGCTTATCGCAACGGTATTTTTCCTTGGTATGATCAAAATGACCCTATTATATGGCATTCTCCTGACCCGAGAATGGTGCTCTTCCCATCTCGTCTCAAGATTTCTAAATCGATGAAAAGTTTGTTTAAAAAAAATCATTTTCGAGTAACATTTGATAAACAATTTTCTTTAGTAATTGCTCAATGTGCAAATGTCAGGGGCAAAGATAGGAGCGATACTTGGATAAATATTGAAATACAAAAAGCGTATATCGAATTGAATAAATTAGGTTGGGCGCATTCGGTGGAGGTTTGGGACGAGAAAGATGTTCTCGTAGGAGGATTGTATGGAGTAGCAATGGGGAAATGTTTTTTTGGGGAGTCAATGTTTTCATTGGCTGACAATGCTTCAAAATATGGATTTATTACTTTAGTTCAGAATTTGATAGAAAGGGATTATGAATTAATTGACTGTCAGGTATATACACATCATCTGGCATCTTTAGGAGCTGAATTGATATTACGACATGATTTTTTAGGCTTGTTGGATAGTGGTTTAGAAGGTGAAATATTACCTCAAAACTGGCAAGAATGGAAGTTTGAAAATCTTATTTTGAAATAAGCAAATTGTAATTTGTAATTTAGAGTACTTCTCAAGGCATGTTAGGCATTAAAAAAATAGATAAAATAGTTTTTGTTGCGTTTATATCTCCACTTATATTCACTTTTATTATATCGGAATTTATTTTTTTGATGCAATTTTTGTGGAAATATATTGATGATTTAGTAGGTAAAGGATTAGAAACATCATTGTTATTTCAGTTGTTAGGATTGTTTTCTTTCAAAGTTATTCCATTGGCATTGCCTTTATCCATATTGTTGGCATCATCAATGGTGATGGGCAATTTCGGAGAAAATAATGAAATAGTGGCTTGTAAAGCTTCAGGTATTTCGACTTTGCGGATGATGAGTTCATTGATTGCTTTTGTGCTTTTGTTGAGTGTTGGAGCCTATTTTTTTTCTAATAGAGTTTTACCTTATACCAATTTGAAGTTTATGTCCCTATTGATGGATATTCGAAAACATAAACCTGCACTAGATATTAAGGAAGGAATATTTTATAAAGGAATTAATGGTTATACTTTAAAAATCGGTAAAAAGGCTGCAAATAATACTTCAATATTTGATATCATCATTTATGACCATAGTTCTGGATATGGTAATGATAATATTATAATGGCAGAAAAAGGAGAGATGGAATTGAGTGCAGATGGGCGATATATGATTTTGGAGTTGTATGGTGGAAGGCAATATCAAGAATCTCAAAAACGGTCAAAATCTTTTGAAAAATTGTATGAACAGAATATTGTTGAATTTAAATATTATCGAAAAGTTTTTGACCTAAAAGAATTTAAGCTCAGTCGTTCGGATATGAGTCTGTATAAAGGTTATCATGAGATGCTTAATTCTTCTCAGCTACGAGTAGAGGTAGATTCGATTAACAGAGATTTGAAAGCTGCAAATAATGTAATGAATGATTACAATAGAGGGTTTTTATTGTATTCTCGTCCTGAAGTTATAGCAGAAAAAGATACTACTGGGTTTCAGCAAGAAAAAGACTCTGTCAATATTGCTGGTTTATTGATGGGCGATGGTCCTAATATTTCTACGATTAATGCTGCAATAGCCAATCTGGAGTCTATGCAGAGTTATTTGCAAATGCATATCTCGGATTTAGATGTGAAAAAGACTTTCAAAGAAAAATTTGAAGTAGAATTGTATAAGCGGTTCATGCTTTCTTTTGCTTGTATTATTTTTCTTCTGATAGGTGGTGCGATGGGAGCTATTGTCAGAAAGGGAGGATTGGGTATGCCTATATTGATATCTGTTTGCTTTTATATGCTTTTTCATGTACTCAATATGACAGGAGATAAGTTGGCGTATAATAGAGTTGTATCTCCAGAAATAGGTTCTTGGCTGCCTGCAATTGTTTTATTGCCTATTGCGATAGGATTGACCTATTCGGCTACCAATGATTCAAAAATATTAAAGAAAGATACTTATTTCAAATTGATTAATTTTAAGCGATTATATCATCAAAATTGATTGTTGAAGATGCTGGTTGTTCTTTGGTGGATATTATTGATTTTGAGTTATTTGGTTTATCCATTATGGATGAGGAGGCTTGGAAAAAGATATCTTTTATCAAAGTTTTCTTATTATGATAGATTTGATGACTTGCCACTTGTTCAGCTAATCATACCAGTGCACAATGAAGAAAAAGTTCTAAGGGAAAAACTGAATTCCATCTTTTCTGGAGATTATCCCATTGAGAAGGTGGCTGTAATTGTAGGGCTTGATAATTGTAGCGATAACAGTCTTTTAATCATTCAAGATTTTGAGAAAAAATATCCATCTCAAATTTTTTATACGGAAACAGATAGATTAGGAAAGCCTAACATGTTGAATCTCTTAATGAGTAAGAAATATGTTGACGCTCCTATTACAATATTTACAGATGCTAATGTCATGTTTACTCCATCCACTATTTATGAATTGGTCAAGTATTTTAAGACATTGAATATGGGTTTGGTAGATAGTAAGTTTTTACTGTCTTCGGAGAATATAAGTAACGAAAATGAAAGTCAGTATTTGGGTTATGAACAACAATTGAAATTCAATGAAGGGATAGTTTTTGGAACCATGCAAGGGCCTTTTGGAGGTTGTTTTGCTATTAGAACTCATCTTTATTCTCCTATTCCCAATAATTTTCTTGTAGATGATTTTTTTATTGGTATGAATGTGATGAGCAAAGGCTATGTATCAATTGTCAATCCTCTTGCAGTAGTTTTAGAAGAAGTACATACTGATTTGAAAGAAGAGTTTTATCGCAAAGAGAGAATTGCTGCTGGAAATTTTCAGAACTTCGTTCATTTTTTGCCAGTTTTTAAAAAGCCGTTCACAGGATTGAGTGTAACATGGCTGTTACATAAGGTTTTAAGATGGACACTTCCAGTATTATTGATTCCAGCAATTGTAATAGATTTAGTTTTAAAAATTGTATGTAACTATCCTTTTGGACCTTCTATGGTTACATTAATATTAATAATTGGTTTACCATTGATACAATACGTTTTACAAAGGTTAAATTTGCATTGTAGAGCTATCGAAAGGTTAAGTTATTTTATTTTCATCAACTTTGCTTTGAATAAAGGGTTCTATAATTATATAAAAGGGATTAAAAGTAATGTCTGGAAACCAACTCAAAGGAAATGAAGTTCAATTAGATTCTATTGAATCAGCGATTGAGGATATTAAAGCAGGGAAACTAGTTATTGTAGTAGATGATGAAGATCGTGAAAATGAGGGCGATTTTATTACTGCTGCAAGAAATGCAACACCTGAGATTATCAATTTCATGGCGACACATGGTCGTGGCTTGATTTGTGCACCCTTGGATGAACAAAGGTGTAATGAGTTAGAGTTGGAATTGATGGTGGGGCGCAATAATACCTCTCATTTTGATACACCTTTTACGATTTCAGTAGATCTGATAGGTCAAGGATGCTCAACAGGTATTTCTGCTTCAGATAGAGCTAAGACAATTCAAGCATTGATAGATCCAAATATAAAACCTTCTGATTTTGGTAAACCTGGACATATCTTTCCTTTGAGAGCAAAGAAAGAAGGTGTGCTTAGACGTACTGGACATACAGAGGCTGCTACAGATTTGGCAAGGTTAGCTGGATTTGAACCTGCAGGTATCTTGGTAGAAATTATGAACGAAGATGGCTCTATGGCTCGTCTTCCTGATTTGTTGAAAATTGCTAAGAGATTTGATATGAAAATTATTTCTATCAAAGATTTAGTGACTTATAGAATGAAGCATGAGTTGCAGGTAAAAAAAGAAGTGGAAGTCAATATGCCAACAAAATATGGTGATTTTACTTTAATCTGTTATACTCAAATCAATACAGGAGAACAACATTTATTATTGAGAAAAGGAGAGTGGAAAGAGGGAGATGAGGTCTTAGTACGTGTACATTCTTCTTGTGTCACTGGAGATATTTTAGGTTCATTGAGATGTGATTGTGGAGATCAATTACACAATGCAATGAAAATGGTAGAAAAAGAAGGCAAAGGAGCAGTATTGTATATGATGCAAGAAGGTCGAGGAATTGGGCTTTTGAATAAATTGAAAGCGTATAAATTGCAAGAAGAAGGGATGGATACTGTAGAAGCTAATTTGGCTTTAGGGTTTAGAGCAGATGAAAGAGATTTTGGTATCGGAGCTCAGATTTTAAGAGATCAAAATATTACTAAAATCAGATTGATTTCCAATAATCCTAAAAAACGTGTTGCACTTGATGGATATGGTATTGAAATAGTAGAAAATTTACCTATTGAAATATTGCCTAATAAGCATAATGAAACTTATCTTCTTACCAAAAGAGATAAAATGGGGCACAATATTTTGAAAGATATTCAATAGTTTTTTCTTGAAGTAAATCAATTTTTACTTCTTATATAAATATCGCCAAATCTTGTGTTGGTGAAGCTATCTGTTTGTACAAATTCTTTAAATCGACTTACTGAATTCCAATTGTCTGAAGCCAATTTCATGCTTTCTCCAATGGAATAATTGCACTCAATGGCGTTATTATGCTTTTCGATTTGCTCTATACAATCAATGACTTTTTGAGTTTGTTCGGGTACTGTATATTCAAAACTGATGATTTGGATGGGTTGTGTCAAACCTTTTAGTACGTTTAATTCATAACCTTCAACATCAATTTTGATAAATTTTGGTGTTCCATAGGTTGAAATCAATTTGTCCAAAGTTGTCATTTGCACACGGAGTGTTTTCTCCCATTTAATTGAACTGAAACGGTCATTTTTTACGGAGTCTATCCATTCTGTTGAAAATGATGATAAGGTACTAGTATCGGCGATATGAAATTCTTGAAAACCTTCTTGTTCGTCCAAGCCCATAGTGACAATTTCAATTTTATTGCCGTATTTTGATTTTAAAGTTTGGTGGCATTTTTCTTGTGGTTCAACAGCTACTACTTTTGCCCCAATATTCAGCATAGGAGCAATTCTGTTACCCATATTTGCACCAACATCAAACACTAAATCATCTTTTTGAACAAATTGATTGTAAAAAATAGCTTTGCGCTTAATCTCACTTTTGGAATCGCCATAAAATAAAGGCGAATGAAAATGTTTGGAAATATATACTCTAAGTTTTAAAGGAATTAATTTTTTTATTTTTTGAATCATGTTTGCTGATGGTTTGAAAGTTGATGTATTGTTGTGTTTGATTTTAAAGTACTGGCAATCAATTTATTGTGATTTACAAATTTTAATTAGTTAATACAAATTAATCAATTACTTTTCTAAATTTATCATGTTGTCTATTTTCTTTTCTTGCTAAATATAGACATTTTCAACTCTTATTTGTTTTTATAAAACCAAGATTTTGATTTACTTAAAATAGGTGATGCAGAAACAGTGAACTTGTCTATTGGAAAGATATAATCAATTTGATTGTATTCATTTTTAATGATGATAGCATTTCCGTTCACTTCCAACTTGCCAATAGTTTTAATGTATTCATTGGATGTAGTAATTACTTCCATATAACGAGGTTCAAAGCATTGCTCATCCATCCACATTCTATACTGACCTTTTAATTTGAATTTTTGCCCAATCTCCGAGGCGTAATTATCCGTAAATTCTTGATAAGTGTATTCTATCGCTTCAATTAGATTTTTTACTTCAATTTGTTGCAATCCATTTTGAATAGGAGCAAATCCGAATTCTAATTTTACACTCAATGCTTTTTCTAAGTCTGACTGAGAATATCTTAGTTCATCGGGAGTTATCCCTTGGAACATTAATGTTTTGATAAGTTCATCGAGAACATAGCTTCTATAATCTTCATGTACTATTGCAAGGTGAAGTTGAAACCATGGATATTTGTTATTGATGAGTTGGAATGGTTGCTCAAAGTTTTCGTATTCACACTTTTTGTCAATACCTAAACCTTCATCGGTCATGTCCATTTCATTGTGATAATAAATGAATTTTTCTTCATTTCGGTATTTGATTCGTATAATTGACAAACTTCCACCTTCTGCTAATACTTCAAAAACTGTCTCTTTCATAATTTTTTCTTTAAAGTTATGATAGGATTACGCCAAAGTATGTCGTCCTAATGAAAAAAATGCAAAACTAGAATAATCTTAATGTGATATAAAGTACAAAATTGTAAATCCTATCACACCTATTGCCAACATTAACCAATTGTCCCAACCTAATTTGCCTATCTTTTTTGATGTCTTTCGCCACATACCTATAATGAAAATAGCTGTTAAAAGTATTGAAAGAAATGCAAGAAAATTGTTATCCTCACCTGCTTCTTGTATAATATTTTTCCCAGCAATAATTGATGCAGGAAGAAATAGGACAGGCAAGAAGCCATTTCCTCCAAAGATATCGCTAATAATAGGCTCATAATCTTTGTTTTTTACAAATTCCAATCCACTTGAAATTTCAGGTAATGAAGTGACTAATGCCAATACTGTGGCACCAAAAAATACTCCTGATAAATTAAAATGATTGGCTATGATATCACTACTATGTTCTAATAATACACCAAAAAACAAAACTGCAATTGAAATTGAAGCTAGCCATATTAGTGATGATTTCTTTGTGAACGTTGCATTATTGGCTTTACTTTCAATTGGCGTTTTTTGCTGAAACTTCTTTAAATAAAGTAATGAGCCCATCCAAATTATCAAAACTATCCAAACTGATATTCCTGCTCCCAAAGGAGCTACTTTTTCTTTATATAACCCACCAAATAGGCATAAAGAAAGAATAATAATAAGAGAAAAACCTTGAAATATTCCAGTTTTTGATGAGATCAGCGTTGATAGTGGGCGACTATCTTTATTTGTATAATCATATATGATTAATAGCATAGTTTGAATAGCTATTCCTCCTAATAGATTTCCGGCTATTAAGTCATAATTTCCTTTGATAGCACCTGAAATTGCTATTGCTACTTCTGGAAGATTTGTAACTACTGCTAACATTAGAGTGCCTCCGAATGCAGCACCTAGACCGAAAGTGGCATCAATATATTCGACAACATCGGAAAGTTTATTACAAAAATACCATATTGCTAAACCTGAGATGAAGAATGTAATTAATTGAAACGGTAGAGAATTGATTATATCCATATATTTTTCAATGACTTAAGAAATTTATTTACTTAAATCTACTTTAAATTTTTAAAATATGGATAAGCTCAGTTTTTAATTTTCTTTCTAATAAAGTTAGATTTTAGCATTTATATGTTGTGAAATTTTCACCAATCCCAGTTTGCCGAGCGAGACACTCACGCCAACACGGGGTAGGAGTGTAGCCTCATTCTTTTATACTCATCAAGCTATTTTGGTTTCTCTTTAATCTATCTTTAAAGTGAAAGATTTTTGCATTTTTTGATTTCTCATTTGTAAAAAGTAAATACCATTTGGTACAATAATATCATTAAGATAGATGTTGTTTTCGCCTTGTGCTTGATTTATTTTCCCATTTTTCAATTGAGATCCTAGAACATTGTATAACTCCCATGTTGTAGGATAATAAGAAAGGTTTGAAATGATGATTCCTTTGGATAAGTTGTTGAAATAAACCTTTATGTCTTCCTGTGGTCTATTATTACACTGAATATAGATTGTACCTAACCAATATGATTTTCCGTCTATATCAGTTTGTTGTAAATGATAATAAGGTTCGTCAGTTTTTGAATTATCTTCCCAAAGATACTCCGTAGGACTCATCTTGGTTCCCATCCCATCAATTCTAGCTATTAATTCTTTCTGTAAACCATCCTTTGATTTGTAAATGCTGAAGTAATCGTTGTTAAATTCACTTTCAGTTTTCCACTCAACTATTGGGATGCCATTCTTGCAATATCCTGCTAATTCCCTTAGTGTAATTGGTAGCACAGGAATATCAAACTCTACACTTCCATCGTTACCTGCAAAAACTTCATAGGAGTCTCCGTCATTATCGTATTCACAAATGTCTAATTCGCAGGAAAGAAAATTAAATGAACCATCATTTATTGAGCTAACTGTATTACTGTCATAAGTGATTGTAGAATCTTTTTGGGCTAAATGTAAAATAATGTCTTCAGCTCCATCTTGTATAAAACCATTGATATAACATGTATCATTGGAGCTTTTTATTTCAATACATTTACACTGCAATAGATCTACTTCTGTAACACAGTCATATACTTTGCTGAGAACACAGGAAATTGTGTCGTTTGAAAATTTATTGGGAGCTACAAAAGTATTTGTTGCGCTAATTAAATCTAAAACTTTCTTCATAGAACAAACATTACATGATACTGGTCCGGGAGGAATGGGTATTCCACATGAGCATTCAGATGTAATGATACCTCTTTCGCCGCTTGTTCCGCTTGGGCTGCTTATGCCTTTTTCGCCAACACCACCTCCTGATAAAAGAATTTTATTTAAAGAGGGCATACCTGAAAGAATAGAAAAATAGCCTTTCCCGCCAGCTCCACCACCACCTGGATTCCCTCCGTCTCCACCTTTTGCACCTCTGCCACCTCCGCCACCACATACACCATCAGGGCCGTCATTCCCACTCGTGCCTTGGTGTCCTGTTCCTCCATTTTCACCTCTGAGGTCAAAAACTGTTGATTTTGTTTCGTCCAATGGGTTTTTTACTACTGTGTTAATAACAAATGTGATGACTCCTCCACCGGCACCTCCATCTCCACCGATACCTCCTTCTCCGCCGATAGTCCCTTGAAGTCCATCGATACACATGGTGCCACCGGAGCTGCCCGAGCCATTACCTCCTTTTCCGCCACGCCCTCCAGATGCTCCTCCTCCTAAATACAGGTAGCCGGGTGTAGAAATATTGCTACTTGGATTACCGCTGCCAGGGTAAGATATGATTGTGCCGTCTTGTCCTTGTGTTCCTTCATTGCCTTCAATTCCACCATAACCGGCATTGATCAACCCAAGCATACCTTCCCCATTTCCACCATTAGGTCTTCCCGCAGGGTTTCCAGTTCCTCCATTTCCCCCCATTCCACCGATACCGCCAGGGAAACCTTTGCCTTTTACATCTATGATTCCTCCATTCATGTAAAAATTTTTTTGAACGAAAAATGCTACTACTCCCCCCAAGCCAGTAGAAAGATTAAAGGGAGAACAGGTAATTTTACCGCCTTCATTTATCGTTAAATTTTTAAATTGGGGAACTCTTATTACTTGAATATTTGAACTAAATGAGATATCCTCAAATGCATCATAAAGTTGAAGAGTAGAGCCTGAAATGGATTTAATTTTACCAAATTCAAATGACCCGTTTGTTACATCAATAGCTAATAAAATATCATTTACGATAAATCCGTTGACTGACTGAACGGTGACAATGCTATCAGCCAAATTTAAAGCTTTGGTTTTTATATTATCGGTATAATACGTTTGACCTTGTGAAATGAAAATGTCTCCGTCATTGCCAGAGCCGACTCCTGTCACGCGACCTTGTAATGTGAAGCTAAATAATAAAAATACTAATAGGGGAAATATAGAAGTAGAAAATAATCTTTTGCAACCAAACTTTGAAATCATGTAAACTTATCTTTCCACTAAAATACGCTTCGGTTGAACTATAATACAAATTTGAAAAGTATAATATTTAGTGTTTAACAAAGGCTTAACGTGTGAGTTGAAATGCTTCCTGCAACACCAAATGCAAAGGGTTTTGATGCGTTTTATAGCAATTCTATTTTCCCTTAGTTTGCGCGAGCGTCTCGCCCGTGCATTAACCTATCAAATAATATCGATTTCTAAATAGGTTTCCTTCCCATCAATATAATTTCTTACACTACTATACTTTCCACCGTTTACAAATGACTACATCGACATTTCGATAAACTCAGTGTCCGAACACTGGTGCCTGCCTGTCGAAGGCACATTTAACAAAAGTCATTTCGATATTTCGACCGAGCTCAATAACCACAAGCTCAATAACCAGAAAATCGAAGCACTCAGTGTCCGGTGTGTGCATTAGTTCACTGTTAAATCATCAGAATTCATAAGCCAATCAATCACATTTATTTTTTGTATTCCTTCAATACTGGTATTGTCAAAGTCAAGAGTAAGAAGAAATTTCGGGTAACTATCACGGATGTTTCTAAATGCCGAAATCTCACGTTCAAAGGTTTTTTCGTCATTAACAGTAAATGCTACTTGATAATACTCTCGTGTGTTGTTGTTCATTTGAACGATAAAGTCAACTTCTTTGTCACCATTCTTCCCTACAAAAACCTTTCCTCCACGTCTTAATAATTCAAAATAGACGACATTTTCTAATTTGCGACCTAAGTTTGTATCGTATTTATTAGTAGTAGTTATATTTTTTAATCCCAAATCCACCAAATAATATTTTTGGTTTGTAGTAAGCAACTCTTTCCCTTTAATATCATAACGCTGTGCAGGATAAATAATATAAAAGTTAATTAAAAATTCCAAATATTTACTTACAGTATTGTGTGAAATAGTTTTCTTAGAGTTTTTATTAAGTGCATCTGCAATATTTGTTGGAGAAATGTAAGAACCTACACTGTCAAAGACGAAACTAATAATACGATTCAAATTGTGAAGATTTCGTAGTTTATATCGTTGAGCAATATCTTTCATTATAACTGTATCATAAATAGATTGCAAATAATCATTTACCAAGTCTTCATTAATTTGAGCGAGTGTGACTGCTTCAGGAAAACTACTTGTGTTGAGATATTTTCTAAACAACCTATCTGTTTTTTTTTCATTGTTATAAGCTAAAGTATATTCAAAAAAAGAATATGGATGGATATTTATTGCAATATATCGTCCAGTCAGCAAAGTCGCCAATTCACTTGATAATAAGTAAGCATTTGAGCCAGTAACGTATAAATCAATGTTTTTTTTAACAAATAAACTATTGATTAGTTTTTCAAAACCATCCACCATTTGTACTTCATCTAAAAAAACATAATACTTTTCGCTCTCTGAAATGTTATTTATGATTTCATCATAAAGTGCCGTCCAATTTGTTAGATGCAGGTTTTCCCTATCTTCAAAATTTAAAAAAATGATATTTTGAGTAGCAATACCACTGTCAATTAATTCCTTTTTGAATGTCTTTAATAATGTAGATTTTCCACTACGTCTGATACCTGTCACTACTTTAATTATATTTTGATTTTTTAGCTGTCTAAGCTTTCTCAAATATTTTTCACGAATTATCATTTTTTCTTTTGTTTTAATCTAAGATACAAATCGTTATTGACGAAAAGTGTATAAACTAAACAATTTCGTCAATAACGATTTTTTATGAGATTGTCTGTAATTATAAAAAAGTAAATGAGAAACAAACCGAAACCTCGTGCTAATCTGTCAAATTGATGAACGAAAAATTAAATGAACATGACTAGGTATGATACAATATGCCCCAGTTTGCGCAAGCGTCTCGCTCGTGCATTAACTTAAAAAAGTAAAAGGGCTAAGTCAATATAACTTAGCCCTCGTATCTTTTGTTGAAAAATTTATTACTTAATCAATGATGTAGAAAGTCTATGTGCTAATGCCATGATAGTCAATGAAGGGTTGATACCAGGTGCATTAGGAAATACACTAGAGTCACAGATATATAAGTTCTCCATACCGTGAACATTAAATTCTGGAGTAACGACAGAATTTTTACCATCTACTCCAATAGTACAGCCTCCCATTAAGTGAAGTCCAAATGACATTTGAGATTCGTAAACTTCATAAGCTCCAGCGGTTTTTAAGATATTTCTTATCGCATTATGACCTTTAGTTTTACGCTCATTGTCTTGGTCTGTCATTGGTTTATAGACATTCAATTTACCTTTTTTATCTACTTTGATTTCTCCAATATTTTCATCTCTTACAGCTACTTCAACACATTGCATATATCTGTATCTTTTAAGATAGTCATGATGTTTAGCACCTCTGACAGTGAATAACATACTTGTAGAAACTGGTGAGCTAAATACATTTTCCAATTTGAATCCATTGGCTCTGAAATTTGGATCTTTTGAAGCTACAGATTGGAAAAATAATTTATGAGAATCTACATATTCTTTTTGGAATCCAAACCACATGAACTGAGGATGTGTAGCAAATTTTTTCCCAAGTGCTGGCAATTGGCTTTGGAAACCTGACATGAGCATCATTCTAGTCGAACCAAATGCTCCACCAGCTAAAATTGCTTTTTTAGCTCTAAATTCTACTGGTTTTTTGTGCCCAATAAGTCCTTGAAGCCCTCTGACAATTACACCATCTTTCTGGTGAATCACTTGAGTGATTTCAATTTCTGCTTCGACTTTTAGATTGTTTTTTTCAGCTTTTTGTACGAAAGCTACCATAGAACTTTGTTTGGAATCTCTATGACAACCATTTAAGCATGTGATACAATCATTGCCTTGTTCTCTTCCACAATCACTCTGACCTCTACGAAGATATCCCCATTTATATCCCAATTCATCACAAGCTTTTACAAATAAATTGGCATTGCCATTACGTTCATTTTCTGAAAAAGTATGTAATGCTAAATCACTTTCAATTTGAGTATAGTGTCTGTCCATTCCCTCTTGAGTGAAGTAGTTGATGCCAGATTCTGTTTGCCAATCATTTAAAGCAATATCGTCAAATCGATCCATCAGACATTGGTACATGATAGATGAACCACCTACTAATCTACCTCTTAAAAATCCAAGTTTAGCTTGATTGTCATACTCAATACCACCACCCCAATATAATTCTGCAGATGCTTCTGCTTCTGTTTTAGGGAATGTATTTTTTCTATAAAATCGTCCTGCTTCTAGTAATAAAACATTAGCACCAGCTTTATTCAGATAATATGCAAGTGTACCACCTCCTGCACCAGAACCTACTATAATGAAATCGTAAATTGCCATGGTATTATAATTTTTGTTTTTTTCCGATGCTATCCGCTTTAATTCCATTGATAGCAAATTTTATCCAATTTTTAGGCTTACTGAAATATGCACTCATGAGATTACTCAATACTTCTCCTTTTTCTTTTGTGAAAGGATACCATTGTAATTCTATCAAATCACTTTGTTTCTCTATGATGACAGATTTGAGATTACAGAATGTTAATAACCCATCTTCACCTTTAAATCTTCCGATACCACTATCTTTTGTGCCTCCAAATGGTAGATAAGGATTGGCTTCGTTGATCATGTGGTTGTTGATACATACGTTGCCGACAACTAATGCACGAGCGACACGTTCCCCTCTATTCATGTCACTTGTCCAAACTGAACCTCCCAATCCATAAGGAGAATTGTTGGCCATTTGAATGGCTTCTTCTTCTGTTTTAAATTTGAATACAGCTACCGTAGGACCAAATGTTTCTTCAGTAGCAACTTTCATATCTAATGTGCAATTTTCCAATATGGTAGGTGGAATATGATGAGAGCCTTTTTGTTTGATTCCTCCACATAATAATTTAGCACCTTTGGCAATAGCATCTTCAATATGGTCTTCAATTAGCGCAACTTGGAAGTCTGCTGTAATTGCTCCGACATCACAATCTTCAGTAGATTTTGTGTCTCTGTTTGGATGAGAAGTTTTTAAAAGTTTAGTTTTATCAACGAGTTCCTTTAGGAATTTGTCATAGATTCCTTCTTGAATGTATAATCTTTCAATTCCTGTACAATTTTGTCCAGCGTTAGTAAATGCTCCCCACATCACTCCGTTGACAGTTCTATCTAAATTGACATCATCGAAAACTATAGATGGGTCTTTACCTCCTAATTCTAAATCTACAGGAATCAATTGCTCAGCACAAAGTGCCATGATGCGTTTGCCTGTTCTCACACTTCCAGTAAAATGTATTTTATCAGGGCGATGTTTTATTAATTCTGCACCTACGGTTTTTCCTCCACACACTACTTGAATAGCATCTTTCATAAATCCGCTATTAGCAAAGAAATGTTTCCATAAAGGTAATAAAGGAGTTACTTCACTAGGTTTTACAACTACTGCATTACCTGCTAAAAATGCCATCAATGCAGGAACTATTACTTGATAGAATGGGAAATTCCATGGAGTAATCACCATGATAGTTCCTAAAGGTTCTTTCCATTGACGAGATTTTTTTCCCATTAAAAATATCGGAATAGGCAATTTTTTATCTGCCAAAACTTTTGGAGCCATTTTTTTGTACACGTCTATAACATCGCATACTTCAAAAACTTCTGCTGCATAAGCATCGGTACGAGATTTGCCAGTTTCTGCTATTATTTGGTCTAAAATAAAATCTGCATTATTTAATACATACTGCATGATTTTGTCCACTTCCTTTATTCTATCTTCCAAAGACATTGCTCTGATAATAGGTTGCATCTGACGAGATACATCCATTATTCTCTTTAACTCTGAAGTTGACGGGTCTTGCAACTCATACAAAAATGCTCCAGTAATTGGATTTTTGATGATGGTTGTAGATGTGTTTTGATTTTCCATATAATGAAAAAATTATTTATTTGTCAAAAATAAGCATTTAGACTTGATTTTATAGTGGTTTTATATTCCTCTTTCTGTAGAGTAGCTGTTATGAACGTTCTTATTGCCTTATTTGATAAATATCAAGATGGAGTGTTTAGGGATGATTTTCTACGATTTGTTGGTCTGCTATTTGTAGTTATTGAATTTAGGTATAGATAGTATCATAATTTTTGTGAGTGAATACGATGTTTGTACTTATAAAATGGGATTTTTAAAACATAAATTCAATGCTGAAATTATTTTATTTATATTTGGTCTAAATATTAATAGTGTTTTTCTATGAGAGTAATAGTGTTTTCGGTATTTATGATTTTTGGGCTTCCTTTTTTGTCATTGGCTCAAAACAGTAATAAATTATTGGATTTTGGGTTTTGGAAAAGTCAGCCTAGTGTTGAAGCAATACAAAGCGAAATTTTGAAGGGCAATTCTCCATCACAAGCCAATCCTGCAAATTTTGATGCAGTGTGTATGGCAATCAATAACCAAGCAGATTTTCAAGTGATTCAATTTTTATTAAATCAGGAGGGAAATGGAGTAGATAAAAAGACGCATGATGGGCGTACTTATTTACATTGGGCTGCAAGTAGTGGTAATGTCGATGTTGTCAAATATTTATTAAAAAAAGGTTGGACAGCTGATTTGATTGATGAGAAAGGTGCTTCGCCTTTGGCTTTTGCAGCTATGAATGGACAGGTGAATCCTGAAATTTTCAAGCTATTTTTTATGGCAGGAGTAAGTGTTAATGAAGTTTATAATGATGGTGCTAATATTTTACTATTGTCTATTGCAGGAGATAAAGATTTTGCTCTAACCAATTATTTAATTTCTCAAGGATTATCTATACAGTCAAAAGATGAATATGGACGTACTGCATTTGATTATGCTGCGAAGTCAGGAGATATTGAGTTACTTAAAAAAGTTTTAACTCATGATATTAAACCAACGCCCAATGCATTGATATTCGCAGCACAAGGTTCTAGAAGATGGAATAGTACTATCGAAACTTTTCAATATTTGATAGATGATTTAGGTATTCAACCCAATTCTTTGTCTGTTAATAATGAGAATGCATTTCATTATTTGGTTAGAAAACCAAAGCAGTTAGAGATTATTCAATATTTATTAGATAAAGGAACCAATGCAGAACAAGTGGATAAATTTGGAAATATTCCTCTAATGAATGCTGCTCAAGCTAAAGATATTGATGTAGTTAAGTTATTCATACAGCATACTAAAGATATTAATCATTCTAATCTTAAGAAAGAAACAGCGTTGATGTTGGCATCGCAATATTCATCTGTGGAGATTGTTGATCTGTTGCTGCAAAGTGGTGCTAATCCTGCTTTAATGTCGTCAGGTGGAAATTGCGTTTATTATTTGATACAATCTTATAGAGCAAATAATTCGGAAGATTTTGATAAAAAATGGAATCTTTTACTTGAAAAAGGTGTGAATTTTAAAGCTTTACAAGTAGATGGTTCTTCCATATATCATGTCGCTATTGCCAAACAAGATGTGAAATTATTAGAAAAGATTGGAAGCCTTCAATTGGATATAAATATTCAAGATGAAGAAGGGATGTCGGTATTACACAAGGCTGCTTTACTTGCAAAAGATGATAAAGTATTGAGATTTTTAGTCAATCAAGGTGCAGATAAATCTTTATTGACTGGTTTTGATGAATCGGCTTATGACCTTGCCAGTGAAAATGAAACACTTAAGAAAAATAATATTTCAATTGATTTTTTAAAATAAGCTAGGACAACAACAATGAAAAAACTGTTATTTATAATATTGGGATTATTGATATCGAGTGTGGGATATTCTCAGACTGTAAAATATAAGTGTCTGCTTCAAATGTCCAATTATCAAGGCTTGGAAGCGTATGTAGTAGTTTCATTAATCAATCCACAAGGACAGTATGAGAAGACTTTGTCTGTCATGGGTGACGACAAACAGTGGTACACTGGATGGAAAGAGTGGAAAAAAGCAATGTCTAAGAAAAACGAAAAATTACATGCTATTACACGTGCTTCTGTTCCAGCAGGAGATAGGAGTATTGTGGTATTGGAAATTGATGCATCTAAATTGGATAAAGGATATAGCTTGAGATTTGAGTCGGCAGTGGAAGATAAAGATTATTATGTCAAAGATGTAGAAGTGCCATTGACTACAGTAGGTGTATTGGAAAAGAAGGAAGGTACAGGCTTTATTCGATATGTCAAGCTCAATAAAGTTCAATAAAATATTGATTTAGATAATGATGCTCAAAGTCTGGCGATATGCCCATTTGGCACTTGCTCTATTTTCTTCGATTTTCTTAATTATTTCTTCTGTTACAGGAGTAATATTAGCTATAGATGTAGCTGTAGAAAAATCTTACCCATATAAATCTAAGTCTTTCGATGAAATCAAGTTGTCTGATTTTATTGCTAATATTAAAGAGAAATATGTAGAAGTTTACGAAGTCAATATTGATGATAATCAATTTGTATCTATTGAAGCTATTGATGAAGATGGGAACGAAGTTTCTTCGATTATAGATCCTAAAACTGGTGATATATTAGGAGATTTGATTAAAAAGCATGATTTTTTTCAATGGAATATAAATTTTCATCGTTCCTTATTTTTAAAAGAAACAGGTAGGTTTATTGTTGGGATAACATCTTTTTTGTTGGTGTTAATTGTTATTTCAGGTACTGTTTTAATTATCAAAAGACAAAAATCTGTTTTTCGGTTTTTTTCAAAAATCAATCGGGATTTTTTAGCTCAATATTATCATGTTGTAGCTGGGCGTATTTTACTTGTACCTATTTTAATCATTGCAGCAACTGGTGTTTATTTGTTTGTTGAAAGATTTGAAATTATCAAAAATGTTGAACCTGAGCTTATTGAGTATCAAGTTACAGGTACAAATAGTGTATCAGATTCTTCGCCATCTAATTTCTTTAATACTACTTTGCTTAAAGATATTATGAAGATTGAATTTCCTTTTGTCGAAGACCCAGAGGAGTATTTTAGATTCAAATTAAAAGATAGAGAGGTAATTGTTCATCAATTTACTGGCGAGAAAATAAGTGAAAGAAATATTTCAACAGTAGAAAATTTAAAAAGGTGGAGTTTGTTACTTCATACTGGAAAAATAAATCTTATTTGGGCAATTATTTTGGGTATTGCTTCTTTGAATATAGTGTTCTTTATGTATTCGGGAATAAGAATATTTTTGAAAAGAATAGCTACGAAAATCAAAAACCCACATTCAGAACAAGAGGCAGAATATGTTGTTTTTGTAGGGACAGAAAACGGTTCTACATTAGGATTTGCAGCTCATATACATCAACAATTGTTGGCTGCTGGAAAGAAATCTTATTTAACAGAGATGAATCACTTGTCTTCTTATCCCAATGCCAAGCATTTTGTAGTGTTTACTTCTACTTATGGAATTGGAGATGCACCCAATAATGCTAGTCAATTTGTAGATTTTATTCGTAATTATCAATCCAATTCGACAATCCAATATTCAGTAGTAGGATTTGGTTCGAAGATTTATAAAGACTATTGTGCTTATGCATATCAGATTGACCATCTGCTTTCAGAACAACAATGGACCGAACCTGTCTTAGATGTTTTCACTGTCAATGAGAAATCTCCTACAGAATTTGTGTCATGGGTGCAAGCATGGAGTGAAAAGTGTGTCGTTCCTTTGGCTACTACTGTAGATTTATATAGCCAGCAACCGACTCGACTAAAATCTTTTCAGGTAGTAGAGAAAAAAAATTTCAGTAATGAGGATACTTTTATTCTGATTTTGAAACCTATTTCTAAAATAAAATTTCAATCAGGAGATTTGTTGGCCATTTATCCCAATAATGATTATAAAGAACGTTTTTATTCAATTTCTAAAATAGGAGATAATATTCAGTTAGTAGTTAAAAATCATCAGTACGGTTTAGGTTCACAATTTTTATATCAATTAGAAAAGGGTATAAAGTTTAAAGCAAAAGTTTTTGAAAACTCTAATTTTCATTTCCAATCTGACACCACTAAAATAGCGATGATTGCCAATGGTACAGGTATTGCACCTTTTCTAGGGATGTTAGCTAATAACACTCTACAAATCAATGCTTATTTGTATTGTGGATTTAGATTTGATAGGGAAGTAGCCAATTATTATAAAGATTTTTTGGAGGGATTAAAATTTTCAAAGTATTTGACTGATTATAAATTTTGCTTTTCTAAAGAGAAAGATGCTGCTTACGTGATGGATATGGTCAGAGCTGATAAAGATATTTTTGTGGATATATTGAAAAGTGGCGGAGTGATAATGATTTGTGGTTCTTTATCTATGTATCAAGATGTTATTGCTGAATTTGACAAGATATGCATTGCTAATTTGAATCATAATATCAAGTATTACCAATCTCGTTCTCAGATATTGAGTGATTGTTATTAGTAGGTTTGCTTATTAAGTGATATGTTAGAAATTTTCATTGACTAATAAATTTTAATTGTGAAGAGTTTCGTTGTATTGATTTTATTTTTATTTAGTGGAACTCATTTGCTGGCTCAAGTAACAGTCAAGAAAGTGATGGTGTTGATGGGTTCAATGTTTGATATCACTGTTATTGCTGAAGATTCTATAAAAGCTGAATACTATATTCAGTCTGCAGTAGATGAGATGTCTAGGATTGAATATTTGATTTCGGATTGGAAGCCACAATCACAGATTTCAGAAGTCAATAAGAATGCTGAAATCCGACCTGTAAAAGTTGATAAGGAAGTATTTGACTTGACTCAAAGAGCTATTCAATTCTCAATAGCGTCAGATGGAGCGTTTGATATTAGTTTTGCTTCTATGGATAAGATATGGAAGTTTGATGGCGAGATGGAGCAATTGCCTGATGCAGCAACTATTCAAAAAGCAAAAGAAAAAATTGGATATCAGAATATTATTTTGAACAGTGAAGAAAGTACTATTTTTTTAAAACTACCAGGTATGAAAATAGGTTTTGGAGCGACAGGGAAAGGTTACGCCGCTGATAGAGGTCGTGAGATTTTACAAGCACAAGGTGTCCTTTCTGGGATAGTGAATGCTTCAGGAGATATGGCCATCTGGAGTGAAAAAAAACGCTGGAAAATAGGTGTTGCTTCTCCAAAGGGTGGTCAACGTTCATTAAAGGTGATATCTATTAAAAATGGAGCGGTAACGACTTCTGGTGATTATAATAAATACATCGAAATAGATGGTAAAAGATATTCTCATATTATTAATCCTAAGACAGGGATGCCTGTGACTGGGTTGGTAAGTGTTACGGTTTTTGGTGATAGTGCAGAAGTCGCTAATGGACTTAGTACTTCAATTATGGTTTTAGGGAAGGAAAAAGGTTTGGCGATGTTGGAAGAATATCCTAAATATTCTTGTATGATAGTAGATGATAAAGGAAAGGTGTTTTATTCAGAAAATTTTAAGCGTGTTCTCAAACGCTTACGCAAATAAAAGCTATCTTCTTAAAACAAAAAAAGCTATACGATTAATTCATATAGCTTTTTTCTTTTGTGATCCCGCTGGGATTCGAACCCAGGACCCATACATTAAAAGTGTATTGCTCTACCAGCTGAGCTACGGAATCTTAACCCTTAAGTTTTTAAATTGTAGAGTGCCCACGACTGGACTCGAACCAGCACATCCGTAGGAAACCACCCCCTCAAGATGGCGTGTCTACCAATTTCACCACGTGGGCATTATTTTTTTAAGAACTCCACCTTTTGGTGTCTTTTGTGATCCCGCTGGGATTCGAACCCAGGACCCATACATTAAAAGTGTATTGCTCTACCAGCTGAGCTACGGAATCTTGCCTTTTTAAAAGCGAGTGCAAATATATAAACTAATACTTAATTTGCAAACTTGAATTGGCTTTTTATTTTAATTATTTTCATTTTATTCCAAAGAACTAAGTCTTTATTTCCCTGAATCAATAGTTTACTATCTGGTACTAAGAAAGATATACTTTTAGGAAAATTAATTATTCAAATTTTAAACCACTAGCAATAAAACTGTATTCTTCATCATCTGCATTATAAGAACCTTCACCTTGTAAAGTGACTTTTCTATCCTTTAAATCTTTTGCTGTGGTGAATGCATCATCTTTATAAGTAACATAAATCATTTTTCCTTCGCTATTTTTTAAGGTTAACCAACACCCTGTGTGTCCACAAGATTTATCGACAACTCCTTCAACTTGCACATTTTTGACTTCTGTGTTTTTATCAATTTCTTGTATTAGTTGCTCAGCAGAGATGGGAGAGGAGATTTTAAAATCTTCACCATATAGACTTTTCACTTCTTCTTTTTGATTGCAAGCTACTAAAATGAGTGTTGCAATAATTCCATAAATCCAATTTTTCATCTTCTTTTAGTTTTTAATGTTTATTGTTTCGACGGGTCTTTTGTCTTCAAATATGTAGGTTTTAATATGAGTTCCCAATGTATCATATACTTTCACCTCACCATCTTCAAAATCATCTTTATATTGACCTTCTGCTGCCAAGATACCATTAGGGTGATATTCTTTAAAAGCACCATCTTTCAGTCCTTCTTTATAAGAATATGTCTCTTTTAATTGTCCATTTTGAAAGTAGATTTTTATAGGGCCATTTTCTACTCCTTTACTCATCCATACACTCTCTTTCAATTGTCCAGCAGGCTCGGTATAATATGTTTTTAATTCAGTCTCAAACTGTCCATCTTTGAATGTTCCAAATTGTTTAGGTGCTCCATTGTCATAGAAAGATTGATAAGGTCCATTGTATTGGTTATCTATGTAGTTTTCTACAATTTCTACTTGACCATTTGGATAATATAGGACTCTTTGTCCTTCCATTTTCCCTTCTATATAATTGACCTTCTCTATGGTATCACCTAAAGCATTAATTCTACAATACAAACCATCTTTAGTCTTTTTGTCGGTTTTCAAAACTTCATAGATTTCATATTGATTGTCAAAAACTGCATTTTTTACAGTTACAGTCTTTTTGGGATTGCAAGCTAAAATGATGATTGAGGCAACACTAAAAATATAAAATCTATAATTTTTCATTTTTACCTAATTATTAGATGAAACTTACTATTTATGGTAGATTTTGATTAGCTAGGAGTGAGTTCTGGATTGGGATGCTCACTTTCATAAAGTCTATGGCCTATCAACTCTTCCAAATCAGATTTGAATAATACTTCTTTCTTTAAGAGAGCTTGTGCAATAATTTCCAATTGTTCCCTTCTTTCAGTAAGCACTTCTTTGGTTTTGTCATAAGCTTTTTGAATAATCTTTCTTACTTCTTCGTCTATTTCTCTTCCAGTTGCTTCAGAATATGGCTTAGTAAATGAATTTTCATTATTAGGATTGTAGAAAGAAATGTTCCCAATCTTTTCATTCATACCATATACTGTAACCATTCCATACGCCATATTGGTGATTCTTTGTAAGTCATTCTGAGCTCCAGTAGATATTTTATTAAAAACGATATCTTCTGCTACTCTACCTCCAAGTGTCATACACATCATGTCGTATAGTTGTTCGGTTCTATACAGATATTGTTCTTTAGGTAAATATTGAGCATATCCTAATGCAGCTTCTCCACGAGGAATAATTGTAACTTTTAACAATGGGTCTGCATGCTCAAGGTACCAGCCACAAATAGCGTGTCCAGCCTCGTGATAAGCAATGATTTCTTTTTCTTGTGGAGAAATGATTTTATTTTTCTTCTCTAATCCTCCAATTACTCTGTCGATAGCATTGTTGAAATCATCTATTTGAACAACAGATTTATTTTTTCTTGCAGCAATTAAGGCTGCTTCATTACATACGTTGGCAATTTCTGCTCCTGCAAATCCTGGAGTCAATGAAGCTAATTTTTCTGGACGAACTTCTGGGTCTAGTTTTAGTTTTTTCAAGTGAACTTTAAAGATTTGCTCTCTGCCTTTCTGGTCTGGTTTGTCGATTGAAATCTGTCTATCAAAACGTCCAGGTCTTAATAATGCTGGGTCTAAAACATCTGGTCTATTGGTTGCTGCTAAAATAATTACTCCAGTGTCACCACCAAAACCATCCATTTCTACAAGCATCTGATTCAATGTGTTTTCACGCTCATCGTTGCTTTGTATCATGTTTTTGCCTCTAGCTCTACCAATTGCATCTATCTCGTCAATAAAGATGATACATGGCGCTTTTTCTCTGGCAGTCTTGAATAAATCTCTTACTCTTGAAGCTCCAACTCCTACAAACATTTCCACGAAATCTGATCCAGATAAAGAAAAGAAAGGCACTTTTGCTTCGCCAGCAACTGCTTTTGCTAATAATGTTTTCCCAGTACCTGGAGAGCCTACCAATAATAAACCTTTAGGTATAGAGCCACCTAGAGCAGTGTATTTTTTAGGGTTTTTTAGAAAATCTACTACTTCCTTTACTTCTTCTTTTGCTTCGTCTAATCCTGCTACATCGTCAAAAGTTATAGCTACTTGATTGTTATCTTTCTCATAAAGAGATGCTTTAGATTTGCCGATATTGAAAATCTGACCTCCCGCTTTTCCCATGCTATTCCCCATTGATCGCATGATGAAAAACCATATCCCAATAATGATTAAAAATGGAAATATTCCTGAGAAGAAGAAATCCAGAAAGCTGCCTCTCTTAACATATTCAACATTGATAGCTTTATCTGCAGGCAATTCATGAACTGTCTTGTCTATCTGTTCTTGAAAATATACTTTTCCTGGTATAGACATTTTGAATTGAGGTTGGCTATTATTGAAAGAAACCTTGGATTTGCCGAGGTCTTTGTATTTTTCTTTTTCTAGCGCACTTTCTTTGAGATAAATTTCTGCATTATCATCATTGACAATGACAATCTTTTTAATGTCTCCAGAAGTAAGGAGTTCTTTAAAAGATTGAGAAGTGAGAGAAATCTCTTTTACAGTGCTATTAAAATTGGTCAATTGATATCCTAAAAGGAAAATGATAATAATAGCATATATCCAGTAAAGGTTAAATTTACTTTTCTTAGGTGTCTTGTTGCTGTTTTGTGGTAATCCGCTCATGAATATAAAGGTAATCCGTTATTAAGTATTTTCATATATTTTTATTGTTGCGTCGCTCCAAAGATCTTCTATTTGATAAAATTCTCTTCTTTCTGTTTGGAAAACATGAACAATAATGTCACCAATGTCTGCCAAAATCCATTCCCCATTGCTACGACCTTCAATGTGAAAATTTTTTATTCCAAGTTTTTCTGTTATTTCCTTTTCAATATTATCCATAATAGCTCTGACATGTGTTGATGAATCTGCATGGCATACAATATAATAATCGGTTACAGCTTCAGGAATTTGAGAAAGATTTAAACTTATAATATCTTTTCCCTTTTTATCTTGAATAAATTCTACTATCTGTTCGACTAGAACATTATTACTTTGTTGGTCTAATAATGAATTGCTTAGTTTCAAATTACTTTATTCTGTTTTTATAATTTTTATTTTTACTCTTGTTTTCTATTAACTGAATATATCCTCAATGAACACATTATTTACTGGAAAGTTTTTAATTCACCTAAATGAAATAGATTCTACTAATAGTTTTTTGAAGTTATGGCTTTCAAATAATAAGCCAATTGATGGTGCTGTCATTATGGCTGATAGTCAGTCTTCTGGAAGGGGGCAAATTGGGACTTCTTGGCAGTCTGAGCCATTTCAGAATATCACTATGTCGCTTTTGTATTTGCCTAAGTTTTTACCCGTTCAAAAACAATTTGATTTGAGTATCTGCATTGCTTACAGTTTATTTGAAACTTTGAAAGAATTTTTACCTGAAAAATTGATTGAGGTGAAATGGCCTAATGATATTTTGATTGATAATAAAAAGGTTTGTGGGATATTAATAGAGAATAGTATTCAAGGTGCTATTTTACAATATAGTATTATAGGGATAGGGTTGAATGTACTGCAAGAGAGGTTTAGTGATTTGCCTAATGCTAGTTCGTTAAAACTTAATGGTTATCAAGGAGGGCTTGAAGAGATTTTATATAGGCTTTTGGAGATAATTGAAAAAAATTATTTATTACTAAAGGCTGGTCAATCAAAAATTTTATGGAAAAAATATTACGAAGTTTTATTCGGCAAGGATAATTTGATGTTGATGAGTGATCATGAACAGACTTTTTATGGAATTGTACGTGGCGTAATGGAAAATGGTGCAATTCAAGTTGAAGAAACAGGCCATTTACGTACTTTTTACCACAAAGAGTTACGTTTCTTATTTTGATGGCATTTCTTCACTCTTTTTGTATTCTTAAAAGCAATTTTTTGATAGATTTTATTATTTTTTCTATTTAGAATGGAATTTTCATATTTTTAATAAAATTCATTTTTTTTAATTTTTTATCAATAAAATAGAATATTTTTTTTGGTTTTATTAGAAATGCATTATTTATTCCAATGAAAGTGTATTTTGATAATATGTAGAGTGTCTGTTAGTGTAGAGTTGATTTCTAATTTTATTTGATCTTCTTTATAATACTTTGATTTATACATAGGATTTATGATAATATATATAGTTTTACTTTATTAAGCTATAGATAAATTTTACTTTGAATAATGTGAAAATTTTGTTTTGATTGACTTTATTTTCTATATTTGGGTTTCTTTTTTAGTAGCAATTCCCAATAAATTGTAGAAAGTTAGGACTTTTGTTGCTTTGGAGAATATGACAAATTTTTCAAAAGATATTTTTTATACTTTTGGGCTATCATTAAAACATTTTAAAAAAAACTTAATTATTGTAATGAATACAAGAACAGAAAGCGACTTACTAGGCGAATTGCAGGTGCCTATTGATGCGTATTATGGTGTGCAAACCCAAAGAGGCATCAATACTTACAAGATTTCAAATCAACCACAATCTTCTTTCCCTGCTTTTGTGAAAGGGTTTGGTTATGTGAAAAAGGGTGCAGCAGCAGCTAATTTTAAGTTTGGTATTTTTGATGAGAAGGTTTACAATGCGATTATGCAAGCTTGTGACGAAGTGATTGATGGAAAATTGGATAATCAATTTCCAACTGACATGATTCAAGGCGGAGCAGGTACGACAATGAACATGAATGCCAATGAAGTAATTGCTAACAGAGCCATTGAAATTTTAGGTTTTCAGAAAGGAGATTACAAACATGTTTCTCCAAATGACCATGTGAATGGTTCTCAATCTACAAATGATGCTTATCCTTCAGCTATTAAGTTAGGAATCTATTTTATGCATCAAGATTTACTAAAAAGTTTACAAAAATCTATTGACGCATTCAGAGCTAAAGGTGTAGAATTTGCTTCTATTATAAAAATGGGACGTACTCAATTGCAAGATGCTGTTCCTATGACATTGGGTCAAGAGTTTGAAGCTTTTGCTGCATCAATTGAAAATGAAATTCCGAAATTGAACTTTAATGCGAATTTACTTTTGGAGTTGAATATGGGGGCAACTGCAATTGGTACAGGATTAAATGCTCCTAAAGGATATGCTGAACTTTGTACTGAAAAAATAGGTGAGTTCACTGGTCTGCCAATTACGCTTTCTAAAAACTTGATTGAAGCTACTCCAGATTGTAGTGGATATGCAAGTTATTCATCGGCTTTGAAAGTACTTGCTTTGAAAGTTTCAAAAATTTGTAATGACTTGAGATTATTGGCATCTGGTCCTAGAGCAGGTCTGAAAGAAATCAATCTACCTCCCATGGCTCCGGGCTCTTCTATCATGCCAGGGAAAGTTAATCCAGTTATTCCTGAGGTCGTGAACCAGACTTGTTTCAAAGTGATTGGCAACGATTTGACAGTTTCTTATGCTGCTGAGGCAGGCCAATTACAGTTGAACGTTATGGAACCTATTCTAAGTTTCTCTATCATGGAGAGTATGAGATATATGGGCAATGCTTTAGACACTTTAGTTGATAAATGTGTTGTTGGTATTACCGCTGATGAAGCTAGTAGTGTCAATAAAGTGAAAAATAGTATAGGTATTGTTACAGCACTCAATCCTCATATCGGATATAAAAATTCGACAGTAATTGCTAAAGAAGCATTGGAAACAGGAAAAAGTGTTTATGATTTAGTGCTGGAGCACAAAATGTTAACCAAAGAAGAGTTGGATACCATTTTAGATCCTAAAAATATGCTGTAATAGATTTTTAAATATAGAAATAGGAAATTTTGCCCTCTCGAATTTCGAGAGGGTTTTTTTATTCAGATTCAAAGCAAGCAGCTAATAGTTGCTTCATTTTATTGATTCCTAATTTTCTAGTAAGTTCAATGTTTTTTTCAGGAATAGTCTCTGTATCTGGAAATTTTTCTATTGCATCTTCCAATTGATCTTCCCTTAATATATGTAGCATTGGATAGGGTGATCGATTGGTGAAATTTGAAGCATCTTCTTCATCTGAGCCTTCAAAGATATATTCGGGATGGAAAGTGGCTATTTGATATATTCCTTCGTATCCTTCTTTCTTGATTAATTTTTCACATAATTGAACCAAATACAAATATTCATCAAAGTCAGATAAACCTTCTTTAAATATGATTAATGTGGTAGAAATAGTTTCATTATTGTCCAAATATTTCAATTCATCGATGAGGTCAAGCATTGCTTCACTGAGGTCTAAAGTATCAGATACTTGATAGCGAATAGCATTATTGATGTATTCCTTATTAGCAAAAGGACAGAGATTGAGCCCAATTACTACATTTTTAACCCACTTTTTAGTGTGTAAAATAACTTGTTCGTCTTGCATAAAATCAAAAATACACTTTTGATTTTAGATTATTTATTTGCAATTGGGGGCACTACATTTATTTATAAGTGCCTGATTGATTTCTTTTACCAAATTAGGTCCTTTGTAAATAAACCCACTGTATAATTGAACCAAAGATGCTCCTGCTTTGAATTTTTCAATAGCATCTTCTACGGTCATGATACCACCTACTGCAATGATAGGTTTGTGAGTATTTTTTGCAATATATTTGACAATTTCTGTTGAACGTTTTGTCAATGGTTTGCCACTGAGTCCACCTGCACCGATTTGATTGATAGTATCTTCATTTACACTTAAACCTTCTCTGGAAATCGTAGTATTAGTAGCTACAATACCATCAATTACAGGGGAATTGAGAATTTCGATGATATCATCTAGTTGCTCATTATTCAAATCTGGAGCGATTTTGAGGAGAATAGGTTTAGGTCTAGGCTTGTTGGACATCGATGATTTGAGTAATTGGAGCAATTCAGCCAGAGGCTCTTTGTCTTGCAATGCTCGAAGATTGGGAGTGTTGGGAGAGCTTACATTTACTACGAAATAATCTACGTAAGGATAAAGAGCTTCAAGGCAAGTTAAATAGTCTTGATTGGCATCTTCATTAGGGGTGATTTTGTTTTTTCCAATATTCCCACCCAAAATGACATTTCCACCATGTCTTTTTCTACCTTTTTTTATATTGCGAATAACTTCTTCAACACCAATATTATTAAAACCCATTCGGTTGATAATCGCTTCATCTTCAACGACTCTAAATAATCTTGGTGATGGATTGCCATCTTGTCCTTTTGGTGTAACAGTGCCTATCTCTACAAATCCAAATCCGAGATTGCCCATTTCAGGAAAGACTTCTCCATTTTTATCTAATCCAGCAGCAAGTCCTATAGGATTGGGAAATTGAATGCCCCAAAAAGTACGGTGAAGTTTTTTACTTTTTATAGTAAACATTCTTTCCATAAGTGCATTAACACCTGGGATATTGGCAATGCTACTTAATGCATTTAAAGTAAAATGATGTGCATTTTCCGCAGAAAGTTTGAAAAGAGCAGATCTAATAGCAGAATACATGAAACAAAGATACAATCTATGATTATTAAAAAATCGTGGAAACAAAATCTTAATTTAGCGTTAATGAATAGACCATTAGCTGAAAGGTTGCGCCCTCATTCTTTAGATGAGGTGATAGGGCAGGAGCATTTGATTGGAAAAGATAAGCCATTGAGAAAGATGGCTGAGGGTGGTACTATGCGTAGTATTATTCTTTGGGGACCTCCAGGTGTTGGGAAAACTACAATTGCAAAGATATTGGCCAATACTTGTCATCTGCCTTTTGAGTTTCTGAGTGCTATACAATCTGGTGTTAAAGATATTAGAGCAGTAATTGATAAGGCCAAATTAATTGGTTCTGTCGTATTGTTTATAGATGAGATTCACAGATTTAGTAAATCGCAACAAGATGCTTTATTGGGTGCTGTCGAAGAAGGGATAATCGTTTTAATTGGTGCTACTACTGAGAATCCATCTTTTGAGGTGATTTCGCCTTTATTGTCAAGATGTCAAGTCTATATTTTAGAGCCTTTGGGAGTGGAGGAATTGTCTTTAGTAATTAAAAGAGCTATTGTTGAAGATGAGATTTTAAGCCAATTGGAAATAGATATTCAGGAACAAAGTGCATTGTTTGGATATTCAGGAGGAGATGCTAGAAAATTATTGAATCTTTTAGAATTAGTATTGGGAAGTCTCCCATCTGGCAAAAAAGTAATTACTGATGATAAAGTCAAAGAAATAGTTCAGAATAATATAGTTAGATATGACAAGTCAGGAGAACAACATTATGATATTATTTCTGCATTCATAAAATCTATGCGAGGAAGTGATCCTAATGCAGCACTTTATTGGATGGCAAGAATGTTAATCGCAGGAGAAGATCCCAAATTTATTGCTAGACGGATATTGATTTTTGCTTCAGAAGATGTTGGACTTGCCAATCCTAATGGTATTTTGATTGCGGAAGCTTGTTTTCGTGCATGTGAAGTGATAGGAATGCCAGAATGTCGGATTATTTTGAGCCAAGCGGTGACTTATCTTGCTTCAAGTCCCAAAAGCAATGCCTCATATTTAGCAATTGATAGAGCAATGCATCTTGCCAATCAAACAGCAAATCTGTCTGTGCCTCTGCATCTAAGAAATGCCCCTACTAAATTGATGAAAGATATTGGTTATGGAATTGAGTATCTTTATCCTCATGATTTTCAAGGGCATTTTGTTCAACAAGAATATATGCCACAGGAATTAATCGGAAAGAAATTATTTGAACCTCAGCCTAATGCCAGAGAAAATGAATTAAGGAAATATCTGAGTAGTAATTGGAAAGAAAAATATGGATATTAATGGATTTTAAACAATATACTCAAAATAGCTTTTTTGTCATTGCTGGCCCTTGTGTTGTGGAATCAAGAGAATTGTGCTTGACTGTGGCAGATAAATTAGCAGAGATAGGGCAAGAATTGAACTTGCCAATTATTTTTAAAGCATCTTATAAAAAGGCCAATCGAACTTCTATTCAGTCATTTACAGGAATTGGTGACGAAGAAGCATTGGCGATTTTGGCAGAAGTGAAGGCTCAATATGGATTGCCTATATTGACTGATGTTCATGAAGTGAGAGATGTGGATATGGTCAATGATGTAATAGATGTTTTTCAAATTCCTGCATTTTTATGCCGTCAGACTGATTTGATTGTAGCCGCTGCAAGTACTCATAAACCTGTTAATATCAAAAAAGGTCAATTTGCTTCAGTAGATATTATGTCTTATGCAATTGATAAAGTGAAAAGTGTAGGAAACCAACAAGGAATGTTGACAGAAAGGGGAACTTTTTTTGGATATGAAGATTTGGTAGTTGATTTTCGCAATATTGCAAAAATGCAACAGCTTGATGTTCCTGTAATTTATGATGCGACACATTCGGTTCAGCAACCTGGGAAAGCCAATGGTAAAAGTGGAGGAGAAAGGTCAATGATTGAACCTTTGGCAATCGCTGCAATGACAATGGGTGCAGACGGATTATTTATAGAAACTCATCCTCAACCTCAATATGCTTTATCTGATGCCGCAACGATGATTGCCTTGAATGATTTAAAGCAATTTTTGAGAAAGGCTAAAGATGCTTACCATTTTAAGAGAAGTTTGTAAGTGAGGAATTCTGAACTCTCCTAACTCTTTCTTTCAATAAAATGAGTTCAAAAGTATTTTTGTATTTTTGCGGATAATGTTATCCTATCTTGTCAAATTTCCGAATCCTGAATTACATTACGTAGAGATAGAACTCTCGATAGTTACTCCAATAAATCAATGGGTTGAAATGTATATGCCCGTTTGGACTCCAGGTTCTTATATGATTAGAGAATTTTCTAGGCATCTAGATAAATTGTCTGTTCAAAATAAAGATAATCAAGTAGTTGTTTGTGATAAAATCTCTAAAAACACTTGGCGTTTTTTTTCTGAATCTTCTAATCATATTGTTAAGTATCGTATTTATGCTAATGAATTGACTGTTCGTACTAATCATGTAAATACAGAGCATGCAATGTTGAATGGAGCTGCTACTTATTTGACAGTAAAAGGGTATGAGCATCATCTTCATCAGGTGAAATTTCAACCATATAAAGATTGGAAAGAAATTTCTTGCTCACTTCCTCAAATAAATGGAAAATGGGAAGTTGTCGCTGAAAATTATGACTTATTATTGGATAGCCCAGTTGAAATTGGCAATCAACAAATTATTCAATTTCATGCAGGTGGGATTCCTCATGAATTAGTATTAATAGGAGATTCAAATGGAGATTATTCATTGTTGGTGAATGATTTGAGAGTGATTATTGATGAGGAAGTAAAGCTTTTCGCTTATCCTCATCCTTGTGAAAAATATATTTTCATGCTTCATCATACAGATAACGTATATGGAGGCTTAGAGCATTTGAATTGCTCTGTTAATATGGTGCCAAGATGGGATTATTTTCCTAGAGATAAATATTTGAGAACGATAAGTTTATTAGCTCATGAGTATTTTCATTTGTGGAATATCAAAAGAATACGCCCTTTAGAATTGGGTCCATTTGATTATTCGCAGGAAAATTATACTCGACAACTTTGGGCAATTGAAGGAATAACTAGCTATTATGATGATTATTTTGTGTACTTGGCTGGAGTAGCGAGTTTAGACGAATATCTCAATAATTTAGCGACTAATCTAAGTAATGTTGTCAATAGTCCAGGCAATACTGAGCAGAGTCTTGGCGAATCTAGCTTTGATGCTTGGATTAAATATTATAGAGGGCATGAGAATACGCATAATAATCAAGTCAATTATTATACTAAAGGAGCCAATGTCGTCATCGCATTGAATCTATTGATAATGCATCTGACAGCAGGTCAAAAATCTTTAGATGATGTGATGAAAGTCTTGTATGAAATGTATCTGGAGCGACCTACTCAAGGGTATAGTGAAGGGGAATTGCTAGAAGTATGTGAAGAAGTAACAGGGTCTTCTCTGGGTGATTTTTTTGAAAAATATATTTTTGGCACTGAAGAGCTTGACTATGCGATGTACTTTTCATTTGCAGGACTTCACTTGCAAGAAGTTATTCAAGAAGAATATGATTTGGGTTGGGTATTAGAAGAAAGAGGATCTTCCTTTTGGGTGAGTAAAGTGAATATTGGTGCAAGTGCTGCAAATGCTGGTTTGAATGCTAATGATGAAATTTTAGCACTCAATGGCTATAGAATGACGGCTCAATGGAAACGTTCTATTTCTTCTTATTCAGTAGGAGATAAGTTGAATGTATTGGTGTCTAGAGCTGGAGTCTTAAAATCTATAGAAATGATACTATTGCCTTCTCGAAAAAAGCAATATACTATTTCCCCAATGGATAATATTTCTGTTCTACAGGCAAAAATTCAAAATCTCTGGTTGAAATAATAAGATAAACAAGTCGAAAAAAAAATATAGCAGCCGAACATAAATTGCACGACTGCTATGTGAACTAGATGAGGGTGAATGGGATGAACTATGACGCTGTTTGAACAGGTCTATCAATGCATTCAATTTCTTCTGCGATAATCTCGGTAAAGATTTTCTTTACACCGTTTTTATCTTCGTAATTTTTGTAAGAAATTTTCCCTTTGATAGAGACTTCTTTTCCCTTTTCCAATTGCTCTTCAGCAACCTTTGCTAGTTTTCCCCAAGCAACAACATTGTGCCACTGAGTGTCTTGTACTTTTTCACCGAGTTTGTTTGTGTAAGAATCTGATGTAGCTAAGCTGAATTTAGCAATAGCATTACCATTTTCGAAAGTTTTTACTTCTGGATTTCTTCCAAGGTTTCCAACGAGTTGTACGAAATTTTTAACTGTGTTCATGACGATAAAATTAATTGTGATTAAATACAACTATAAGATGCATCATCACAATAAATTCCATAAAACAATTACTTATTTTTTTAAAAAAAGTTTTAAATCGTTTTGGAATTCTTTTGTATCTATCACATTATCAGTGCCTTTTGTGTTATATTCATGAAATTCATCTCCTGGTTTTAAATAGGGTTGTAACTTGCGTACATTGCGATGAGGTATCATTAAATCATTTGAACCATAGAATATTCCTATTTTCCCTTTGAAATTTTTGAGATAAATATCATTTGGAAAGTTGTAGTTTAAAAATAAATGGAAAGGAAACCAAGGCATCCATTCTCTTAAAAGGCTTTGTAAATCTTTATATGGAGAAATAAGTATCAGTCTGTCTGATTTTTTTTCTTCTGCTAATCTACTGGCAATTCCAGTACCTAAATCTTTCCCTACAACAATAATTTTTTTAGGATCAATATTTAGTTTTTGAGCGTAAATATCAAACATATTAGAAGCATCTTTAAAAATAGCTTCTTCTGAATTGTTCCCTTCGCTTTTACCAAAACCTGGATAATCCATCATCCATACTTCATAATTGTGTTCGGTAAAGAAAGGGATAAATTGAGTGTGGTATTCTACATTACCTTGGCTACCATGAAGCATGAAAACATGTCCTTCTGAATGATTTCTAGGTGTGTAAATGACATTGAAGAGTTGATGGTCTTTGTGAAGAGAATCTGTCCACAAATATTCTTTATGAGGAATAAGAATCTTAAATTTATAACTGTCCTTTACTGGTTTGGCACGAAAAATAATTTGTTCTTGAAAGATTAATCCAATGAAAATAATCATATTTAAGCCTACGAATATGCCTATTATTATCTTCAACCATTTGATGAATTTTATCAAAATCTTTCTTTTTTAGACAATTATTTGAATGGAAATTTAAAAATAAATGTTCTTTATTCAATACAATTATACTCATTAATTTATTCTTCTTTTTTATCTGAATGTAAATTCTTTTTGAATTTGCTTAAAAAGAATTGATTTTATTGAATGTTATTATGTTTGACAAATAGATAGGGTTCTTGTAAAAATGTCCGTTTTTTTTGTTGTTCGTAATTATTTATTGTAAGTCTTATGCATACATACAATTTGTCTATTTTTTATCATAACTTTATGTTATTGAATTAAAAGTACATCAAAATAGAGGGGCTAGAGTAGATGAGATTTTATATTATGCTTGTGTGGTTAGCTGGGCTTCTATTGTTGCCTATTAGCAATTCCTTTGCACAATGCGGATATAGGTATCAAGATTCTTTACTCTTTTCAGCTAAGGTGACTAAAGATATTGTTTATGGACAGGTTAATGTTTCAAAGAACCATGTCAAAAATTTGTATTTAGATTTTTATGAACCAGAAGGGGATCAAGTGGTATTAAGACCATTATTGATTTTTCTTCAAGGAGGTTCATTTTTAAGCGGTAGTAAAAATTATTCTGAAGTTGTATTGCCATGTACAAATCTGGCTCAAAGAGGTTTTGCTGTTGCAGGTGTTGAATATCGTCTGGAAGACAATTATTTAGCATTAGTATTAAGTGAGTTAATGCTGAAAGCTTCATTGAAAGCGTCACAAGATGCAAAAGCTGCTATACGCTTTTTTTATAAACAAGCTAGAGAATGGGGCAATCCATATCGAATTGATACCAATCAGATTTTTTTAGGAGGTGTTTCGGCAGGAGCAGTTACAGCTCTTCAAGTGGCATACTTAGATGATGCAGATAGTAAGGATTTTCTTTTGGAACGTTATATCAATGATTTAGGTGGGTTAGAAGGTAATAGTGGGAATGAAGGATATAGTACTAAGATAAAAGGTGTTGTTAATATTGCTGGAGCGTCTTTGGATAAAAATTTTGTGAACAATAATCGAGATATCCCTCTATTGAATGTGCAGTATATTAACGACCAAATGTTGCCAAGTTATTATGGAAGACCTTTGGGAATTATCACTTTGCCAGTAATGATGGGCTCTTATGTATTGGCAAGGCAAATGGAAAGACAAGGCATTTACAATGTCAATAACATGATTAAAGGAATGGGAACTGTACCTTACATTAAAGATGGAGGAGCATACCAACCCAATTTTGATAATGTGATGAGTAGTGTTGCAAGTTTTATGTTTAGCTTGTTGGATTGTAATCCTGCGCAGGTCAATCTGCAGACAGTGCAACCTAGAGTTATTAAAGAGTTGAGTATATTCCCTAATCCTGCTACAGATTATATAGTATTAGGTGAGCAAAATTTTGATATTAATTTGATAAGGAAAATTAGAATCATAGATATGATGGGACATATTGTTTTATATGCCAAATCACAACGTTTTCCTTATGTAATAGATTTGGGTGGATTGCCTAGAGCCAATGGATTTTACGTCATTGAGGCCTTGAGCTCTGAAAATGAAATTTTGGCACAACAAAAATTATTTTTGAACAAATAATTTCTCTTTTTTATCATTTGAGGAATATTAAAGAAACAGAATTTGTTAAAATAACAGAAATCAACTAATTATATTTGGTTAGTTTAAGCTTTTTTTTATATATTGGGTCATATCTAATTTTTATGTTGAAATTTATTCCATTGATAGCTGTATTGTTTTCCTTATTGCTACCAAGTCATAGTGTTGCTCAGAGTGGCAAGGATATTACAAAAAGTGTCAAATCTGAAGGTGATAGCTTGAAATTGCTCTCATGGAATATTTATATGCTCCCTCCGATGGTTAAATTTTCTGGTAAAAAGAAGCGAGCAAATGCAATCGGTGAAAAATTAAAGTATATGGATTATGATGTTATTGTTTTTCAAGAAGCATTTCATGTAGGAGCTAGAACTCGAATCTATAGACAGTTGAAAGATTTATATCCCTATAAAGAAGGCCCATCTTTTGCAGATAATTTTTCTATAAAAACTTCTAATGGAGTATGGATATTGTCTAAATATCCAATGAAAGAAGTTGCAAAAACTAAGTTTAAAAGAGTATCTGGTTTTGATAATAAGATGGCAAATAAAGGAGCATTGATGGTAGAAGTCAATAAGAACGGACAGCCTTTTCAAATCATAGGTACGCATCTCAATAGTGGAGGTACTTTGGATTTGAGAGCAAGTCAATTGCAACAGATTCAAGATGAATTAGTCAATAAGCATCATACTCCTGGAGTCCCTTTAGTTGTTGCTGGTGATTTCAATATTGTAAAAGCAAACCCTGATGGATTGGATAGTATGTTGTGTATTTTGAACATGGATGATTATATGCTAGATGGTGAAAATCAATATACTTATGATCATAAAATCAATGATTTGGCACTAGGTAAACATAGAGAAACTATTGATTATATCTATTTCAAACCAGAAAAACTTAAGGTAAAGCGTACTTTTAGATTTATTCCTATTATCGAAAAATTGTGGTCTAAAAAAAGAAAATCATTGGCAGACCATAATCCTGTAGAATTATTGCTCTACTATCAACCATAGTTTCTATTTTTGTGACATGAGTCAAAAGTTGTCTGTTCTTCCTTCTATTGGTATCATAGGAGGAGGTCAGTTGGGTAGAATGTTTCTACAAAATAGTTATAGATATGGTAGTAAGGTGGTCATTTTGGAAACAGATGCTGAATCTCCAGCTGGTCAATTAACACATCAATTTATTAAAGGAGGATTGAATGATGCCTCAGCTATTAGGAAACTTGCTGAGCAATGTGATGTCATCACCTATGAGATTGAGCATATTAATTCTGATGTGCTGTTGGAATTAGAAGCGGAAGGCAAAAAGGTAATCCCTTCTGCTGGCGTGTTAAAAACGATTCAAGATAAAGGACTACAAAAATTATTTTACAAGAATAATGATATTCCTACCTCTGATTTTTTGTTAGTTGAAAATTCTTCTGAGTGGTTGTCCGCTATGCATGAACTTGGAGGGCAGAAGTTTGCTATCAAATCTCGTACAGGAGGTTATGATGGCAAAGGTGTTTTGCTCACAGATATTGCAACTATTAAGCAGGGAACAGAGCCTCTACCTTTTGACGGGCCAGTAGTGGTCGAAAAACTGATAGCTTGTAAGAAGGAATTGGCAGTGTTAGTGGCTGTTGGCCAAGATGGTCAATCTAAAGTATATCCAGTCGTAGATATGGCTTTTCATCCTATTTCTAATCTCGTAACCTATCTTTTTACACCTTCAGAAATCAGCCCAGAAATAGAGTTGAAAGCTCAAAACTTAGCTGAAAAAACGGTGAAAACTTTCGGTAGTTCAGGGTTATTTGCAGTAGAGTTTTTCTTAGATGAGAATGATGAATTATTGGTCAATGAAATCGCTCCTCGCCTTCATAATTCTGCACATCACACAATAGAAGGAGCTTATACTTCTCAATTTGATCAGTTGTATAGAATTTTGACTGGATTGCCTCTGGGAGATACTTCTTTCAGACAAGCTGCTGTCATGATAAATATTGTAGGACCTGAAGAGGGTAGTGGAAGTTATGTGTTAGAAAATTTAGATAAGGTTTTAAATATTCCAGGTGTTTATTTACACATGTATGGAAAATCTCAATCTAAACCTCATCGAAAATTGGGGCACATTACTGTGGTTGCCGATACAATTGAAGAAGCCAAAAAGACAGGTGACTTTGTTGAAGCGACTTTGAAAGTCAGGATTATTTAGTCTTTTATTTCCAACTCAATTCTTTTGAATTGAACTTTACTTCCCAAAGAAATTTCCCCTTTTTACTATAAGTGCTGAAAGTACATTGGTATTCATCAGTTGAAGAATTGATAAGCTGGATGTCAATTTTACCAAAATTTTGAACGGCATTGACTCCTTGAATTCTATCTGGATGATGGTATTCTGCTGTTTTCTTTCCTACCCCGATTGGAATACTGCTGAGAGGAGAATTGGTAAATTCATATATAGGATACATTCCTTCAAATTGATGTCGTTGCGCTTCAGAATGATGCCTATCACCATTGATAAAAAATACACCTTCAATTTTGTTTTCTTTGATATATTGAAGAATGGTATCAAATTCCTTGGTCTTTTCTAAACTTTCAGCTTTGGATAATGGATTATACGCCTGATTGCCTGTAACTATTATTTTGAATGGAGCTGTAGAAGATTTTAATCCTTCCAAAAGCCATTGCATTTGTGATGTACTAAAATAGTTTTTTTCTCTCTGTGCGAGATATCTATTGTCAGTCATAAATACATCTGCTTGAGGATAATGAACTGAGTAATATATCCCTTGACTGCTATCAACAGGTTGAGGATTTGCCCAGAATTGTTGGAAGTTCTTGAGTGAAATATCTTTTTTAGCGAAACTGCCATCTGAATTATTGGGTCCAAAATCATGGTCATCCCAAATCGTATATTGTGGAGTGGAACTTAAAAAATGGGCTAATTGCGGTACTCTTCTTGTACGAATATATTTTTGGACTTGCTTTTTATCACTTAATGATTCTCTGAAAAGTAAATAAATATTATCTCCCATCCATAGCATTGCATCATTGGGAATGGCAGACATCGCATCAAAAATGGGATATTTTATTTTGGGTCTTAAAATCCAATACCATCTGAAAGTCATCATCGCACAGGAACCTAGCAAAAATGTTGTTGAAGTTTTATTGGGATTTCTAGTTTGAAAGTTGAATAATTTCTCACCCTGATAATTGATTTGATAAGATTGATGCGGACTTAAATTTTTAATATCAAAATGTCCATAATGGTATTTCCCATAATGATTCCAATTTCCTTGAATTGCTTTGGGTGTTTGGTTCTCACTAGAATAAGAAAATGTAGTTGGGTTGAAATTTTTATCTTTAACAATACACCATATCAAGGCTGATGTATCTGTATGATGTCCTTCAAAACAATAGGGAAGTGGATTTCTTTTTGCAAATGTTATAGATACTGTGCTAAAGAATAGTGTAAATAGAATCAATTTTCTCATGACTGTAAAGACTCTATTCGTTGAAGCAAAGTAGGATGTGAATAATGTACAAAAACATAAGCGGGATGTGGATTGATATTACTTAAAGTATCTTTATGTAATTTTTTCAATCCGTGAATTAAATCATCTTTATTTGACCATTTTTTGGCATAATTATCTGCTTCGTACTCATTTTTCCTTGATAACATATTCATTCCCAATCCTGTTAACAATTCCACTGGACTATATAAAAGTGAAAATGCTATAATGCCAATATGAAATGCAGGTTGACTTGTGCCTAATGCTTCATGTATAGCTGGAAGTTTGAGACACAAAGAAAGTACCCATAGCATGACTCCCATTTGAAGAAGCCCGATGATTAGGCTTTTTGTAACATGCTTGTGTTGATAGTGTCCTATCTCATGTGCCATTACCGCAACTACTTCTTCGGTACTTAGTTGTTGAATCAATGTATCATATAAAACTATGGTTTTTTTAGATCCCAATCCACTGAAATAGGCATTGGCTTTGGTGCTTCTTTTGGAACCATCGATTACATATACTTCATGAAGTGGAAAGCCTGTTTTCTGCCCTAAGCTATTTAAAGCATCTTTTAACTCTCCTTCTTCAAGTGGTGTCAATTTGTTGAAAATAGGTACTAATAGCGAAGTGTAAAACATCGCCATAAATATTGAAAATGCTGCAAAAAGCATCCATGAATATATCCAGAAATAATCGGGTTGCCAATAGTAGAATGCAATAATAGCAGACAATAATAGTCCTCCTATAACTGCTCCTACAATTGTACTTTTTATCAAATCTGCAATAAATGTTTTAATTGTTGTTTTATTGAAACCAAATTTTTCTTCGATAACAAAAGTACTATATAAACTGAACGGTAAGCTGATGATGGAACTTACTATTCCATATATCGCAAAGAATATAAATGCTTGATAATAAGGGTTTTCGGTAATTGTGCTTATCCAATTTTGCAATTTTCCGAACCAGCAAAAATATAATATCAGAACTGTGAAGGTCGTTTGTAAATATGAAGAAATATCTCCAACTTTCTTTTTGTCTAGATGATATGCATAGGCTTTTTGATATTCATCTTTTTGATATAAATCGACTAAAATTGTTGGAATAGGCAATTTCCATCGATGGTGATTTTTTTGGTCTAATATTTTTTCAAATAAAAAATCTGCGACAACCAGAAATATCATAATATAGGTGAGTGTAGTAGCCATGCTACAAAATTAAACTTTTTACGTGCAAATCTGAATTGAATTTCAATGTTGGAAATAGCTAAGAAACATAAAAAAAGCCGCCAATTGGGACAGCCTCTTAAATACTGCTCATAGGCATTTTTAGAGTTTAAGTTTTTAATCATCTGCCCAACTGCCTAATCTTTTTCTTTTGCTCTTTAGATGGAGATGTGTGGACAGTGGGTCTGGGTTATGGGGTTAAGCCTATTATTTATATTCCATTTTGTTTAAATTGCTAATACTGCATCTAATTATAAAGCGATATATCATGCTCTTTTCAATGGCTCAAAGTCATTGTTTTTTACAAACACCCTTTATTTTGTAACAAAAAATAGTACAAACACCTCTTATTTTGTAACAAAAAAAGACAAAAACACCCCTGATTTTGTAACAAATGAGTATCTTTGCAACATCATAACAGATTTAAAACATGAAGTTTAAGAGAGAATTATGGAAAAAACTATTGATATGGAAAAACAAAGCCAATAGAAAGCCTTTGGTTTTAAGAGGTGCCAGACAAGTAGGGAAAACCACTTTAGTACATCAATTTAGTACTGAATACAAGCATTTTGTTTCATTAAACCTAGAAAGAAGAGAGCACTTTCTATATTTTGAAGAAGAAAGTGGAAGCGTAAAAAATATTTTAGACACTATCCTACTTTCTGAAAATATAATGATTCGTGAAAACGACCCTACTTTACTCTTTATTGATGAAATTCAAGAATCTCCCAAAGCTATTTCTTTATTGCGTTATTTTTATGAAGACTTACCACATATACATGTCATAGCAGCTGGTTCTCTATTAGAATTTGCTATGAAAGAGATAGAGAGTTTTCCTGTTGGAAGAGTAGAATATCTCTACCTCTATCCATTTAATTTTTTAGAATTTTTAAATGCTATCAATCACAAACAAGCATTGAAAGCTTTGACAAGCACACCTATTCAAGAGTTTGCTCACAATGTTTTGCTTGACTTGTTTAACACTTATACTATACTTGGAGGAATGCCAGAAGTAGTTCAACAATATGTCCATAAAGAAACATTTTCATCTTTAACACCTATCTATGAAAGTATATGGGGTTCATATATTAATGATGTCGAAAAGTATGGGAGCAACACTACTGCACGCAACGTAATTAAATTTGTGATGCAGGCAGCTCCAAAGCATATAGACGAACGAATAAAATATCAAAATTTTGCCAATTCAAATTATCGTTCACGTGAAGTGAGTGAAGCTTTTCAAGCATTGGATATGGCAAAAGTGATACAAATTCTTACACCTTCAACTTCTATGGAAATACCCATATTGCCTGATTATAAAAAATCTCCTAAACTTCAAGTATTAGATACAGGTATAGTCAATTACAGCTTGAATCTCATGTCAGAATTAATACCACTGAAAGATTTAAGTAATGCTTATAGAGGTGCGTTAATTCCACATATATTTAATCAAGAGATTATTTCACTTGATTCAGAACGTAAAACTTCACTTTCTTTCTGGGTAAGAGATAAGGTTCAATCTTCTGCAGAAATCGACCTTATTCTAGCTTATAAAAGTAAGATTATACCCATTGAAATAAAATCTGGAGCAACGGGTTCGTTAAAATCTCTGCATCAGTTTGTCAATCAATCCGAACATCACTATGCAGTAAGAGTTTACGGGGGAAAGTTTGAAATTCAAAAGACAAAAACACCTGAAGGGAAAGATTATTATCTAATGCATCTCCCTTATTATCTGGGTACTCAGATTTATCAATATTTAGATTTCTTTTTAGAGAAGTATTGAATATTCTATATGTAAGAGATAGTGATTTTGGATGATTACATACCTGTTTTTTCAAATAAAAAATCTGCGACAACCAGAAATATCATAATGTAGGTGAGTGTATTAGCCATGCTGCAAAATTAAACTTTTTACATGCAAATCTGAATTGAATTTCAATGTTGGAAATAGCTAAGAAACATAAAAAAAGCCGCCCATCAGAGAGCAGCTTCTTTTGTTTTAGATTGTGTTGAAGTTATAGTTTAATGAATTGCTTCACAAAATTTCTTCCGTCATTTTCTATATAAATCATATAGTTTCCTGGTGCGAAATCTTGAACTGAAATTTCAGCCTCTTGAGTTCCAGCGTCTAATTTGATACTACGTACTTTAGCTCCTAAAGTATTGAAGATATCTATTTTGCTTTCACGAGATACATTTGATTGTATTTGTAAGTGTAAATGAGAATTGACAGGATTTGGATGTAGTGAAACTTCAAGATTTTTTAAGTTATTCACTCCAGTAGGAACTGGAATTTCTCTTTTAATGATAATGTCATTACGTTTTGTAGTTAACGCATAACGCATCATATTGACTTGTTCCTTTGTGAACATACCATAACAAACATCTGTAGAGTAATCCATATAATTTTCTCTCATGTCTGGATAGTCAATGCCATCAATAGGATTAGGAGTATCACAAGTGTTAGGTGTTGCTCCACAAACATTTCCTTTTTCTATAAAACTAGCATACGGTTCTCCTTGGTTGGGTGTATCAGAGATGCCATCATCTACTGAACATTCATCAAAGTCAGGGAATAATAATTTAAAAGCGGCCCCGTCACCCCATTGATGTCTTAGACCTAAATAGTGCCCTACCTCATGAGTGGTAGTTCTACCCATGCTATAATAAGGTGAGCCATTCAAATAATCTTTAACGTATTCTGGATCTTGACCAAAAAATCTAAAATCTATAACGACACCTTGCTTACCAGCAGTAACTGCAGCCATGTTTTGTTTTATACCCATGATTTCCATTTGCCAATTGGGTAAACCTTGTGGAGGATTGGCATATCCGCCAAGTGCTCCTTGTTCTGGATCTAGCTCGATATTATTAGGCTCTAATCTTCTTTCCATATTTAGATCGCAAACCCAGATATTTAAATATTTTTGTGGATACCATGGATTTACTCCTCCTAATGCTTTATTTTTTACATTATCAAAAAGTGGATTAGGATCCCAAATCGCTGGAATTGTTGGCTTGGATTTAACTCTATCTATCCCTGTTGTTGCATCTCCATTTGGTCTTATTTTGGCTAATTCAAATCTAATTTTAGGATTGCCAATGAATGGTAAAAATTCAGGACGGATATGGCTGATATCATTTTCCAAATTGAAATCTCTATTGAGTGCATCTATTTGACTTTGAATGATAGCATCGCTTGGGTTTTCGTATTTATTGTCATTCAGATACACGACATGAACAACTACTTGAATGGTATATACACTATCTGTATTGACAACTGGTACAGTGTAGTCTCCTGGAGCTGCACTTTTTGCATTAGGAGCAGATAAAGTTTGAAGTTGCTCAGGTGTGAAATTTTCTTGTAGATATTGATTTAAGATAATATCATTACCACAAGTTTTCTTGATGAGATCATGTGCTGATAAGTTCAGGCTGAAAAATAATCCTGCTATTGCAATTGAGGATTTTAATGTAAAAAGTTTCATGAAGAAAGTATTTAAACAAATATAACTTTTTTTAAGACTTGGTTTCTATTTATAGTGTTTTTTTATGAGATTTTGATTTAAGTTAAATTTGTCTTGTAAGTGAGTTGAAATAAAATTACTTTGAATTACTTTGAATCTGTAATAAATTGAAAAGCAATAGTCTTCTAATCTATCCATCTTTGTTTTCTCGCTTCGTTAATAGCTTCGATTTTTGAATGTACTTGTAATTTTGAATAGATGTTTTCAAGATGTTTTCTTACTGTAGAAGGGGAAATAAATATTAATTCAGAAATTTGAGGATGTGTATGTCCTTTTGCGATTAATTCCAATATTTCAATTTCTCTTTTGGAAAGAATGGTTTCCTGAACTTGTGTATCGGAATTGGCAGTTATAGGAGCTTTTTTTAGTAATTGCAATGTTTTTAATGCTATTGAAGGAGTCATAGCTGTCCCTTCATGGATAGTTTGTAAGATGCTACTATGCAAATCTTGAGATGAAATATCTTTTAACAGATATCCATCGGCACCTGCTTGTATCGCATTCAAAATAGAATCATCATTATCAAAAACGGTGAGCATCAATATTTTTACCTGATTATCTATTGTTCTAATTTTCTTTGTCGTTTCAATACCATTCAAAATTGGCATTTCTATATCCATGAGGATAATATCGATATGATGTTGATGCTCTTGAAATTTTTCAAAAGCCGATTTCCCATCGTATGCAGTGAAAATAATTGAAATGTCCGAGAAAAATGAAAGCTTTTCTTTGATAACACTGATAAGTATTTTCTGATCATCGACTATTGCAACTCTGATAGGATTCATTGACTAAATATAATTGATTGGGACACTTAATTGAACAACTGTTTTCCCATCTGTTGAAAATATTTCCAAATTTCCATGAATAGACTGACTTCTTTGTTCCATATTGTATAATCCATTTCCATCTTGTTCTTGTCGAATATCAAATCCTTTCCCATTGTCTTCTATGAGAATCTGTAATTGATGATCTGTGACGTTGAAAAATATTTGTATTTCTGAAGCTTGCGAGTGTTTAATAGCATTTTGAATGGCTTCCTGTAATACTCTATAAATATTTATTCCCGTTTTGGAGTCAAATTGAATATTCTCGATTTCAGTTCCTTTTTCATGAAAGCTGAAATTGATTTTATCTGAGCTCATTTGGGCTGAATTGATAAAATTGATGATTCTATTCTTTAAGTCAATGATTTTGATATCATTCTTATTCATAGCCCATATCGTATCTCTTAATTCTCGAATAGTGTTCTGACTAAATGTGCCAATATTTCCCAATTTGGAATATATTGTTGGATTCACAGAGGAAAAAGATTGTTTGATATTATCTATTGAAGAAATGATAAATGTTAAGTGCGAACCAATATTGTCGTGTAAATCTTTAGAGATGGATAATCTTTGCTCGGTCAACTTTTTTTGATGTTCAATTTCGTTTAAAGCGATTTTAAGTTGATTTTCATTTTGTTGTTTTTCAAATTTATATAATTGTCTTCTATAAATTATCCATGCTAAAATACTGATTAGTAAAGCAATAGATCCAATCAAAAGGATAAGGAAATTGCGATTTTTGATGGCTAGCTTATTTTTTATTATTTTTTCATTTTGATGTAAAATGAGATTTTCTTTTTCTTTAGTTTCAAAATCTATTTGATATTTGACTATTTTATCATTGGTTTGAATATTAAGGATACTGTCTCCGTATGCTTGTCTGAGCGTAGCATAATGAAGTGCTTTGTCATAAAGTCCAAAACCTTTGTAACTGTCAATCAACATTTTGTAATTGTGCAATTTAAGATTGGTAATATTTAAGCTATCGGCAATATGCAATGAATGGGTATATGATTCAATTGCATTCTTATAGTCTTTTGTTTGTAGATAATAATCACCCAAATATGCATAATTGTCTGAAATGCCATAAGTATCGCTTAACTGAATTCGCAATTTTAACGCCTTGTCAAAATATTCTTTAGCTTCTGAAAAATTATTATTTTTTAGATAGATGCCTCCCAGATTATTATAACTGTATGGAAGTCCAGTACTGTCTTTAAAATGTATTTTTAATTCTATACTCTTTTGGATATAAAATGCTGCACTGTCATCTTGTTGAAGCATCGATTTTATTACACCATAATTATTGTATATGTCAGAAAGTTGTTTTTTGAATTTATTTTTTTCTGCAATAAATATTGCTTTTTGCATATAGAAATTGGCATTTTTTAGGTCAATGCTTTTTAGCCTATATCCCAATTCTCCATAAGATTTGGCTAGGTTTTCATTGTCTTTTAATACTTCATAAAGCTGAATTGCTTGGAGCGTATATTTTTTATTCTCCTCATAATTTCCATTGTAGTAATAAGCAAGTGCTAATATACTTTTTGCTTTGGCCTCTGTGGCTGTATCTTGGTGATATTGTGCAGTCTGAATGATTTTTTGGAAGTGCTCTATAACTTGCCTAGAGTTTGTCTGGATATCATTCTCACTCAAATGATTGATTGAATCAAGTAGATGAGAAGCTTGAGCAAAATAGAGTATCAATAGAGATTTACATAGTAACAATATTTTCTTCATCAAATACTGATTATCTTACTAATATAGTCTTATCTATGAAGTGAAAATATAAGTTGCTATATATTATTATTGTTAATTTGTAATGCTCTTAATTACAATCTAAATTCATTTTCGTATTAAAAATATTATTTGATGAAATATTTGAATACAGTTGAAAATGTGTAACAATATTTTCTACCAATTAGAAGGAACAAATCGTCCTCTTTCCAATTTAAGGATAGCTATTTTATTATTTTGAATATTTTGGATTTCATCATTCATGATGGAAGGAGTAAATTCAAAATTGTATTGAATAGGTTTTAGATTCAGAAATGAAGATGTAGGTTGCTCTGACAATAGGTTGTTGTCCAACCCAGCAATAAGATAAGTAATTAAATCGTAACCCAAATAAGCTATATTATTATCTGTTTTTTGAAATTCATTGAGAAATCTGGAAGCAAAATTTTCTTTATAAGTGGTACTAACTTTAGCTAATTCTTGTGTAGGTATATATATACTAGAAGTTGTATAGCCTGCATCTAAACCTTTCCAGCTTGCCCATGATTGTGTACCTATGATATAAGTAGGAGATGAGTTGGATTGAAATTTTGGCAATGTGTTTCTTACAAATGATTCTTTATTGGAAGCTATATATACAATTGAAGAACTGATAGATTGAAATGTAGAAGATGAATCTCCATTGATGACTGTAGGAAATGAAGAGTTGTTATATATAGTCGGAGTGATATTATATTCTTCTTTTAAAAATTTTTGTGCATTATTCACTAAATATCTTGAAGAGTCGTCATTCATATCTTGAACGATATACACAGTAGCTTCAGGATAATTATTAAGAGATTTTTTTAGGATATAATTAGATTGTTCACGTTGACTGCTAGATGTGAAAAAGAGTTGTTCGTAAGGCTCTGTTGTAATATCAGATTCAAATGGACAGAATAAAGGAATTTGTTGAGATTTGGAATATTTGAGTATTTGATTTGAGTAATTACTGATTATCACATCTACCTCAGGAAAAGGTCTTTCTGCTATCACTTTCTTAACCTGATACTCACTTCCCATGTCATCCAAAAAGAATAAATTTATTTTTTTCTTAGTTTTATAATCTTCTGTTGCCAATTTGGCTCCCATATAAAAATCTAATGCATTTTGAGTTGAAGGAGATAAATAAATATTTGTATCCAGCTGATATGGAGTATAATTTAAAGGAACTTTTTCTGTTAGAAATGGAAGAATAACAGCAATATTATAAGTGCTTTTTTCTGTTTTTTCTTCTACTTTTTCTTCTACTTTTTCTTCAACATTTTCCTCTACTTTTTCTATATCTTTTACAGGAATTGTATCTCTAGCCAAGGTTTCAGATGGGACTGTTGCTTGACTTTTAGTCTGACTATTTTCAGTATCTTTTGATACAGGATGGTAGATAGGTGTATTGTTAGTAGCTGATTTTATACTACTACAGCTAATAAAAACGATGATTGTTGCAAAAAAAAGAATTGATTTCATATTTATTCCCATTCGATAGTTGCAGGTGGTTTAGAGCTGATATCATATACTACTCTATTGACACCTTTGACTTGATTGATAATATCATTGCTGACTTTAGCTAAGAATTCATGAGGAAGGTGACACCAATCTGCTGTCATTCCATCTACTGAAGAAACTGCTCTCAATGCTACTGCATTTTCATAAGTACGTTCATCACCCATTACTCCGACTGATTGTACTGGTAGTAAGATGACTCCTGCTTGCCAAACTTGATTATAAAGATTATTTTCTTTTAGACTACTAATGAAAATGTGGTCTGCTTTCTGTACTAGCTGAACTTTTTCAATATTTACTTCTCCCAAAATTCTAATACCTAAGCCTGGTCCTGGAAAAGGATGTCTATGTAAAATATTGTCTGGCAATTCTAATGCAGCACCGACTCTTCGTACTTCATCTTTGAATAACTTTCTTAGCGGTTCAATGATTTTTAGATGCATTTTCTCAGGTAGTCCACCGACATTGTGATGAGATTTGATTTTTGCAGCTGGTCCATATACAGAAATAGATTCAATCACGTCAGGGTATATAGTTCCTTGCGCCAACCAATTGACATCTTTTATTTCATTGGCCTGATGTTGAAAGATATCGATAAAAGTTTTTCCAATTGCTTTACGTTTGTCTTCTGGATCTACTTGTCCTTTGAGTGCATTCATAAATTCTGAAGTAGCATCTACACCAATAACATTTAATCCAAGATGTTTATAGCTATCTAGTACATCATCAAATTCATTCCATCTCAATAAACCATTATTAATAAAAATACAAGTCAATTGTTGTCCAATAGCTTTATGCAATAATAGTGCTGCTACACTTGAATCTACACCGCCAGACAGCCCTAAAACAATTTTTTCATTGCCAACTGTATTTCTGATTTCTTGAACAGTAGTTTCAATAAAAGATTTTGGAGTCCAATCTTGTGTGCATCCACAAATATCTACGGCGAAATTTTTTAGCAATTGCAGTCCATCTGTTGAATGGGTGACTTCTGGATGAAACTGTATGCCATATACTTCCGAGTCTTTTAATTGATATCCTGCAACTGGAATACTTTCTGTATTGGCTAATAAATCAGCACCTTCTGGCAATTCAGTAATTGAATCTCCATGAGACATCCACACTTGTGAGTTGGTTGAAATATCTTTGAATAGAGGATTGTCAGTTTTAATAAAACTCAAATTGGCTCTTCCAAATTCTCTTTTATTAGATTGTTCGACCTTTCCTCCCAATTGTTGTGCAATATATTGTGCACCATAGCAAATACCCAATATTGGTAATTTGCCTATAAATTCATTAATTGGGAATTGCAGTGCATTTTCATCTCTTACAGAGAATGGACTACCTGCCAATATAATACCTTTAATGTTTTCTAGATTGGAAACTTTGGTATTAAAAGGGACAATTTCACAATAAATATTCAGTTCTCTAACTCGTCTTGCAATTAATTGCGTGTATTGAGAGCCAAAATCGAAGATTAAAAGATGCTTATTCATTTACTGTGCAAAGTTAGAAGTTTCAATCAATTTTCAATTAAGATTATTATCTTGTTGAAGATTCAATAATTATTTTTTAAAGCTAGAATAGAATGAGTATTTGGAAGGTTCCTGTTTCTGCAGAATTTTTAAATTCAAACAGATTTGAAGATATGGTTTCTTATATCGGTATTGAATTTACTGAAGTAGGTGAAGACTTTGTAGCAGGTAAAATGCCTGTGGATCACCGTACTAGACAGCCATTTGGACTTTTACATGGTGGCGCACATGTGGTATTAGCAGAAACATTGGGTAGTGTCGCAGCAAATTTGACTATAGAACCTGGCAAAGGTCATGCAGTAGGTTTGGATATTAATAGCAACCATTTGCGTAGTATTAAAGAAGGCTATGTTTATGGCGTTGCTCGTCCTATTCATATCGGCGGAACTACTCAAGTTTGGGAAATAAAAATTTCTGATGAGAGTGGTGTTCTTTTGAATATTAGTAGAATCACAATGTTTGTGGTTAGAAAGTAATTTTTTATAGAATACTTCTTGCTTATTTGAAGGAATATAGTTTAAAATTCAGCAAAGAAGATGAATAGAGTTGAAGATGAAGCTTTATAAAGTAATGGAGTTTTTTTATCTTGTCAACTCTTGATAGGAATATGATATGACGACTAATAATAAGAAGGGTAATCAACTAGTAACAGAAAATATAGAATGGGAAGTTGCTAGTGTGATTCATGATAGTTGGGATGCGCTGATTAATAATTTCTTGGGGCTTACACAGTTCGCAAACGAGTATTTTGAAAACAGAAAATTTAAGGAGCTTTTTGATATTGCAGTTCAAAGGTATCATCTGTATGGTGCGATGGTGAAAGATAGTTATGCTATTATAGAACCGTTATTAGGTGATAAGATTCATGACACTCAGACATGGCAAAAGATAAAATATTATTATAGTCATTTGATACAGAACCGCTACGACAAACCCAATACTGAAACTTTTTATAATTCTATTTCTCGCAAGGTATTTAATCAGGTGAATATTGGCTTCAGCGAACAATTTGAGTTTTTCAATAATGAAGATTATCATATTGTAGAATTTACAGAACCCAAAATTTATAGAGAAATTACTGTTCATAAACTTTCTGCTGATGTCATAAAAGATTTATTGCTCTCTTTGAATTTTAAAGTTCAGTGGGAAGATATTGATAGAGATAGTAAAGCGATTATGGACTTTCTGACCCCAATAATCGTATTTCAGAAAAATAATATTTTTTTAGAGAGTATAGAGTTAGTCAATCCTATTTTTTATAGAAATAGAGGAGCTTTTGTTGTTGGGAAATTGAGATATAGGCGTTGGGTGATGCCATTTGTTATTGCGATACTCAATGAAGACAAAGGATTGTTTGTAGATGCATTTGTTACCAATCCTTCAGATATCAGTATTTTATTCAGTTTTACTCGTTCGTCATTTATGGTGAGCACACAGAAACCAGTAGAATTGATAGACTATTTGAAGACTATCATGCCATTCAAGCCGATGTCTGAGCTTTATGATGCTATTGGTTATTTCCGTAATGGCAAGACGACAATGTATAGAGATTTGATGAATTATGTCCGTAATCATGAAGATAAATTTATTATAGCTCCAGGCATCAAAGGGATGGTCATGTGCGTGTTTACATTGACAAATTATCCTTTTGTGTTTAAAATCATTAAAGACAAATTTGATAATCCTAAAAATGTTACAAGAGACCAAGTTGTCAAAAAATATCAAGAAGTAGAGCTCAATGATAGGGTAGGTCGTATGGCTTATGCCCACCAGTTCGAGCATCTACGGTTTCCAAGAAGTTATTTCTCAGAAGAATTAATTGAAGAATTTCAATTAGTAGCTACCAAATCAGTTGTGATTACAGAAGAGCATGTGACTATTCTCCATTGTTATATGGAAAGAAAAATGGAGCCACTCAATTTGTATTTGGAAAAAGCTAGTGTTGTTGAAACTTGTAAAGCGATGTTGGACTATGGAAATTGTATAAAAGAATTGGCTAAAGCAAATATTTTTCCAGGAGATTTATTGCTGAAAAATTTTGGTGTTACACGTCATGGTAGAGTTATTTTTTATGATTATGATGAAATATGTAGTGTCACAGAATGTCGATTTAGAAGACTTCCAGAACCAATAGAAGGCGAAGAAATGTTTCATCATGAATCAGCATTTTCGGTAGAGCATCATGATATCTTTCCTGAAGAGTTTAAAAATTTCATGGTGCCAGATGGACCGCTGGGAGATTTATTTATGCAGGAACATTCAGACTTGTTTTCATCTAAATATTGGAGACAAATCCAAAGGAATATTGCTAAGGGTGAATATATGAAATTCTATGCTTATTCCAAATCTTCAAGATTTTTGGCTCATAGAGCTGATGAAGATATTTAGATGAATGAAGTAATGTATTAATGAAATAATTTAACAATATAAAGAGTTGTTAAATTATATGTCGATGTACTTAAATACTAAGATTCGACTTGTAAATGCAAAATACGATATAGTATGAACAAAATTATTTCATCAGCTTAATCTATATTCCTTTTTTCATCATTCAATTTTGTAGGATTTTGACGAGTATCAAAAACATCACTTATGACAATTTCTTCATGATGGATTTTAATATGATAAATGACTTTATAATTTCCACTTACAATATATCGGTGTTTTTGATTTAATTTTTCAAGATGAAGTTCAGTTTTACCGATTTCAGGGAATTTCTTTAAATGCTGTGTAGATTTTAATATTTGCTTGCGAATTTCATGGGCTACATTTCGATTTGCATTTTCTACATAATAATCATATATCTATTTTAAATTTCTGATGGCAAATTGAGTCCACGTTATTTTCATTGCTTACCAATTTGCAGACTCTTCTTCTAATTCTTCTTGAGATTTAAAGTGTCCGTTTTTATAATCTTCCTCCGATGTTTTGATTCGTTCAATTAATTCTTCAACAGTGAAAGGAGGGAAGTCAGAATCATTTTTCTTGAGATTTTTCCGTAAAACATAATTCTCTATTTTCTCAAAGAATTTTTCATCTTTAAGTTCAGCTATATAAGTTATCAGATGAAGTTTTCTGCTTTCCAAATTTGTAGCCATAATTTAACTATTCATTTATCAAAGTTACAAATATTTATCTTTGAATTTAAATTTCAGGATTGTTCAAAAATTATTATACAAAAGGATATCTTTTCTCACATTTCACATCTTAAATCTACCACATTATTTAATTAAACTCAGTGTCCTATGCGTAATAATTTGCATGCTTTGCGGTTAGTTTCAAGAACCTCAACCACCAGCATTTTCACATCTCCACATTATTTCATTACTTCATTAAACTCCGTGAATTTAGCGTAAAACATTGCGTACTTTGCGGTTGAATTAAATACAAGCAGCACTATTATTAAATTCTTTAAAGGGTAGCTCCTACGGAGCAATAGTTGTTTGATTATTTATTTTTACCAAGCGGTAGCCTCTAACGAGGCAAACTCTTCCTCAATAATTTCCATTCGTATTTCGTACTTCGTATTTTTTTTCACATCTCCGCATTGTTTCATTAAACTCCGTGAACTTAGCATACTTTGCGGTTAGATTTCGAAGCACCCAATCTCCAACATTTTACATTCGCACTTCGTACCTCGTAATTTTTACCCAATACCCAGTACTCAATACCCAATACCCAATACCCAATACCCAATTCACATTACCTTCTTAAAATATCTGACAAATTGCATCATAGCACCTAGATTATCTACTTTGATTTGTCCACTCATAAAAGCCATTTCAGGACTTGCTTTGCCTAGTTCAACATCAGCATATACTTGTGCATCAGCAGTGACAGTACAGTCGGCTTTGCCTTCTAAACCTTTACTTACTGAGGCTTCATTGTTTTCGACTTTCACAGTATATTGCCCTCCTGTATCTCCTGAGATATCAAAATGGAAAACAGTGCTATATCCAGCAGCTTTATCTTTTTTTAGCCTTAAAGGAATGGATTCAATAATTTCTGCAGCTGTTTGCGGATTACCCCAAGGTTTTGCATCAATCTGGACAGTATCATCACTATAAACCTTTTTGTATTTAACATCGTCAATAATGATTTTAGAAAGTATCTCTCTCATTATCTGAGTAGTTCCTCCTACAATGGTACTCACTCTAGCATCTCTATACGCACGTGCAATTGGATATTCTTCCATATAGCCATAACCACCAAACATTTGAAGGCATTTATCTACAATTTTATTGCCTAGTTCAGTCATGTACAATTTCGCCATAGAACATTCTTTGACAGGAACTTCACCATTTTCCATCAACCATGCAGCGTTGTATGTCATCTGTTTCCCTGCTTCTAATTCTGTGTAAAGTTGAACCATTTCATGTCTTAGAACCTGATATTTTTTGATAGCCTTACCAAAAGCTTCTCTTTCATTCATGTATTTTAATGTCTGCTCTAGACATGCATACCCACCACCTACACCCATGACTGCTGCTACAAGTCTTTCAATCTGAAAACTTTCCATGATATAGAAAAATCCCATTCCTGCTTTACCGACTAAGTTTTCTTTTGGAACGATAACATTGTCAAATGCAAGCTCTCCAGTATCAGAAGAATGCCAACCTATCTTTTTCAATTGAGAAGATGTAAATCCTTTAGTTCCTCTTTCAATGACTATCAAACTTACGCCGTTGATACCCGCATTATTGTCTGTCTTACAAGCTACAACAACAAAATCTGCAAAATGACCATTGGTAATAAAGGTCTTTGAGCCATTGATGACATAATGATCTCCTTCCAATACAGCAGTAGTTCGCATAGCTTGAACATCCGAACCTCCAAATGGTTCTGTGATAGCAATAGCACCTACTTTTGTACCCTCTATTGCTGGGCGAAGAAATCTTTCTTTTAATTCATCACTTCCTGCTTCTGATAAGTGATTGGTAGCCATATATTGATGTACGGATACGGCTGCACATACACCAGCATAGCCACATTTTGCCAACTCTTCCAAATATGCTACTGTATAAAACATATCTGCTTTAGTGCCACCGTATTTTTCATCATGGTTAATACCTAAGAAACCTTGATTGCCCAATTTGACAAATAACTCACGTGGAATTTTCTCGTCTTTCTCCCATTGGTCTGCATAAGGCATAACTTCTTTGTTGATAAAATCGGCGACGGATTGTCTGAAAATTTGATGGTCTTCATTGAAAAATAGTGATTTCATATTGGTGTTATAGGTTTTAATTTTTATTGAATGAACGTTTGGTATAAATATAAAAAATAGATTTGAATAATAAAGGATTGGTGATTTTATTTACATCATCAACAAAAAAATAACGGTATGAATAAGAAGAATCTCAGTCATACCGTTTGGAAGATAGAAAATATTACTTTCTAAGAATAGATTTATTTTTGAATAATCACTCTATGTGGAATAGGTCCACTAATACCATTATTGTCCCAAGCATTTTTTACCAATTCTTGTGTGCCGAAATATACATCCCAATAATCAGCTTGAGTTGTATAAGGTCTTACCGCAAGGCTTGTCATACCATCTGCAACTTTCAATACTGCAACTTCAGGAGCAGGGGTTTTGAGCACTTTGGGATGTGAGAGCATTGCATCAATAGCTATTTGTCGAGCTTTATCTATATTTTGGTCTAATGCAACTGCCATAGTCAAATCTACTCTCAGATTACCATGAGAGTTATAATTAGTAATTGTACCAGTTGAAAGAGGACCATTAGGTAAGATAATTGTTTTGTTTTCAGGAGATAAAATGATGGTATTGAAAATACTCAACTCCTTTACTATTCCAATAGCTCCTTGTGCTTCTATCATTTCACCAACTTTGAAAGGTTTGAATATCAATAGCATAACTCCTCCTGCAAGATTGCCGAGTGTTCCATTTAAAGCAGCACCTATTGCAACTGCAGCACCTGCAAGCAGACCAGCAAAACTTGTTGTGTTGACTCCCAGTTGTCCAATAATGACTATGATTAATAAGACATTCAGACCTATAGAAACTAGAGATCTTAAAAATGTCTGAAGTGAAGGGTCATATTTTTTCCCTGCTAATAATTTATTTAAACCTTTGGAAATGTTTTTTATTATCCATGAACCAATAATGTATATGAGAATAGCTCCTGCTATTTTCAAACCATATTCCATGAGGATTTCGCTACCTTTCGTTAATAATGTATTAGATAGTCCATTAAAGTCTGTTACTAAATTTGTTGTGTCCATTTTGTTAATATTATAAATGATGAATAAATGTGATTTGATGGTTGTTTTCAATTTCCTACTTCAAATAAATAAAAATTTTGATAAAATAAATAAAAAAGCCCTCTAAAAATAGAAGGCTCTTGATTTGAATCGAAAATAATTAACTATTTTTTAGGTAATCTCTTAATACATATTGTAGGATTCCTCCATTTTTGTAATATTCAATTTCTATTGCTGAATCCAATTTGGCTTTTGCTTGAAAAGAGATTTTTTTACCTGAAGGATGTACAGCTTCAATATTGAGCATCTTATGTGGTGTCAAATTGTCTTTTAGTCCATTTATCGTATAGGTTTCAGAACCATCTAAGCCCAAACTTTGAGCATTTTCTCCATCTTTGAACACCAAAGGTGCAATACCCATACCTACTAGGTTGCTTCTATGGATACGTTCAAAACTTTCAGCAATCACAGCCTTAACTCCTAATAGTATTGTGCCTTTTGCTGCCCAATCTCTTGATGAACCTGAGCCATATTCTTTACCTGCAAGGATGATAAGAGGAGTATGGTCTTTCTGATATTTCATAGCTGTATCAAATACTGTTTGAACTTCCCCAGTAGGGAAATATCTACTATAACCTCCTTCTTTATCTACGATTTTATTTTTAATACGGACATTGGCAAATGTTCCTCGCATCATTACTTCGTGATTTCCTCTTCTTGAACCATAAGAGTTAAAGTGTTCTTTTTCAACACCATTGGCAAGTAAATATTTACCTGCTGCACTATCTTCTTTGAATGAACCTGCTGGGGAAATATGGTCTGTAGTAACTGAGTCACCTAAATATAACAATACTCTTGCTCCCTCAATATCTTGTACATCTTCTGGTTGTGCAGAAAGATTTTCAAAAAATGGTGCTTCTTGAATATAAGTTGAATTTTTATTCCAAGAATAATTTTGTTCCAAATCTACTTCAAGATTTTGCCAATCTGTTGAACCATCAAATATAACATCATAAACTTCTTCAAAGTCACTTTGTTTCACACATTCATTAATTGTCTGTATGATTTCTTCTCTGCTTGGCCAAATGTCTTTGAGATATACAGGTTGCCCATTTGGGTCTATTGCTAAAGGGTCATTGATTAAGTCGATATCTACTCTTCCTACAAGTGCATAGGCAACGACAAGCATAGGCGACATTAAGAAGTTCATTTTAACTTGAGGATGAACTCTTGCTTCAAAATTTCTATTTCCTGATAATACAGAAGCTACTACGAGATTACCTTTGTCCACAGCTTCTGCAATGTGTGGAGGTAATGGTCCTGAGTTGCCGATACATGAAGTACAGCCATATCCAACTGTATGAAATCTTAATGCTTCTAAATAGTCATTGAGTTTGGAACGTTCCAGATATTGAGTAACTACTTTTGAACCTGGAGCTAAAGATGTTTTTACCCATGATTTGGTTCTCAAACCTTTTTCTACTGCATTTCTTGCCAATAATCCTGCGCCAACCATTACTGCAGGATTGGAGGTATTTGTACAGCTTGTAATTGCAGCAATAACTACACTACCATCACTCAGAATAAATTCCTGATTATTGTGTTTAATTCGTACTGATTGGAGTGCTTCTTTAGTGACTTGCATGTCAGAGATTTTCTCCATAGGCACTTTGCCAAAAGTGAACTCTGTTCCAGAACCACCATCTGCCAACCATGCTGATTCTTTACGTGCGTCTAGTAAGGTATAGTCTCTTTGAAATTCTTTATCTAAAAGATGTGCAAATTGTTTTCCTAAGTCTTTTACAAAAATTTTGTCTTGTGGTCTTTTAGGTCCTGATACTGTTGGCTCTAAAGTATTAAGGTCAAATTCTACAACTGAAGAATACTGAATATTTTCAGAACCAGTACGCCACAATAGATTTTCTTTACAGTATTCTTCTACTATTTTAATCTGTTCAGCACTTCTATTTGTTGTGTGCATATATTCCAAAGTTCTATTATCTATTGGAAAATAAGTAACTGTACAGCCAAATTCTGGTGACATATTACTGATAGTCGCTCTATCTGTCACACTGAGATTATTCAATCCATCTCCAAATACTTCTACAAATTTTCCTACAACTCCTTTGTCTCTTAATGCTCTTGTAATCGATAATACCAAGTCTGTCGCTGTACATTCATTAGGGATTTTTCCAGTCAATTTCAATCCAATAACTTCTGGACAGGTGAAAAATATAGGTTGACCTAGCATCGCTGCTTCTGCTTCAATTCCTCCAACTCCCCAAGCTATTACACCTATACCATTGACCATCGGTGTATGTGAATCTGTTCCTACTAAGGTGTCAGGAATCAACCAGCCATCTCTAGCAATAATGCCTTTGGCCAAATACTCCAAATTGACTTGATGACAAATCCCCATCCCAGGAGGAACAACAGTGAAGTTTTCTAGCCCTTTTTGTGCCCATTTCAATAGTTCGTATCTTTCCTTATTTCTTTCAAATTCTAGCTCAACATTTTTTCCGTAAGAATAATCTGTCCCGTAATAATCAACTTGTACAGAGTGGTCAATAACCAAGTCAACTGGAATAGCAGGGTTGATCTTCTTTCCATCTTTACCATGTCTGACATACTCCGCTCTTAAAGATGCCATATCCACGACAGCTGGTACTCCAGTAAAGTCTTGCATAAGGATACGTGCGGGTTTAAATGGTATATCTTTGTCAACTGGATTGGGACTCCAATGTAGTAAAGTGTTGACATGTTCCTCAGTGATGCTAAATCCATCAAAATTTCGCAGTGCATTTTCAAGGAGAATACGGATACTAAATGGAAGCTTTGATACTTTTTCTTCCGAAAAGTCTTTTAAAGAACAATAATTGTAAGTTTTACCTTGAATATTTATTGTCTTTAATGCTTTGGAATGGGTGAAACTCATAATAAAGATGTTTTAATTTTAAAAATGACAGCTATAACTGAAGGCATCAATAGATTAATGCTGTATAAGTTGTTGAACGTCTAATTTAATAAAAATGTTTTAGTATTTTAGATAAAATTGTCTTTTTTGGAAGCTGAATAGCCTAGTGTTTATTCACATGTGCATTTTTAAGCTGGAATATTATTTTGTGTTAATTTTTTTCATTGTTCAATTTTTCATTTTAACTTTTATATGTTTCAATGTTAAAATAATAGCTTGGAAGTTGTAAATTGAATAATTGAAGAAGTAGTTGATGGTTGTATGAGGGCATTAGTGATTTCTGGAGGAGGAAGTAAAGGAGCTTTTGCAGGAGGTGTAGCTCAATATCTGATTGATGAGATGAAATATCAATATGATATCTTTATTGGCACTTCTACAGGTAGCCTTTTGATATCTCATTTAGCTTTGAATAAAGTTGAAGAAATAAAACAAGTATTTACTTCAGTTAATCAAAGTAGTATTTTTAGCAGTTGTCCTTTTGTTATTAAAACGGATAGACATGGCAATAAGGTGATTGAAATAAATCATATCAATGTTGTAAAGAGTTTTCTGAAAGGAAAGAAAACATTTGGTGAGAGCTATAATCTCAAGCAATTAATAATGAAATCATTAACTGTTTCAGATTTTGAAGACTTAAAAAAATCCCATAAAGATGTTGTTGTGACTGTCTCAAATCTATCTCTAAATAGGGTAGAGTATAAGTCGATAAAGGATTTTGATTATTATGAATTTTGTGAATGGGTATGGATATCTGCCAATTTTGCCCCATTCATGAGTTTAGTTGAAAAGAATGGATGTGAATATGCTGATGGTGGTTTTGGAAGTATGGTGCCTATTGAAGAAGCTATAAGTCGGGGTGCAACAGAGATAGATGTGATTGTTTTGCAAACCGAAGTTTCTATCGGCAATCATCAGCGTTCTAAAAATGCTTTTTCTTTGATGACAAATATTTTCACTTTTATGTCAAATAGAATTGAAAAGCAAAATATTCATATCGGAAAGCTGGTAACAATTTATAACCATGCCACCCTGAATTTTTATTATACACCTACCATATTGACCAATAATGCTTTAGTTTTTGATGCCAAATTAATGACTCAATGGTGGCAAAATGGTTATGAATATGCGAGAAGGAAAAATAAGGGCTGTAATTTTGCAGTATATAACGAGATATAATTCTGTAGGCTAAATTGCTAATGTTAAAAGAAAAAAGCTTTCTTTATTTGCTTTTACACTATGAGGTACTTTGTGTTGAAGAGCGACTAGTTGATTGGGCTGTAGCGTAATACTTTCATTTTCAGCAGTGAAAATTATCTCGCCTTCAATAAGTTGAACACTGATAATAGCATTGGCTGTGTGTGTTTTTAATTCTGCATTTTCATGCAAACCAATCAGTACTATTCTCATCTTGTCAGACTTGAAGAGTGTGATAGAATTGTGGTCGCTATCTTTCCATGCATTTTCTTGTTTTATCTGATTAATAGTCTTGTTGATATCCATTTCAACTACTGTATCATTCAGAACTCTTTCTCCCTGAGGTCTTAAAGGAGTCGCTTGATTTCCTTTATTTTTCATACTTTATCTTTTA